>CANQIA010000006.1 GCA_947624015.1 uncultured Clostridia bacterium
CCTCCACTGACGTGTCGGTAACATATCTTCGGTGCAAATTAAAGCGAGCTTTATTTTCACCTTCCGATATGTTATATTATACTCAATGTTTTTCATTTTTTCAACAACAAATATATTGACAATTGCACAATTTTAACTTAAAATATTGTTAGAAACCTAACTTTTGGAGGAATGTACATGAAAAAGCTTTTGAAATATCTGAAGCCCTATATTATATATACGATACTTGCACCCCTTCTTATGATAATAGAAGTATCCAGTGAGCTTATTATTCCAAGGATAATGAGTTCTATCGTAGATACAGGTATTGCTCAGAGCAATAACGCCTTTATCATATCACGGGGTATTTTAATGATAATTACCGCTCTTTGCGGAGTTGTAGGCGGCGTAGGCTGTACGGTATGCGCCTCAAAGGCTTCCCAGGGCTTTGGCACCGACATAAGAGGGGCAATGCTTGAAAAGATACAGAGCTTTTCATTCGTAAATCTGGATAAATTCCATACGTCATCTCTTGTCACAAGACTTACAAACGATATTACTCAGGCTCAGCTCATAGTTCTTATGAGTCTGAGGATGCTTGTGCGCTCGCCTTTTATGTTTATAGGCGGTCTTGCCATGGCATTTCTTATAAATGTAAAGCTGACATTTGTACTTGTGGCAGCCGTATTGATACTCGGTATCACGATCGTGCTTGTAATAAAGCACACCTTCCCTCTTTTCAGACTGGTACAGGAGAAGATAGACAATGTCAACTCGGTCATGAGGGATGCCCTTTCAGGCGTAAGGGTAATAAAGGCTTTTGTAAGAGCCGAGGAGGAAAAGAATAAATTTGACACAAGAAACAGAGATCTTAGGGATACTACCATATCTGCCTTTAGGATAATGACTCTTATAATGCCCATTATGATGTTCGTACTCAACAACGTCATAATAATAATACTGTGGAGAGGCGGAAACATGGTGTATGCAGGCTCTATGGAAACAGGCGATCTTATGGCATACATCACTTATATCAATCAGATACTTATGTCATTTATGATGGTAGGTATGGCTCTTATGCAGCTTACAAGAGGAAAGGCGTCCATAGACAGAATAAACGAGGTCCTTGACACCGAGACCGATATCAAAGACTGCGACGCTCCCGACAACAACGCCATAAAATACGGCAATATCACATTTGACAATGTATCCTTTGCTTATCCCGGAAGCACTGGAGATCCTGTTCTGGAAAATATCAGCCTTGAAATAAACAGCGGCGAGACCGTAGGTATACTCGGCGAAACAGGCGCAGGCAAGTCCACTCTGGTAAACCTTATACCAAGGCTTTATGACGTAACGGAAGGCTCTATAAAAATAGACGGTACCGACATACGCAAAATAGGTCTTGACTATCTTAGGAAGAGCATAGGCATAGTACTGCAAAAGCCCATATTGTTTTCGGGCACCATAAGGGCAAATATACAGTGGGGCAAAAAAGACGCCACAGACGAGGAGATAATCGCAGCGGCAAAGGATGCTCAGGCATACGAGTTCATAAGCGAAATGCCTGACAGATTCGATACGGAGCTGGGACAAATGGGCGTCAATATCTCAGGCGGTCAAAAGCAAAGGGTATCCATTGCCCGTACCATTATAAAAAAGCCTAAGATACTTATATTCGACGACAGCACCTCTGCTCTGGACACCGCTACGGAAGCAAGGATACAAAAAGCCCTGAGAGAAAACTATAAGGGTATCACAAAAATAATAATAGCCCAGAAAATAACCTCCGTTATGCACGCCGACAAAATTGTCATAATAAACAGCGGCAAGGTAACGGCAGTGGGAGATCACGAACATCTTATAGAAAACAGCAAAGAATATCAGGAGATATACAATTCACAGCTTAAGAGGGAGGATGATCAATAATGGCAGTAAACAACAATATACCTCCCAACAAGGGACAGAAAAGAGCTATGCCCGTACAAAAGCCCAAGGAGATGAAGAAGACTCTTTTAAGGCTGTGGCACTATGTATCAATACACAAGCTTAAGCTTTTTCTTGTATTTTTCTTTGTAACATTTTCGGTGCTTACAAATCTTGTGTCTACAAGAATAGTGGGTACGGCAATAGACAGATATGTGCTGCCCGGCAGATTTGGCGAGCTGTCAAAGGTAATAGCCGTGCTTGTGGTGGTATATGCCCTTTCGGCTTCATTTACATGGCTTATGACACAGCTTTGCGTAAACGTATCTCAGAATACGGTATTTGCCATAAGGAAAGACCTTTTTGACAAAATGCAGACACTGCCCCTTAAGTACTACGACACCACATCCAAGGGCGATATTATGAGCCGTATAACAAATGATGTGGACAATATTTCGCTTTCTCTCAATACCAGCCTTTCACAGGCATTTCAAAGCGCTCTTATGATAGTAGGCGTTCTGGGTTTTATGCTGAGCCTCAGCTTGCCTCTTACATTTGTGTGCCTTCTTGCCATACCTGTGCTTTTTATTATAACGAAGGCTATAACTAAAAGATCCAGAGTCTACTTTAAGGAGCAGCAGAGAGTACTCGGCGCCCTTAACGGAAACATAGAAGAATCCATAACGGGACAAAAGGTTATAAAGACCTTTGTCAAGGAGGATGACGAGCTGGAAAGACTGACCATAATGAACGAGGAGCTGAGAAAGGCAGGCACCAACGCCCAGATATTTTCAGGACTTATGGGACCTGCTTCCACTCTTATAAACAGCCTTTGCTACGGTCTTATAGCCGTAACAGGCGCCATTATAGGCATCAGTCCCGGCGTTATAACCAGCTTTCTCATTTATTCCAAGCAGTTTGCAAGACCCTTTAATGAACTGGCGATGCAGTACAATACCTTGCTTTCAGCCATAGCAGGCGCCGAAAGAGTATTTCAGGTAATGGATCAGGAGCCTGAGCCTGCCGATGACAAAGACGCTCTTGTTCTTGACAATGTAAAGGGCAGAGTTGACTTTAAGGACGTATGCTTTGCCTATGAGGAAAATCACCCTATATTAAAGCATATAGATCTATACGCAGAGCCGGGACAGACAATAGCCCTTGTAGGTCCTACCGGTGCAGGAAAGACCACTATTATAAATCTGCTTACGCGCTTTTATGACATACAGCAGGGAATTATTTCAATAGACGGCAAGGATATTACCCATCTTACAAGGGACAGTCTGAGAAGCTCTCTGGGCATAGTGCTTCAGGACACATATCTTTTTACGGGTACTATTATGGAGAATATACGCTACGGCAGGCTTGACGCCTCCGATGCCGAAGTAAAGCAGGCGGCTATACTTTCACAGGCTCACGAATTCATAAGGCGTCTGCCCCAGGGCTACGATACCGAGCTTTCCGAGGATAACGACTCTCTTTCACAAGGACAAAAGCAGATGATAGCCATAGCCAGAACTATGCTTGCCAACCCTAAGATACTTATACTTGACGAGGCTACGAGCAACGTAGATACCCGAACGGAAATAAAAATACAAAAGGCTATGCTCAACCTTATGAAGGGCAAGACCAGTTTTGTAATAGCCCACAGACTTTCCACCATACGCAATGCCGATCTTATAGCGGTGCTTAAGGACGGAGAGATCGTTGAAAGAGGCAACCACAAAGAGCTTCTGGCAGCCAAGGGCTTTTACTATGACCTGTATATGAACCAGTTCAGCAACGGCACCGACGAAGCCGTATAGCATAAATAAGACTCAAAAGGAGAGACACCATGGCAGATCTATCTCCCAGCGCAGGACAGACTCTTGCAATAAACATCAGAAACAAAAATGTACTTGTAAGCGCCGCAGCAGGCTCAGGCAAGACCTATGTACTTGTCCAAAGAGTAATGTCCATGCTTACGGATATAAAAAGCAAAGTAAATATCGACGATCTCCTTATTGTAACATTTACTAACAAAGCGGCGGCAGAAATGAAGGAAAGGATAGGCAAAGCCATAAACGAGTCTATTCGCAAAGAGAGTCTTAACGAAAACGGCAGCGAGGAGCTTACTGCGCATCTTCGCAAACAGCTTGTGCTTTTGAATAAAGCCCATATTACCACCATAGATTCTTTTTGCTCAATGGTAGTAAAGCGCAACTTTCATCTTGTGGATCTGGATCCTAATTTCAGAACGGTAACTCAAGATGAAACGGCGCAGCTTAAAAAGGAAGTAATGGATGAGCTTTTAGAGAAAAAATACAGCGAAGAAAGAGAGGGATTTACCGCTCTTTCAGACTATTTCTCTCCCCAGTATTCCGACAAAGGTCTTGAAAAATGTATATATTCCATATACGATTTTTCGCGCTCACAGCCCTATCCCACAGCATGGCTGAAAAAATGTCGCAAAATGTATGAGGATACGGATAAGAGCATATACTCCACACTCTGGGGAGATCTCCTTAAGAATGAAATACTCAAAAAGCTCTCAAGCGCAAAAGAGATACATGAAACGGCTATAGCTCTGTACAGAGAAAGCGGCGGATACCACAAGCATCTTGAAAAGGTACTTTTTGGCGCAGAAAACAGCGATAAAGTCATTATAGACACGCTTATAAAAAAGTGTTACGCAGGTATAGACAGTGATTTTTTAAGCTATATATCAAATATCGCTTACGCCCGCTCCGCAGCGGACAAAAGCTCTACGGTGCCTAAGGAGACCGTTGAAGCCATAAATTCTCTGAGAGGTATGTTCAAGGACACTATCGGAGAGATATATTCCAAAAAAAATGTGAATGCTTCTCTTTTTCCCTATGACGAGGATACTGCCAACGCCATAGAAAAAATACAGGCGCCTGTAATGAGGGAGCTTATAGACACGGTCATTGATTTTTCGGAAATGTTTCTTAACAGAAAAACAGAGGAGCAGTTGGCTGAATTCAGCGATATTGAGCATATGTGCCTTAACATACTTAGAAATGAAGACGGAAGCCTTACCGACTCCGCCATAGAGTTTCAAGAGCAGTTCCATGAAATAATAATAGACGAGTATCAGGACAGCAATTATCTTCAGGAGGAAATACTTACCGCTGTTTCAAAGCAGAACAGAGGTATAAACAATATATTTATGGTAGGGGATATAAAGCAGGCAATATACCGCTTCAGAATGGCTACTCCCGAAATATTTTCAGACAAATATGAAAGCTACAGCACAGATGTGGAAGCAGAAAAGGTGCTTATACCCCTTTCGGAAAACTATCGTTCGGGAGCAAAGGTATTGGAAAGCTGTAATTTCCTTTTCTATCAGCTTATGAGCAAGGAGCTTGGAGAGGTAAACTACGACAGCAAAGCGGCTCTCTACGCAAGAGCGCCTTATCCCTTAAGAGATGAGGACAAAACGGAGATATATATAATAGATACGTCTGCCAAGGGCGATGACATATCTATACCCGAGAATATGTACGCTCCTTTTCTGACAGCATACAGGATCTCCCAAATGCTCGATCGGTACAAGGTATACAATATACAGACAGGAGAATATGAAGACCTACATCCAAGGGATATAGCCATACTTTTAAAGGACAGGATCAATGCGGAAGCCTACGCCTCCGCCCTTAGAGAAAGAGGCATTCCCTCAGAGGTAGATAAAAAGGACAGCGCTCTTGCAAAGACCTATGAGGTAAGCACTGTCATTTCTCTTTTGAATATAATAGACAATCCCCTGCAGGATATATATGTTATACAGGCGCTTACATCGCCTCTATACTCTCTGGACAGCAACGATCTTGCAATGATAAGCATAAATTCCGATGAAAAGCTCTTCTTTAAGGCGGTAACGGCTTATGCCGAAAGCTTTGAGGATGAGCTTTCCCTTAAGCTAAGGAAATTTCTTGCCGATATTGGTGATCTCAGAGAATATAGCAGAAACAATACATTATCAGCCCTTATTGCCAAAATATACGACGATACCGACTTCTATAACTACTGCGGCATACTTGAAAACGGCAAGCTTCGTCAAGCAAATCTTAGGGCTTTTTGCGAGATCGTATCAGACTTTGAAAAAAATCAAGGCTTTAATATTACAAGGCTTATAGCCTATCTGAACGAAGCGTCAATACAGCAGTCTTCTCCCCTGTCCGGAGGCGAAGACCGTGTCAGAATAATGACGATACACGGCAGCAAGGGGCTTGAATTTCCCGTTGTTTTCGTGCCTGAACTGGACAAGCGCTTTAATAAGCGGGATCTGGGCGAGGATCTTCTTATACACAGAAGCTATGGCATTGCCGCAAGGCATTTGGATGTGGAATACAGAACAAGGACAGTATCTCTGCCCTACACTCTTCTTAAGCTCAAAGGTACAAACGAACTCCTGTCCGAGGAAATGCGTCTTTTATATGTGGCTCTTACAAGAGCCAAGGAAAAGCTTATACTTATCGGCTCTGTTTCAAAGGCAGAGGAAAAGCTTGCAAAGCTTGGCTATCTGTACGACAGGGAAGAAAAAAAACTGCCTCCGAGCCTTCTTTTGAGCAATCAGAACAGAATGCTCTGGATACTTATGGCGCTTGTCAGAAAGGAAAAGCTTGGCGCCGAAGAATATATTGAAGACAGTATAATAACTCCCGATGAAATATATGAGCTGTGTACGAAGGGCTCTAAAGAAGCTGCCGAAAAGCTTGCGGTATCTATGCTGCCCGAGGGAGCGGATACAGACCCTAAGCTTTACAAAAACCTCAGCTATGTTTATCCCTACAATGAGCTTCACAGCATACCCTCAAAAACATCCATTTCGGAAGTAAAGAGAATGTATGCGGAAGAGGAAGACTCTTATTTGCAATACGGCAAAAGCAACATATATATACCCGACCTTGAAAATAAAAAGCATCACACTCTCAGAGCGGCAACAAGAGGCACTCTCTACCACAGCGTACTTGAGCATATGGACTTTAAGGCGATAAAGGGAGAAGAGGATATCAAAAAGCTTTTGGAACGTCTGAAGGATCAAGGGATACTTTCTTCAAGAGAAGCAAGCTCCATAAATATTGAAAAGCTCAGTCGTTTTATAAGCTCTCCGCTTTGCGACAGAATACGCAAAGCGGACAAGGTATACAAGGAAGCGCCCTTTGTAATGCAGATAAATTCAAAGGAAATTTACGGCAACAAATACAAGACGGATACCGACGTAATGATACACGGTATAATAGACCTGTATTTTGCGGAAGAAGATCATATCATACTTGTGGACTATAAAACGGACTATGTGCCCGAGCACAACACGGATATTCTTGTAAAAAGATATAAGATACAGCTTGACCTGTATAAAAAAGCCATAGAAAAAAACACAGGCAAAAAAGTAACGGAAGCCATTATTTATTCTCTCTACGAGGACAGCGAGGTATTATGCAATTAGGACCCAAACACCCCTTTTATTCCGTAAACGATCATTACAGAGATATTTTTAACGAAAAAATAATAAAGCTTGCCATAGACGGAGGCTTTACCTGTCCCAACAGAGACGGTACCCTGTCAAAAAGGGGCTGTATATTCTGCAGCGAAAAAGGGTCGGGAGACTTTGCGGGTAAAAGAAATACCTCTATAAAAACACAGTACAGCGAAATGAAAGAGAAAATGGCAAATAAATGGGGTCGGGGAAAGTATATAATGTATTTTCAAGCCTTTACAAATACCTATGCGCCTGTTGAAAGACTTAAGGCTGTTTATGAAGAAGCTATCTCTCTGCCCGACGTTGTTGGCATATCTATTGCAACAAGACCCGACTGTATTACCGAAGAGATAGCGGACTATCTCGACGAGCTTTCAAAGAGAACATATGTATGTGTGGAACTGGGGCTTCAAACCTCAAATGAAGACACTGCCCTTGCAATGAACAGGTGCTACAAAAACGACGCATATATAAAAGCTATGGAAATGCTCGGCAAAAGAAATATAGACAATGTTACCCACATTATACTGGGCTTGCCCCATGAAAGCCTTGAGGATATGCTTTCCTCTGTAAGATTTGCCCTTGAATGTGGCGCAAGAGGACTTAAGCTCCAGCTTCTTCACATTATAAAGGGTACTGAGCTGTACTGTATGTATGAGAAAGAACCCTTCCATATTTTTACACTTGAGGAATATGTAAACGCCGTGGCGGATATTATCGAAAGGATACCGCCTCATATCGTAATACATCGGATAACAGGCGACGGCAAAAAAAATACGCTTTTCGCCCCTTGGTGGAGCCTCGATAAAAGACGTGTGCTTAATTCGGTATCAAAGGAATTTATAAAGAGAGGGTCTTTTCAAGGGTGCAGACCTTTTTAATGGACATATTATACAAAATATCGATTTAATTTTTTATATAATATTATGTTTACTTATATGACAAAATAAAGTATAATATTCAGTAATGCGACATTTTTAAGGAAAGGGTATTTTTTTATGAAACCAAGCAGACTTGTAGCCGAAAACAGACTTATTATACTTTATTTGCTCTATCAGATGGATATGCCCCTTTCATGGGGACATCTCAACGACTTTGCCGTAGACTATATGGACTTTATGGAATTTCAGACATATGTGTCCGATATGGAGGATAACGGCATACTTGAAACATTCAGAGAAAATAATAATACCTACTACACTCTTACGGAAGACGGCGAAAAGACCGTTCACGTTTTTTCAAAGCTCCTGCCGGATTCCAAGCGCAACAGCATCATCGCCTATGTGCGTAAGTACAGAAAGCAGATAAAAAAAGAATATGAAGTCTCAGCCAATTATTTTATGCACAGCAAAGACGAATACGTTGTAAAATGCTGTATCATAGAAAACGACCTTACCCTTATGGAGCTTAACGTGACCGTCGTTTCAAAGGAAATGGCAAAGCAGGTTCGCAAAAACTGGAAGGAAAACGTTACCACCATATACGACAATATACTTCGCTCTCTTCTTGACGATAAAGACGCAGAGGAGCTTACAAGCGATATAAAAAGCAATCCGCCAAAAGCAGACTGAAAAACTGCTCCCTGGGAGCAAAACAATTTTGCCCTGCCCCTTACAGAGCGATACGGTAACAAATACTTGTTTTATACGGATGGGCAGGCATATTTTTCTTGACAAACGCTTTGCGGTATATTAAAATAATAATGTTATATGCCGCTGTGGCGGAATTGGCAGACGCACACGACTCAAAATCGTGCGGGATAACCATACGGGTTCGACTCCCGTCAGCGGCACTGACAACCTATCTGTTCGAAAATACAGAGCAGACCTATCCAAAAATCAATCATTTTACTGATTGATTTTTTTCTTTTGGGATACATAAAGACATATCTTCACTTCCGAGCAAACAATGTAGATGGAATTAAAAAAAATTAAAAGTGTTTATTTTTTTCTTTTATTATGATAAAATATAGAGGAATATGGATGTTAAATCTAAACGGTCTGTATCAAGGGAGTATCGTCATTTGGAGGTAGGCATATGGAATTAATGTTTGAAGGCAAAAGGGACAGAGAAGACGTTATAAACGACGCAAAAAAAATATGCTCAGAATACTCTTTAAATATTGAAAAAAACAGATCCCTTTTATTCAAAGGGGATAATATAAAGGTATTATCATTATTACAAAAGGAATACAAGGGAAAGATCGACTTGATATATATTGATCCCCCTTTCAACACAAATCAGGATTTTGTAATGGATACGGAAAGAGCCAACTCTATCAGTTATTCAAAAAACGGCAAGATAGCATATTCCGACAAGATGACTATGGATCAGTATTTGGAATTCATACGAGAAAGACTTATATTAATGTACGAATTATTATCGGATAAAGGCTCTATATACTTTCACATAGATCATAAGATAGGTCATTACATAAGGATAATAATGGATGAGATATTTGGAGATCAAAATTTTAAAAACGACATTACCAGAATAAAATCCAATCCCAAAAATTTTTACAGAAAAGCCTATGGAAATGAAAAGGATATAATATTATTTTATGCCAAGAAATACGATAAGAATATTTGGAACGATATTAAGATCCCCTTAGACAAAGAGGAAATAAATAAAAGATTCAAAAAGACAGACAATAAGGGCAGAAGATATACGACTATCCCCTTGCACGCTCCCGGAGAGACCAAAGGAGTTACGGGACAGCCCTGGAGAAATATGCCTGTCCCCAAGGGAAGACATTGGAGAACGGATCCAAAGGAATTTGACAGATTGGACAGCGAGGGCAGAATAGAATGGTCCTCAAGCGGAAATCCCAGAATAATAAAATACGCAGATGAACATAAGGGAAAGAAAATACAGGACATATGGAAATTCAAAGACCCTCAGAAGCCAACATATCCTACCGAAAAAAACGAATTGCTTTTGGAACGTATCATTAAGCAATCCTCTGCCCGGGACAGTATCGTTATGGATTGCTTTGCAGGAAGCGGCACAACATTAAAGGCGGCGTATGATCTAAACAGAAAATGGATCGGCGTAGATGATTCCGATCCTGCAATAGAGACCATAAAAAATAAAAATATAGGAGATTATTTATACATAGATATCGATAATATCCCTATCTTATAATACGCCTTACGATCGGTTGGATCTGTCAATATATATTGACAAAAGTCCCGGATAACCGGGACTTTTTTAATTCTGTTCACACATTTCTATATTTGTTATATTGTTCAATTCATGAGCTATAATATACTTGTTGGTCCTTATACATACCATATTTTTGGCATTTTTGCCTATGAATTCCCCCTCAAAATTAGTATTGGCTGTGGTGGTTATCTTAATATGCATACCTCTCTTGAAGGTAATACCGTGGAATTCTATCCTATCCGTCGGGAAAAGAGCATAGCATCTGTTCATTACCGCCGTTATGTCTTTATTGACGGAAGATACCTTTTTAAGAAGAGAACGTATCTTTATGATATTATTTATAAACCATGTTATACAAAATGCCAGAAGTGCGGCATATAAAATTTCCTCAGTTGTCAATCCAATATTCATAATACACCTCCTAAGTATATAAAGTATAACACAAATCACAAAATATGCAACATATTTTTTTATTAACGAGAGATTTTCCAGAGCATGTCATTGACAAACTGCTTTGCTGTACGCCCCGACATTCCCTTTTGCTTAAGCTCCCAGGACATAGCCGCAGACTTAAGCTGCTCCTCATCCATAACGAGTCCCTGCTCCTTGGCAATACCCTTTACTATCTCTATATATTCTTTGGGAGTGGGCTTTGGATAAGATATGGTTATACCAAAGCGATCCGAAAGAGAGAGCTTTTCGTTAAGGGTGTCCTGTGTGTGTATCTCGGCATCGGTGCTGCCCGAAGGACGATCAGACCATTTTTCCTGTATAATATGACGTCTGTTGCTGGTAGCATAAAAAAGCACATTATCGGGCTGACCCTCGGAGCCGCCCTCCAGCAGAGATTTCATATATTTGTATTGTATCTCGCTTTCGTCAAAAGAAAGATCGTCTATAAATATAATAAACTTTCTTCCTCTGTGTCTTATAAGCTTAAGTATATCGGGAAGCTTGGCTATTTGCTCCTTTGTTATCTCAACTATTCTCAGTCCCATGTCAAAATACTCGTTTACAAGAGCCTTTACCGAAGAGGATTTTCCCGTACCTCTTGCGCCTACAAGAAGCACATTGTTTGCCTTGTAGCCCTTTAAAAAAGCAAGGGTATTGTCTGTAAGCTGCTTTATCTGAGCCTTATAGCCGATCAGATCCTTAAATGTGATAGGATCGGGATAAGCCACTCCCGTAAGAGTTTTTCTCTTGTCGTTGTAGCGGAAGGACTTATACATGGATATATCTCCGCAGCCGTATTTGTTATGAAAAGCTATAACATCGTCAACGGAATAATTCCTGCAAAAATCTATTGCATTTCCCTTGTTCACAGGTCTGTAATCGGTTATTTCCTTAATTGCGCTGTCCATAAGTCCGCTGCCGGGCAGCTCTGACAGGTCAATATCCGCAAGCTGATTTATTTTTTCTATATCAGCCTTTGCCAGAGCATACACAGACGTATCCCTTACATCTGCATTGTTCTCGCAAAAGAGAGTAAACGCATTTTCATCCCTTAGCATAAGATGGAGAATATAGCTTTTGAACAGATTACCGCTAAAGCCGCTTTTTTCAGCCATTTCGGTAAGCCTTGAAACAAGCAGTGAAAGAGAGGATAAATTGTCCTGCTCTGTAAGTATATCCTTTAATATGTCTATTATCTTGTCATGCTTGATATTGCCGTATATCGTAAGTGAATTTATCTGTTCAGATATTTTGCTTATATCCATAAATCGTCACTCCATTTTATATTTACTCTCTTATGTCATTTATCTGCTTTTTTTACCACAGCCACGCTGCCGTTTTCGGCTCCGATGACCGATATGCCCACAGCTTTAAGCTGCCTAATGCTCTCTATGTTCTCCCCTGTTATGATCTTTCCCATAGGTACCAGAGGTATGCCCGGAGGATACGGTATTATTGACGCTGCGGCTATCCTGCCCGGAGCCTCCTCATAGGCTACGGTTTCCTTGCCGCTGAAATAAACGTCTCTCGGAGTCATTTCCGGTACCGAAACGGAAAGCCCTGATATGGGTATCTTTTCTATGAATTTTCTTTCGTACTTTTTATCAAGCTCTGTTATGGCTTTTACAAATCTCTTTATGCCCTTGGGATCGTCGGCAACGGTGGTTATTGCAACTATGTGATGAAGACCTGCCATCTCTATCCTTATATTATATTTATCAAGAAGTATCCTGCTCAGATCCATTCCTGTAATATCCGTTCTTACCATTATTGTAAAACGGCTTATATCCACATCGGCTATGTGGCTCTGCCCCTTTATGCTGTCATTTACAAGCTTAAGGGTCTTGCAGTGGGCAAGCTCGTGGCGGGCATCCTTTAGTACCTGTATGTAAGATGAAAAAAGATTCTTGTCCCTGCTGAGCAGATCCCTTGCATAGTCCACAGACGCCATAACGGGATATGAAGGACTTGTGGTATTGATCATGGACACAGCCTCTTTTATCCTTATGCTGTCCGTTCTGCCGCCCTTTATACTAAGCACGGCCCCTTGATTAAGACAAGGAAGCGTCTTGTGCCAACTGTTCACAACAACATCAGCGCCCTGTGAAAGAGCAGAGGGCGGAAATACATCGGAAAACACAAAATGAGCGCCGTGACATTCGTCAACTATAAGTATCGAACCATGCTTATGTACTATATCTGCTATGGTTCTGACATCACATGTAAAGCCCTCGTAGGTGGGACTTGTTATTATCATAGCCTTTATATCATAGCTTTCAAAGGCTCTGAATATATCTCTTATGCTTATTCCGCCGCAAAGCCCTTCCTCGGTTATGCTCGGCGAAATATATATGGGATTTACCCCTGCCATTATAAGTCCGTCATATACGCTTTTGTGGCAATTTGCCGCAACAAGCACATTGTCTCCGGGATCGCAGCAGGCAAGTATTGAAGCTATCATACCGCTTGTGCCGCCGTTTACCAATATAAAAGAACTGTCTGCGCCCAGAAGCTCGGCAAGGGCATTCTGCGCATCTGCGATTATGCCCTCAGGCATATGCAGATTATCAGTACACTCCGTTTCCGTATAATCATACAATCTGAAATCATAAGGCATAAATCTTATGTTTCTTTTATGTCCCGGCATATGGAGAGGATACGCATTCTTCTCCTCAAGTTCCCGTAGCTTATCAAATATATAAGCTGCCATAATAAAAACCCCTTCCCAATTTATATTTATATTAGGTCTTCTCTCTAAGTCTATTCATAATATTATACTAAAAATAGCTGTAAATGTCAAATTTGACAAAACACTGTCATTAGTCGGCAATATATAAGGCATAGAGCAGTTATTTACGCAACGGATATAAAAATATTTACAAAAATTTAATTTTGGTGTAGTATTATAAATGTATAGATAAGATGAGGTGATATTATGCTAAAATTTCTCTACCCCGACCAATACATTTCCTCTGTATATGAAATGACTGCCGAAAAAATAAAAGCTTTGAATATAGATACGGTCGTTTTTGATATAGACAATACTCTGGTACCCTACTGGATAAAGGTACCCAACAGCAAACTTACGGCATATTTCATGTCCCTTAAAAATGCCGGCATAAAGACCGCCGTGCTTTCCAACAGCAGGGAGGAGCGGAGCAGGATATTCTGTACTCCCGTAAATATGCCCTATTTGTACAGAGCAGGCAAGCCCGGTATAAAGGGCTTCAAAAGGCTTATGGAAAAGCTGGGGTCATTGCCCGAAAAAACTCTTATTATGGGGGACCAGATATTTACCGACGTATGGTGCGGAAACAGAGCGGGAGCATATTCGGTGCTTGTAAAACAGGTAAGCCCCAAAGACGAGCTTGTAACTGCGCCTAAAAGACCCTTTGAAAAGATAGTGATAAAAATGTATCTGAGATATTTAAGGAAAAACGGAGGTAAAAATGAATAATATAAACACAGATGTAAAGGGTACCACCGATGTATATGCCGTTATAGGCTGCCCTGTTCATCACAGCTTCAGCCCTGTTATACATAATACTGTCAAGAATATTACCCATAAGGACTTTATATATACTGCCCTTGAGGTCAGACCGGAAATGCTCGGAGCTGCCATTAAAGGCGCTTACGCTCTCGGCATAAAGGGAATGAACGTGACCGTACCCCACAAAGTGGCTGTTATGGATGAGCTTTGCCGTATAGATAAAAATGCAAGTGTAATAAACGCCGTAAATACGCTGAAATATACCGACAAGGGATACGAGGGATACAATACGGATGTAATAGGCGTGTACTATGCCATAAAGAACAGAGGATTTGATATAAAGAATAAAAATATACTTCTCCTTGGAGCGGGAGGCGCAGGAAACGCTTGCGCCGTTATGGCGGCAGACAAAGGGTGCGCCAAGCTCTACATAAGCAACAGAACCATAGAAAAGGCTCAGAAGCTTTCAAAGACCGTAGCGGATAACTACGGCTGCGACGCAAGAGCAATATCCCTTGAGGATATATACGGCATAGACTCCGTGGATATAGTCATAAATTCCACCGTAATGGGCTTTGGCAATAATGTAGGCGTAAGTCCCATTAAGGATAAGGAATTTTTTAAGGAAAAGAATGTGGAGCTTGTGTTTGACGTAATATATGCTCCTTGGGAAACACAGCTTTTAAAGGATGCGTCAAGTCAGGGCATACCCGTACTGAACGGCTTTGATATGCTGGTGTATCAAGCCGTGGCGGCAGAGGAGATATGGTTTGGCGAAAGCTTCGAAAGCGAGCTTAAAGAAAAGCTTTGCTCGGAGCTGAGAAAATATTACAGGGAGAATTGCTGAAATGAAAAAGAATATTGTGCTTATAGGCTTTATGGGAAGCGGAAAAACAAGCGTGGGAAAAAGGCTTTCCTTAAATCTTAAAAAGGAATTTATAGATATGGATGACTTTATAGAAAAAAGAGAGGGCATGACCGTGTCCGAAATATTTGAAAAAAAAGGCGAGATGTGTTTCAGGGAAATGGAAAAAGAGCTGTGCAGGCGCTTTGCCGTACCTAAGGGCAAGATCATAGCCACAGGAGGCGGCGTAATTAAAAATGCCGAAAATGTTGCCAACCTTAAAAAGGGCGGCGTCATAATATACCTAAGCTCATCTCCCGAAAGGATCGCCTACAACCTTAGATATGACAATTCCAGACCGCTCCTTGCAGGAGAGAATAAAGAGAAAAAAATAGCCAAGCTTATGAACGAGAGAAAAAGCCTTTATGAAAAATGCGCAGATATCACTATCGACGTATCTCAAATGAATTTAGACGGAACATTAAATAAAATATATGAATTATTGGAGCTATAAAGCCCACCCAATGATCTGCCGAGGCATATTTTTATCAAAGCAAAGAGGGTGCTTTTATGAATATCACAGATATAATCATTAAAAAAAAGAACAATTTGGAGCTTAGCAAAGAGGAGATACAGTATTTTATAGACGGCGTCGTAAACAAGACAATACCCGACTATCAGATTTCGGCTCTGCTCATGGCTATAACCATAAATTCTATGAACGAGAGAGAAACGGCGGATATTACAAGAGCTATGACCTTTTCGGGCAATGTGCTTGACCTGTCCGCCATAAAGGGCATAAAAACAGACAAGCACAGTACAGGCGGCGTCGGAGATACGACAACGCTTGTTCTTGCGCCTCTTACGGCTTCTCTCGGACTGCCCGTTGTCAAAATGAGCGGCAGAGGTCTTGGGCATACGGGAGGCACTCTTGACAAGCTTGAGTCCATACCCGGCTTCAATGTAGGGCTGACCATTGACAAAGCGATAGAACAGATAAACGATATAGGTATTGCGATAATGGGACAGACCATGGCGCTGGATCCGGCAGACAAGTATCTGTATGCTCTCAGAGATGTAACGGGAACCGTCGAAAGCCTTCCGCTCATTGCCTCCAGTATAATGAGCAAAAAACTGGCGGCAGGATCAGACGCCATCGTGCTGGATGTAAAGACAGGCAGCGGCGCCTTTATGAAAAATGAGGAGGACGCCGTAAAGCTGGCTGAGACCATGATAAAAGCAGGTCAAAGCATGAACAAAAAGGTTACGGCTCTCATTACTGATATGGATGAACCCTTGGGAGAGCATATAGGCAACAGCCTTGAAGTAATAGAGGCAATAGAAATACTAAAGGGAAAAAAAGAAGGCAGGCTTAAAGACGTATCCCTTGCCTTGGGAGCGGAAATGCTCGTGTTGGGCGGTATTGCAAAAAGCGCCATGCAAGGCATAGAGCTTATGGAGAGAAACATACATAACGGCAAGGGTATTGATAAATTCAGAGAGCTTATAGAGGCTCAGGGAGGAGACAGCAATGTTATAGACGACTATTCTCTTTTCCCTCAGCCTAAAGCCAAATACCATCTGAAGGCGGACAAAGAGGGATACATATATTCCATAGACTGCCTCAGCATAGGCAAAGCCGCTCTTATTACGGGAGCAGGCAGAGAGAAAAAGGAATGCACGCCTGACTATTCGGCAGGTATCATAATGCGCTGCCGCACAGGGGATAAGATAAATAAGGGAAGCCTTATAGCCGAGATATTTGCATCGGATGTCGAAAAGTGCAAAAAAGCGGCAGATACAATAAAAAATGCGGTTATTATTTCAGAGCGCAAGCCTGAAAAGAGAAGTCTTATAATAAAAACACTTAGATAAATTGTGGGGGAATAATGTGAATAAAGGTATAAGATACGGTCTTGTTGATACATTAAGGGGTATCGCCGTTATAAGTATGATATTCTACCATGCCCTGTGGGATATGGTATATATATTCGGAAAAAACTGGGAGTGGTATACCTCCCCATATGCTCGTATATGGCAGCAGAGCATATGTATAAGCTTTATATTCATATCGGGCTTTTGTGTTCTTATGGGCAAAAGCAGTGTCAAAAGAGGTATCACAGTATTGCTCTGCGGCGTTTTGATATCCCTTTTTACAAATATATTTATGCCTGAAAACAGTATATATTTCGGAGTGCTTATATGTATAGGCTCCTGTATGCTTATAGGGGATGTTTTGCGAAAATATATATACAAAATAAATTTTTATGCGGGAATATGCCTGTCATTTGTTATGTTTTTACTTTTCAGAAATATAAACAAGGGATATATACTGAACATAAAACTTCCCCACTTTCTGTACAAGGGCTTTTTAATGGCATATATAGGCTTTCCCGAAAATGCATATAAAGGCGTTGACTATTTTTCGCTTATACCCTGGATATTCATATTTACAACAGGTATTTTCACATATATCGCATTTGAAAAAAGAAATATGCTGCAATATACCGTAAAGGGCATAAAGCCTCTCAGCTTTATAGGGCGGCATGCCCTTGCCATATATATGATACATCAGCCTGTGATATACTGCTTGCTCTGTATATTATTCGGATAACGCTTTAAAACCGAAGATAACTGAAAGAAATGTCTTTAGGCATTTCTTTCAAGCGTGTCGATTTTATCGACACGCAAAAGGGACTGTCAAAGACAATCCCTTTTTTATTACAACACTCTGTCCAAAAAGTTCTTAAGTCTTTCGCTTTTTGGATTGTCAAAAAATTCTTTAGGCTCGTTTTCCTCCAGAATTTTTCCGTTTTCCATAAATATAACTCTTGAGCCTACCTCTCTGGCAAAGCCCATTTCATGTGTGACCACGACCATAGTCATATTTTCCCGAGCAAGACTTTTCATAACGTCCAAAACCTCGCCGACCATTTCCGGGTCAAGAGCCGAAGTAGGTTCGTCAAAGAGCATAACGTCAGGCTCCATACAGAGGGCTCTTACAATGGCGATCCTCTGCTTCTGACCGCCCGAAAGCTGATTGGGATAGCTGTCGGCTCTGTCTGCAAGCCCTACCCTCTTAAGAAGCTCCATAGCCTTGCTTTCAGCCTCTGTCTTGCTCTTTTTAAGAAGCTTCATAGGTCCTATGGTAAGATTTCTCATAATTGTCATGTGGGGAAAAAGGTTGAACTGCTGGAATACCATGCCCATTTTTCTCCTGTGCTTGTTCAGATCGTTCTTGGGATCTGTAATATCTATGCCCTCAAAATATATATGACCCTCCGTAGGCACCTCCAGAAGATTAAGACATCTTAAAAAAGTGGATTTTCCCGAACCTGACGGACCTATTACAACGACTACCTCGCCATTATATATATTGTTGTTCACATTATCGAGAGCGAGAGTGACATTTCCGAAATCCTTTGTCAGATTTTCGACTTTGATAAGGGGTTCTTTATCTTTCACCTGAATTCAGCCTCCTTTCAATACGCGCAGAAATATTTCTCAGTATGGAAACTATTATGAAGTAAATAAGCGCCGCTGCAATAAGCGGGAAAAATGCGCTGTATGTACGGCTCTTTATAAGAAGAGCGGCAGCAAGCAGATCCTGGAGAGCTACCATGCTGGCAACCGATGTTTCCTTAAGAAGTACCACAAGCTCGTTGCAAAGAGCGGGAAGAGCGCTTTTAAGAGCCTGAGGTATCACAACATATATCATTGTGGGTATGTAGCCAAAGCCAAGGCTCCTTCCCGCTTCCATCTGTCCCTTGTCCACGCCGTTTATACCGCCTCTTATTATTTCGGCAATATAGGCGCTGGAGTTAATGGTAAAGCCCAGTGTGGCAACGCCTATCTTATTTGTGGAGTCTGCCAGTATTACAAAGTATATTATCATTATCTGAACGATAGTGGGAGTACCCTGTATTATGTTGAGATAGAGCTTACATACGGCATTTAATATACTCAGCACAAATCTGCCTGCCTTCTGAGAAAAGCTCTGTTTTGGAGTATCCACTCTCTTGTCGTAGCTGACACGTATCACGGCTATTGTAAGTCCCAGCAAAAGACCGAATATAAATGAAAAAACCGTAAGCCTTATCGTGATGCCAAGACCTTTCAAAAGCCATGTCCATCTGTTGTCGTCTATAAAGTTGTTGTAAAGCTCCGTAACAAACCATTTGGCACTGTCATCGGATACAAATATATTAGCAATGTTATAAATCAATTCGCCCATAGTTATTTTCCTCAAAATAAGGGTGTGTAGATCATACACACCCTTGTATTAATCGTTTAAGTATTTGTCTAATATTGCCTGAAGCTCGCCGTTTTCCTTCATTTCCTTAAGAGCATCGTTTATTGCGTCAAGAAGCGCCTGATTATCCTTGGCAACAGCTATGGCATACTGCTCTGATGTAAGGTTCTCGTCTAACTTAACAAGACCGTCTGCATTTTCAACAAGCTTTTTGGCAGGCTCGTTGTCGATAACAACTGCGTCGATCTTATCTGTTATAAGAGACTGAGTTGCATCGGGACCGTTGGCAAATCTCTCAACGCTTGCGGGAGCTACGCCATTTTCCGCATCTGAAACGTATTCGTCGCCTGTGGTACCTCTCTGTACGCCTATTACCTTGCCTGTAAGATCGGCAGCAGACTTAATGTCTGAGCCCTCCTTAACTATAATGGCTTGACCTGCTTCTACATATGTGTCTGAGAAATTAACATTGTTAAGTCTCTGCTCGTCAACAGTCATGCCTGCAAGACCGATATCTACCTTACCTGTCTGAACAGAGGGTATTATAGCGTCAAAGTCCATGTTCTCCACCTGCGCTTCAAGACCAAGCTTAGCTGCAATAGCGTCGGCTATTTCCGCATCGATGCCTATGACCTTGTCGCCCTCCATATACTCATAAGGCTCAAATTCAGCATTTGTACCCCATATAAGCTTGCCCTCGGTACCTGTGAGAGATGCGGCAGCCTCAGTATCGGGAGTATCGGCATTTTCATCAGTGGCAGCAGAACCGCCGCAGCCAACGATGCCAAGCATCATAACGCCGACTAAAGCTATTGATAATAATTTCTTCATTGTATTTCCTCCTTAATAAATAATTATACATATATAATACATAAATTTGGCTTAAAAGTCAATATAAATGAATAAAAATAACATATGGGATATAAGTGTTTATATGTATATACAAGTATTTTCAAGCATAGAATTTATGAGAGGAGGGGATTGCTATGTATTCTCTTATATACGATGCAGCGGAGGAATTCGGCATAAAGCCCTTAAATGTATATAAATGCAAGTATTACTATGTTTTAAGCTGCAGCAACGGCACATATTCATTTTGCCAAGCCAGACCGGGCATAAACAAAATAATGGAGATACACAGTGTCAAAACAGGGCTTGCCGAAATGGGCATAACCAATATAGATACATATTCTGTGACCGACAGGGGTCTGCCCTATGTGGAAAGAGACGGCAGAATATACACCGCCACAAGATTTTTCGGCTCCAACGAGCTGAATTTTATGAACAATAATCAGGTTGCCCTTACTCTTCGGAGCATAGGCAATATACACAGATGTCTGAGGAGCATGGAAAGCTCTATGGTATATGCCGCAGGAGAAAGAAAAAACAAAGTTATGGAAAAATACACGAGAGAGCTTAAGGATATGGCAAGGATAAAAAAGCTTATGGGCAAGCGTATATGGGATACGGATATTTCCACAGTGTTTGACAGTTATATGGAAAGAGCGGAGGAAAGCGTGCAGCAGCTCAGGGCTATGGATTACGGGGAAAGCGCCACCTACTGCCACAACGGACTGAAAGAGGGAAACATAATATACAAAAAAGGCCGTGTGTATATTATAGACTGGGATAATATGAAGCACTTAAGCTATATTGAGGATATAGCCTTTTTTATAAAAAGATATGCCAGAAAAAACTGCTATTATTCTCACAACGTCGGTTCTCCTTATATGAGCCTTGAAGAGGCTATGAATAAATACGCCGCAGGCAGAAGCATAAGCAATGAGGAATACGAAATATTAAAAGCCGTGTTCCGATATCCTCACAGATTTATAGATACTGTAAGAGAGGGGTTCCGAACGGGAAAAACATTCCTTCCCTCAGGCGTAAAGCGTAAGCTTGATGAATGTATAGCCCAAAAGGACTTTGAAGAAAGGTATATGAGCCAATGGTGATCGTCTGCGCAAAAAAAGAGAGGTACTCGCCTCTCTTTAATTATTCCCTCTTTCTTAAGATCTCAAATTTAATGCCTGTTTTTATTTCGCCCTCTATCTCGGACTGAGAAAAGGCAGGCACGCAAACAAGATCAATGCCGTTAGGCGCCACATAGCCTCTTGCTATGGCTACGCTCTTGACCGCCTGATTGACTGCTCCTGCGCCTATTGTCTGGATCTCCACATCCTGATTATTTCTGAGAATTGCAGCAATAGCTCCCGCTACGGATTTAGGCTGTGAATTAGCTGATACCTTTAATGTTTCCATAAATACAACCTCCCATAAATACATAAATTGGTTACACATGTATTTTTTCCTGAAAGGGAGAAGTATATTCACGGTTAGTCAAGAGTATGTATAAAAATCCCGCTTCTTAGCTTTGGCTCGAACCATGTGGATTTAGGCGGCATTATTTTTCCCTTGTCGGCTATATTCATAAGCTGTCCCATAGTAGTGGGATACATTGAAAAAGCCACCTTCATTTTGCCTGAATCCACGCTTTTTACAAGAGCCTTAAGCCCTCTTATGCCTCCTATAAAATCTATCCTGCTGTCTGTTCTGGGATCTCCTATATCCAATATAGGGGATAAAAGCTCATTCTGGAGTATGGATACATCCAGACATTCCACAGGGTCCTTTTCGTGTATTATCTCTTTTTTTGCCCTGAGTATGTACCATTTGCCTTCAAGATACATACCGAAGGTATGCATTCTGTCGGGTTTATAACAGCCGTCGCCCTCGTATAATTCAACATTGAATTTTTTACCTATATCGCTTAAAAATTCTTCGGCGCTCCTGCCGTTAAGATCCTTTATAACTCTGTTATAGTCCATTATATAAAGCTGACTGTCGGGAAAAAGCACCGAAAGATAATAATTATACTCTGCGTTTTCATCGTACTTACCCGCCTTTTTTCTCCTGTCCAGACCTACTCTTACGGCTGAGGCATTTCTGTGATGTCCGTCTGCAATATACAGAGAAGGTACCTTTGCAAATACCATTGAGAGCCTTTTGATAACAGCCTCGTCGTCAATGATCCAAACGGTATGCTCCACATTGTCTTGGGCTGTAAAATCATATATGGGATCATGCTCTTGCTTCCATGTATTTATAA
The DNA here is from genome assembly GCA_947624015.1 of uncultured Clostridia bacterium. Taxonomy (GTDB): domain Bacteria; phylum Bacillota; class Clostridia; order Lachnospirales; family CAG-274; genus CANPXH01. The sequence goes on from CANQIA010000006.1 coordinate 22,701, forward strand.
TGTCATCTATTTCTCTTTCCGCTCTGTAGGTAAGAAAAATGGGACCCGTATTGGCATTGCAGGCGTCTACATGGCGCACTCTGTCCTCCTCCTTGTCCGCCCTTGTCAGCTCATGTTTTTTTATTTTGCCTTCTATATATTCGTCAATAGACGTACAGGCAACAAGCCCTGTCTGGGAACGTCCCTTCATTATAAGTCTGTATATATAGAACACAGGCTTATTATCCTGCACATATATGCCTTCCTTTATCATTTTGTTCAGATTTTCCGCTGCCTTGGCATAAACTGCGTCGGAATAGATATCGATATCCTCCGGCAGATCTATTTCCGCTTTATCCACATGAAGAAAGGAATATGGATCGTCCTTTACCATCTCCCTTGCTTCCTCTGAGCTTATAACATCATAGGGTAAGGCTGCAACAGCGCCGCAAAGCTTTGGTATGGGTCTGTATCCCTTAAAGGGACGAACTATTGACATAACAAGCACCTCTCATTTAATTATTCTTTATTTTTTCTATTTGCTGTATCGCTTCATTTTTAATAGACGCTACGGGATGCTTGTCCGCAACCGTATTGAAATAATTGACGGCAACTTCATATTCGCCCTTATCAGCCGCTATTTTACCGAGCTGATACATTGCGCTGTATCTGAGCTCCTCGCCGTTTCCCATACACTGTATACATTTTTCAAACAGCTTTTTTGCCGTTTCAGCATCCTTTGCTCCCATTGCCTCTGTTCCTGCGGCATAATACTTCTGCGCAGCGGCAGGAAGAACAGTGGTCCTGAGAGAATCGTACTCCTTCATTACCTCTGCGCCAAAGCCCGAAGTATTAAGGGAAAGGAGCTTATCCGCTGCCATTTCCGCATTTCCCTCATCAAAATACGCCCTTATATCCGAAAGGGTCTTTACCCTTTGCTGAAGCTCCTGTGAGCCTGTGGTGTAAAGCCTTGACTTAAGGTCTTCATTCTCATCCGTAAGTCTTTGTATCGTTTCCTCATTTTTCAGCACTGCGCTGTTATTGTCATTAAGCAGTATATTGTACTTGGTCTCAAGGCTGTCATACTTGTATTTGTAATGATGTATGACCGACGGCACAACAAGAGCGCCTGCTATAATGGCGGCTGCGGCTATGCCTGCTCCAAAGCATATGATACCGCTTCCCGTATCTGCTCCGGATCTTACAGACCTTGCGGTAGGACGGGTATTATCCCAGCTTTCCTTACGCCTTGGTTTAAAAAGCATAGTTCTTCCCTCTCCCGCCGCTTCGGCATATTCAAGGGCAATGCTGTCGGATCTGTCTGTTTTAAGGGCTCTGCGCAAAAGCGAAAGCGCATCGGAGTTATTGCCTCTTTCCATATAGCAAAGAGCCAGAAGATCACAGGCAGGAACAAAATATTTATTCTTATCCAGCGCTTTTTTCAGACACATTATCGCCATATCGGTATTGTTGTCCCTTGCAAAAGCAAGAGCCTCGTTATAGTTTGTTACGGACTCCAGCATTTTTTCGGTATCCTTGTCATTGTCGGCAGAAATAAGAAAGTCAATGGCAATATTATCAGTTATTTTCATGCTCTTACTTCTGTTCCACTGTATTATAGCCTCTGTTATCCTGCCCAATCTGTAATAACAAAGTCCCAAAAGGTTGAGCGCATCTATATTCTTTTTATCCAGCGATATGCTTTCCTTAAGAGCTACAATGGCGTCGGAGATCTTGTCCTCTCCGCAAAGCGCCAAGGCTCTGTTATAGCATTTATGCGATACGGAGCTTATTTTTCTCTGAACCGAATTAGAAAGATATTCCATTAAGGCACCCCTTATTTATTATTCTTGATATCTCTGAGGATATCCATAATATCTTCAACTGCACTGTCAATATATTTATCTGTCTGCTCCGCTTCGGGAAGGGGCTTGAATTTACTAAGCTCTGCCTTAAAATCCAGCATTTATTCCACCTCTGTTTTTTCCTGAGGAGCGATCTCTATACCCAGCTCCTCCAGTTGTATTTCATCTACTACATTAGGCGCATCGGTCAGCAGACAGCTTGCGTCTTTTACCTTTGGAAAGGCTATTACGTCTCTTATACTTTCCGCTCCCGTAAGAAGCATAACAAGTCTGTCAAGACCGAAGGCAAGACCGCCGTGAGGAGGTGCGCCGTACTTGAATGCGTCTAACAAAAAGCCGAAACGCTCCTGAGCGTCCTCGGGAGTAAAGCCTAAAAGCTTGAACATTTGTGACTGTATCTCTCTTGAATGTATCCTTATGGAGCCGCCTCCGACCTCGCAGCCGTTAAGCACCATGTCGTATGCCTTGGCTCTTACTCTGCCCGGATCCGTATCTATATACACAAGATCCTCGTCCATAGGCGATGTGAAGGGATGATGCTTTGCAACAAATCTTTCTTCCTCCTCGCTGTATTCAAGAAGCGGGAACTCGGTCACCCAAAGGAACTTATATTCACTATCGTCAAGTATTTCAAGACGTTTTGCAACTTCCAGCCTTAAAGCGCCCAGAGCGTCAAATACCACACTGTTCTTGTCTGCGCAAAGGAGTATAAGATCGCCTGCCTTTGCGTTAAAGCAAGCTATTATCTCATTTATCTTATCCTCTGTAAAGAATTTGGAAATAGTGGTCTTAAAGCCCTCCTCGTTTACGATTATCCATGCAAGACCCTTTGCTCCGTAGGTCTTGGCAACATCTACAAGAGAATCTATTTTCTTTCTTGGGAAGGAGCCGCAGCCTTCTGCGTTTATGCCCCTTACGGAGCCTCCTCCATCAATAGCGTTTTGGAAAACGCCAAACTCAGAGCCGTTTACTATATCCGTAATGTCGTGAAGCTCCATGCCAAAACGTATATCCGGCTTATCGGAGCCGAAGCGTTCCATGGCTTCACAGTAAGGCATTCTGAGGAAAGGCGTAGGCACATCTATGCCCTTCAGCTCCTTGAATATCTTCTTTATAAGTCTTTCATTTACGTCTATAACGTCATCCTGCTCTATAAATGACAGCTCCATATCTATCTGAGTAAACTCAGGCTGTCTGTCCGCTCTCAGATCCTCGTCTCTGAAGCACTTTGCTATCTGGAAGTATTTATCAAAGCCCGATACCATCAAAAGCTGTTTGAAAAGCTGCGGACTTTGGGGCAGAGCATAGAAATTGCCCGGATGAACACGGCTTGGTACAAGATAATCTCTTGCGCCCTCGGGAGTTGACTTAGTAAGCATAGGAGTCTCTATCTCTATAAAGCCCTCTTCTGAAAGGAATTGCCTTACTATCTGACAAAGCTTGTGCCTTAACACTATATTTTCCGCTACATTTGGGCGTCTTAAGTCAAGATATCTGTACTTTAATCTCAGCTCCGTACTTACATTTATGCTTTCCTCTATCTGGAAAGGAGGCGTGTCTGACTCGGAAAGTATCTTCATGCTCTCTACATTTACTTCCACAGTACCCGTTTTCATATTGGGATTTATGTTTTCGGGCGTTCTCAAAGCCACCTTGCCCGTTACCGCCACAACATATTCGCCTCTTATTTCCTTATCCTTGTCGGCAACCTCCTTTGAGCAGCTATCTCTGTCCACAACTGCCTGTACTATGCCGGTTCTGTCTCTTAAAAGTATAAATGAAAAGTGTGAAAATTCTCTTTTCCTGCTTACCCAGCCCATAAGGGTAACTTCCTGTCCCACCATGCTCTCATTTACGTCACAGCAGTAACAGCTTCTCCTCATACCCTGCATTAATTCTGCCATATCAATTACTTCCTTTCCGCATCTGTGTCTTTATTTCCTCTGCAATATCGTCTATATTTACGACCTTCTGTTCGCCTGTTGTCATATTCTTAAGGGCTACGGTATTGTTGTTTACCTCGTCCTCGCCTATTATGGCAACAAAGGGTATCCCCAGCTTATCGGCATATTTCATTTTAGCCTTCATTCCCTTTTGGGCATAGTATACATCCACAGGTATTCCCGCATTTCTTATATTACCCGCTGCCTTAAGCGTATATTCCATATCTGCGCCCATAGGTATCACAAGCGCCTTTACAAGGCTTGAGCTTTCCGCCCTTATGATACCGGCTTCCTTTAGCTGAGAGAAAAGTCTTGTAAGTCCTATCGATATGCCTATTCCCGGAAGCTTGGCATTTGTATAGTATTCGGTAAGGTTATCATAGCGTCCTCCCGAACATACGCTTCCCAGATCTCTGTAATCGTCAAGAACCGTTTCGTATACCGTGCCTGTATAATAGTCCAGACCCCTTGCAATGGTAAGATCTATCTCAAAATAATCCTCTTCTATGCCGAAATCACGCATATATTCCGTTACCTTTTCAAGCTCTGCAACGCCTTGGGCAAATTTTTCATTGTCCATAGGGATATTTCTGAGAGCCTCCAGCTTCTCGTTGTTTGTGCCCGATATGGTTATAAAATCCATTATGCGCTGTATTTTACTGCTGTCTATATTCAGCCTTTCAAGCTCTGATATAACATTTTCCGAACCTATTTTATCTATTTTGTCAATGACTCTGAGTATGTCCGTTATATTATCAGAAAGGTCAAGCGCCTCAAAAAAGCCGTTGAGTACCTTTCTGTTGTTGATGCGAATTGTAAATTTGCCAAAATCCAGCTTTCTGAAAATATTATATATTACGGCAGGTATCTCGCCGTCATATACAAGACTCAGCTCCTCGTTGCCTATTATGTCTATATCGCACTGATAAAACTCTCTGAAACGACCCTTTTGCGGTCTTTCCCCTCTGTATACCTTGCTCATCTGATAGCGCTTGAAGGGAAATGTAAGCTCGCCGCTGTGCTGGGCAACATATCTTGCAAGAGGCACAGTCAGATCAAACCTCAGCGCAAGATCGTTATCCCCCTTGTTAAAGCGATATATCTGCTTTTCCGTTTCTCCTCCCGCCTTGGCAAGAAGCACCTGAGAAAGCTCTATTACAGGTGTGTCAAGGGGCAAAAATCCAAAGCTTTCATATACGCCTCTTATTGTGTCGTATATTTTATTGAACAATATCTGGTCTGCCGGGAGCAGCTCCATAAATCCCGTAAGTATACGGGGCTTGATCTTATTTTCAGCCATTTTGTTTCTCCTTTTGATTATGATTATAACGGCAAATCATAAGCCCTGCATAACAGGCAGGCACACGGGAGGTAAACTCCCATGTCCTTAAGCCGTTATATATTATTATAACATACCTCTGCTGCCTCCGCCGGAGGTCAGTACAGGCAAAGCAAGTGCAGCCGGAGCCTGCGCCTGCCTTCCGTTATCAATTCCTCTTATTTCCGCAAGTTTTTCATTTTCAAATTCCCTTACGGCATTTATACCTCTCAGATACTCTTCCTTACCCGCATCGGACTGAGGGATATTCTTGGCATTTTGTAGGTTTCTCAAAATAATGCCCTCAAATCCCATAAACTTTTCAGCCTTTTCCTCGGTAAATATACCGTTTATATTTTTGCCCTCTATATGTAATCTTACGCTTGTGCCTGCTCCTATTCTGCTGAGCTTGTGTTCCTTTTCATTCAGCTCCGCATATCTCGCCTTTTCAAGTCTTTCATAGGCATGAAGCATTGCCTCGGTATTCTCTTTTGTATTGGGCATTTCCCACGTGTCCGTTTGTCTTATTTACGGATTCCGCCTCTTTTTCAGCCATTTCCACATATTTCTCATTGTTTTTTTGATAGCGTCTGTCCTTTTCTGTTCCCTTAAGGCGTCATTTTTATTTCTGCCATATTTTCACCTCATTCTAAATACATATTTTTACTGCTTTTATAATAACACATACTTAGGCAATATGCTCTGTTGTTTACGCCACAAAAATGAGAGTTTACGTTTAACCACATATAAACTGCGTATTGTAAAGCAAAAAAATATATCATGCGATTTACTTATCGGCAGTATCGCAAGCATGACTGCAGCTCTGTCATATTATATTAAAGCAGCGTCTCCAAAGCTCTTTTTCTCTCCAGCATTTCGTCTATTCTCGTTATATAGTCCTCAACGCTTTTTACATTGAATATTCTCTCTATGCGGTCGGTAGCAGGGTCTACCGTCTTTGTGGAGGCTCCCGCTCCAAGAGCTATTATGCTCTGCTTTTCCTCCATTATCTGCACATTGTATATACATTGGCAATTTTTCTTGCAGTAGCCTACATTTTCAAAATTGCCTACCATATTTTTCTGTCTGTACATATAGTAAGGGCGCATGCCCATTTTTTCCGTATAATGCCTTGCTATGGCAATATGCTTTTCCATTGCTTCGGCGTCGGGCATTGAATATTTTTCAAGGGTCTCACGAAGCCTTGACGCCCTCTTTACCGCAAGGGTATGTACCGTAATGCTTTCGGGCGAAAGCCTTTCAAGACCCTCCATTGTGTTTATTACCTCTTTTTCGCCTTCTCCGGGAAGCCCCAGTATTATATCGGTATTTATATGGTCGTGTCCTTCCTCCCTTGCCATTTCAAAGGCATTTATAAACATAGCCGCAGTATGCTCTCTGCCTATGAGTTCAAGGGTCTTGCGGTTAAGGGTCTGAGGATTTATTGAAATTCTGGTGGCATTATGCGCCTTAAGTATTCTCAGCTTTTCACGGTTAAGGGTATCGGGTCTGCCTGCCTCTACGGTATACTCCTCGGGTATAGCGAAGTTTTCCTCCACAGCGCTTAAAAGTCTGTCAAGCTGAGCCTCGCTAAGTGAAGTAGGCGTGCCGCCTCCTATATATATGCTCTCTATCTCTCTTTTGTCGGTAAACTGTTTTGTAAACTTCATTTCCTTTATAAGGCAGTCGATATAGCTGTCCACCTTAGAGGAATACTTCTTAAGGGGATAGGATGTAAAGGAGCAGTAAAGACATCTTGTAGGACAAAAGGGTATGCCTATATACAAGCCAATTTTGCCCTTTCCCGCCTCAACTATACTCCTTTCCTCTGCCGCCACCTCAGTCATAAGCTCCAGCTTTTCACGACTCACAAGATATTTATCATGGAGGGCTTGGGATATTTCATCTATACTCCTGCCTTGGTCAAGCCCTTGGTTTATGAGCTTTGCGGGTCTTACTCCCGTAAGTATGCCCCAAGGAAGAGAAATATTCTTGATGGAGTTTACCGCCCTTGCTATGGACAAGCCGATAACTCTCTTTATTTCTCCACGGTCGGTGTTTTCAGCCGTTTCAATAGCCTCCGCCTTCAGCTCGCCCTCGGTATAAAGCTGAGCCTTGGCGCTTTTGCCGTCAAATACGCTTACAAGCGTAGTGTCCTCGGCAACGCTCTCTGTCTGTATATATTTGTCGTTGGGATAGAATATCATAAGTACGGACACAGTTTCGTCAACGAAATTATGTCCCTTTATTATATAATACATAGCTTCTCCTAGTATATAAAGCTGTTGTTCTCCTTTTCAAAGCCTATGGTGGTCTCATTACCGTGACCGCTGTACACCTTTGTAGTATCGGGCAGTACAAAAAGCTTGTTCCTTATGCTGTCAACAAGCTGCTCCATACTTCCTCCGGGGAAGTCCGTTCTGCCAACGCTCATGCAAAAAAGCGTATCTCCCGAAAAAAGTACCCCTTCCTTTTCAAAGTAAAAACAGCCGCCGCCGGTAGTATGCCCCGGTGTAAGGATCGTGCGAAATTCAAGGGAACCGAAGCAAAATTTATCCCCTTCGTCAAGCACTCTGTCGTAGCCAATCGTAAAGGGTCTTCCGAACATAGCCGAAAGATTATAGGATGTGCTGTTTGCCACCTCCTCTTCCCCTTTGCATATAAGCACGGGAGCGTTTGTATGCTTTTTTATATCATTTACCGCTCCCGCATGGTCAAAATGACAATGGGTAAGACAAATGGCATTTATTTTAAGCTTTTCCCTGTCTATAACGTCGCACAGCTTTTCAGCCCGGGCGCCGGGATCTATTATTATGGCATCATTCGTATTTTCATCTATAACAAAATAACAGTTTTCTCCCATATCGGGAGATACAAATTGCTTTAATCTCATATGCCTTCTCCTGTTTTTTATATTAATAAGGTCATACCCCTCAAGTCCAAAGGGTCGCCCTTTATCAGAACAGCTTATCGCTGTCCAGAAGTATCGTTATGGGTCCGTCGTTTACAAGCTCCACCTGCATATATGCCTGAAAAATACCTGTCTGCACATTTTTGAAATTGGCTTTGGCATATTCGGTAAATCTATTGAAACTCTCCCTTGCCTCATCGGGAGCGGCGCCCATGGCAAAGGAAGGTCTGTTTCCCTTACGGGCGTCGGCATACACTGTAAAATTTGGCACTAAAAGTAAGCCGTGACCCAGATCGGATATGGACAGATTCATCTTATCATTTTCATCCTCAAATATTCTTATGTTCACAAGCTTATTGAGCATCCATTTAAAGGTCTCTTCGTTGTCGCCCTTGTTTATGCCCACAAGAGCCAGTATGCCCCTTCCGATACTGCCTACGACTTTGCCCTCTACGGTCACCTTTGCACTTTTTACCCTTTGTAATACCACACGCATCAGGCATTCACTCTTTCTATACTTTCTACGCCGCCTACATTCATTACCTTCTTGCAGAATATCTCAAGCTGTTCCACATTGCTTATCTTAAGGCTCAGATCCACCACTGCCTTTCCGTTCTTAACGGGTCTTGCATTTATATTATTGACAGAAAGGTTTTCGTCGATAACTATCTTAAGTATATCAAATGTAAGACTGTCTCTGTCTATTGCAAATATTCTGATATCTACGGAATAAGAGCCTGACGTTGTCCTGTCAACTGTCCATTCAGCCTCCAGGAGCCTGCTTCTTTCCTCCTCACTCAGATTTATTATATTGATACAGTCCGTTCTGTGTATGGATACGCCTCTGCCTCTTGTAACAAAGCCCACTATCTCATCGCCGGGTACGGGAGAGCAGCATTTTGAAAACCTTACCTCTATATCTCCTATGCCGTGTACATATATACCGCTTTTGCTCTTTTTCCTGTTGGGCTGTTCTGTCTGGGAGCTTTCCAAATGAGCCTTTATGGTCTCCTCCTGCTCTCTGAGTATTTCCTGAGCCGTCTTTTTCTTTTTCTGCTCGGCTTCGTATATATCATAGAGCTTGTTTATTATCTGACCTTCCTTAAGTCCTCCGTGACCTACGGCGGCGCATATGGAGTCCCAGTCTCTGAAGCTGTATCGTTCAAGCACGGCTTCCATAGCCTTTGGAGTAAGTATATCGGCAAGGTTATAGTTCTTTCGCTTAGCCTCTCTTTCAAGAAGCTCCCTGCCTCTTACTATGTTCTCTTCCTTATTTAATTTCTTGTACCACTGATTTATCTTGGACTTTGCTTGGCTTGTCTTTACAAACTTAAGCCAGTCACGGCTGGGTCCTTTTGTATTCTGTGATGTTACTATTTCAACTCTGTCGCCGTTTTTAAGTACATAGTCGAAATTTACTATTCTGTTGTTTACTCTTGCTCCTACCATGGTATTGCCTACGGCAGAGTGTATTGCATAGGCAAAGTCTACGGGAGTGGAGCCTTCTGTAAGGGATATTACCTCGCCTCTTGGGCTGAAACAAAATACGTTCTCGCTAAAGGCATCCAGATCTGTCTTTATGGTGTCCATAAACTCATGATTATCGGACATATCCCTCTGCCATTCCAGTATCTGCCTGAGCCATGAAAGCTTTGCATCCTCGGAGCTGTCCTCAACGCCTTCGGTAATGCCCTTTTTATACTTCCAGTGAGCGGCAATGCCGTACTCGGCAGTTTTGTGCATTTCATATGTTCTTATCTGTATTTCAAATATAAGTCCGTCGGGACCTATGAGCGTATTGTGAAGGGACTGATACATATTTGCCTTTGGCATAGCTATGTAATCCTTGAAACGGTTTGGCATGGGAGTATATGCCTCATGCACAACGCCCAATACGCCATAGCAGTCCTTTACGCTTTCCACAAGAACTCTTACGGCAAAAAGATCGAATATCTGATCCAGCGTCTTGTTCTTGGTATGCATTTTTTTATATATGCTGAAAAAGTGCTTGGGTCTGCCGCTTACGCTGCATTTTATACCTGCCGCCTCGCATTTTTCCTTTATTTCCCGAACTATCCTGCTGACATATTCTTCTCTCTCGTTCTGCTTTCTGTGTATCTTGTCCACAAGATCGTAATAGGCTTCGGGTTCAAGATATCTCAGACAAAGATCCTCCAGCTCCGTTTTTATTTTGGATATACCCAGCCTATCGGCAAGAGGAGCATATATGTCCAGGGTTTCCTGGGCTATTTCCTTTTGCTTTTCGGGTCTGTGGTATTTAAGCGTCCTCATGTTATGGAGCCTGTCGGCTACCTTTATAAGTATTACCCTTATATCCTTTGCCATAGAAAGGAACATTTTTCTGAAATTCTCAGCCTGAAATTCTTCCTTTGAAGAATAGGCAAATTTTTCCAGCTTTGTAACGCCGTCTACGAGCTGAGCCACATCATCGTTGAACATCATGGCAATGTCGTCAAGAGTATATTTGGTATCCTCCACAACATCGTGCAAAAGTCCCGCAACTATACTTTCAAGATCCAGCTCCAGCTCAGCGAGAATTTTGGCAACAGAAAGAGGATGTATTATATAAGGCTCTCCCGACTTTCTTTTCTGATCCCCATGGGCATCGCAGGCAAGCTTATATGCCCTTTCCACCATGGACAGATCCTTTGAAGGGTGATATTTTTTAATCTCCTCTATCAATTCATTATATAAATTTTCCACTTGATCATTATAATCGGTCTCACTCATAATATCGCCCCTGTTTTTACAATTTACAACAAAATGAATAATATCTTATTATAACTCTAAAATCTTTGCTTTTCAAGTACTTTTACTCAGGATAGTTCATGTTTTCTTTCTTTAGATCCGTAAGTATCTCATTATAGAATTTGGCGCACTCCCATTTGGCGTATTCCAAATTGTGATCCAGATAATTTCCGCATTCCTTTGATGTAGCGGCAGGTATATCTCCCTTAAAGTCCATAATGTATTTGAATGTGTCCTTCATTACCCCTGCTATATCCTCGGGATAAAGATCTCCCTTAAATATAATGTACATACCCGTTCTGCAGCCCATGGGACCTACATACACGGTTTTTTCCGCCCACTCTTCGTTTCCTCTCAGATAGACAGCCATAAGATGCTCAAGAGTGTGTATCGCAGCCGTATCCATACACGGCTCCCTATTTGGCTTTTTGATCCTTATGTCAAATGTGGTCACCGTCTCGCCGCCTACCTTATCCTTACGGGATACATATATCCCTCTTTCCAGTCTGTCATGGTCTATCGCAAAGCTTGCCACCTTCATATGAAGCACTCCTTTCCTTAGATATATCTCTCATTTTAGTATACTTTTATTGTAAATACAAGCATAAGTTATAAAGAATACAAATATTAATCAGAAATATGTTCCTTATAGCGACAAAGATAGTAAGATTATACAAGAGCGCCTTAAATTTGTTATATATTTAACACAAAAAATATGCGTTATACTCTTGTATTTTTATGTAAAATATTGTATTATTATATTTAAGGTAAAATCTAAGGACAGTCTGATCGGCAGGCAGGCGCAATATCAGACTAAATATCCTTAAGTAAGGAGGAAAATAGATATGAATCTTAAAACCTTTAAAATAGGTGGCATTCATCCGCCTGAAGGCAAAGAGTATACCGAAGATAAGCCTATTGAGATCATAATGCCCGAAACAGGCGCTCTTATGGTCTTTCCCATGAGCCAGCATATAGGCGCTCCGGCAAGCCCTATCGTGGCAAAGGGCGACAGAGTTCTTCTCGGTCAGAAAATTGCCGAGGCAGAGGCATTTATGTGCTCGCCTATCCACTCATCCGTATCGGGTACCGTAAAGGACATTAAGCCCATGCTTACTCCCGGCGGTACTATGGTACAGTCAATCATCATTGAAAACGACGGTCTTTTTGAAGAAGACCCCTCTCTGGGAAAGGATACTGCATTTGAATCCTTTACAAGAGAGCAGATATTGGACAAGATCAAGAACGCAGGTATTGTAGGCTTAGGCGGAGCAGGCTTCCCGACACACATTAAGCTTAATCCTCCTCCTACGGACAAAATCGATTCCATAATAGTAAATGCAGCCGAATGTGAGCCTTATCTTACAACAGACCACAGGGTCATGCTTGAAAAGACAGACAGACTCGTACAGGGTCTTGCCATTATGCTCAAGCTCCACCCCGGCGCTCACGGCTATATTGCTATTGAGAACAATAAGCAAAACGCTATTGACGCTATGGTCAATGCGGTAAAGGGATATGACAACATCTCAGTGGTCGCTCTTCTTACAAAGTACCCACAGGGTTCCGAGAAGCAGCTTATATATGCCGTAACGGGCAGGGAGGTAGGCTCAGGCAAGCTTCCCGCATCTGCAGGCTGTATAGTGGACAATGTGGATACCGTGCTGGCTGTAGAGCGAGCCGTATGCAAAGACAGACCTCTTATGAGAAGAATAGTTACCTTTACAGGCGACGCTGTCAACAATCCCGGCAACTATCAGGTAAGGATAGGTATGAATATGAACGACTTTATAAAGGCTGTAGGCGGCTTCAAGGAAGAGCCCGGCAAGATAATAGCAGGCGGTCCCATGATGGGCAAGGCTATATACTCCACAGACGTTCCCTTTATAAAGACTTCATCTGCTCTCCTTTGTCTTACAAAAGAGGCGGCTACCCTTCCTCCGGAAAGCAACTGTATAAGATGCGGCAAGTGTGTAAGCGCCTGTCCTATGGGACTTATGCCCCTTAACCTTAATCAGGACGCACTTTCATCGGATATGGCGGCATTTGAAGCGCACCACGGCTTAGACTGTATCATGTGCGGCTCATGCTCATTCGTATGTCCTGCCAAAAGACACCTTGCGCAGACGATAATAGCTTACAGAGGCGAAGTTATGGCTTCTAAGAGAAAGAAATAAAGGAGGGCGAAGAAATGAACAGTAATTTAATGGTATCATCATCTCCCCATATCCGCTCTAAGGAAACCATTTCAAGCGTAATGAGAGATGTGATAATAGGTCTTATACCCGCTGCGGTAATGGGCATTATATTCTTTGGCGTTACGGCTGCCATAGAGATCGCCATGTGCATATTGGCAGCAATAGTAGCCGAATCCATATACAACAAAATAGCTAAGAAGCCAAATACGATAAAGGATCTGTCCGCTGTTGTAACAGGTCTTCTCTTGGCTATGAACCTGCCGGCATTGAGCTTTGAGACTCATCCCATTGCAATATTTGTGATGCCTGTCGTAGGCTCCTTCTTTGCAATAATAATAGCTAAGCAGCTCTTTGGCGGTCTTGGTCAGAACTTTATAAACCCGGCTCTTGCAGGTCGTGCATTCCTGCTTGCTTCATACCCTACGCTTATGAGCGGCTCTGCCTTCGGTCCAACGGGCTTTTTGGCTAAGGTGGGAGTAGACGCAGCTACATATGCAACTCCTCTTGCTTCCATAAAGCAGACAGGCAGCGCAGGCGCAACGCTTATACAGGGACTTATAGGCAACACAGGCGGCACCATAGGCGAGACCTGCGCCATAGCTCTTATTATAGGCGGTATTTACCTTATAATAAGAAAAGTGATCTCTTGGAGGATACCTGTTGTATATATTGCAACGGTATTCATATTTACCACTATACTTAAATTCGCAGGAGTCTCTGCTGCCGCAAGCAGACTTCCCGTGCAGGAGCTTTTCTACGGCGGACTTATGCTGGGCGCCTTCTTTATGGCTACCGACTACGCTTCCTCTCCCGTAACTCCCAAGGGTCAGCTCATAATGGGCTTCGGCTGTGGATTTATAACAACTCTTATAAGAGTATTCGGCGGTTATCCCGAAGGTGTATCATATTCAATACTTCTTATGAACCTTTGCGTTCCTCTTATTGACAGATACACCGCTCCGAGAACCTTTGGCTATCCGAAGGTTAAAGCTAAGGAGGTGAAGTAGTATGTCAAATATAGTCAGACCGGCAGCAATTTTACTTATAATATGTCTTATAGCCGCAGGACTTCTGGGCTATGTAAACGCCATTACTTCAGGTCCCATTGCCGATCAGGAAGCGGCTGCTCAGGCAGAGAGCATGAAGGCCGTGCTTGCCGATGCGGCTGAGTTCGGCGAATCGGAGGCAATAGAAGACGACGCTCCCGAGGAGCATGAAAATATAGATATTACTTCAATAACTCCCGCTCTTGACCAGAGCGGCAAGCCTATGGGCTATGCCGTAGCTGTTACAGCCAAGGGCTTCAGCGCAGGTCTCCAGCTTATGTTTGGTGTTGACGAGGAAGGCGTTCTTACGGGTCTTTCCGTAGTGAACTGCTCCAACGAGACCCCCGGCTTAGGCGCAAATGCTGCAAACGAAAGCTTTTACGGTCAGTTTGCAGGTATGAGCGGCGATATAGCAGTTAAAAAGGACGGCGGTCAGGTAGAGGCGCTTACAGGCGCTACGATCACTTCAAGAGCCGTTTCCAACTCTGCTACAAGAGCTATTGAATATGTAAGTGAGAATTTTCTGGAAGGAGGGGCTGATTAATGAATCCTGTTAAGATCATCAAAAACGGTATTATTGATGAAAACCCGACCTTTGTACAGGTTATAGGTATGTGTCCCACACTTGCCGTAACTTCATCTGCTGTAAACGGCGTAGGCATGGGACTTTCCACAACAGCCGTTCTTATATGCTCTAACTTTGTTATTTCCTTAATAAGAAAGATAATACCCGACAGCGTAAGAATACCCTGTTATATCGTTGTTATCGCATCTTTCGTTACAATAGTACAGATGGTATTAAAGGGCTTTGTCCCTGCGCTTGACGCAGCCCTCGGCGTATATATCCCTCTTATAGTTGTTAACTGTCTTATACTTGCAAGAGCGGAAGCTTATGCAGGCAAGAACGGTCCTGTGGCTTCTCTCTTCGACGGTGTAGGCATGGGTCTTGGCTTTACGCTTGCACTTACGGTCCTTGGCGCAGTAAGAGAATTCTTAGGCAACGGCAGCATATTCGGTATAGCTATACTTCCTGAAATGTGCAAGACTTTACTTATGATACTTCCTCCGGGAGCATTCATTACTCTTGCCTTCCTCATGGTATTGGTTAACCTTGTAAGAAACAGAAAGTAGGAGGTGGATAGATAATGGATTTATTTGTAACTTTAATGGCAGCTATATTTGTCAATAACTTTATTTTCAGTAAATTCTTGGGTATCTGTCCTTTCCTCGGCGTGTCCAAGAAGGTCGAAACGGCAGCGGGCATGGGCGTTGCGGTAATATTCGTTATAGCTCTTGCATCTGCCGCTACATGGCTGGTATATAACTTTGTGCTTGTCCCAATGGATCTTGCATATCTGTACAACATTGCATTTATACTTATAATCGCTTC
Source organism: uncultured Clostridia bacterium (assembly GCA_947624015.1). Lineage (GTDB taxonomy): Bacteria > Bacillota > Clostridia > Lachnospirales > CAG-274 > CANPXH01. Next base: position 38,120 of record CANQIA010000006.1, read on the forward strand.
TCTTGTACAGTTTGTTGAAATGTTTATAAAGAAGAGTTCGCCCTCTCTCTATCAGGCGCTGGGCGTATATCTTCCGCTTATTACCACCAACTGCGCCGTACTTGGCGTTACGGTAACAAATATGGAAAGTAACTTTGGCTTTATAAAGTCACTTGTGAACGGTGTAGGCGCTGCCGTAGGCTTTGCTCTTGCTATCATCCTCTTTGCAGGCGTAAGAGAAAGGCTCGAAAAGTGTCCTATCCCAAAGCCGTTCCAAGGCTTCCCCATAACACTCATAACCGCAGGTCTTATGTCTATTGCCTTTTTAGGCTTCTCAGGCATGCTTTGATAAGGAGGGTTTAAAATTATGGATATCAATGCAATTTTATTTCCCGTACTTGTTTTAGGCTGTATGGGTGTCGTATTCGGTGCAGTGCTTGGCTTTGCATCAATTATATTTAAGGTGGAGCAGGATCCCAAGGTACCTCTTGTAAGAGAATGTCTTCCCGGCGCTAACTGCGGCGGCTGCGGCTTTGCAGGCTGCGACGCTCTTGCCGAGGCTATTGCCAAAGGCGACGCTCCCGTCAACGCTTGTCCCGTAGGCGGAGCTGCCGTATCGGAAAAGGTAGCCGCCGTTATGGGAGTAGAGGCAGGTTCTTCCGAAAAAATGACGGCATTTGTTAAATGTCAGGGAGACTGCAATAAGGCTAAGACTAAATTTGAGTACTACGGCTCCGATAACTGCGCCTTTGAGGCAACTGTAAACGGCGGTCGCAAGACCTGTAATTACGGCTGCTTAGGCGACGGCAACTGTGTTGCTGCCTGCGCTTTCGATGCGATACATATCGTAGACGGAATAGCAGTGGTAGACAAGGAAAAATGTGTTGCCTGCGGCGCTTGTATAAAGGCTTGTCCCAAAAAGCTCATAGAGCTTGTGCCATACGCTAAGAAGGTAAGAGTTACCTGTAATTCTCTCGATCCTGCCGCTGCCGCTATGAAGGCATGCGATACGGCTTGTATAGGCTGTGGCAAATGCTCAAGAGCTTGCCCTGTTGAGGCAATAGAAATGATCGCTGCAAAGACCACTCCTCCCGCTAAGCTTGCCAAGATAGATTACAGCAAGTGTGTAGAATGCGGCAAATGTGTAAGCGAATGTCCCAAGGGCGCTATCGTTAAATATAATTAAGTTTACAAAACAAATAAATAATGATAAAATAGGAGATATATCCAAGATATACCTCCTATTTTATTGTAAAGTGATATAAACTCGTATATCCAAGGCAAAGGTGAAGCATATGAAGACATTGACAGTGGAAGGAACTGTGGAAAAAGTCACATTCTACAATCCCGATAACGGATATGCCGTATTTACAATTACAGATAATGAAAATGACCAAGGAGAAATAACCTGCGTAGGCTATATTCCCGCTGTCAATCCGGGAGAAAGCGTAAAGATAACGGGAAGCGTGGTCAATCATCATTTCTATGGGGAGCAGATCAACATAGAGATATTTGAAAAGACTATGCCCAAGACCGAAAGAGCCATAGAGCTGTATCTTGCAAGCGGAGTAATAAAAGGCATAGGTCCCAAAATAGCCAAAAAGATAATAGAACGCTTTGGCAAAAGAACTCTTGATATAATGGACTTTGAGCCTGAAAGACTTGCCGAAATAAAGGGCATAAGCAAAGAAAAGGCAATGACCATAGGCGAGCTTTACAAGGAAAAGGCAGAGGAAAGACGTGCCATGCTCTTTCTGGGGCAATATGGCATTTCCCCCACATACGCTCTTAAAATATACAAAAGGTATAAGGAAAGGACCATAGACATCGTTACAAAGAATCCTTATGCCCTTGCAGAGGATATATTCGGTATAGGCTTCAGAATAGCGGACAGCATTGCCGCCAATGTAGGAATAGCCAAGGATTCTCCCTTTAGGATAAGAGCCGGTGTAAAGTATGTACTGAATCAGGCGGCAGGCAACGGTCATGTATTTCTGCCCTACGATGAGCTTATAGAAAATGCGGCGGAGCTTCTGAGCATAGCCCCTCAGATAATAGACAACGAAATGACAGCCATGCATATAGAAAACTATATCTGGATGGACAGAAGAGCGGAAGGCACAAATGTATATCTGAATTTCTTCTTCTATGCGGAAAGCTATACCGCCAGAAAGCTTTATGAGCTCAGCGATACGGATGCAGAGGGCATATACGACTACGATCGGGAAATAGACGCTCTGGAAAGCGCAGAGGGGATAACATTTGTTCCCCAGCAGCGGGAGGCCATAAAGCAGGCTATGGAAAACGGCGTACTGGTTATAACGGGAGGTCCCGGCACAGGCAAGACCACTATAATAAACGCCATTATAAAGCTATGCCAAGCAGAAGGACTTGAAATAGAGCTTGCCGCTCCTACGGGACGTGCCGCCAAGAGAATGGAAGAGGCTACGGGGCATAAGGCTCAGACCATACACAGGCTCCTGGGCATAAATTTCCTTGACGAGGACTCTAAAAATCAGACCTTCGAGAAAAATGAAGACGATCCTCTTGAAGCCGATGTGATAATAATAGACGAAAGCTCTATGGTAGATATAACGCTTATGCACTCTCTTCTTAAGGCAATACCTCTCGGCACAAGGCTTATACTTGCAGGCGACAGCAATCAGCTACCCTCTGTGGGTCCCGGTAATGTGCTTAAGGATATTATAAGCTCCGGAGTGATAAAGGTGGCAAGGCTTACGGAGATATTCAGACAGGCGCAGGAAAGCGCCATAGTCACAAACGCCCACAAAATAAACAGAGGCGAATATCCCGACCTTAAAGAGAAGAACAAGGATTTTTTCTTTATGAAACGCTATAACACAGCCGAGCTTCTCTCTCTTATAGTCAGTCTCGTTTCGGTACGGCTGCCTAAGTATCTTAAATGCCAGCCACAAGATATACAGGTGCTTACGCCTATGAGAAAATCTCCTCTCGGCGTTGTTAATCTGAATACCCTATTGCAGGACACCCTTAACCCTCCTTCTAGGAGCAAGCGTGAAATTGAGCTTAGGAAAACCGTTTTCCGTGAAGGGGACAAGGTAATGCAGATAAAGAACAACTACAATATACAATGGAAAATAATAGAAAAAAACGGGGATATTACAGACGGCGTAGGCATATTCAACGGCGATGAGGGAATAATAACATATATAGACAATATGAATGAATATATAGAAGTGGTGTTTGATGAAAACAAGGTAGTTCATTATGAATTTTCTCAAATGGACGAGGTGGAGCTGAGCTATGCCGTTACCATTCACAAAAGTCAGGGAAGCGAGTACAAGGCTGTGGTAATGCCCCTTTTAAGCGGTCCCGATATGCTCATGAGCAGAAATTTGCTGTATACGGGGCTTACGAGGGCAAGGGAGCTGGCAGTGATAGCCGGATCCCCTGAAATAATATTCAGAATGGTGGACAACAACAAAGAAATAAGCAGATACACCGCTCTTTGCAGTAAGCTTAAGGAGTTTGCGGAATTTGCCGGGGAAAAGTAATATTTACTGCCATATCCCGTCAGCCGCATACTCTGCCATGGTTCCCGTAATTTCCGCATAGCTGCCCACTATTTCCATTGCGGAGATAAAGGCAAAAAACAGTATTACATTCCTGGCATACTTATCCCTTGTCTTTATATAGAGAAGCATTGCGGCGACCACCGCTGCCATGGCGAATATAAATCCGCCGTAATAAAGGGATATGCTGTCCGAACCTATAATATTGTATAGTGGACCTGCCAATACGGTAATGACAGCCAAGGCTGTATTAACAATATCAAAGGGATTTTTGCTTATGCTCCCTCTCAGTCTGTAAATGGCTGTAAACGACAGGAGAAAGCGTATCATAAGGGCAGGCACTCTGTTCATATAATAGCAGAAAAAATAAAGGCTCATATAAATATTGAAGCCCAGATAATAAAATATCAGATCAAGGGATCTGTAAAACACAAGCGCAAAGGGTATACAGAGCAGGATATAGGCAATATTCAGCTTTGTATACCTTTTGTCTTGTGTAAGTCTGTAAAACCATATGCTTACAGCATTTACCACAGTAAAAGTCCCTGCTTGTAATACGGCACGCAGCGTGGTATTATGCACCGTAACGGTAAATGATGTCCAAAAAAGTACTATCATAAAAAATGAGGTCAGCTTTCTGCCGAATTTATAAAAATCCATTTTGCCGAAATCCTTATCCCATTTATAACGCAAAGAACCCCTCTTATGAATACCCTCTTCCCATATTATCTGGGTCTGAGTGCGGGTATCATCACAGGGGTCGTTGAATCTCTGCATATCATATATATCCTTTGATCTTGCCATATTATCGCCTTACTGTCTTAAATGCTCCAATATTTTTACAAAATAATCGGGCAGCTCCGTTTCAAACTCCATGTATTTACCTGTCACAGGGTGTATAAAGCCCAGTACCTTTGCATGGAGGATCTGTCCCTCTGTATTGAATAGCTGCTTTTTGGGACCATATACGCTGTCGCCTAAAAGAGGATGACCTATATGGCTCATATGGACCCTTATCTGATGAGTTCTGCCTGTTTCAAGGCGCAACTCCACCAGTGTGAACTTGCCCAGCCTTTCAAGTACCCTGTAATGAGTAACGGCGTTTCTTCCGTCCTTTACAACAGCCATTTTCTTTCTGTCGTTGGGGCTTCTGCCTATATTTGTGGAGATAGTACCCTCGTCGCTGTCAAAGCCGTTGTACACCAGGGCATTATATATCCTTTTCATGGAATGCTCTGCCAACTGTGCGCTTAAGCCTCTGTGGGCTGTATCCGACTTGGCAGCCACAAGCACACCGCTTGTATCCTTGTCTATCCTATGGACTATGCCAGGTCTGAGTTCGCCGTTTATACCCGAGAGATTTTTGCCGCAATGGTACATAAGAGCATTTACAAGTGTGCCGTTACAGTGTCCCGGCGCAGGATGAACCACCATATTCTGGGGCTTGTTCACAACTATAATATCATTATCCTCATAAAGTATATCAAGGGGGATATCCTCGGCTGCAATTTCAACGGTCTCGGGCTGAGGTATTTGTACCTCTATCGTATCGCCTGCCCTCAGCTTATAATTTTTGTTCACATTTTTGCCCTTTACTTTTATATTGCCCTTTTCTATAAGCTTATGCAAAGCGGAACGGGAAATATCCTCTATTTCGTCATTGAGGAACAGATCTATCCTTCTGTTTACATCCCGATCTTCAACTGTGTATATATCCATTATTATCCCTCCCTGTCGGAAAGAAAAGCGCCCAATACGAGCAAGAAAGCGCCTATGCATACACATATGTCGGCAAAGTTGAATACGGGATAGTTAAAGCCGAAAATATAAAAATTCAGCATATCCACAACATAGCCTCTGAACACTCTGTCTATAAAATTTCCCACTGCCCCGGAACATATCAATAAAAGGGCAATGCGTATAAGCCTGCTTTTGTTTTCTTTTTTCAGTTTGACATAATACACTATACAAAGGGCGCAGATACCTATTGTTACAATAATAAAGAGCCACTTAGCCCCCTGAAGGAAGCCAAAGGCAGCTCCTTTATTTTCTACATAGGTAAGGCTGAAAAAATTATCTATAATATCTATATTGCCCACAGGCATAAGTTTCGTAACGGTAAAATACTTTATGATCTGATCTGTCAATATAAGCACTGCCGGTAAAATCAAAGGTAAAATATACATTTTTCAACCTCTTATTTTGTTATATATTTAATTGCGTCTTTTATTTCCTTCTCGCTACAGCCCTTTTCGGTATAGGCATCGCCTATCCTTCTCAGAGCGGTAATATTTATAACGCCATTTTTTGTCTTTTTGTCATTGAACATCCGGGCATAAATACTGTCTGCGTCAAAGCCTTCTATACAAACAGGCAGTTCAAAGTACTCCAAAAGTTCCCTTGCCTCGTCAATGTCCTTCCGTGCAACGGCTCCTCTTTTCATTGAAAGATAGAGGGCTGCAAGCATACCTACCGCAACGCACTCTCCATGGAGCATATTGAAATCGGAAAGAGTTTCCACAGCGTGACCGAAGGTATGACCGAAGTTAAGTATTTCTCTTAAGCCCGATTCCTTTTCGTCCTTGCTTACCACATAGGACTTTATCCTACAGGAGCCGTATACTACCTGAGCTATGGCTTCGGGATCCAAAGCCTTTATGCTCTCCTTATTTTCCATAAAAAATTTAAGATAGTCCGTATCCTGTATATAGCCATGCTTTACAGACTCTGCAAGACCTGCTGCCACTTCCTTGTAGGGCAGAGTGTTGAGAGTATCCGTGTTGATATACACAAACTCCGGCTGATAGAAGGCGCCTACCATATTTTTATTGCCCATAAAGTCAACGCCTGTTTTTCCGCCTACGCTGCTGTCTACCTGAGAAAGAAGCGTTGTGGGTATCTGCACAAAGGGGATCCCTCTCATATATGTAGCGGCTCCAAAGCCGCACATATCTCCCGCTACACCGCCGCCTAAAGCAATAAGCACAGACCTTCTGTCCAAGTGAGCTTCCGCAAAGAATTTGTAGAAATCGGAAATAGTGTCCAGATTCTTGCTGTTTTCTCCTGCGGGGAATATACACACGCTTATGTGGGAGCATATACCTTCCAGAAGCTCCTTTACCTTATCTGCATAAAGCAAAGCAACATTGCTGTCTGTGACGATACACATTTTCCTCCCCTTAAGTCCTGCCTTTTCAAAGGCATTTGCAAGAGAAGAAAAGCTGTCGTCTATGTATATGGGATATTGCTTTGTCCCTGTATCCACTCCTAATACTTTCATGTTATTCTTCCTCTTTGTCCTTAGCCTCTATAGTAGCTGCCGCCTCATTTTGAACAAACTCCGCCTCATTTGCCTCAAGCACCTGTATCTGGTTCTCAAGGAGGCTTCTGAGGGTACCCTTTATTCTGGCATACTCTGCTTTAGTGCTTACTATCTGAGATTTTAAAACAGAAAGCTGAGTATTGGCATCCTGCAATACCTTCTGTGCCTGCTGCTCTGCCGCATTTATTATCTGCTGAGCCGAAATGCTTGCATTCTTTTTGGATTCCTCTGCATTTTTTTCTGCATTTACTATGGAAGCCTTAATAGTGTCCTCAAGTCCCTTATAGTACTTGAGAGCCTCTTCCATAGCGCTTATCTTGTCCTGAAGCTTGGCGTTGTCCTTATAAAGCTTTTCAAATTCCACAATTACCTTATCAAGGAATGTATCCACGTCCTCACGGGAATAGCCAAATGCCGCCTTCTTAAATTCCACAGTCTCGATATCAACGGGTGTCAACATAATTATTACCTCCCAAATTTCATTTTATTCTTACTTATAGATAATAAGCTTAAGTAAAATCCTGTCTTTTTTTGTCGTTCCGATGACCTCGGTAAGCTTTACTCTGCCATAACCTCTCAATGTTATGACATCGCCTTCGGTCACGGCTTTGGAGACCGACGTATCTTTTTTCCAATTTATAAAAGCCTTTTCGCCTTTTATCAGCTCGGCTGTCTTTCCTCTTGATATATTAAAGGCACTGCTCAATACTGCGTCAAGTCTGAGACTTGGCACCGTAAGCCGCCTTTGTGCGGTTTCCTTCGGCTTTATGACAAGCTCCTTGGCAATTTCCGCTTTGACCTTTGTATGCCCTACTCTCTCAAGACCTGCAGCTATATATTCTGCTATATCACTGTCCGCAAATAATATTGCCTTGCCTTCCTCTGTAATTATATCCCCTATCTTGTCCCTTGTAAGCCCAAGCCCCAGCACAGAGCCTAAAAAATCTCTGTGAGTAAGTGTCCTTGAAAAGCTGCTGTTATAGTAAATATTCACAGCGCTTATGGGAAAAAGGCTGTTGTTCGGCTCGGTATATTCGGGGAAAAAGCCTATCTTAACTCTTTCGGAATACTCATAGCCGCCGTAGACCACAGAGCACACCTCTTTCTCGTATTTAAAAAGATCCGATATACTGTGAGCCTTATAGGGATCCATAAACGCCGTAAACTCAGGCGTAAATGTCTTTATAGCCGTATTTGCCCTGTCCACTGCCTTTGAAATAAGGAGCCTTTCCTCATCATCGGCAGCCGATCTTATAAGCTCTTGTCTTGTTATCATAAAAATATGGCATATATTGCCTGCCTAAGCAGTGAGAATACAAAATACAACAGGATATATGCAATAACAGGCGAGAAGTCTATCATCATTCCGCCGCCCAAAGGGGAACGCTGTATCAGTCGTCTGACAGGTCCCAGTATAGGCTCCGTCAAGGCGTCTATGATCCTTATGATAATATTGTTCCGACTTATAGGGAACCATGACAATATACACCTTATAAGTATTGCAAAAGAAAGCACATCGTAAAATATACCCAAGGCTATAATAAGTATTAATCCTATTTGTTCCATATATAAAGCTCTCCCGTTTAAAATATAATTTTGTTTACGCCGAAAGGAATGTTTAAAAACACTGTTTTCAAATGCGCCGCATTATTTATTCCAGATCGAAGAATTGGGGAGCTTGATACCGCTTGCGGCAAGCTCTTCCTTAAACTGACCTGTAATGTTCACATATTCGGGTCCTATTATAAATATCCTGTTGGAAACAGGCTGTATAGAACCTTCCAAAGCATAGCAGGCGCCGCTGAAAAAGTCGGTTATCCTCTGAGCCTCATCCTTGCCTAAGCCCTCAAGATTGACAAGCACTATTTTCCTGTCCTTAAGATCCTCACAGGCTGCGCTTGCTTCCTCAAGAGTAGTGGGCTGAGAAACTACCACCTGCATATTGACATTGGTATTTATCCTTACTACGTTTCCGCCATAGCCCCTTACCGCCGGGGACTGACTTCTGAATGGAGAATAAGAGCTATCCTGAGCAGGTCTTTTGTTCCTGCTGAAGTTTTTAAAAGAAATAAGATCCCTTACCTTACCGCTGCTTTCCTCAGGCTCATACTCGTCATACTCATCGTAATCATCGTAATCGTCTTCGTAGTCATCCGGTTCTCCCATAACTGCATTCTTTAACTTATCAAACCACTCTGCCATTTTTATCCTCCTGTCTTTATATATTATAATTTCTTTCTCCGAAAATGCCTGTGCCTATACGCACTATATTGGCACCCTCCTCTATCGCAATGATATAATCGTTTGTCATACCCATCGACAGATACTTCATATCTATATTATCATAGTTTTTTGCCTGTATGTCAACAAATAATTTTTTCATAGCCTTGAAATAGGCTCTGTTCTCCTCCGGGAACTGAGTAAAAGGCGCCACAGTCATAAGCCCCTTTACTCTTACACGAGGCAGTCTGCTTACCTCCAGAGCAAGGCTTTCAGCCTCATCGGGCGGTATACCGTGCTTACTCTCTTCGCCGCTTATATTTACCTCTATGAGAACGTCCATGTAAATATTTTCCTTTTCCGCTCTCTTGTTTATTTCCTCGGCAAGCCTTATACTGTCAAGAGAATGTACAAGACATACCTTATCGATAATATATTTGACCTTGTTAGTCTGCAAATGACCTATCAGATGCCACTTGACATTTTCTATCTCCGGGTACTTGCGGTTTATTTCCTGGGGCTTGTTCTCTCCCAGATCGGCAAGTCCAAGACTTACCGCTTCCTTTATCCTGGACACATCCACCGTTTTGCTTACGGCAAGGAGAAGTATATCCTCTCTTTTTCTGCCGCTTTTTTCCGCAGCCCTTGTGATATTGGAATTTATAATATCCAGATTTTCTTTGATACCCATAAAAATTACCTCTATTCGTATACCATGTCCTCTTTCTGGACATTTTTTATATCAGTCATTATTCTGTCATATACATATATGTTTGTATTTCTGGTGGGATCCAATATGGTATGAGTATTGTTGCTTATGGAATTTGTAAGATCGATTGTCTTGAATTCCGCAATTCCCGTATTTACAATATATATTCCCTTTGTATTGAGTACGTCGGCTATTGCGAATGTCTCATCGCTGCCCTGTTTTTTTATGGTATCGCCTACATTTATGACGCCTAACTGCACAGGGATAAATGACATTTTAGTCTGATCGTCGCTGCCGGAAACAGATACCGACACTTCTGTGACCGTAGGATCTTCTTCGCTTCCCGTGACCTTGTATACCTTATCGTCTGTAATATAGGCTGTGGGTATTCTAAGCAGTGTTTCCTCGGCTATTGCCGCATTGGGTATCTTAAAGCCCATTTCCGTGTTTTCTATATCAAATGTTATATTCCTTACATTTATAAAGTCCAATATATCCTTTGTAACGCTTAATACCACATATTTTTCCTTGCTCTTTACATCGCCTGATATTTCTTGAACGACAACGGGCAGACTGTGTTTTTTGCCTGCGTTGTCCTTGGCATATATCACATGGTTGGTATCGCCCTTTTCCCAGTCGGAAATATAGTCGCTGTCTATATAGGCGGCAACATACCATGTATTTGAGGTAACGAGCCTAAATGCGGGGCTTCCTGCTCTTACGCTGGTCTTAAAGCTGTTTTCCGAAGAAGCGAAGGATGTAGTTGCGTTCTTTGACAGCGAAAGCATCGTTTCGGGAGTCAGCTCCGTTTCCATGCCATCCGTATAGTAAGATACTATACCGCTTTCCTCGGCTGTTATTCTGCTTATATTACTGTTGAGCAGTTCTTCCTGTTCCTTTTTTTGAGAAACAAGATCTCCCAGCTCTCCGCTGCTTTCTGAAAGAAGGAGCTGATTTCTTGCGTCCAACTGCTTTTGTATGTTGCTCTTAAGCTCATAAACATTGCCTATATCCATTTGGGCATAGTCCATGGCGCTGCTGTCTATTATATTTTTTACGGTGGCATTGCTTTTATTTACATCATCGGAGTATATGGATATATCCTCTCTTTCAGCCTGAAGCTTCATAATGCTGTCATTTATATCATCGAGAGCCGCCTGCATACGGTTTACCGTTGCCTCGTCCTTTATACTGCATACGACCGTGTCCTTCTTTACTCTCTCATTGTCCGCAACATCATATGTTATTACGCCTGAGGCATCGGTATTGTATACCTTTTCGCTTCTTATTATAATGCCCTGAGCAGACTTTGGCGTATCTATTGTGCCGTAGGAAAGAACATCATAATTTACGAGCTTTTTGGTAAGGAAGTTATAGGAGGTGCCTATAATATACACAAAGCAAAGTATAAAAAGAAACATAAATATGGGAAATGCCGTTCTGTTCCTTCTGGCTTTGCCCTTGCTTGTGTTTATGAACTGCTTACCGTCTCTTATCCTTACATTTGCAGAGGGGGGAGTGTAGCTGCCGAAGTTTTTCATTCCGCTGTAACCTGAGTATATGCTTGAACTCTGATTGCGAATATCATTCTTTTTTTTACGAGAGCTTTTGTTTCCTCTACTTTCTGTCTGAGGGCGAGACCCGTATTTTGCAGGCGTGTACACGCTGCTTCCCGTACTTTTCCTTATAGGAGGAAGCGCCATGCCCTTGCTGTAGCTGTAAGGACCCTCATGATGACTTGTAGCATTGTATTTTTTATTATTCTTTTTATTTTTTTTGCCAAACACAATACTACCTCCTCATAATCCTGTAATAAAAATCATATCATATAACAACTACATATGGGATGATTTTATAAAAATGAACATATATATAGTTATTATAACAATAATTGCAATAATTTTCAATCTATTTATATTAATATTTCCTGAAGATATTATGTTATCTGCCGGAAAGGGGCTTGTTATGTGGTATAAATATGCTTTACCCGCCCTTTTTCCCTTTATGGTAGGCATAAATTTCATTAAAAATACGCCATTTCCGCTTATGCTTTCCAAAATATTGTCGCCTATTACCTACAGAATATTCGGTATAAAGGGCTACGGGACCTTTGCCATGATAAGCGGACTGCTTTCGGGCTATCCCGTAGGCGCCAAAACGCTGTGCGATCTATATAACGAAAACAAGCTTACAAAGGGAGAAGCCTCATATCTTATCTCCTTTTGCAACAATTCGGGACCTCTTTTTATGCTGGGAACGGTAGGCGCCGGCTTTCTGCACAGCAAAAGCACAGGTATCCTTCTGCTGACTATACACTATCTGTCGGCTCTTGCCGTTGCCCTTATAATGCCAAGACCTCATGTACATATGGAAAAAAAGATACCCTTTAGCTATGTCCCCCTGAGAGAAAATCTGGAGCAGAGCCTTATCTCAGGCATAAACGCCATTGTTATGGTAGGGGGATATATAGTACTTTTTTCCATTATAAGCACTGTTTTGGAAAACATCGCTTCGCTTATAGGCGTTGAGTTTTCGGAGTCGGCAGCCGCCCTATTTTACGGAATACTGGAAATAACCAACGGTTGCAGCCGCATAAGACACGTGACCCCTTTTACCCTTAGCATAATAAGCGGCATAATAGCCTTCGGCGGTCTTTCCATACAAAGCCAGAGTATGAGCTATATATCAAAGACGGATATTTCCTGCGGCAGATATTTGCTGACAAAGGCATTACAGGGCATAATAGCCTTTTGCCTGTGTACTGTATTGTCTGTCTTACTGCCCATATGATACAAGCCTTAGCTTAAACACCCCAATAGGCTCTAAGGCTTCCTTTCAACGAGCTAAGGGGCTGTCAAATCGACAGCCCCTTTTTAAATATCACTGTATTAAATGATCTTATCTCTGTCTACAAGAGTTCTCAATTCCTGTCTTTCACTGAAAATATGATCTGACTCGCTTGCAAGGAATTCCTGGATAGTGTTGGATCTCTTTGTAAAGTTATCAAGCACTGCCTTTATCTGCTTTTCAGTGTTTTCAAGCATCTGGTCGGCATATTCTATGGCGCCTAATCTCATATCCTCAGCTCTTGTCTTAGCTTCCATTCTAATAGCCTCGGCTTCTTCCTTGGCTCTTTTGGTTATCTCATGATCCATAGTCATTTTTTCTGCCTTGCTCTCGGCATCTCTTATAATGCCGTTTGCATTGTTATTGGCTTCTTCTATTATTTTCTCGGAATTGTGTACTATCCTCTGAGCCTGCTTTATCTCGCCGGGAAGGTTAAGGCGGATCTCGCTTATTATTTCAAACAAGTCGTCCTTTGAAACTCTTATGTTCTGAGTTAAAGGCACGGGCTTTGCATTTTCTATAATATCCTCCAGGGTATCCAGTAAGCTGTAAATTGATGACTCCATATTGTTTTCCTCCTGATTCTTGCTATTTAATACTTCTTCATCTTTTTCTGTAGCTGTTCCTTTATCAAATCGGGTACCATATTGTCAATATTGCCGTTGAAATAGGCGATCTCCTTGACCTGGCTTGAACTGAAAAAAAGATATTGTGTGTCCGCCGATATGAAAAGGGTCTCAATGTCACTGTCCAGTGAACGATTACTCAGTGCCATCTGAAATTCATACGAAAAATCAGTAACGCCTCTGAGTCCCCTTACTATAATATTGGAGTTTACGCTGCGGGCAAAGTCCACCAGCAAGCCCGAAAAGGACATGACCTCAACATTGTCATGGTCTTTAAGTATCTGCTTTAGCTGTGAAACTCTTTCCTCTGCTGTAAACAGCGGTGTCTTGGAGGGATTGTCCAGCACTGCCACATACAGCTTATCTATTATTCTGGAAGCTCTGGATATAATATCCAGATGACCGTTGGTAACAGGGTCAAAGCTGCCCGGATATACAGCTGATCTCATCAAAAGTCCTCCAAACTGCTTTTCTTAAGCTTAAGAAAAGTCATTTTAGTTATTTTATAATCCTTTATCCTGACAACCTCCAGCTCTTGGGCATGGGGAATATCCTCCTGCTGAGACTGCTCTGCTATTATAAGAGCGTCGGGAGCAAGGATGTGGGCATTAAGGATAGAGTAAAGTGTACTGTCTGTAAAGCCCTTGTCGTAAGGCGGATCCATAAATATTATGTCAAAGATCTCATTTCTTGCGCCAAGCATAGCTATGGCGTCGTTGACCTTCATACACAATACCTCTGCCTTTTCGGCAAGTCTTGCTTTTTCTAAATTTAAGGTTATTGCCTTTATACTTTCTTGAGCATGGTCTACAAGAACTGCCTTACTTGCGCCTCTTGACAGGGCTTCTATGCCTATGCCTCCGCTTCCGCTGAAAAGATCCAGAAATCTGCATCCATACAGATCAAAGGCGATCATGTTAAAAAGCGATTCCTTTATTCTGTCAGTGGTAGGTCTTGTGGCAAGACCTTTAGGCGCATTAAGCTTAAGTCCTCTTGCAGAACCCGATATAACTCGCATAAGTACCCCCTACTAAATAACATATATAATTATTATACTAAAAAAAAGGCAAGAAGTAAACAGTTTATTTGATTTATAAGCATATTTTTTTGATTTTTCTTTCAAAAAGCCGTAAAATGCGTGATTTTAACAATTTATTTTCATTTTTTTTCATTTTTTCATCAGTATTATACAAAAACAATGCCGTTTCCTGAGCTTCCTTTAGTACATCTATGTCTTTGTACAGATTGGCTATCTTCATTTCGGGCAGTCCGTGTTGTCTTGTTCCGAAGAAATCTCCCGGACCTCTCAGCTCAAGATCCTTCTCGGATATAACAAAGCCGTCGTTTGTTCTGCACATTGTCTTAAGTCTTTCAAGAGAGGTCTTGTTCTTGGCATCGCTTACAAGCACACAGAAGCTTTTTTCGCTGCCCCTTCCCACACGTCCTCTTAGCTGGTGGAGAGCGGACAGACCAAAGCGCTCGGCATTTTCTATTATCATAAGAGTGGCATTTGGTACATTTATGCCTACCTCTATAACGGTGGTGGATACCAGCACGTCTATATCTCCTTTTTCAAAAAGTGTCATTATTTCCTGCTTTTCGTCATTTTTCATTCTGCCGTGTATACACTCGACCCTTAAGCCGGGAAATATGACCTCTTTAAGCTCCGCAGTATATGTAAGCACGCTTCTGAGCTCCATTTTATCATTTTCCTCTATCATAGGACAGATCATATACGCCTGCCTGCCCTTTGCGACCTCCTTTTTGACAAAGGCATACAGCCTTTTGTAATAGCTGCGGTCTACGGCAAATGTATCGATCTTCTGTCTTCCCGGTGGAAGAGCGTCGATAATGGAAATATCCAGATCCCCGTAAAGTATGAGCGCCAGCGTTCTTGGTATAGGCGTTGCCGTCATTACAAGCACATGGGGATCCTTGCCCTTTTTTTCAAGGCTCTCCCTTTGCCTTACGCCAAAGCGATGCTGCTCGTCTGTTATCACAAGACCTAAATTATTGTAAACCACATTTTCCTGTATAAGAGCGTGAGTGCCTATTATCATTTGAGCCTTTCCTTCTGCCGTATCGGAAAGGACGGCATTTTTTTCCTTTTTTCTTACGCCGCTTGTGATAAGGGCGCATCTTATACCCAAGGAGCCAAATACTTTCGATATGTTTTTATAATGCTGATTGGCAAGTACGTCAGTAGGCGCCATAAGTACGGTCTGATATCCGTTTTTTATAATAACATATGCCAGCACCATGGCCACGGCTGTTTTTCCCGACCCTACATCTCCCTGTATGAGCCTGTTCATAACGGTGCCTTTTCTTAAGTCGGCAAAAAGCTCTCCTATAACATTTTCCTGAGCCTGCGTCAGCTTAAAGCCCAGAGCGTCGAGAATGGGAGCTGTATTATAATCCCTTATGCTTACGCTGCTGACCTTACCCGTAACATTTCCCTTAAGCTGCAGCAAATGAAGCTGAAGCATCAAAAGCTCCTCGAACACAAGTCTTCTTCTTGCCTTGAAAAAGCCCTCGTCGCTTTCGGGAAAATGTATATTGTTGACGGCATATCTTCTGTCGCAAAGGTTTCTTTTATTTATTATGCTCCGAGGCATAAATTCCTCTATTTCCCCGTCAATACCCTCAAGAGCGTCTTTTATACAGCCTCTCATTGTTTTCTGGGACATTTTGGCAGGCACTGTATACACAGGCACTATCCTTCCCATATTAAGGCTGTCCTCTCTGACAGGCTCAAAGTCCGGATTTTCCGCCTGTATCCTGCCGTATCTTTCATTTATTTTTCCTGTAAAGACATATTCTCTTCCCGGCGTCAATATATTTTTAATATAAGGCTGATTGTACCATACGCCTTCTATAAAGCCTTTGCCGTCTGTAAGTCTGACCTTTACGATAGTCATCGTCCTGACTCTGAGACTTTCGGGGCTGCCGTCTACCCTTGCTTTGAAGCTGTTTACCTCACCCTTGACTATCTGATCAAGGGCTACCACATTGCTTCTGTCCTCATAGGTTCTGGGAAAATACTCCACAAGATCCTCCACTTTTTCTATGCCCAGTCTGTTTAGCTGCTTTGCTCTTGTTTCCCCTATATTTTTTACGACCCTTATACTGTCCCCAAGTTCCATTTGATCTACCTCAGCTTACTGTGATTATATAATTATATGTTGCCTGACCCCCATGCTCAACGCATACCTCCAGCTCCTTATTCAGGCTCAGCGCATGATCTTCAACGGCAGCGGCTTCCTTTTCATCTCCATCGCTTCCCAGATATAACGAAAGCATACCTGCGTCCTCATTGTTTTCAAGCATTTTATCCACAAGCATATTTGAAGCCTTAAGGCAGTCGTCTGTCTTTAATATTATCTTATCGTTGAGTATGCCTATATAATCCCCCGTCTTTATTTCCATATTGTCCACAACGGTATCCTTTGCCGCTTTTGTGACCTTGGCAACGTCTACGGCTCCCACCGCTTCCTGCATTTCCGCTTTAAGCGAATCTATATCCGAATCTTCATTGTACATTACCATTGCCTCAAGACATTCCGGCACGCTTTTGGTATCTATTACGACTACATTTTTTTCACTGCATATTTCAGCCGCCTGCTTTGCCGCCATTATATTGTCCTTATCGTTGGGAAATACTATTACGGTATCCCCCGTAGAATTTTCAATAGTGCTTATGAAATGATCCGTACCGCATCTCATAGAGCCGTTTTCATTGGCAAGAACAGTATCCACTCCCATTTGCAAAAGCATATTTTCAAAGCCCTCGCCGTTGGACACGGCTGTTACGGCAAACCTTTTCTTAACGGGCGCCTTTGTCTCGGCCTCCTTTATGATAGACGAATGCTGTATGCGCATATTTTCTATCTTCATATTTTCAAGGGGACCTATGGAAAGAGCCTTTTCAAGCACTTCGCCGGGATGGTTGGTATGGATATGGACCTTTACGATATCCTCGTCGCATACCATTACTATGGAATCTCCCATGCTGTCAAGGTAGCTTCTGAACTCCTCTTCAAAGTCCGTATCGTTATCTGCCGTATTGACAAAAAACTCGGTACAGTAGCCGTATTTTATATCAGCCTCCACAGGCTGAGCCGCCGTAATGCTCTTTACCGTATCGGGGGAGCGGTCAATTCGTATATCCGCAATAGAGCCTATGTATTCATAGCCTCCCTCAATTATATATACAAGTCCCTGTCCGCCCGAATCCACTACTCCTGCATTTTTAAGCTGAGGCAGCATATCGGGGGTCTTCTCCAGCACCTCTTTGCCGCAGTCCATTATCTCTTTAAGAAGTACGGCTATATCCTCCGTGGTATACGCCGCCTCCACAGCTTTTTCTCCCATGGCTCTTATGACCGTGAGCATAGTGCCTTCCTTGGGCTTCATTACCGCCTTGTAGGCAGTATCCGCAGCGGCTGCAAAGCACCGTGCAAGCTCGGAAGCGGTCACCTTCTTCCTTCCGTCAAGGCACTTGTAAAAGCCCCTTAATATCTGTGAAAGTATTACCCCTGAATTTCCCCTTGCTCCTCTGAGGGCAGAGTTTGACACTACCTTTGCGACCTTTGAAATATCCGTTTCCTCCATATCGGCAACGGCGTTTGCCACAGCGGTCATCGTGGCAGACATATTTGTGCCTGTGTCCCCGTCGGGTACGGGAAATACGTTCATGGCATCTACCTTATCCCTGTTTGCCCACAATCTGTTGGCGCCGTTTATCATAAATCTTTTCAGATTTTGTCCGTCTATATAAGTAAGTTCCATAATATCCCCCTAGCCGTCTACTCTTATTCCCTCTACGATAACGCTTACGTTGTTCACAGTGACCCCAAGGGAGCTTTCTATATTATAGGTAACGGTACTTTTTACAATATCGCCTATTGCCGGGATGTTCGTACCGTATTCAACAATAACATGGAGCTTTACATTTACGGAAGAATCCTCATTTACAAAAACCTCCACGCCCTTTGACAAGCTTTCTTTCTTAAGCAGATGAACTATGCCGTCTCTCACAGTCTTTACAGCCATACCCACTACGCCATAGCAGCTTGTGGCGGCAAGCCCTGCCGTTTTTGCAAGTACGTCGTTGGTTATAGTAATATTTCCCTGCTCATTGTTTATAACAACTGACATAAAAACACCTCCGTCTGTTATATCTTTCTCATATTAGAGTATACACGAAATCCCAAAGTTTATCAACTAATTTTGACCCGTAAAGAGCAATAAATAAATTTGAGCAAAAATTTTTTATTTTTTTCTTGCATTATACAGAATTTTCTGTTAGAATATAAAACGATGATTATATTTTCAAGGAGGTGTAAGCATGGCAAAGTGTGAAATATGCAACAAAACTCAGCAGACAGGTCATAGGATCAGTATTAACCGTAGCCAGGTGTCAAGACGAGCAAACAAGACCTGGAAGTCAAATGTAAAGAAAGTAAAGATAGTAGAAGCAAACGGTAATGTCAAGACAATACACATTTGCGCAAGATGCCTTCGTACAGGTACTCATAAGGGCACTATCACTCGTGCGATCTGATTCGTGCGATCTTATATTTATTAAACATTGATCAATTTTTAATATAACAAAGGCTTCCCCAAGGGGAAGCCTTTGTTATGCGTGTCGATAAAATCGACACGCTTGAAAGAAATGCAAGCATTTCTTTCAGTTTTGCTAATGTAGGAACCAGCCGTGTTTTCCGCAATTTAGGCATAAATGCCTAAATTACAGAAAAGTTCCTATCCTCGGAGGAAGTGAATTCCTCCTGCGGATTAAAGTCTGCGACGCTTTTTTTGCAAACCGTTCTTCACTTAAGATTTATATTCTCTGTTGAAATATTGTTTTTCTACAGTCTGATTATATCTCGCCTGTCAGCGCTTACAATAAGCGCCGCTTTATCTGACAGTATCCCATACCTCCGAAATAAGCTGAGGATATGTACATACAAATACGGCTGCCGCAACGACAAGCGTAAGCAGCGCCGCAGGTATAAGCATCAATATCTTCTTAATAGGATGCACTCCCTTAAAGAAAAAGCCGTCCTCAGTTTCGGTATGAGGAGCCTTCTCAGCCGCCTTTTCCTGTACCTTGGCAGTATCCTCATCTACTCTCTGTCCGCAGTATTTGCAAAATTTTGAGCTGTCAGGTATATTTTCTCCACAATGCATACAATACACAAATATCCCTCCTTCGCAATATCTGTATTAAATATATCACAATAACCGAAATAAGTAAATATTTTTGCAAAAAGTTAATAAATATGTTAGAATTGAATTGGGAAGGAGGAAAACCATGTCAGAAAAATATACGTTAGACGACCTGTGCCAAGTAGTCCGCCGCCTTACGGCAAAGGACGGCTGCCCTTGGGACAGTATACAGACTCACGAAAGCCTCAAAAGATACCTTATAGAAGAATGTTACGAAGTAATAGACGCAATAGACAACAAGGATAACGATAATATGTGCGAGGAGCTGGGAGACCTACTGTTTCAGATAGTATTCCATGCCGAGCTTGCCCGTAAGGAGGGAGCATTTGACATATCTCACGTCATAGACGGCATAACCAAAAAAATGATATCCAGACACCCCCATATATTTTCAGACGGCGGCGGCAAGACCATTGCCGAAATAAACGATAGCTGGGAGAGTATAAAAAAAGCCGAAAAGGGTTATAAGAATAATATGGAAATATTAAGAAGCGTTCCCCGATCATTGCCGGCACTGATGAGAAGTGAAAAAACAGTTACTAAGGCATATAAAAATAATATGGATAATGAAGGCTTGCAGGATATTGCAGAAAGAATGGAGAAAAATATTTATTTGCTCAGGGACATAAATTCATTCCATAAAAAGGAACAGGAGGAAATAATTGGTAATTTTTTATTGGATTTAACAAAAATTTCACATTTTTCCCAATTAAATGTAGAATTTTCCTTGACAAATGCCCTAAAAACGTATATAAATAAACTTGAGAACATTGAAACTGCCAATGCAGCCGCTGGAGAGATCGCTGAGGATACAGATTTCGAGGATGCGAAGGTATAAATAACGAAAAGGAGGAAATTTCAATGAACAAAACTGAATTAGTTGCAAGCATTGCCGAAAAGGCAGGCATAAAGAAGACAGAGGCAGAGAAGGCTTTAAAGGCTTTTGAAGAAACTGTAACGGCTGCTTTAGTAGCAGGCGATGAGGTCAGATTAGTAGGTTTCGGTACTTTTGCCGTTAAGGCAAGAGAGGCTCGTACAGGCGTTAATCCAAGAACTAACGAAACTATCCAGATAGCAGCTTCTAAGGCTCCCAAGTTTAAGGCAGGCAAGGCTTTAAAGGACGCTGTTAACGCTTGATCCACAGATCTCGTTATTTTGCACGCCGATAAAAGGGCATGCTTGAAGTAAATTTACTTCTGATATATAAAGGTATAAAAATTAGGGCTTTACGGAAGCTTATATACGGCTTTCAAAGCCCAATTTTTTTCCTACATTCTGTTGCGGGGCATAAATACCCCGTCTTTTATTTATGGCATATCAAGGAGAGTATTATGAGATTGGACAAATACCTTAAAGTATCAAGGATAATAAAGAGAAGGACCGTTGCAAACGAGGCATGTGACAGCGGCAGAGTTAGCGTAAACGGAAAGCCTGCCAAGGCAGGACTCGATGTAAAGGTAGGAGATATTATAGAAATAGCCTTCGGCAGCAATACCACAAGGGTGGAGGTGCTTTCCGTCAAAGAAAGCACACGCAAAGAAGACGCCGTATCTATGTATAAAAGCCTTTAGACCTTCATATATTTTTGTATGGAGGTGATTATGTGGAGGAAAGAGCCTCATCACGTCATACGATCACACTGGATAAAAGGGAAAAGCTGACAGCCTCAGGAGTCACCGATGTATTAAGCTTTGACGAGGAAAATATCGTAGCTCAGACCGATAAGGGTATGCTTATCATTCACGGACACAATTTACATATAATAAATCTCAATCCCGAAAAAGGAGAGCTTTCGGCAGACGGAAATATCACAAGTCTGTCCTACGAGGAGGAAAGCTTATCCGGTTCGGGTCTCTGGAGAAGGCTGTTTAAATGATACTGTCAATGACATTTCAGTGCAGGCTTTTTTTTATATCGGCTGCCCTTGGAGCCGCAGGAGGCTTTATATACACAGTCATATCCTGCACGGATATATACCGCAGGCGCAAGATAATAAGGTACGCTCTTGATATGATATACTGGCTTATGTTCGCCATGGCGGTATTTTTGTGTATGCTCTGTGTGAACCGAGGCGAGATACGCCCCTTTTCAATACTTGGCATAGCTCTGGGAATGATAATATATCATATGACACTTGATAGATATATGCGCAATATACTCACATTTATTTACAAAATAGCGTCAAAATTACTCTCAACGCTTATAGAAATAGTGCTTACTCCCATTAAATTATTGATGTTTCCCCTAAAAAAAATACTTTTTAATGTAAAAAAGCTTGCAAAATCTTCAAAAGTATGAGAGAATATATTAGAATGTTATAAGTTTGTGGAATATAAAAGAAAGGGTGCAGTAAAATTGACTAAAGAAAAAATGAGAAAAGCCAATTTGATATATGCTGTTATTATGATAATAATATCGCTTATATTCGTTGCTGCGCTCCTTCATCAGTACAGCATAAGACAAAGCCTTATTTCTTCGGAAATAGACATGGAGATACAGCTTACCAAAGCCAATGCGGAGGGCGCCGCTCTCAAAAAGCAGTTTGACAATCAAAACGATCCCGAATTCATTGAAAAGGCTGCAAGAGAAAAGCTCAATATGGTAAAGCCCAACGAGATCGTATTTATAGACGA
Source organism: uncultured Clostridia bacterium (assembly GCA_947624015.1). Classification (GTDB taxonomy): domain Bacteria; phylum Bacillota; class Clostridia; order Lachnospirales; family CAG-274; genus CANPXH01. Next base: position 60,241 of record CANQIA010000006.1, read on the forward strand.
AAATACCCCCGAGGGCAAGCAGCTTCTCAAGTCCACAGAGGCTGAAAATATGGCAAATGAAATCAAAAATAAAGAAAATGCGCAATAGTATAAGGACTGTCTGATTGGCAGTCCTTTTTTCGGTTGCATTTTCATACATATTTTGGTACAATAATATTAACAATACATTCAAAAATATTATTAAAGAGGTGGTAAATATGGCATTTGGAATGAGAGGACACGATCTGGGCGGAAAACAGAAGTTTGAAGAATTTCTGGCAAAGGTAAAGGAACACAATATCGATCAGGTGCAGCTTGCTTTTCAAAAATCTATTACGGACATTGATTTTACAAGAGGCAACTACAATCCCGGCTTAGGCTATTACATAGGCAGAAGGCTGAGAGAGAACAATATACACGTAGCGGTGCTGGGCTGCTATATCAACCCTACCAATCCCGTTGAGGAGAAAAGAGTCGAAGCCGTTAAGAAATTTATAGAGCATCTGAAATATGCAAAGGCAATAGGCGCCGATATGGTAGGCACCGAAACGGGAAGGCTTGACGAAAATTTCAAGATAGTTCCTCAAACCTATACCGAGACCTGCTATCAGCTTCTTTTAAAATCCATGAGAGAGATAGTGGCTGCAGCGGAAAAGCTTGGAGTAACAGTCGGCGTTGAAGGCGTTGCAACTCATACTCTTTATTCTCCCGAAATGATGCAGAGATTTTTAAACGATATGGATTCTCCCAATATAGAGGTCATATTGGATCCCGTAAATCTCCTTGACAGAAATAATTACAAGGAGCAGGAGGCTGTTATCGCAAAGGCTTTCAAATACTACGGCGACAGAATATCCGTAATGCATATAAAGGACTTTAAACTGGATGAAAACGGAGATGTGGCTTTCGAGCAAGTAGGCGAGGGTCTGTTCAACTATGCCCCTTTGTTCAAGCAGCTTAAGGCAACAAAGCCCTATATCACTATGCTTATTGAAAATTCAAATGAAAGCAGATACCACAGCGACTGCGAATACCTGCAGAAAATTTATGACCAAGCTTAAGCCCGACTTTTATACAAGAGATACGCTGACGGTCGCCAAAGAGCTTCTGGGCAAATATATAGTGCGTGAGCTTGACGGACACAGGCTTTCCGTAATGATAACGGAAACCGAGGCATATATAGGGTCTGTGGACAAGGCGTGCCATGCATATAACTACAAAAGGACACCTCGTACATCTACCCTATTCAATAAAGGCGGATGCAGCTATGTGTATCTCATATACGGTATGTACAATTGCCTGAACGTGGTAACGGAAGCTGAGGGAGAACCCTGCGCCGTGCTTATAAGAGGCGGAGAGCCTATAATGGACATAGAATATATGTCAAATATAAGATACGGCAAAGCTTACCATGAGCTTACAAAATATCAGCTCAATAATTTTTGCAACGGTCCCGGTAAGCTGTGCAAGGCTCTGGCAATAGACAAAAGCCTTAACGCTCTGCCTCTTGACCGCCCTCCCCTTTATATTACCGAGGGCAAAAAAATACACAGCTTCAATACAGGCAAAAGGATAAATATAGATTACGCTGAGGAAGCGGCGGACTTCCCTTGGAGATTTTATATATGAAACAACTATCGGTATATAAATGCTACAACAAAATAGCCGTAATGGGCGGCACATTCAATCCCATACACATAGGTCATCTCGTGGCAGCCGAAGCCGTGCGCCGGGAGCTTGGGATAGAGCGAGTTATATTCATACCTACGGGAAATGCTCCTCATAAGGAAAACGATCCTATGTACAATGAACACAGGTATCTGATGACAGTGCTGGCTACGGTCGCCAACCCGTATTTTGAAGTGTCCCGTACAGAGATCGACCGTACAGGTAAAAGCTATACCATAGATACCATAAAGGAACTCAGGCTGAAATACGGAGAGGACTGCAATATATATTTTATAACAGGCGCCGACGCCATTGAGCAGATACTCACCTGGAAGGATCCCGAAGAGCTTTTGTCAATATGCCGATTCGTGGCAGTGACACGCCCCGGCTATGACAGAACAAGGCTGGAAAAGGCAATAAACACTCTTAAGCAAAAATACAAAGGGAATATAGAATTTTTAGAGGTGCCTGCCCTTTCCATATCCTCTACGGATATACGCAACAGAGTTGCGGCAGGCAAGACAATAAAATATCTTGTACCCGAAGCCGTTGAAAAATATATACTGAAATTCGGACTTTATTTCCCGGAGTATCCCCGATCCGCTCTCATAAGCCATATTAACGAGGATCTTCGCAATATCCTTACTCCAAAGCGATTCAAACATACTCAGGGCGTTGCGGAGGAGGCTGTAAAATTGGCTCATATTTATAACGAGGATGAGGACAAGGCATACCTTGCAGGGCTTCTTCACGACTGTGCAAAGTGCTATACCGATGAAGAAAAGCTTCAGCTTTGCCATAAATACAACGTGCCTCTTGACAGGGTCATAAAAAAGCAGCCCGATCTTGCTCACAGCTTCTTGGGCGGAGCCATGGCAAAGGCTGAATACGGTGTAGAGGACGAGGATATAATAAATGCAATATGCTATCATACTACCGGCAGAGCCAATATGTCTCTTCTGGAAAAAATAATATATATAGCGGACTATATAGAGCCAAACAGGGAATATTTTCCCGGACTTGAAGAGGTAAGGCAGTTGGCATATACTGATATAGACAAGGCTGTGGAACGCTCACTTCAAAATACGATAGAGCATAATATAAATAAAAAAAGGATAATACATCCCCTGAGCGCTGCTGCTCTGGAATACTACAGGGAGGAAAATAATGAAAAATAACAAAAATTCTTTTGAAGCGGCAAAGATAGCCTACGCCGCTCTTGACGACAAGCTTGCAATAGATATAAAAGTGCTGGATATAAGCAAAATATCTACCCTTGCCGATTATTTTGTAATAGCAAGCGGTTCAAATCCCAATCAGCTCAAGGCTATGTCGGATTCCGTAGACGAAAATCTGTACAAGGCAGGCTATATACTCAAGCATACGGAGGGTATGCAAAGCCACAACAGAAGCTGGGTGCTTATGGATTTCGGCGATATTGTCGTTCATCTTTTCAGCAAGGAAGACAGAGATTTCTATGACCTGGAGAGGATATGGGGGGACGCAACGGAAGTGTCCAAAGAAGAATTGCAGTAAATATCACGATCTGCCGTGATTTAAAACTTACCCATAATAAAAAGATCCCGAGATAAGTTTACAATAACTCGAGATCTTTTTTTATTATAATAAAGACTGCCCGCTATTTGGAGCTGTATAAAGCCGTTTTGTTTTCAGAGTCCCAATATACGTTTACTCCCATGGCATTTCCCAGGGCTCTGAAGGGTATAAACATTCTGCCTCCCGTTATTTCCGCCTTAACGCCGTTATCCATTGTAACAGGTCTGCTGTCTATGAGCATATCTGCGCTGCCTGCCGTAAAAGATACGGTGCTGTTATCGGTATGTATGGTAGCCGTCTTTGTAACGGCGTCCCATTCTATCATATCGCTGTCCACAGCCTTTTCGGGATCGCCTCCGCTTATTGCAACTGCCGCAAAGCGCAAGGGCACAAGAGTGGAATTGGATGCAGGCTGTATATAAGGCGCCGCATCGGTAATAAATTCCTTATCTCCTATTGTGATTATGCTGCTGCCTATCGTTATCCTTACATCGCCTGTCAGTATATCATTATTGTCGTCTTCCCCCTTGTCTTCTTCATAGCTGTCGTCGGTGGTCTCCTCGGTAGTCTCCTCGGAAGAGGGTATATAACCTCTTATCCTTCTGATCTTGCCGCCTCTTGACGCCATTTTTTCGGTAGTGGTCTCCGTAGTGCTTTCGCTTAAAGTGGTCAAGGTGGTTGCGGTAGAGTCGGTAGTTGTCCATAAATCGTCTGTCACATAGGATACCTTGTAGCCTTTCTCCAAGGCAAATTTCTCCGCAGCAGAGCCTTTTACTACCCTGAGCGTCAGCTTTGATTTACTGCAATTGCTAAAAGCCTCCTCATCTATCGAAACAACGTGAGATGACAATGTTACCGATGAAAGAGCCGTACATTTGTTGAAGACCCCTTTGCCTATTGCGGTCACGCCCTTGGGGACCGTAAAGGATCTGAGCTTTGTGCAGTTGTCAAAGGCAAGCTCTCCTATATTCGTTATGCTGTCGGGCATCGTTATGCTTTCAAGCGTAAGGCAGTTTTTAAACGCCTCTCTGCCAATGGCTATTATAGGCGTTTGCTCTGCGGCGGCAGGTATATGTCCATTCTTTACGCTTCCCTTAAAGCCGATCACAGTTCCGGCAGCCTTGTCGATAACAAGCGCTCCGCCGTCGGTAGGCACCTCTACAGCCTGACCCGATGTGACTGCATTTGCTACGGCAGTCACTGCCGTTTCCTCGGCATAGCCTATATTTATGCTCAGGGCAAGCATTGACATTATAAGTAATACACCTATGGTTTTTCTCTTATCCATATACATCATCCTCCTTTATTTTTTACTTTTTTTACCTATTTCATTTATATCGTAAGGCGTTTTCTGATATACGTAATAATTAAGCCAGTTCGTATAGAGCAGCGAGCTGTGAGCCTTCCACATGGAAAGGGGTCCCTCCTTAGGGTCGTCATTTTTGAAATAATGCTTGGGGATATCAATATCCAAGCCCTTTTCCACATCTCTGAAATACTCGTTTTTAAGTGTATCAGAATCGTACTCGGAATGACCCATTACAAATATCTGGCTTCCGTCTTCATCAGATACAATATACACTCCCGACTCCTCCGAAGCGGAGAGTATATTCAGCTCCTTTACCTTTTCTATATCCTCCTCCCTTACCTCGGTATGGCGTGAATGAGGCACATAGAATATATCGTCAAAGCCCCTCAGAAGATCCTCGTGCTTATATACCTTTGTGTGGGGGAATACGCCGAACACCTTTTTATCCAACCTATATTTAGGTACGCCATAGTGGTAGTAAAGCCCTGCCTGAGCGCCCCAGCAAATATGGAAGGTACTGTTTACATTGGTTTTTGTCCACTCAAATATTTCTGTAAGCTCATCCCAGTAGTTTACCTCCTCGTAGTCCAGATGCTCCACAGGGGCGCCTGTAATTATCATGCCGTCAAACTTCTGCTCCCTTATGTCCGTAAATACCTTATAGAACTCCTGTAAATAATCCTCGGAGGTGTTTTTTGAAACATGGCTTTCCATATGTAGGAAGCTTACCTCCAACTGCAAGGGGGTATTTGACAAAAGTCTTAAAAGCTGTACCTCCGTTTCCTGCTTGTTAGGCATAAGATTGAGTATAAGTATTTTCAGAGGTCTTATATCCTGATGAAAAGCCCTCTGCTCTCCCATAACAAATATTCTCTCCCTACCCAATATGTCCTTTGCGGGCAAATTGTCCGAAACCTTTATCGGCATACACCATCACTCTTTCCTCAATATACTTTTACTTATAAATAATACCACAAAAATCAAAAAAAGACTAGACTATTTTTGAATAATGTTATACAATAAAGTTAGTTATATTTGTCTACCAATGACAGGAGGGAAATAAATAATGGAAAAACCCAATTTTGACGTATTGCTTCCTATATTCAGAGATGTATCATATCCCATTACGGATTTTGGCGCCGTATGCGATGCCAGAACAGACAATAAAGAAGCTTTCAGAAAGGCTATTGAAAAATGCAGCGCCGACGGCGGCGGTTCCGTGGTAGTGCCGAGAGGCGTATGGTACACGGGTCCCATAGAGCTTATGAGCAATGTGAATCTGCATCTTCAAAACGGCGCAGTCATATTCTTTTCCAACAATCCTGCGGACTATCCCCTTATAAACACGAGCTTTGAGGGATTGTTCATGTATCGCTGTGTATCTCCCATATACGGCAAGGATCTTGAAAACGTTGCCATTACAGGCGAAGGCGTTATTAACGGCAACGGCAGATTGTGGCGCCCTGTAAAGCAGTGGAAAATGGCAGAGCGCAACTGGGTGGAGACTATCAGCGCAGGAGGTATTGTAGATGACAACGGCGACGAGATAGTATGGTGGCCCTCAGAGACCAATCTTGAGGCAAACAAAACTCTTATACCAAACCCTGCCCTTTATAAAAACAAGGAAGTATGCGAGAAATACCACAGCTTTTTAAGACCTGTTCTTCTCAATCTTACCAGATGCAACAGGGTACTTCTCGACGGTCCCACATTCCAGAATTCGCCTGCATGGGGCATCCATCCATGGCTTTGCAAGAATGTGACCATAAGAAATATCAATGTAAGAAATCCTTGGTTTGCGCAAAACGCAGACGGTCTGGATATAGATAGCTGCAAATATGTAAAGGTATATAATTCCATATTCGACGTAGGCGACGATGCCATATGCATAAAGTCCGGTAAAAACGAGGACGGCAGAAAACTGGGTATGCCTTCCGAATTTGTGGATATTACCAACTGTATAGTATACCACGGTCACGGCGGCTTTGTTGCAGGCAGCGAAATGTCCGGCGGCTTAAGGAACATTTTTGTAAGCGACTGTACATTCATAGGCACCGACATAGGCATACGCTTCAAGAGCTGTTTGGGCAGAGGCGGCGTTGTGGAAAAGGTGTATATCGACAATATCAATATGATAAGCATTAAGAACGAAGCCATTACATTTAATATGGGCTATGATATGGATACCAAAGAGGGTCAGGAGATAACCCCCGAAGAGGTTCCCGAGTTCAAGAACATATACATAAACGATGTGAACTGTACCAAGGCAGGCAAGCCCATATCCATTTCGGGACTGCCCCAGATGCCTATACACGACATACATATCAGCAACTTTACCTGCAAAACAAACGCCCAGGTGGAGCTTAAGGAATGTCACAATATTTTCCAGACAAACATTAAGCTCATAAAGGTAGTTGCAGATGACGATATAGCAAATTCGCTTACTGCCGAGCTACAGTAGCTGCATAAAAAGCATAAGGTGTTGCATTGTGTTGGATGCGACACCTTTTTATTATGGGCATAAGCCTGCACCTACGGTATATAAAGCTGTCGGATATGTCCCGCTTAATTTTTGCAACTGCCCCTTGACGAACATTTGTTTTGATGATATTATCTATATAGTGATATTTTGCGTTTGGGAGACATGGATATGAGTGATGAAAATCGTTTTAAAATAGTATCGGAATTCAAGCCTACGGGAGATCAGCCCCAAGCCATAGATAAGATAGTAAAGGGACTTAACGAGGGTAAAAAATTCCAGACAATACTGGGTGTTACAGGCTCCGGAAAAACATTTACAATGGCAAATATAGTGGAGAAAATAAATAAGCCCACTCTTGTTATAGCTCATAACAAGACTCTGGCAGCACAGCTCTACAATGAGTTCAAAGAGTTTTTCCCAAATAATGCGGTGGAATACTTCGTATCCTACTACGACTACTATCAGCCCGAGGCATATGTACCCCAGTCCGACACCTATATAGAAAAGGACAGCGCTGTAAACGATGAAATAGACAAGCTGAGGCACTCTGCCACCTCGGCTCTTTTTGAGCGTAATGATGTGCTTATAGTTGCAAGCGTAAGCTGTATATACGGTCTTGGAGCGCCCATAGACTATAAGGAAATGACTCTTTCTATACGCCCCGGTATGACAAAGAGCCGTGAAGAGGTGCTGCGTAAGCTTGTGGAGATACAGTATACAAGAAACGAAACAGATTTTCAAAGAGGCAATTTCAGAGCCAAAGGGGATGTTGTGGAGGTATACCCTGCAGGCAGTACGGATACAGCCGTAAGGATAGAATTTTTTGGCGATGAAATAGACAGGATAACGGAGTTTGATGTGCTTACGGGAGAAATACTGAGCAGAAGGAGCCATATCTCCATATTTCCCGCCTCACACTATGTTACAAATCAGGATAATATGAAAAGAGCCCTCAGAGATATAGGCGAGGAATTGGAACAGCGCTATGCAGAGCTTAAATCCCAGGACAAGCTTCTGGAGGCTCAACGGCTTATGCAAAGAACCAACTACGATATGGAAATGATGCAGGAAATGGGCTTCTGCTCAGGTATAGAAAACTATTCGAGACATCTTGACGGAAGACCCCCTGGCAGTATGCCCCATACTCTTATAGACTACTTCCCCAAGGATTTTCTTATGATAGTCGATGAGAGCCATGTGACGATACCCCAGGTAGGCGCTATGTACAACGGCGACCGTTCCAGAAAGACAACGCTTGTGGACTACGGCTTTCGTCTGCCCTCCGCACTTGATAACAGACCCCTTAAGTTTGAGGAATTCGAGGGCAAAATAAATCAGATGATATTTGTATCCGCTACTCCCGGCAAGTATGAGAACGCCCACAGCCAGGCTACGGCAGAGCAGATAATAAGACCTACCGGGCTTCTGGATCCCTGTGTGGAGATACGTCCCGTCAAAGGACAGATAGACGACCTTATAAGCGAAATAAACAAGACTACCGCAAAGGGCAACAAGGTACTTGTGACAACGCTTACCAAAAAAATGGCAGAGGATCTTACACGATATCTCAGAGAAGCCGGCATAAGAGTGCAGTATCTCCATTCCGACGTGGATACTCTTGAACGACTGGAAATAATAAGGGATCTGCGGCTTGATGTGTTCGATGTAATAGTCGGCATCAACCTTCTGCGTGAGGGTCTGGATATTCCCGAGGTAAGCCTTGTGGCTATACTTGACGCAGATAAGGAGGGCTTTTTGAGAAGCGAGACCTCTCTTATACAGACAATAGGTCGTGCCGCAAGAAATGCCGAGGGCAAAGTGATAATGTATGCGGAGACCATGACGGACTCTATGCGAAACGCCATAAGCGAGACCAACAGAAGACGCCACATACAGCAGCAATACAACGACGAACACGGTATAGTACCCAAAACTATAAAGAAAAAGGTACATGAAATAATAAAGGTGACACAAAGCGTAAATGCGCCTAAGACCGATATCATGGACAAGGATCCCGAATCCATGTCAAGAGAAGAGCTTGCGGAGGCTATAAAGAAGCTTGAAAAGAATATGAAAAAGGCTGCTGCCGATCTTAACTTTGAAAAGGCGGCGGAGTTCAGGGACAAAATGATAGAATTAAAGAAATTATCTTTATTGTAGGGTGATAAATATGGCTAAAAATGAAATTGTAATAAAAGGCGCAAGAGAAAACAATCTTAAGAACTTCGACCTTAAAATACCGAGAGATAAGCTTGTTATATTTACGGGATTAAGCGGCAGCGGTAAATCAAGTCTTGCCTTTGATACCATATATGCCGAAGGTCAGAGAAGATATGTGGAAAGTCTCAGTTCCTATGCCAGAATGTTTTTGGGACAAATGGAAAAGCCTGATGTGGACAGCATAGAAGGACTTTCCCCTGCCATATCCATAGACCAGAAAACGACCAACAACAATCCCCGTTCCACAGTAGGCACGGTCACGGAGATATACGACTATTTAAGACTGCTCTTTGCAAGAGTGGGCATTCCCCACTGTCCCAAATGCGGCAAGGAGATAAAGCGCCAGACAGTAGATCAGATAGTGGACAGGATATGCGCCATGGAGGAGGGTACACGCTTTCAGCTTCTCGCCCCCATCGTAAGGAACAGAAAGGGCGAACATACAAAGCTCCTTGACGACGCAAGGCGCAGCGGCTATGTAAGAGTGCGTGTAGACGGCATTATATACGAGCTTAACGACAAAATAGAAATAGATAAAAACAAAAAGCACAATATAGAAATAGTTGTGGACAGGCTCGTTGTAAGAAAGGATATGGAGCAGCGCCTCAGCGAATCTTTGGAGACCGCATCAGCCCTTACGGGAGGCATTGTTATAATGGACATTATAGGCGGCGGAGAAATAACGTTCAGCCAGAATTTTTCATGCCCCGACTGCGGTATAAGCATAAGCGAGATAGAGCCGCCTCTGTTTTCATTCAACAATCCCAACGGCGCATGCCCCGAATGTATGGGCTTAGGCGTCAAGATGATAATAGACGAGGATCTTATAATACCAGACAAGAGCCTTACTCTGGCTGAGGGAGCCATAAACGCCATGGGCTACGGCAATATTGCAAGTCCCAACTCCCCGGTGTATTCTGTACTTAAGTCGCTGAGCAATATATATAGCTTTGATTTCAACACGCCTATAAAGGATATGCCGAGAGAGGCTCTCGACGCCATACTCTACGGTACCCACGGAAGAACCATAGAGGTACCCTACATGGTGGCAGGCAAGCAGAAATTCTACACATTTGCCTTTGAAGGCGTTATCACAAGCATAGAACGGCGATATAAGGAAAGCAATTCGGAAATAATGCGTGATGAATACGAAAAGTATATGACAAATATAGAATGTCCCTGTTGCCACGGCAAAAGGCTCAAGCCCGAGGTGTTGGCTGTAAAGATAGCCGATAAAAGCATATCCGACGTTACGGAAATGTCTGTAAAGGATATACAGAAATTCTTTGAGAGCATAAAATGGACAGACAGACAAAAGACGATAGGTCAGCAGATATTCAAGGAAATAAATGCACGCATAGGTTTTCTTATAGACGTGGGACTTGATTATCTTACACTGGCAAGAACGGCAGGTACGCTTAGCGGCGGCGAAGCCCAGAGAATAAGGCTTGCCACACAGATAGGTTCGGGGCTTGTAGGCGTACTTTATATCCTCGACGAACCAAGCATAGGACTACATCAGAGGGATAATGACAAGCTCCTTGCCACTCTAAAGCACTTAAGGGATTTAGGCAATACGCTTATAGTGGTTGAACACGATGAGGACACTATGAGATCTTCCGATTATATAGTCGATATAGGTCCTTATGCGGGAGATAAAGGCGGAGATGTGGTATTTGCAGGTAAGTATGAAGATATTCTTAACTGCGACAGATCCATAACCGGAGCCTTCCTAAGCGGCAGAGAAAAAATAGAGATACCCAAGTCAAGAAGAAAGGGAAACGGACACTTTATAAAAGTAAAGGGAGCCGCTCAGAACAACCTTAAGCATATAGATGTGGAAATACCTCTCGGCAAGCTTATAGCCGTTACAGGCGTATCTGGAAGCGGCAAAAGCTCCTTTGTAAACGAAATACTCTACAAAACTCTTGCAAGAGATGTGAACCGAGCTAAAATAAAGCCCGGAAAATACGACAGCATAGAAGGTATAGAAAATATAGACAAGGTAATAAATATCGACCAAAGCCCAATAGGCAGAACACCTCGCTCAAATCCCGCTACATATACGGGGCTTTTCGACCTGATAAGGGATGTGTTCGCCCAACTGCCCGAGGCAAAGGTAAGAGGCTTTAGCAAAGGGCGTTTCAGCTTTAATGTAAAAGGCGGTCGCTGTGAAGCCTGCAGCGGAGACGGTATACTGAAAATAGAGATGCACTTCCTTCCCGACGTATACGTTCCCTGTGAGGTCTGCGGCGGAAAGCGATACAACAGGGAAACTCTTGAGGTAAAATACAAGGGCAAAAATATTGCCGACGTACTTGATATGACAATAGACGAGGCTTGCGTTTTCTTTGAGAACCAGCCAAGGCTTATGCAAAAGCTCAATACCATGAAGGATGTGGGTCTGGGCTATGTAAAGCTTGGACAAAGCTCCACTACATTAAGCGGCGGCGAAGCCCAGAGAGTAAAGCTTGCCACAGAGCTGAGCAAAAGAAGTACGGGAAAGACCCTCTATGTACTTGACGAGCCTACCACGGGACTTCATTCCTATGATGTAAGGCGTCTTATAGATATACTCCAGCAGCTTGCAGACGGCGGAAATACCGTAGTTGTAATAGAACACAATCTGGATGTGGTAAAATGCGCCGACCATATTATAGACCTGGGACCCGAAGGCGGGGACGGAGGCGGCAGTATCGTTGCCTCGGGTACTCCGGAACAGGTTGCCAAGGTCAAAGGCTCCTATACGGGTCAGTATCTAAATAAATTGCTGAAATAATAGGCATATATGCCCGGATCACCTCTTAAGCCGCAGCCGAAATTCATCCCTTTTCGGTGCGGCTGATGAGGGGCAGCAATACTTAAAGGCGCAATAATGTCCCATATGTATATAATACTGTTTATAATAAATAAAACTCTTGACAACTCACTTCATATGCTGTATAATATTTAATGTTCAGCATGACATGCCCAGATAGCTCAGTTGGTAGAGCAGAGGACTGAAAATCCTCGTGTGGGCGGTTCAATTCCGTCTCTGGGCACTCTGCGGGTGTGGTACAACGGCTAGTACATCAGCCTTCCAAGCTGAGGACGAGGGTTCGACTCCCTTCACCCGCTTATGCGCGAGTGGCTCAGTGGTAGAGCATCGCCTTGCCAAGGCGAGGGCCGCGGGTTCAAATCCCGTCTCGCGCTTTTCGACTATTGCATTTATAACAGCAATAGTTTTTTTTATGCAAAAATATCCTCATAGGGTTTCCTATGAGGATATTTTATATCATTATATCTATACTTTTTTGGCATGACCTTGGGGAAACGCTCTCTTTAAATATTTTTCGGCTGAATATACACAGTTTGCGCCGTCGGCAGCGGCGGTTATTATCTGTCTGAGGCTCTTTGTTCTCACATCCCCTGCCGCAAATACGCCCTCTCTGCTTGTTTTTCCTGTTTCGTCAGCTATTATATACCCATGCTCATCCGTATCCACAAAGCCCTTGAATATATCCGAAAAGGGCTTTATCCCTACGGCTATGAATATTCCCTCTATATCAAGGTCATATACTCTTCCTTCGGTATTGACAACTGCTCCGCTTACCTTATTATCTCCCTTTATTTCTTCAACTCTGCTATTCCACAGTACACTTACGTTATCGAGAGCCATGACCCTGTCCTGAAGTATCATGGCACCTCTCAGTTCGTCTCTTCTGTGTATGAGATACACCTTTTTACAAATGGCAGAAAGGAACAATACGTCTTCAAGGGCAGCGTCTCCGCCTCCCACCACGGCAACGGTCTTGTCCTTGAAAAAGGCTCCGTCACAAACGGCGCAATAGGAAACGCCCATGCCTTTAAGCCTATCCTCGCCCTTTACGCCCAGTTGCCTGTGTTCGGCGCCGGAAGCGATTATAACAGACTTTGCATAATATTTTACGCCCCTGCTGTCCTCAAGGCATTTTATACCTTCGCTTTCGCTTATGGCTGTGATCTCGGTATTTTCCGAAATAACGCCCATTTTTTGCGCATGTTCTCTGAATTTCACAGCCAGATCGTACCCGCTTATCCCCGGATATCCCAAATAATTATCTACCTCATAGGTATTTATCATCTGACCGCCGCCCGAGAATGACTTTTCTATAACAAGTAAGTCCAGCATTGCCCTTTTGGCATAAACGGAGGCGGAAAAACCTGCTGCGCCTGAGCCGATTATAATAAGGTCATATATTTTATCCATGGTACCTTCTCCTTCGGAAGTAGTATTTGCCAAAACTCCCTCTATTATTCCTTATCCGTAAAAAGAGGAGTTGAAAGATATCTGTCGCCTGTATCGGGCAGAAGCACAACTATGGTCTTGCCCTGATTTTCGGATCTTTTTGCAAGTACCGTTGCGGCATATACAGCCGCTCCCGAAGATATGCCCACAAGTATACCGTCATTTTTGGCAACGGCATTGCCTGCTGCAAAGGCGTCTTCATTTTTTACCGGTATTATCTCATCATAAATTTTGGTGTTAAGGGTTTCCGGCACAAACCCTGCGCCTATGCCCTGTATCTTGTGAGGACCGGGCTGACCTCCCGAAAGCACGGGAGATGAAGCAGGCTCTACGGCAACTACCTTTATGTTGCTATTCTTACTCTTAAGAAATTCTCCTGCGCCGGTAATCGTGCCGCCTGTACCTACGCCTGATACAAATATATCTACATTACCGTCTGTGTCGTTCCATATCTCGGGTCCCGTAGTCTCCCTGTGTATACCCGGATTTGCCGGATTTTCAAACTGTCCCGGAATAAATGAACCCTCTATTTCTTCCGCAAGCTGCTGAGCCTTTTCAATAGCGCCCTTCATTCCCTTTGCGCCGTCTGTGAGTACCACTTCTGCGCCATACGCCTTTAAAAGATTGCGTCTTTCAACGCTCATGGTCTCAGGCATTGTAAGTATAGTTCTGTAACCCTTTGCCGTAGCCACCGCAGCCAGACCGATACCTGTGTTTCCGCTGGTAGGCTCTATTATGACTGCGCCCTTTTTTAACACGCCTCTTTTTTCTGCGTCCTCTATCATTGCCTTTGCAACTCTGTCCTTAACGCTGCCTGCAGGATTAAAGTATTCCAGCTTGGCTACTATTTTGGCATTTATGTTGTTTGCCTTTTCATAGTTGGTCAGCTCCAAGAGAGGCGTATTGCCTATAAGCTGTGTAAGATCCGTTTTTATATTACTCATATTTATTATCTCCTTTTCTCTCAAAAATATTTATATGCAATAATCGTTACCTATATTGCTTCTTGCCATGGCGGCAAGATCTTCCAGTGTTATATTGTCCACAACGTCATTTATAGCATTATTCAATTTCTTCCACACCGCCAGGGTGGAACAAAAAGCCGCCCTGCTGCACTGATTCACATCGTCTTCAAGGCACGTTACAGGGGCTAGAGAGCCTTCGGTAAGCCTAAGTATCATTCCCACAGTGTATTCCGAAGGCTCCTTTGCAAGCTTATATCCTCCCTGAGGACCTCTGACGCTTTTTACAAAGCCTGATCTGCTCAATATACTTATTATCTGCTCCAAATATTTGCCTGAGATCTCCTGTCTGTCTGCCACGCTTTTTATGGATATGAATTCTCCGTTGTTGTTCATTGCAAGATCCAACATAAGCCTTAAAGCATAACGTCCCTTTGTTGATATTTTCATACAGATACCTCCTCGCCGCTATCGGTCTGCCGTTTTGCTTCCGCCAGTTCTCTGACTATATAGCGTCTGTAATATTTAAGACCTACATAATCCATTATTTTTTTATAATACACAGGGTTTGAAACGCCGCCTATTATTCCCACAACAGGCAATCCCTGTATAAATTTCAGTACGAGCATATCCATGGCAAAGGCTTTTGCGGTCTTTTCCATCTGTTCCTTTGCCGCCTCCTTCCAATACTCTTCAGAGGCGTTTTCGTCAATGCCGTTCAGCTCATTGTTGATATCTGTCCAACGGCTGCCCTTTGCAAGGGCGCCTTCCATCATTTTGAGTATGAAAAATTTTTCATAAGGTTTTTCATAGTCAATACCATAGTGAAGAGCCGTTTCATATATACCCTTGAGTATAAAGCCCGTAAAAAGCACTATATCGGGAAGTCCTATACCCAATATGCCAAGACCTATGCCCTCGGCGGTTGCCGCCAGCACATTCTTTATATTAGAGCGCTTTGCGGAACGACGCATATGCTTAAGCTCTTTTCTCCCCTTTTTAATATGGACAGAGAAATTTTTTACGGCATAGTCGTCTAAAATATTCTCCTTATTATAGCTTTTTTCTATAATAGAGCCGCCTTTTTCAAACACAACGCCAAAGCCCTTTAAAAAAGCCTTTTCAATATTTTGCGATATCTTAGGCGGTATTTTCTTCTCAATGGCAGCTTTTCGCTGAGATACCTCCGCAGCCTCTTGGCGAAGCTCCTCCTCCTGCTTTAATATGTATTTCATTTCCTTTTCACAGGCTGTAATGTACTTCTTTTCCTTTGTTTTTAACGTCATAAACATTCCTCGCTCAATAACCTACTTTATACCTATGATTATAGTGTTTTTAAGCGGATATGTCAATGATAAAACAACTCTTTTCACTTATAAGTCATGATCTGCATCAATAAGCTCTGTACAAGCCCTGATTTATGTACAGTCAGCGGCAAACCATCATATTGCCTTAAACGCCTCCTCCAGATCTTCAATAATATCGTCGATATGCTCGGTGCCTATTGAAAGCCTTACCGTATTGGGCTTTATGCCCTGCTCTGCCAGCTCCTCATCGCTGAGCTGAGAATGAGTCGTGCTTGCAGGGTGTATCACGAGAGATTTAACATCGGCAACATTTGCAAGAAGTGAAAATATCTGCAAATTGTCTATGAACCTCTTTGCCTCTTGGGCGCCGCCCTTTACCTCAAATGTAAATATGGAGCCGCCTCCATTTGGAAAATACTTTTTATATATAGCGTTTGTAGGGTTATCGGGAAGAGACGGATGATTTACGCTCTCTACCTTTGGATGCTTTGTAAGATATTCTATTACCTTTTTTGTATTTTCAACATGTCTTTCCACTCTTAAGGACAAGGTCTCAAGTCCTTGGAGAAACAGGAAGGCATGAAAAGGCGAAAGAGTAGCGCCTGTATCTCTCAGCAATATGGCTCTTATCTTTGTAACAAAGGCGGCAGCTCCCACAGCCTTTGTAAAGCTGATACCGTGATAGCTGGGATTGGGTTCTGTAAGTGACGGGAACCTGCCGCTTGCCTCCCAGTCAAATTTACCGCTGTCAACTATTACGCCGCCTATTGCGGTACCGTGTCCCCCTATGAACTTTGTAGCCGAATGTACCACAATGTCTGCGCCGTATTCAAAGGGTCTTACAAGATAAGGTGTGGCAAATGTATTGTCAACTACAAGAGGGATGCCGTTTTTATGAGCCGCTTCAGCATATTTTTCAATATCCACGGCATTTGAATTGGGATTTCCCAAGGTCTCTATAAATACCGCCTTTGTATTATCGTCTATTGCATTTTGAAGCTCCTCTATATCCTCAGGCTCTACAAACTTGGCTGTTATGCCGTATTCGGGAAGCGTATGGGCAAGGAGATTATAGGTGCCGCCGTAAATGGTCTTTACCGATACTATATTATCTCCTGCATGGGCAAGATTTCTGAAGGTGTAATCTATTGCCGCTGCGCCGCTGGCAACTGCAAGAGCCGCAACGCCTCCTTCAAGAGCGGCTATCCTCCTTTCAAATATATCCTGAGTGGGATTTGTAAGTCTTCCGTATATATTGCCCGGATCGGAAAGCCCAAATCTTGCCGCAGCATGATCCGAATTATGGAAGACATAGGAGCTGGTCTGATATATAGGCACCGCTCTCGAATCCGTAACGGGATCCGGGCTTTCCTGTCCTATATGTAGCTGCTTTGTTTCAAACCTTAGATCTCTTTCGCTTATTGTACTCATATTATTTTACCTCCGTTTTATTATTTTGTATATTTCCTATTGGTTTAATATGAATTATGTGGGTATAATATCACATTGTTTTCCATTTGTCAATACCTATTTTCATATTTGTTTAATATGAATTGAAATTATTTTTGTATTTTATTATGATTTAAGGGCAATTTATTAATAAAATATGAATTGTTTAAATATTTTGTTGAAAAAGCTTTTCTTTTCACAATGAATATTGTATACTTATCTTTAAACAGAAGAAATCAGAAACGAGGTATTTAAAATGCATAGTATGACAGGCTACGGCCGAGGCGAATGCACTCTCTATAACAGGAAATTTGTTGTGGAGATAAAGGCAGTGAACCACAGATATAATGATGTAACCGTAAAAATGCCGAGGATCATGCTGCCCTATGAGGATAAACTCAAAAAGCTCATAGGCTCTAAGGTATTCAGAGGAAAAACAGACGTTTACGTTACCTTTGAGACCTTTTCAAAGGACGATGTGTCCATAAGCGTAAACGAAAGCGTAGCTGAAAGCTATATAGACGCTTTAAATGTACTTATGGAAAAGTACGGTATAGACGACAGCATATCTCTCGACCTTGTGGCAAAATTCCCCGATGTTATATCCGTTGAAAAGGGTCCCCTCAGCGAAAACGCAGGGGATGAAATAGAGGAATGCCTTACAAAGGCAGCCCAAGAGGCTATCGACAATTTTGTAGCTATGAGAGAAAGAGAGGGCGAGGCTCTCAGAATAAACATATTGGAAAAGCTTGAAATAATCAAAAGCTACGTCGATACCATAAACGAAAGAGCGCCTCTCGTTGCCGAGGAATACAAGGCAAGGCTTACGGAAAAGCTCAATGAGCTTGAGGAAATAAAAGCAGACGAGTCCAGAATACTTACAGAAGTACTTATATTTTCAGACAAGGCTTGTATAGATGAAGAGATCACCAGAATGTACAGCCATATAGAGCAGATGAGAGCCATACTGAACGAAACCGTTCCCGTAGGTCGTAAGCTGGACTTTCTTGTTCAGGAAATGAACAGGGAAGTAAACACTATGGGTTCCAAGTCCAACGACCTTAAGATAACAGGCGTTGTTGTGGATACAAAAAGCGAGCTGGAAAAGATAAGAGAACAGATACAGAATATTGAATAGAGGTATATTATGAACAATAATAAAAACGGTCTCCTATTTGTGATCTCCGGTCCCTCGGGCGCAGGCAAGGGAACTGTGGTCAACGAGCTGCTTAAAACGGAAGAGCTTGAGCTTTCCATATCCGCTACTACAAGAAAGCCCCGACCAGAGGACAGGGACGGCATAAACTATTTTTTCATGGACGAAGAAAAATTCAAGGGCATGATAGAAAACGATCAGTTCTTTGAATATGCCATGTTTGGCGGAAATTATTACGGCACTCCCAAGCAATACGTTTTAGACCGATTAAGCGAAGGAAAAGATGTAATACTTGAAATAGAGGTACAGGGCGCCTTACAGGTAAAGTCGGCTGTGCCCGAGGCGGTTCTCATATTTGTAATGCCCCAAACACTTACAGAGCTTGGTTCAAGGCTTAAAGGCAGAGCCACGGAAAGCGCCGAGCAGATAGAAAAGAGAATGGAAAGAGCCGCAGAGGAAGTAGAATATATAAGCGCCTATGACTACATAGTCATAAACGATAAGGTAGATGACACGGTGGAAAAGCTCAAGGCGATCATTTCCTCCGAAAGAGCAAAGGCAATAAATAACAGAAATATAATAAAAAAGTTTAAAGGAGAAATTTAAAATGTTAAAGCCATCATATGCAGAACTTATGGATATTATGAACAAGGACTCACAGGAGCATGTTACAAGCCGCTATACAATAGTAATAGCCGCTGCCAAAAGAGCAAGGCAAATAATAGACGGCGACGAGGCAATGATAGAGGATCCTATGGAAAATAAGCCTGTGTCAACAGCCGTTGAAGAAATAAGGGAAGGCAAAATAAAGGTGGTACCAGAAGGTCAGGGTACCGTGCTTAAGCCTGTGGTAAAGGAAAAAGACAGAGACAAGGATAAGGACGATATCAAAAAGGAATTAAAGGAAAATATGGCAGCAGAGGAAGAGGAAGACAGCAGAGAGGATATTGCCCTTGACGATAACGACGAGGATATGCCTTTAGAAGAGGCTCAGGAAAGCAATATCGTGGAGGATGACGTTGTAGAGATCGTAGACGACGATCTGGAGGAAATAATATCCGAGGAATAAAATGCACCGAGAGAAGGACAATATATGAAATATGCCGTTGTAATCATATCCATAGGTCATAAAAATATTGACCACATATTTCATTACGCAATACCTGAAAACCTTGCTGTGGAAACAGGTATGAGAGTGATCGTACCCTTTGGCAGAGGCAACAGACCTACGGAGGGCTATGTAATAGGCATTACGGACAATACAGATGTAGACGCTTCCACAATAAAGAATATAAGCAGCATATGTGAGGAATACTCTGTAATAAGCCCAAGAAGGATAGAGCTTGCTGTATGGATGAAGGAAAAGTATTATACCACATTCGGTAGCTGCTTTAGGTGTATAGTCCCCAAGAAGGTAAATGAGAAAAATTTTGCCTGTGTAAGGCTCAACAGCCAAAACGAGAATATAAACGAGGAAATAGTAAAGGTATTAAAAAAGGATACTCGGCAAAAAAGAGTGCTGGAGGTGCTTTTAAACGGAGATGAGATACCCGTCAGCCATATAAAGACTCTCCTTGACGTAGACGATTCTCCCATAAACGCCCTTATCAAAAAGGGCATACTTATAAAGACCTATGTACAGGAATACAGGGGCAATTTTAATTCCGCTCTTGTGGAAAGGAGCAAACCTCCCGTGCTTACGGAGGAGCAGGCGGCTGCGCTATATAAGCTTTACTCCGTTATAGACAGCAAAGATAAAAAGCCCCTACTCATACACGGGGTCACAGGCAGCGGAAAGACCGAAGTATATATACGGGCTATTGAGAAGGTGCTTTCACAGGGCAAGGAAGCAATAGTACTCGTGCCTGAGATATCTCTTACTCAGCAGACGGTGGAGCGCTTTGTAGCTCGTTTCGGCAGCAAAGTCGCCGTTACTCATTCAAGGCTGTCAGACGGCGAAAGATACGACCAGTGGACAAGAGCAAGGCGCAAAGAAATATCGGTTATGATAGGTCCCCGCTCGGCTGTGTTCACTCCCTTTGAAAATCTGGGTATCATAATAATAGATGAGGAACACGAGTCCACTTACAGATCCGACATACAATCGCCTAAGTACGATGCAAGAGAAATAGCCGAAAAGCTCAGCGAGCTTTACGGCTGCGCAGTAGTATTGGGCAGCGCCACTCCCTCCCTTTCAAGCTATTATAAGGCTCAAAAGGGCGAGTACGAGCTTATAGAACTTAAGCACAGAGTCAATAACAGCTTCCCTCTTATACATATTGTGGATATGAGAAAAGAGATAGCCAAAAGGAATTTTTCGGTATTCAGCGCCGAGCTTAAGAATGCCATAGGCAAAAACCTTGAAAACAAAAGGCAGACCATACTCTTTCTCAACAGAAGAGGGTACTCCACATTTGTATCCTGCAGAAAGTGCGGATATGTAATGACATGTGACAACTGTAATGTAAGTTATACATACCATAAGGGCATAAACAGGCTTTCATGCCACTACTGCGGAAAAAGCATAAAGGTACCTAGGATATGCCCTAAGTGCGGTTCCGAATACATAAAGTATTTCGGAGCAGGCACGGAAAAAATAGAGCAGGAGGTCTTGCGTCTTTTCCCCCAAGCAAAGGTCCTGAGAATGGATATGGACACTACCAGGAGGAAAAACAGCCACCAGACTATACTTGAGGATTTCAGAAAAGGCAAAGCCGATATCCTCATCGGCACTCAGATGATAGCAAAGGGACTGGACTTTCCCAATGTGACTCTTGTAGGCGTAATGGCTGCCGACCTGTCCCTTAATGTGGGAGATTACAGAAGCGGAGAAAACACATTCCAGCTCGTATCACAGGTCTCAGGCAGAGCGGGCAGAGCAGACAGCGAGGGAACGGTCTATATACAGACCTATTCTCCCGACAACTACAGCATACGCTATGCCGCTCAGGGCGATTACAAGGGATTTTACAACGAAGAGATAGCTTTCAGAAAAAATATGAACTATCCGCCTTTTACAAATATTTTTCTCGTTATGATGACAGGGGAAAACGAATATATATTAAGACAGACCCTTTCACAGCTTGCGGAGATCATGAGGCGCTATAACAAGAATAATATGTTTACACGCTTGGGTCCCACTCCCGCCGTTATTTCCAAAATAAACAACGTATACAGGTGGCAAATATCCGTAAAGTGTGAAAATGAAGATAAAATACGAAACTATGTACTTTTCTGCTTAGACAAGCTGTCAAAGCAAACAGATCTGGATAAGATAAATGTGGGACTGTATCTGAATCCCAGCTATATTTTTTAGGAGGCAGTAAAATGGCAATAAGAATGGTCAGAGAGCAGAATGAACCTATACTTAGAAAAAAATCCAAAGAAGTAAAGGAAATAACGCCTAAGATCACAGAGCTTTTAGACGACCTGGCAGAAACTATGTATGAAGCAAACGGCGTAGGACTTGCGGCGCCCCAGGTAGGTATGCTCAAAAGAATGGTGGTAATAGACATAGGCGAAGGATTGTTTGAATTGATAAATCCCGTAATACTGGAAAGCTCAGGCACCCAAACAGGAAACGAAGGCTGCCTTTCTGTACCCGGCAAAATGGGACAGGTCACAAGACCAAACTATGTAAAGGTACAGGCATTGAACAGAGACGGAGAAACAGTTATAATAGAAGGCGAAGAGCTTATGGCAAGGGCATTATGCCACGAGCTGGATCATCTTGAAGGTATACTCTATACGGATAAGGTAGAGGGAGAGCTTATGGATGCCGAGGAAGAAGAGGAGGAATAATATGGATATCGTATTTATGGGGACTCCCGACTTTGCGGTGCCTACCCTTAAAGCCCTTATTGAAAAGCACAATGTAAAAGCCGTTATAAGCCAGCCGGACAGACCAAAGGGGCGAGGCAAAAGGCTTCAGCCTACTCCTGTCAAAATGATAGCAGAGCAATATGATATACCGGTATATCAGCCCGAAAGAATAAAGGATAGTGAATTTACAGCATTTCTGGAAGGGATAAAGGCAGATTTGTTTGTGGTGGTAGCCTACGGTCAAATACTTTCCGAGAGAATACTGGATATACCCAGGTACGGCTGTATAAATGTACACGGCTCTCTTCTGCCTGAATACAGAGGCGCCGCCCCTATACAGCAAAGCATACTTGACGGCAAGGATAAAACGGGAGTTACCATAATGTATATGGAAAAGGGTCTTGATTCGGGAGATATGATACTGCAAAAGGAAATAGAGATCTCTCCCGAGGATACCTACGGTACCCTTCACGATAAAATGGCTCCTATCGGCGCAGCCGCTCTCATAGAGGCTCTGGATATGATACAAAAGGGAACCGTACAGGCAAAAAAGCAGGATGAGAGCCTCTCCACCTATGCCCATATGATTAAAAAAGAAATGGGCAAAATAGACTGGAGCAGACCGTCTGAGGAGATCCGCAACAAAATAAGAGGCTTCAATCCTGTACCCGGCGCCTATACCACCCTTAACGGCAATGTACTCAAAATATACGCTGCCGATATTACCTGCGGAAGCACAGGAAAATGCGGCGAAATAATCCATGTTGACAATAAAAAGGGCTTTACGGTCAAAACAGGCGACAGCGCCCTTATTATAAAGGAAATACAGGCAAAAGGCGGAAAGAAAATGAATACTGCCGACTATATGAGAGGTCACAGTATCGAAAAAGGAAATATATTAATTTAAGGAGGAGATTTTATGTATTACGGTTATCCTTATATGGCAGGCGGAGGAGCAAATTCAATTTTATTTATACTTGTGATAGTAGTTGCCATAGCTACTATGATAATACAGGGAAATGTTACCTCTACATTCAACAAATATGCAAAGAAAGCCAATTCAAGAGGCTATACAGGCGCAGAAGTAGCTGAAATGCTTTTAAGACAAAACGGTATCACAGACGTAAAGGTACAGGCTATATCAGGTTCCCTTACCGACCATTACGATCCTACCAAAAAGGTAATAAACCTTTCACAGCCCGTATACGGCTCCAGAAGCGTTTCGGCTCTGGGCGTTGCCGCTCACGAAACAGGTCATGCAATACAGCACGCCAAGGGATATGTACCTCTTGCGCTGCGTTCGGCTATATTCCCTGTTGTAAATTTCAGCGGAAGGATAGCGATGCCCCTGTTCATAATAGGCATACTCCTTGCCAGCTTTATACAGAGCTATGCTCTGGCTATTTTAGGAGCGCTGCTTTTTGCGGCAGTAGTATTCTTCCAGGTAATAACTCTTCCCGTGGAATTCAATGCTTCCGCAAGAGCTCTTAAAATGCTTGACGAATACGGATATCTTACAGGAAGCGAAAATCAGGAAGCCAGAAAAGTGCTTACGGCAGCAGCCCTTACCTATGTAGCCGCTGCGGCAGCTTCCGTACTCCAGCTTTTAAGACTGCTGGCTATTATAGGCGCAGGCAACAGAAGAAGAGATTGATAAGACAAACAAAAAGAGGGACTGTACTTATTTGGTACGGTCCCTCTTATGATATATGCAATATCTATGCAGATAAAATAAATGCTTTTATTACTCGCCATATATTTTTCTGACCTCGGCAAGAGCCTTATGAGTTCCTATATCATAGCATTCGCCGTTCATAACATAGGCATATACGCTTTTTTTCTTATGGAGCCACTGGAGAAAATATCCCGGCGCATCGGGACTGTTGCCCTCAGCCAGATATTCCTTTATCATTTTGACGGTAGCCCTTGTATACATATATGTAGCAAAGGCAGCCTTGTTGCTCTTTGGCTTTTGGGGCTTTTCCTCCAGATCAAGCACCTTGCCCTCCTCGTCCAAAAGCACTACTCCCAGTTGTTTTATCATTTCCTTGTCGTCAAATTGCTTGACGCATACACAGTCGGCATTCTTTGCTCTGAAAAATTCATAGTATTCCTTAAGGCTGTAGGTAAAAAGATTGTCTCCCGCTATTATTATAACATCGTCATCAATGTTCCCCTGCTCTATGGTGTATTGGATATCCCCTATTGCTCCCTTTTTGTTCTCATCCGAATCGGTGCCGTCATCGATAACGGTAATAGGCTTTGAATTGTCCCTTTCCTCTGCCCATTTATTAAAATGCCCTGCGAATTTATGATTGCTTATTACAAAAATGGAATCCACATCATCTAAAGTATTTATTTCATCGACAATATAATCAATTATCGCTTTTCCTCCCACTTTCAGAAGAGGCTTCGGTGTATTCATTGTAAGTGGATACAAGCGTGTAGCGTAGCCTGCTACTAAAATTATGGCTTTCATTTAAAAGCTCCTTCCGTGTACAATATACATAGGAATTATACCATACCAAGTATTTCTTTGCAATAATTATTTAACTTTTTATTAACAAATTTGTATTAATCCTCAGCCTTTCTTATGGGAATAAAAATCTCCTCGTTCTTATCCTCTTTAAACCTTTTGTACTCCTCACAGGCAATGCTGTAAAACCTGTTCTGGCTCTGCATGACCTCCTTGCCCCTTTTGTCTATGGGCTTATAGCTGCCGTCGGGCTGCTGTATCCTAGCCTTTACATTGTCCATAAGAGTTATGTCCAGTATATTCTTTACCTTCTGCCGAAGTTCGGGACTGTCTACGGGAAACGCCACTTCCACACGCCTGTCCAGATTTCTGTTCATCCAGTCTGCGCTTGCCAGATATATCCTTGGGTTGCCGTTGTTTTCAAAGTAATATATCCTGCTGTGTTCCAGAAATCTGCCTACTATGCTCCTGACCGTAATATTATCGCTTATATTCGGTATACCTGTTTTAAGACAGCATATGCCCCTTACGATAAGGTCTATTTTCACTCCTGCCATGCCCGCTCTGTACAGCGCCTTTATTATGCCCTTATCCACAAGGGCGTTCATCTTTGCGATTATCCTTGCAGGCTTGCCTTCAAGAGCATTTTTTTCCTCATGCTCTATATTCTTTATAAACATTTCCCTAAGATCCGTAGGCGCAGCGGCTATCTTGTTCCACTCTGCGGCTTTGGAATATCCCGTAAGGCAGTTAAAAAGAGCGGATATATCGGAAGCCATAGCCTCGTTACAGGTAAATATGCCCATATCCGTATAGAGCTTGGCTGTCTTATCATTGTAATTGCCTGTACCCAGGTGGCAATATCTTATTATGCCCTCTTCCTCTCGTCTTACAACAAGGCAAAGCTTACAGTGGGTCTTAAGTCCCACAAGTCCGTATATTACATGGCAGCCTGCTTTTTCAAGCTTCTTTGCCCAATTTATGTTGTTTTCCTCATCAAACCTCGCCTTAAGCTCCACAAGTACCGTTACCTGCTTGCCGTTTTCCGCAGCCTCGATAAGCGCCTTTATAATAGGGGAATTGCCCGATACCCTGTACAGCGTCTGCTTTATGGCAAGCACCTTTTCATCTACTGCGGATGTCTCCACAAAGTTTACCACAGGGTCAAAGCTCTGATAGGGGTGGTGTACAAGTATATCCTTTTCTCTTATAGCCTCGTATATATCCCTGTCCTTAAATTCGGGAACAGGTACAGGCGGCATAGGTTCGTCGCATAACAGAGGGTCGTCTGAAAGCGAAGGCATACCGAAAAACACTGTAAGATCCAAGGGTCCGTTTATGCTGTAAACATCCCCCTCTTTTATATCCAGTTGTTTTTTAAGAAATTCAAAGGACTCGCCGCATATGTGCTTATCCACCTCAAGGCGCACAGGCGCTCCCCATTTCCTCTGCTTTATGGAATTTTCTATTTCCGCAAGAAGATCTCGGCTTTCCTCCTCGTCTATTTCCAGATCCGCATCCCTTGTTATTCTGAAACAGTATGCGGAAAGCACCTTGTTGCCGTTAAAAAGCTTGTCTATATAGGCTTTTATAATATCCTCCAGGAGTATTGCCCTTACTCCCCCTTCATCGGAGGGCAGCTTTACTATTCTTGGCACTACGTTTGGTATCTGTACTACGGCAAATGTATTTTCGTCTCCCTGTATTTCCACAATAAGATTAAGGCTCTTGTTTGCAAGAAGGGGCAGGGGTCTGCTGTTGTCTATGGCAAGAGGCGTCAGTATAGGGAAAAGAGTGGTGGAAAAATAAGTTTTTATATACTCCCTTTGCTCCTTGTTAAGCTCATCTGTTCCCAGTATTTTTATGTTATGGCTCTCCAGCTTAGGCATAAGAAGTCTGTTAAAGCAGTTATACTGTCTGTGGACTATATCGTGTACCTTTTGGGAGATAGCCCTTACCTGTTCCTCGGGGGTCATGCCTGCGGGATCCTTTTTGGTCGAGCCTGAAAATATCTGCTGCTTAAGTCCCGCAACCCTTACCATAAAGTACTCGTCCATATTGGAAGCTGTGATAGCAAGGAATTTGAAACGCTCAAATATGGGATTTGTCTTGTCCACAGCCTCTTCCAGTACCCTTGAATTAAATTCCAGCCAGCTCAGCTCTCTGTTATAATAATAGCTTTTGTCATTCAAATCGATCATCACATAACACTCCTTTTGCGAAGAACCGCCTTAATACCGTATACCGACTGAAAAAGTCCCGACCTTATGCCAAAGGACCACATTTCAAGGTCAATGTTTTTGTAGGTGGATGCGGTTATTACCAGCTCGTTGGCACTAAGCTTTACCTTTATATCATCAAACTTGTTATTGTGGCTGGAATGCACGGCATTTGCCAGCTTCAATATACTGCACAGCTTGGATACGAGTACTCTTATGGGAGATTCCAGCCGTGAATAGTAATAGTGGGACATATTAGGCACTCTTGCCCCGTGGTAATACACAACGGTTGCTATGATATCCTTTTCCTCCTCGTCTATCCCCACGATATCCAGATTCCTTATCATGTGATAGGCGATCTCGCCATGATTCTTTGTATTTACCGTTTTGCCTATATCCTGAAGAGCTGCCGCCAGTTGCAAAAGCACTCTTTCCCTGTTGCCCAGAGCGTGATGTCTTTTCATCTTGTCAAATATCATAAGAGAGGTATCCGTTACTCTCTGTATCTGATCCGGGTCGCATTGGTACTTTTCAGCCAGATTCATAGCCGATTCTATGGCAAAGCCGTAATAATCCCTTGTAAGCTTTTCCGCATTGTCTTCATAAAGAGCTTCATAGAGCATTGAATCCGCCACCGTATACATATACGAAACTATGTTTTTGGCGTTTGTGTTCTTTATGAGCCTTGAAAGTATTATAATGGCAGGCATAAGTATTTCCGCCTTTTCCTGGGGGATTTGGTATTCCTCGGCTATTATTTCGGGAGTTTTGTTTTTTATGGACTTATAAAGGGATGTAAATTTATCCCTTGAAATGGTTGCGGAATTTTTCTTTATCTTTACGGAACACATACCGCATATTGTATTGATCTCATTTCCGCTTATTATAAAATCTCCCGGCTTTTCTGTAATAAAAGCGTCTATACTGTCGTTGAAGGGCTGTAAATACTCCTTTAGCACCTGTACATAGTCGGATACTCTGTCTATATAGTCCTCAAAAAGCTCGGATATTCTCAGAGCGCCTATCTTTATGTTCTGAGTGCTTATTATATGACCGTTTTTAAGCACGAATATACTTATATTGCCTGAGCCAAGCTGCACCATAAGGGCAAAGCGCTTCTGTTGATCATCCAAAAGAGAAAGCATCATTTTATTTACGGATATTTTTTCCTGAGAATCATCTATTACATCCAAATCTATTCCTGTTCTTATCTTTATCTGATCCAGTATATAATCCTTGTTCTCGGATTCCCTTATAGCGGTAGTGGCTACGGCTTTTATACGGGATACGCCGTAATCACTGCATATAGCCTGAAATCCCTTTATTATTTCAACCGCTTTGTCAAGGGAGTTGAAGGATATCTTGCCAAAGTGGAAGGTATCTCTGCCTAAAGCAAGGGGATAGGTTACCGCCTCTATACACTTTACGCCTCCGGATGATCTTTCGCCTATTTTAAGCGCCAGTTCGTTTGACGCTATGGCTATTACGCCTACACTTTTTTTCATATATATCAGCCTTTCATAAATAATAACCTCTAATATAAAATATACTACAACGAAAATATAAATTCAATATTTTTAATGCCTGTCTTTGTTAAAAATATACACATATCACAAAAGCAGGAACATATATACGCTCCTGCTTTAATAAATAAATTCTGTTATCAGCGCAAATATAACGGACACCGTAACAACAATAATAAAATACGGATCCACTATCCTATGGCTGTTGTTTTCCTCAAGGCTTATGCTCAGAGTGTCCAGCTCGTTTTGTTTTATGGAATATCTGTAGTCCAGATTATTATTTCTGTTGTATTCCATAAATTTTTTGAATACCAATATAAGAAAAGGCATCGTTACCACTGTCATGAACAGATCTGTAACTATAACCGTCAGATTTTCCGAAAGAGTGGGAGAAGTATTTAAAAGAGCCTCATTATTCCCCATGCTCAGTATAAGCTCCGATACGGCTACCTGCACTCCGTTAAAGAGGAAATGGGCAAGCATTGAAGCAAATATGGAATTTGTATATGCCACAAGCACCGCAAAGAAAACTCCTGCCGCAATAGCATACATTATCTGATAAAAGTTGCCATGTATCAGTCCGAACATAAAGCCCGATACCACCGCCGCCTTTGCTATACCTACGCATTTGTAATTGGAGAGCATTATGCCTCTGAATACTATCTCCTCGCATATGGCAGGCATAACCGCCATTGCAAAAACAGAAAGGGCAAAAGGCAGACTGCCCATAAGGTCTATTATTTCCTTATTTACATCTGCAGGAGCAAAAAGCGCAGTAACGGAGGATATGACCGATACCACAGGGGCAAAAAGCGCCGTAAGTACAATAATATAAAGCACATTCTTAAGTGAAAGCCTATTGTGCGGCAGCACCTCTTTTACTGAGCTTTTTGTGGCTATAATATATATCGCAAAGGGTATAATAAAAATATATATATCCTGTGTTACCGCCATAAAGCAGTCAAGCTGAGACGCTCCTATATCCGTATACCTCATAACGGCAAGTAGGGCAAAGGACATCAATATCGTTATAACTGCCTGAAAAACTATGAGAAAAAGCATAAATTTGTTTCCTCGTTTGGGACAAAGCAATTTATTCCGCCCCCTTTGACGTCTTTTTGTCATAGGATCTTTCTATAAGCTCAAGCAGGAAATCTGTTATGCAGGCAAATATAGGCACTCCGAAAAACATACCTAAAGGACCTGCCATAGCTCCGCCCACAATAATGGCAAATATAACTCCTATGGGCTTAAGACCTATGGATTCGCCCAGTATCCTGGGACCTAATATAACTCCGTCAAACTGCTGGAGTATCACTATAAATATAAATGTCCATATGGCCTTTACAGGGGCAACAAGCAGCGTAAGAGCAACTACCGGCACAGCGCCTATAAAGGGTCCGAAATAGGGTATCATGTTGGTAATACCTATTATAAGCGAAAAAAGCAGAGGATAGGGCAGCTTCAATATAACTGCGCCTATAAAGAATATGATACCTATTATTGTGGAATCCAGAGCCTTTCCCACAAAGAAATGATTAAATGTCTTATTCATTTGATTTACATAAAGAGCCGTTACCTCATATGCCCTTTGAGGAAGTATAGTATAAAGTATCTTACGGGATATGGAAACTATCTCCTCCTTGTCCATAAGTATATAAATGGCAATTATAATGCTTATTATAACATTGATTATAGATGACGCAAAGTTAAGCGTATGGTCAATAAGGCTCAAAAGCATATTGGGTACATATCTTAGGCTTTCTGTAATTCCCGAGAAAAAGCTTTCAAGAGTCTGAAATATCTGCCTGTATATAGGATTATCAATATCCACAGGATACCTTTGGAATATACCGGCGGCATATTGCCTTATTGTATAATAGTTTATCTTTCCCATAAAGCTTATAACATTCTGCACACTCATTATTATCTCGGGGATTATATAAGCTACTATGGCTATCAATATGCCGAAAAGTATCACGGCAGCTATGGCTATGGATATCATTCTCATATGCTTATGTACCTTAACATCATTTTTCTGAAAATATTTTATTTTTGCAAGGATGTTGTTTTCTATAAATCTTGTTCCGCAGTTAAGCAGATATGCAATGATTGCGCCGCATATAAAAGGAAATATAACATCTATTATTACCGGCAGAAAATTTGTTATCTCCATATTTTCCGTAATTCGGTAAAATATTATAGCTATAAGTATAACTCCCAGTGTATACAAACTCCTTGTTAAATTGGTGTTGTTCCTGAAAAAATTTTTCATGATATTTCTCCCGTCTTTATGTAAAACTCTCCTGTTTATAATAATACACCCGAATTATATAAATTTCCATAGGTTAAAGAAAATGAAATAAAAATGTAAGAAATAAAAGGGATACGAGTTTTGCTGCAGGAAGCCTTTTGGGCAATTTATATATCCGTAATTACGACCTGTTTCATAAGCCTTGCCACAAGCTCCCTGTCAGGCGGCTTTGTGCCTGCCGTGGTAACGGCTCCTGCAGACGCAGCCATAGACATTTTAACGGTATCCTCAAAGGAAAGTCTTCTCTCGTAAGCATAGGCAAGAGCCGCAGCCATGGCGTCACCTGCGCCTACGGTAGAATCAACATTTACGCTGAGAGGGGGACACTTTACTTTCCTGCCTTGGGAAAGTATTATAGCCCCGTCTTTGCCCATAGACAGCCCAACGGTCTTTACGCCCATGTGAGCAATATGCTCGGCGGCATTGACAAGCTCTTTTACCGAAGCTCCCCTAATACCTGCATACTCTTCAAGCTCAGCCCTGTTTGGCTTTATGATATCCGGCATTTGTGAAACTGCATGGCTCAAAAGCTCTCCGTCCGCATCTACAAGCACTGCCGCTCCTGCGCCGTGCGCCATTTTGGTAATACGGGCATATATATCTTTACAAATACCCGGCGGCACGCTTCCCGAAAGTACGAATACAGTATCCTTGCCCGCAAAGCCTTCAAGCTTTTTAATAAGCTCCTCAACCTTATCGTCGGAAATAAAGGGACCCTTTTCATTAAGCTCCGTAAGTATCCCGTTGCTTTCGACTATCTTCGTATTTGTCCTTGTTTCGCCCTCTGTCCACACAAAGTCCGACTCTATGCCAAGACCTTTGAGTCCGTCGGCTATAATGCAGCCCCCGTTGCCTCCAAGGAAGCCTGTGGCTATACTTTCTCCGCCGAGAGCCTTTATTGTCTTTGAGACGTTTATGCCCTTTCCGCCTATGTCAATAACCGTACTTTTTATTCTGTTCAGAGCGCCTCTTTCAAGGCTGTCCGTTTCCAAGGTCTTGTCTATTGCCGGATTCATCGTTACCGTAACTATCATAAAAACCACCTGTCCTTTATATAAATACCTCCACTAAAGTGTCGGCAACTTATCTTCGCAGAAATTTTAAGCAAGCTTCTTTTTTTGCTTTTGATTAATTATATCAGACCCCTTTGCATTTTTCAATCTCCGGCGGCTCTTTTGAGGACACAAAAATGCACCTTATATTTAAGGTGCATTCTGCGTGTCGATAAATCGACACGCTTGAAAGAAATGCTTTTTGGCATTTCTTTCAGATATCTGTTGTAGGAACCAGCCGTGTTTTCCGCAATTTAGGCATAAATGCCTAAATTGCAGAAAAGTTCCTGTCCTCGGAGGAAGTGAATTCCTCCTGCGGATTAAAGTCTGCGACGCTTTTTTGCAAGCTGTTCTTTATTATAATTCACGTTTACTGTCAAAATATTGTTTTTTCGACAGTCTGATCCACCTTAATATAAGGTGCATTTATCTCTTTCAATACTTAAGCTGTATTATCTTCTCGCTTCCAGACTTTCCCATGTGTCAAATGTCACACGATCGACTACTTTGTCCTTGCTCTTGTCAAATACAACGATATTAAGACCTAAGCTGTTTCTTGAATACTCATAGTCGTCGATCTTTATGCTTGCGATATTGCCCTTGTTATATATCTTGCCGCTGCTTTGAACCTCCACAAAGTGATCTCCCAGCTTTTCGTAATAATTAAGGACATCATTTGCATATTCTTCCGCTATGACATTTCCTCCGTCTATAATGGCATAATAGCTCCATCTGAAGTTTTCTCTGAGATCTGTTTTTAAGCCCAGCTTCTTCATCAGCTCTACGATCTTCTCGTCTACCGCCCCCGAGGAATCATCGTTTACAGCCATAATGACCATATAATTGGGATCGTTTATAAGCTCCAGATACTCATATATATCACGGCAGTTGTTAAGCTTGTAATCTCCGTCGCCAAATACCCTTTGCCATATATCGTTCTCCACTCCCGTAACGGAAGACGCTCCATAGTACTTTGCAAA
>CANQIA010000007.1 GCA_947624015.1 uncultured Clostridia bacterium
TTAAGTTTTTTTGCCTCTACATAGGCTGAACGTCGTCTTGTTTCATCGGTTGGATTCATTGTCTGCCCTCCCAAATTTATAGAAAAATATTGCTTTAATATACATATATATAAGTATATAAATACCCTTGATATTAATTATAGCAGATATTTGTCAATATATAAAGCATAAATTTTAAAAAAATGTGGTGATTTTATTAAAAAAGGATTAATTTTTACTCTTTTAACTACGCTTGTATTTTTGATAGTATTAATGTTTTGCTACAACCGTTTTGTACTGCCTTCAGCCATAGCCGTAAGTCAGAAATATGCCGCAGACAGAATAAACAGAGAAATATCTCAGGCTGTGGATCAAAGCATAACGGGATCGGGCATAGATACGGAGGATTTCATACGGGAGATGGGAGAGGACAGGGTAAATATAGATTCATTACTCATAAATCGCCTTTGTTCAAAGACAGCCCTTTGCCTTTCCGAAAGACTTGGCAGGCTCAGAAACGAAAGAGTGGAGCTGCCCGTAGGTATATTTTCGGGCATAGGCATATTTTCAAATATCGGCGTAAATGTGCCGGTATATCTCCAGTCTGCGGGAGAGGCGGTCGTTGATTATGATACCGAGATGAGATCAGGCGGCATAAATCAGGTCGCCTATATGGTCTGGCTCAATGTGGAGTGCAGGATTGAGATAGTAAATCCCCTGTGGAAAAAGGAGGTGTCCGTTAAAAGAAAGGTCATGCTTACCGATACCATATTAAAGGGCAAGGTGCCGGAGGGGTACATAGCGGGCAATTGAGATCCGCCAAAAAAAATAAGCCGAGGAGATCCTCGGCTTTAGCGTGTGGATAAAATCGACACGCATGAAAGAAATGCTTGCATTTTTTTAGAATATTAAGGGCTATTTTCTCTTTGCTTTTTCAAGAGCGCTGTCCACTGCCTGAAGGAGTATGCCCTCGCTTACCTCATAGTCCTTGTTCACTTCTATATCCGTACTTTGATTTTCTATTACCGATGAGGCAAGCTCTTCAAAGCAGGAATTAAATGTAGGATAGAAAACAGCCTGAGTCTGATCCATGTCCCCCAGTGTTATTTCCTCTATTTCGTTTCGGCTTACCTTTACATTTACGTCTACGGGACTTCCGTGAAGTATTATTTCCGAGCTGTATGTACCCTCCTTGTATTCTCCCTTGCCTCCGAATAAAAATATGAGCGCCCCTGCTATTATTCCTATTCCCAGCAGGGCAAACACCGCCGTTCTTATTATATCTTTAAGCTTTACAACAAAAATTCTGGACTGCATATATATCTCCTTTCGCAGTTTGTTTGTCTTTTAGTAAAATTATATTATCAATGTCCCTTATTTATGATATACTTATATTCGGAGGTGATATTATGAGTTTAAGATACATATTGGGCAAGACGGGAAGCGGAAAAACAACACAATGCATAAATGAGATAACAGAAAAGGATCCTGTGGGCAATACTCTTTTGTATATCGTACCCGAACAATTTTCCATGGAATCCGAAAGACTTCTGACTGCCGCCTCAGATAAAGGCGTCATAATAAATACAGGTGTTTTCAGCTTCCGTCATCTTGCATATCGCCTTATCAACAAAAACGGAACAAAGGGCAAGGTAATGCTTGACGATGTGAGCAAGGTAATGCTCGTGCGTAAAATAGCCTATTCTCTTTCGGACAAGCTTGTTTTTTTCGGCAAAAGTCTTGACAAGCAGGGCTTTACCGACAGCATATGCTCTACAATAGGCGAGCTTATAAGATATAATGTCACTGCCGATATTATAGATTCCTCCCTTGAGGGTATGGACGAGGGCAATCTTAAGATGAAGCTTAAGGATATAGGGCTTATATACAGGGAATATATGGGCTATCTGAACAGGGAATATATATCAAAAGACGATGTTTTGAATCTTCTTGCGGAATATATCAAGGACAGCGGCATATGTAACGACGAAATATGGATAGACGGCTTTATGGGCTTTACTCCTCAGGAGTACAGTGTTATTGAAAAGCTTATGGAATGCGCCGTAAGGGTAAATGTTACTCTCAATATAAACAGGGATAAAACATATTACAGTAAACCGGATCCCTTTGACCCCTATTACAAAACCAAGTCTACTATAAACAGGCTTACCTCTCTTGCCGAGAAAAAGGGTATCAAAATAGAAAAGCCCCTTTATCTGGAGAAAAATCACAGGCAAAAGGACAAGGCGCTCATACATCTGAGCGAAAACTATCTCAGCTATGTTCCCAAGCCTTACAGAGGAGCTGCCGAGAGCATAAGGATATACAAGGGCGCAGACAAGTATTCTGAAATAGATCTTGTATCAAGATCCATTGTAAAGCTTGTAAGGGACAAGGGCTATCGCTATAAGGATATAGCCGTTATATTGGGTTCCGAGGAATACGAGATGACTCTTTGCCGCAGCCTTAACAAGCACGGCATACCTAACTTTCTGGATCGAAGGCGCAGCATTATGAGTCATCCTCTTACGGAGTTTATAATATCCGCCGTGGACATAGCTTCCACCAATTTCGGCAACGATGCTGTTTTCAGGTTCCTAAAGACAGGATATGCGCCGGTAGATGAAAATGAGGTATTCAATATTGAAAATTATGTTCTCGCAAACGGCATAAAGAACTATATGTGGAAAAACAAGGAATGGATCTACGGCTTCGGCTCCGACTTTGACCATGATGAAATAAACTGTTTTAAAGACAAGGTGGTATCGCTTCTGTCGCCTCTTACCGAAAAAATACTTTACAACAGAAAATACAGCCTAAGAGAAATAGCGGCAAGCGTATTTGAGCTTATAGGCTCTCTTGAGGCAGACAAAAGACACAGCGACATAATAAACCAAAATGAAACGGAGGGAGACATTTCCTCAGCCGTTATAAACAGAAGCGTATGGAATATGATAGTCGATGTGTTTGAAAAGGCTGTGGCAATACTGGGAGATGAAAAGATATACCCCAAGGAATTTTCCAGAATATTGAAGACGGGACTTTCCACTGCCACAATAGGCGTGATACCCGAAGTACAGGATATGCTCATAGTAGGAAATATAGGCAGGACTATACTTCCCTCAGTAAAGGCATTGTTTATGGTAGGCGTAAACGAAGGCTGCGTTCCCTCCTATAAAGAGGTAAAGGGGATATTCAACGACAGGGAAAGAGAATATCTCAGCGCCAATGCCTTTGAGGTGGCTCCCGACAGCATACAGGAAATAAATTCCGAAAGATTTGAAATATATTCCTGCATGGCAAAGCCCTCCCAAAGCCTATGCCTTACATATGCTCTGAGAGATCCCAAGGGCGAAGAGCTTATGCCTTCAGCCGTTATATTCAAGATATTGGATATTTTTAAGGATGTGAAAGCAGAGAACATAGAGGATATTGCAACAGATGCAGACGATATCACAACCGAGGAAACCGCTTTTGATATGCTTATTTCACAGATATCGGAAGGCAAAGAGCTTTCTCCTCTTTACAGGGATATATACGGCTATATGAAAAACAGCGAAAGGTATTCCAAAAGGCTCGAATATGTTATGAGAGGCATAGCACGGCAGGCGGATATGGAATATCTTGAGGAAAAAATAACTCAAAGTCTGTTCCCCGACAGTATCTTTTCGGGCATATCAAGGCTTGAGACCTTTGCAAAATGCCCCTTTTCATTCTTTATGAAATATATCATAAAGGCAAATGAAAGAGCGGTATATGAAATAAAGCCAAGGGATACAGGCAATATATATCACTGTGTTCTTGAAGATTTTTCTAAGGAACTGAGAGAGAGCCGCAGAAACTGGCGAGAGCTTGACAAAAATGAGATAGAGAGCATAGTGGACAACAGCGTGGACAAGATAGCCTCCGAAATGGGTACTGATATACTTAGCTCCACTGCCCGCTGCCGACAGCTTACTCAGAGAGTAAAGAGAATACTGAGCCGCAGCATATGGGCTCTCTCCGAGCAGATAAAAGAGGGATATTTTGAACCCTTGGGCTATGAGATAGGCTTCGGTCCCGATGAAAAGCTGCCGCCTATTGTGATAGAGCTTAACAACGGCAGAAAAATGGTAATGACAGGTCGCATAGACAGAGTGGATATTATGGAAAAGGACGGAAAGGTCTATACCAAAATAATAGACTATAAAAGCTCTGACAGGGATATAAGCCTTACGGAACTGTACTATGGAATACAGCTCCAGCTTCCCGTGTATATAGACGCCTTTGTAAGAAGCGGCAAAAATATAGGAAATAAGGATCTTGTGCCTGCGGGTATGTTCTACTTCCATATCAACGATCCCGTTACAGACGCTTTGCCTGTGGACAGTACGGAAAAGGCGGCAGAGATGCTGCTTGATAAATACAGCCTTAAGGGAATAATACTTGAAGACGAGAATGTATACAGGGCAATGGATAAGGAAACGGACGGCAAAACAAGGGCAAAGGGCATACACGGTATCATGAAGGCGGCGTCGGTCACGGACAGTGAGTTTACAGAACTGAGAGAGTTTGTAAACAATATCGTAAAGGATATAGGCAATGAGATAACAGCGGGAAATGTAAGCATAAGTCCGCTGACATCCTCTCATGTATGCGATTACTGCCCCTATGATGAAATTTGTCGCCATAAATACGGCATGGGAACTGAAAGAGAAAATGTATGCAGCTCCAAAAACGTATGGGAGAAAATAAGAGAAAGAAATAAAAAAATATAAAATATGCCTTTTTATGCGGAGAATGCTGCGCCTATGGAATACCGGGATGTAAAAAAGCATATACTGTCATATATGCGTTAAGGCAGTGGTATCATGAGGCAGATCAGAGTATCCAGGAACAAGACACTTACAATTCTCTATATCCTTATTATATTTTTAGGCGTGGGCAAGACCTATTATGATGAAAATGTTGCCGTATCCGTGCTTCCCGTAGACAAGAAATGCATAGTGATAGATCCGGGACACGGAGGCTTTGATCCGGGAAAGGTAGCCTCAGACGGTGTTACCGAAAAAACAATAAATCTTGCCATAGCTGAAAAGCTTAGGGGATATCTGGAGCAGGGAGGCGCCGTTGTAATGGCTACCAGAACAGAAGACAGCTCACTTTCGGAAAATAAAAGGAAGGACCTTAAGGGCAGGGCGGATATTGCCAACGGCAAAAATGCGGATATGTTCGTAAGCATACACCAGAATTCATTTCCCCAGGCAGGGGCTAAAGGCGCTCAGGTCTTTTATTACAAAGGCTCTCAGGAAGGCAAAAGGCTTGCGGACAGCATACAGGCAAGGCTCAAGGAAGTGGTGGATATGAACAACACACGAATCGCCAAGTCCAATACCGCTTATTATGTGCTGAAGGAAATAAAAATACCTTCGGTCATAGTAGAGTGCGGATTTTTAAGCAACAGCTCAGAACATGACAAGCTCATGGATGAGGAGTACCAATCCAAACTGGCGTGGGCAATATATATGGGCATATTGGATTACTACGGCGAGGGAGCGGCATAATAATAACCTTACAACTCTGTTTTAGGGGCGGCATATGCTCTTAAAACAGAGTTGTTTTTTGCTGTGTAAAAAGGATGTCGCTGTTTGTCACTCTTTATGTGATATTGTAAAATACACATGATAAAAAAGGAGATGATATCTTGAATATAAAGCAGAAAAAAGCGGCGGATCTTTTCATCGAAAGCGGCGACGGATATTCGGCGCTTATAGGGGCAGGCTACAGCGAAAGATATGCAAGGGCATATGATTCCTTTTTCGGCAAGACAGAAATAAGAGATTATATAGGTAAAAAGCTTATGGAAAAAAGCTGTATGAATGAAAGCGACGAAGTAATACAGTACCTTTTCAGAGTAATGAGAGGAGAGGAAAAGGAAACGGAGCTTGTAAAGGGCAAAAACGAAAAAGGCGAGATAGTGTACGACTCTGTGGAAAGTCCCATGAGCGGAACGCTCCGCATGAAAGCGGCGGAGCTTTTGTGCAAACGCTACGGACTTTATAAGGAAAAGACCGAAAATACCCGGGATACGCCTGTGGTCATAAGAGAGGATATGTAAGAGAATATATTTTTGCAAAATAATGCAAATACATATCGTTCAAAAAAAGTTTTAAATTTTGCTCTTTACAAATTCTCTTTACTGTGCTATACTCTAACTAATTCAAAACTAAAGTCGATGATTAAGAGTAGTAACCTTTAGACGATGCTTCAGAGAGCTGTCGGTCGGTGCAAGACGGTGCAGGAGCTTTAGGAGAATGGACTTATGAGACCTGTGGCGAAATAACAGTAGCTTACAGCGGGTTCTCCCGTTACAGAGACAGGATATGGTAGTATCTGCGAATTGGTGGCTTTTTTGGTTATTTATGACTTTGTCCAATTTGGGCAAAGTCTTTTTTTGTATCGGGAGGTAAAAGCATGACGAAGCTAAAAACATTTGTAAGAGAATTTTCGGGGGATACGGAAACTCCTATTACACTTTTTTACAAATATGTGGGAGATAAAAAGGGCTTTCTTCTTGAGAGCCGTGGAGAGGGCAAGACCAACTTTTCGGTCATGGGTAAGGATCCGAGAGCTGTCCTCTGGGGCAACGATGCGCTTACTGTGGAAGAAAAGGGCAAGGAGCCTGTGGTATGCCAAGGCAGGCTTTTGGACAGCGTAAGGGATTATATAAAAAGCTTTGATGTAGAGACCGATCTGGATATGGGCTTTATAGGCGGAGCCGTAGGAGCGGTAGGCTATGACGTAATAAGGCAATATGAAAAAATACCCGACGATAACAGGGAGGTAGTGGACACACCCACAGTTCACCTTATGGTATTCGACGAGTTTATAGTCTATGACCACCTTCATGACAGGATAAAGCTTATAGTGTTGGCGGATCCCGACGATAAGGAGAGCGCAGAAAAGATACTTGACAGAATGGAAAAAGAAGTAAAGTCTTCCGTTCCCGCAGAACACTATGCTATAAAGGAGCCTGAGTCCATTAAATTCACATCAAATATGACCGAGGAAAAATATGAGGACATTGTGAGAAAAGCCAAGCAGTATATATATGAGGGAGATATTTTTCAGGTAGTGCTTTCACAGCGGCTCACAGCCGAAACAAGGCAGAAGCCCATTGACCTTTACAGAAGGCTGAGAGCCATAAATCCCTCTCCCTATCTTTTCTTTTTCAACTTCGGCACATACCATGTGGCAGGCTCTTCTCCAGAAATGCTTGTAGAGGTAACGGGAGATACGGTAAGGACCTGTCCCATAGCAGGCACAAGAAAAAGAGGTAAGGACATAAAAGAGGATATAGCTCTTGCGGAAGATCTTCTTGCGGATCCAAAGGAAAGGGCTGAACATATAATGCTTGTGGATCTTGCCAGAAACGATATGGGAAGGGTAGCACAAATAGGCAGCGTAAATGTAAAGGAATTTATGCAGGTACACTATTATTCCCATGTTATGCATCTTGTATCCCTTGTAGAGGGTACAAAGCGAAAGGATATAGACAGCTTTGACGTGCTTTCCACATTCCTTCCGGCAGGTACGCTTTCAGGCGCTCCCAAAATAAGAGCAATGGAAATAATAGAGGAATTGGAGGAGGAAAGGCGAGGACTTTACGGCGGCGCAGTAGGCTATTTCAGCTTTAACTCAAATATGGATACCTGTATTGCCATAAGAACCATGATAATAAAGGATAATAAGGTTTATATGCAGGCAGGAGCGGGAATAGTTGCCGATTCTGTACCCAAAATGGAGTATGAGGAAAGCCATAACAAGGTAAGAGCCCTTGTCAAGACCATAGGAGGCGAGGTATAATGATAGTTCTGGTAGACAATTATGACAGCTTTACATTTAATCTGTATCAGTATATGGGAGAGTTCGACAGGGATATAAGAGTGTTCAGGAATGATGAGATAGACGGAAAGACGATACTTGAAATGAGGCCCGACAGAGTCGTTATATCTCCGGGTCCCAAGACCCCCGAGGAGGCAGGGAACTGCATAGAGATAATAAAGACGGTAGGCGGCAAGATACCTATACTGGGCGTATGTCTGGGACATCAGTCGATAGCAGTCGCCTATGGCGCAGTGGTAAGCAATGCAAAGGAGCTTTTCCATGGCAAAAGCTCTCTTATGGCGCATAACGGAAAAGGCATATTCGAACACTGCCCCAATCCTATGGAGGTTGCAAGATATCACAGTCTTTCCGTAAAGGAGGATACCGTTCCCGACTGCCTTGAGATAACGGCAAAGGCAGAAGGCGAGATAATGGCAATAAAGCATAGGGATCTCGACGTTATAGGAGTTCAGTTTCATCCCGAAAGCATAAATACTCCCCAGGGTATGCAGATAATAGAAAATTTTATTAAAGGTAAGTTTTAGAAAGGTGTTTGGTGGCTATGATACTTGACGATATAGTTGCAAAGAAAAAAACGGCTCTTAAAGAAAGACCTTATAAATTTGACGCAAAAAGGCTGAGCAAAGCCTTGGAAAGCTCTGTTCCCTCCTTTTATGATGCTATCGGCAAAAAGGGACTGTCCATAATAGGAGAGGTCAAAAAGGCGTCTCCCTCAAGAGGACTTATTAAGCCAAACTTCGATCCCGTTGCCATAGCGAAGGAATACGAGCAGGCGGCAGACGCCATATCGGTGCTTACCGAGGAGGACTATTTTATGGGAAGTCCCTCATACCTTAAAGCCATACATGAGGAGGTAAGCTTGCCTCTTTTGAGAAAGGACTTTGTAATAGACAGCTCTCAGATATTTGAGGCAAGAGAGCTTGGGGCTTCTTCAATACTGCTTATAGTCGCTATACTCAATGAAGGAGATATCCTTCGAAAATTCATACGCACAGCAAGAGAGGTGGGACTGGAGCCTCTTGTGGAAGCTCACAATAAGGAAGAGATCAATATTGCCCTTGATGCGGGAGCCGATATAATAGGTATAAACAACAGAGATCTGAAAGACTTTTCGGAAGATGTATATACTACGGTAAGGCTAAGAAAATATATACCCGAGGACAAGCTTGTAGTAAGCGAAAGCGCCATACACACGGCAGAGGATATAAGGATATTGAAAGACGCCGATGTAAACGGCATACTTGTCGGAGAAAGCTTTATGAAAAGCGGAAATATAGCAAAAAAGGCAAAGGAGTTCAGAGATGCCTATGGATATTAAGATCTGTGGACTGCGTAGGTCGGTGGACGCAGAATATATAAGCGAATTTGAAGAAATAAAATATGCAGGATTTGTTTTCTTTGAAAGAAGCAAAAGAAAGGTCAGTCCCGAGGATGTCATAGAAATAAAGAAAAAGCTCAGACCGGATATAAAAACGGTAGGCGTATTTGCGGAATATGATATTGACGATATAATAGATATAGTCAAAAAAGTGGGCTTTGATATATGTCAGCTACACTCGGATGAGACCAATGAGGACTGCGGCAAAATAGGTATACCCGTATGGAAGTCCATAGCCGTAAGGGACAGCTCAAGCCTTGAAAGGGCTAAGCAGTACACAAACGTACAGGGCTTTGTACTGGACAGCGACAGCGGTAAAAAAAGGGGCGGCGTCGGCAAGACATTTGACTGGGATGTTGCAAGGAGCTTTTCCGAAAAGTATTTTACGGTGCTTGCAGGCGGGATAAACTCGGAAAATATAGTTGCCGCCTATAATACCGTGAAGCCCAATGTTGTGGACTTAAGCTCGTCGGTGGAGACAGACGGCTATAAGGATCATGATAAAATAAAGGAATTGATATATACCATGAGAAAGGAAGAAAAATATGGAATTTAATAAGGACTTTGGCGTTTTCGGCGGTCAGTTTGTACCGGAAACACTTATGAACGTATTGAAGGTGCTTGAAAAGGAGTTTAAGGAGTACTGCTATTCCGATGAGTTTAGAAATGATTATATGTACTATATGAAGCAGTATGTAGGCAGACCTTCCGTACTCTACTATGCGGAAAGACTGACAAAGGCTCTTGGCGGAGCCAAGATATATCTTAAAAGAGAGGATCTGAACCATACGGGCGCCCACAAGATAAACAATGCCATCGGTCAGGCGCTTCTTGCAAAGAAAATGGGCAAGACAAAGGTAATAGCCGAAACAGGCGCAGGTCAGCACGGCGTTGCAACGGCTACGGTAGCTGCTCTTTTTGATATGGAATGTCAGGTGTTTATGGGCGTAGAGGATATAGAAAGGCAAAAGCTCAATGTTTTCAGAATGGAGCTTCTGGGAGCGGAGGTAGTGCCTGTATCAAGCGGCACGGGTACTCTTAAGGACGCCACAAACGAGGCTATAAGAACATGGGTGGCAAGGGCTGAGGACACCTTTTATATTTTAGGCTCTGCCGTGGGACCTCATCCCTATCCTACTATGGTAAGGGAATTCCAGAAAATAATAGGCGAGGAAACAATAAAGCAGATACTTGATATGGAGGGAAGACTTCCAAATAAGATATATGCCTGCGTAGGCGGCGGAAGCAATTCCATAGGTATGTTCTATCCCTTCATAGAGAACAAGGAAGTAGAGCTTATAGGCGTGGAAGCGGCAGGACACGGCATTGAAACGGGTCAGCATGCGGCAGGATTTGCCCCTGATGCACGAATTGGCGTTCTCCACGGTATGAAGACCTATCTGTTGCAGGATGACGACGGTCAGATAAAGACAGCCTATTCCATAAGCGCAGGTCTTGACTATCCCGGCGTAGGACCCGAACACGCATATCTTCACGATATAGGCAGAGTAAATTATACGGCTATAAAGGATGACGAGGCAATAGACGCATTCCGAAAGCTTTGCAAATATGAGGGAATAATGCCTGCCATAGAAAGCTCCCATGCTCTTGCGGAGGCTATGAAAGACGCTCCCAAAATGAGCAAAGACGATATTATAGTTGTATGTCTTTCAGGCAGAGGCGACAAGGACGTAAACACTGTTGCCAAGTACCTTGGAAAGGAGATCTAGTTATGAACAGAATAGATGAAAAATTCAAACAGCTTAAGGAAAATGGTAAAAAGGCTCTTATACCGTATATATGCTCGGGAGATCCCGATTGCGAAACCACAGAAAA
Source organism: uncultured Clostridia bacterium (assembly GCA_947624015.1). GTDB lineage: Bacteria > Bacillota > Clostridia > Lachnospirales > CAG-274 > CANPXH01. The sequence continues at coordinate 11,081 of CANQIA010000007.1, forward strand.
GCTGGTGTATGCTCTTGAAGAAGCAGGCGCCGATATTATAGAGCTGGGAGTACCCTTTTCGGATCCTCTTGCAGACGGTCCCGTGATACAGGCTGCCTCAGTGCGCTCATTGTCAGGGGGCTTTAAGATAAAATATGTTTTTGATATAGTTAAAAACGTAAGGAAAAAAAGTCAGATACCTCTTGCAATTATGATATATTACAGTTCAATATTGGGCTACGGCAAGGAAAGGTTCGTTGAGGAATGTATAGCATCGGGGGTAGACGGACTTATAATACCAGATCTGCCCTATGAGGAGTATGATGAAATGCTTCCCGTTCTGGAAGGCACAGAGCTTTATATGATACCTCTTATTGCCCTTACGTCAAATGACAGGATACCTATGCTTGTAAAAAATGCAAAGGGCTTTATATACTGCGTTTCTTCTCTCGGCGTAACAGGAGAAAGAAAGGAATTTGATTCAAGAGTGGATTCCTTTGTGTCTAAGGTAAAAGAATATACGGATACGCCTGCCTGTATAGGCTTCGGCATATCCCGCAGAGAGGATACGCAGCGCTTCGGAAAGGTGGCTGACGGCTGTATAGTAGGCTCCGCCATTATAAGAAGGATACATGAAACAGGCGGGGATCTTGAAAAGGTCAAGGAATTTGTAAGAGGATTAAAGTAAAAATGTCTTGAAAGAAATGCTTGCATTTCTTTCAGTTTAATTAAAGTCGGAACCAGCCGTGTTTTCTGCAATTTAGGCATAAATGCCTAAATTACAGAAAAGTTCCTGTCCTCGGAGGAAGTGAATTCCTCCTGCGGATTAAAGTCTGCGACGCTTTTTTGCAAGCTGTTCATCATTTTAATTCATGTTTACTGTCAAAATATTGTTTTTTCGACAGTCTGAAATGGGCTGAGAGCAAATGTTGTTTGCTCTCAGCCCATTTTAATGTTTACAGCGCATTGTAATTGCAGCCCTTTTTGTGTATTATTCTTTTGAGGCTGCGGCTTCCCGCATAAGATTTTTTTCCGCTGCGGAAAGCATAAGCTTTATTCTGTTTACTTGGTTTACTTCGCTTGCGCCGGGATCGTAGTCTATGGCAACGATATTGCTGTTTTTGTTCCTGCGCTTAAGCTCTTTTATAACGCCCTTTCCCGTAACGTGGTTAGGCAGGCAGGCGAAAGGCTGAGTGCATATATTGTTAGGCACTCCGCTGTGTATAAGCTCTACAAGCTCTGCGGTAAGGAACCATCCTTCGCCTGTCTGATTGCACAGGTTTACTATATCCTTTGCCATTTCTCCCAGCTCCGCTATATCGCATGGAGGCTCAAAGCGTTTGCTCTCTTTAAGAGCGTTGCTCATGCAGCGCCTGTAACCCTCTATAAATTTGATACCTGCCGATGTCATAAGTGTGGTGCTGTGCTTCATGCCAAAGTATTTTTCCTTGAATTTTGCATTGTAAAGACTGTATGTAAAGAAGTTGAGCAGGTCGGGAACGACAGCCTCCGCCCCTTCGTTTTCAAGAAGCGTTACAATATCGTTGTTGGCTGTGGGATGAAATTTTACAAGTATTTCTCCTACAACGCCTACCTTTGGCTTTACTATCGTCTCATCCAAGGGCAGCTCGTCAAATTCCTTTACGATAGCCTTTACATTTCTGCTGAACTCACTGTAGCTCCTTCGCTTTACGGCTTCCTTACACAGGGCATTCCACTTTTCATAGAGAGCGTTTGCAGAACCCTTTACTTTTTCGTAGGGACGCACCTTGTAAAGCACTCGCATAAACAGATCGCCGTAGAGTACGGCTTGCAGCAAGCCTATGGCAAGCTTGGGAGTTATCTTAAAGCCTGGATTTTTTTCAAGACCGCTTGCGTTTACGGAAATAACGGGTATATGCTCCATACCTGCCTTTTTAAGAGCACGCCTTATAAAGCCTATATAGTTGGTGGCACGACAGCCGCCTCCCGTCTGGCTTATCATAAGAGAAACATTGTCAAGATCGTACTTGCCGGACTTAAGAGCCTTCAAAAGCTGACCTACCGTAATAAGGGCAGGATAGCAGGCGTCGTTATTTACATATTTAAGACCTATATCTATACAATCTCTGTCTATGGCAGGCATAAGCTCTATGTTGTAGCCGCAGTTTTCCATAGCTGTCTTTGCAATGTCAAAGTGGATAGGCGACATCTGAGGCATAAGTATGGTATGGTTCTTTTTCATTTCCTTTGTAAAGAGTACCCTCTCCTTGTTTTTAAGAGGAGAACGAGGCTTGAAATTCTTGGAACGCCTTTCCTCAAGAGCGGCAAAGAGAGAACGTATCCTTATCCTTACAGGTCCCAGATTGTTTACCTCATCTATTTTGAGTACCGTATATATTTTGCCCGAAGCAGCCAATATATCGTGTACCTCGTCGGTGGTAACGGCGTCAAGACCGCAGCCGAAGCTGTTGAGCTGTACAAGTTCTATATTCTTTTGCTCTCTGACAAAGCTTGCGGCAGCGTAGAGCCTTGAATGGTAAGCCCACTGATCTCTTACGTTAAGGGGTCTTGGTACCTTGTCCATGCCCAGGTGGGCAATGCTGTCTTCCGTAAGAACGGCTACGCCGTAGCCTGTTATCATTTCGGGTATGCCATGGTTGATCTCGGGATCCACATGGTAGGGACGTCCTGCAATGACAATGCCCGTCATTTCATTTTCGTTTATATATTCAATGGTCTCTTCGCCCTTTTTCTTCATATCCTCCCGAAAAGCCATAAGCTCTTTCCAGCCTGCTCTCGCAGCTTTTTCCACCTGAGACTTGTCTATCTCGGGGAATTCCTCCTGTAAACGTCTTACAAGAACATCTTCTCCACCGAGGCTGAAAAATGGGTTTCTGAAATCTATATCCTTTTCCCTTATATCCTCTACGTTGTTTTTAATATTTTCGGGATAGCTTGTGACAATAGGACAGTTGTAATGATTGTCTGCGCCGGCTATTTCCTTGGTCTCATAGGCTACGCAGGGATAGAATATGAATTTAACGCCGTCGTCTATAAGGCTCTTTATATGACCGTGTACTATCTTGGCAGGATAGCAGGCGGATTCGCTTGGAATGGATTCGATACCCTGCTCGTATACGCCTCTGCTGCTCTTGGGACTTAATTTTACACTGTAACCAAGCTTTGTAAAGAATGTGAACCAAAGAGGATAGTCCTCGTACATATTGAGTACCCTCGGTATACCTACAACGCCTCTTTTGGCTGTGGCTTCGGGAATAGGCTCATAGTTGAACAGTCTTTCGTATTTATATTCAAACAGATTGGGAACGCAGCCTCTTGAAGCTTCTTTGCCCAGTCCTCTTTCACAACGATTGCCTGATACAAAGCGCCTTCCGCCGCTGAATTTATTTATGGTCAAAAGACAGTTGTTTCCACAGCCCTTGCAGCGTGTAAAGCTTGTGGTTATCTCAAGCTCTTCAAGCTTGTCTGATGTAAGAAGCGTAGAGCTTTCCCCTGCAGCATATTTTTCCTTGGCTATAACGGCAGCGCCGAAAGCGCCCATTATACCGCTTATATCAGGGCGCACCGCATCTCTTTCGGAAATGATCTCAAAGCTTCTTAAAACCGCTTCGTTATAAAAAGTACCGCCCTGTACCACTATATGCTCTCCCAGATCCGTGGGATCCGTCACTTTAATGACCTTTTGAAGAGCATTTTTTATAACAGAGTATGCCAGGCCTGCCGAAATGTCCGCTACATCCGCGCCCTCCTTTTGCGCCTGCTTAACTCTTGAATTCATAAACACTGTACAGCGTGAGCCAAGATCTATGGGGCTGCTTGCAAAGAGGGCGCCCTTTGCAAAGGACTGTACGCTTAAGCCGAGACTTCTTGCAAAGGTCTCTATAAACGAACCGCAGCCAGCCGAACAAGCTTCGTTCAAAAGCACGCTGTCTATTACACCGTCTTTTATTCTTATGCACTTCATATCCTGACCGCCTATGTCAAGTATAAAGTCTACGTCGGGATCGAAAAATGCTGCCGCTTTGTAGTGGGCAACGGTCTCTATTTCCCCTAAGTCTACCATAAGAGCCTCTTTTATAAGTCCCTCTCCGTAGCCTGTGACACAGGCTTTCTTTATCTCAACGCCTTGGGGCAGGAGCTTGTATATCTGCTTAAGGGCATTCATTACCATTTTAAGAGGATTACCCTCGTTTCCCGCATAGAAGGAATAGAGAAGATCTCCCTCCTCGCCGATAAGAGCCAATTTAGACGTGGTGGAGCCTGCGTCTATGCCCAGATACACATTGCCCTTGTAGCTGTCAAGATCTCCTTTTTTTACCTTGGCTTTGTCATGCCTTTCCTTAAACAGCCTGTACTCCTCTTGATCCTTGAAAAGAGGCTCAAGCCTGTTAATTTCCATGGTAAGATGCTTTTCGCCCTTAAGGTTGGCGATAAGCTTGTCAAAGTCAAAAGTTTTCTCTTGGCTTTCCGATGTAAGAGCCGAACCCATAGCCGCAAAGAGATGAGAATCCTCCGTATCTATTACCTCATCATTACTTAGATCAAGCACATCTATAAATCTTGCCTTAAGCTCCGTAAGAAAATGCAGAGGACCGCCTAAAAAGGCGACTCTGCCCTTTATGGGCTTACCGCAGGCAAGACCGCTTATAGTCTGATTTACAACGGCTTGGAATATGGATACGGCTAAGTCGGACTTGGCTGCGCCTTCGTTTATAAGAGGCTGTATATCGCTCTTGGCAAATACGCCGCAGCGAGCCGCTATGGGATAAATAACGTTGTAGCTCTTGGCATATTCGTTAAGTCCCTCGGCATCTGTCTGTAAAAGAGAAGCCATTTGGTCTATAAATGAGCCGGTACCTCCTGCGCAGATACCGTTCATCCTCTGCTCTATACCGCCTTTGAAATATATTATTTTGGCATCCTCGCCGCCTATCTCTATGGCAACGTCTGTTTGAGGTACCTTAAAGTCTATGGCATTGCTTACAGCCACGACCTCCTGTATGAAAGGTATGCCTATCCATTCCGCTATGGAAAGACCGCCGCTGCCCGTTATCATAGCGGTAAAAGCTATATTTCCCACGCTGTTTTTTGCGTCCTCCATAAGCCCCAGCAATGTTTCCTGTATATTGGAGCGATGACGTCTGTAATCCTTAAATATTATATTGTTATTTTCATCTAATATCACAAGCTTGATAGTGGTGGAACCTATATCAATACCTGCCTTATATTTACTCATAGTAAAGACTCCCTCTGAATAATATATTCATCTACTAAATGATTAAAACAATTTTTTTCAACATATACTATACCACAAACCATTGCATATTTCAACAAAAAAGTAGTTATGTATTTTTTGAAGACAGAGCCGTAAAAAGTAAAAAAAGCCAAAAAATACCCGTATCATAGCATAGATTTTCTGTTCATATTAAAATGAGTACCGATAATAAATGAGAAAGCTAAAGCGCAGCCAAATACCCTTGAACAGGGCTTTGAGCTGCGCCGATACGATAGCAAATATATAAATATATGGCATTATTGCCTATCAGTCTCTGTCTATATCCTTATCATAAATTTTGCCGTTTGAGGCATCTATCTGGTATTCGTACTTTGTATTGTTAAGCGCAAATTCCACCTCATATACGGCTCTGCCGTCTTCCTTATCATTGTGAGAATAAATATATCTCACGGCGGACTTAGCGATACCTGCGTCCTTAAGAGCTATATTTTCGGCTTCGGCAGCGGTTATTGCGCCTGCGGTAGTCTGCTGTGCGCTTTGTCCGTTCTGATTATTGGAGCCGAATATATTGTTATAGTAGTCGATATCGGTTTTAAGTATCCTGCCGGTGGATGCGTCTATATCGTAGTCATATTCCTTACCGTCGTTTCTGAACTCCAGCTCAAATATCTGTCTGCCGTCGTCAAAGTCCTGCTTAGCCTTTATAAAATCGGCTGAAGTAAGTCCTGCGTCCTTCAAGGCGATGTTCTTTGCCTGCTCAAGAGTAACGGCAGTGGTCTGAGCTGTCTGAGGAGCCGTTGCCTGAGTATTGGCGCCTGTCTGTACGTTAGTCTGACCTACGGGAGTAAGCGCAACTTCGTACTGCTTTTGATTATATGTAAGCTGAAGCTTTGCAATGCCGTTTTGCTCCACTACTTTCATGTTAAAGTTATCCGCAACGCACATATGTACAGATACAAGTATAAGAGCTACGGCTGCGCATAATACAAAAAAGTTTTTTGCAATTTTCATAGAAATCACCCTTTCATTTATTATTCTGATTTTAATTTAACATACAGATGTGAATAATATATAAATAAAAAATTAAAAATACCTGAAGAATCAGGTATTTTAGCGTATTTTAATTCTATTTTTTCTTAAATGATGTTATGAGTTTTATTATGATGAGCATAGCTGTCAGAAGACCCGTAGCCACACCTACGATTATAAGTATGGGAAGGGGAAGACGTTTGCTCTTTGGCTTTTCCTCCGTATCGATCTCGTTTACGGTTATGTCTGCAACAAGACCGTATACGCCGCTGTCATAGGTCACCATATAGTCGGATATGTCTATGGCAACGTCTTTGCCGTATTTTTCCCTTATGGAAGCAATGATCTCGGAGGGTATCTGTCCTATTGTCTTTATATTGTTGATAGGCTCTATATACTGTACCTCTATGCAGTTTTCCGCTTCGGTGTTTTCATTTGTAAGGAGTATATCCTCCTCCGTATTCAGATTTGCAAGTATTGTCTGGATCTCCGGAGTATCTGTGTTTTGTATAATAGCGTTGAATATTTCCATAAAATACCTCCTGTCTTTATTACGGGTCCCAATGCCCCTAGGTGTCAATAGGCTTTGCCCCAGTAAACCATAGTCTTGGCAGGTTTGCCGCAGCATACGCACTTGTCAGAGATCTCCTCCTGCTCAAAAGGCATACATCTTGACGTAGCGGTAGTCATTTCCTTTATTTTGAGTTCGCAGGCTTCGTCGCCGCACCACATGGCTTTTATAAAGCCGGGAGTTTCTTTAAGTATCTTGGCAAACTCGTCCATGTTGACTGCAGTATAGGTATGAGCGTCTCTGTGCTTTTTGGCTCTTTCGAGCATATCATGCTGTATTGCTTCAAGCAGTCTTGAAACTTCTTCGGCAATATTGTCAAGACTTACGGTAATTTTTTCTCCCGTATCACGCCTTGCAAGTACAGCCTGATCGTTTTCTATATCTCTCGGTCCAAGCTCAACTCTTACGGGAACGCCTCTCATTTCGTGTTCGCTGAATTTCCAGCCGGGAGATTTGTCGCTGTCGTCAAGAACAACTCTTGCCACAGATGATATCCTTTCTTTTATCTCGGCTGCCTTTTCAAGAACGCCTTCCTTCTTTTGCATTATAGGAACGATCACAACCTGGGTAGGCGCTATCCTTGGAGGAAGCACAAGACCGCTGTTGTCGCCATGTACCATTATTATGGCGCCTATTATTCTCGTTGACATTCCCCAAGAGGTCTGATGCACATATCTGAGCTTGTTGTCTTTGTCCGTATACTGTATATCGAATGCATGGGCAAAGCCGTCGCCAAAGTTGTGGCTTGTGCCTGACTGCAAAGCCTTGCCGTCGTGCATGAGAGCCTCTATCGTGTATGTAGAGTGAGCGCCGGCAAATTTTTCCTTGTCAGTCTTTTTGCCCTTTATCATAGGAATGGCTAAGACCTGCTCGCAGAAATCGGCGTATACGTTAAGCATTTGTATAGTTCTCTCTTCCGCCTCTTCCGCTGTGGCATGAGCTGTGTGTCCCTCTTGCCACAGAAATTCCATAGAACGTAAGAAAGGTCTTGTGGTCTTTTCCCATCTGACAACGGAACACCACTGGTTGTAGAGCTTTGGCAGATCTCTGTAGGACTGTACTATATTTGAATAGAGATCGCAGAAAAGAGTCTCTGACGTAGGTCTTACGCAAAGTCTTTCCTGAAGCTTTTCAAGACCGCCGTGAGTTACCCATGCCACCTCAGGCGCAAAGCCTTCCACATGATCCTTTTCCTTTTGCAAAAGACTTTCGGGTATGAACATGGGCATATACACGTTTTCTACGCCTGTTGCCTTAAAGCGGGCGTCAAGCTCCTTTTGTATATTTTCCCATATGGCATAGCCTGAGGGTCTTAATATCATACAGCCTCTTACGCTTGAATAATCTATAAGCTCAGCCTTTTTTACAACATCTGTATACCACTGAGCAAAATCCTCCTCCATGGAGGTGATCGCCTTTACCATTTTTTCCTTAGCCATTTTTATTTCTCCTTATTTCATTTATATAGAATAAATTTTAATACGATAAAGGGGATTTGTCAAGGTATTTGGGAAAACAAGAGTTTGACAGACCGCAATGAGGTGTTTTTATCGATACGCTTGCAAGAAATGCCTTACGACATTTCTTGCAGATATTCGGGTATAAAAATATTGAGCTTTACGAAAGCCAATTTATGGCTTTCTAAGCTCAAATTTTTTCCTCAGGCGGGCAAAGCTCGCCTTGCGGATTAAAGTCTGCGACACGGATGCATGGCGAGCAGCATTACAAAGTAATGCGACCAGCGCTTTTTTGAAAGCTGTTCTTTACTTAAAATCTATATTTTCTTTCAAAATATTGTTTTTTCGACAGTCTGAGGGGCTGTCTTGTCAACAGCCCCTCTTATTGTTTATTATTCAGTCTTATCCTTGATATCCTCGGCAATATCCTCAGCCTTATCCTTTACGTCCTCGGCAATATCCTCAGCCTTATCCTTTATGTCCTCGGCTTTGTCCTTAACAGCCTCGGCAATGTCCTCCGCCTTTTCTTCGACTACCTCTACTTTATCTGTGATATCCTCGGCAGCCTCGCTTACAGGCTCTGCCACAACGTCGTTGTTAAAGTCGGCTTTGCGTGGTCTGTTCTTTATTTCAGTTACCTTTACGCCTATTACGTCGGCTGACTTTTTGGCGCCCTCGGCAATGCCGCCGGCAACGGTCTTTGCCATATTGGCAGCCTTCTTAACAACGGGCTTTGCATCCTTTGTAAGAGATGATAGCTTTTCCTTCACATCGGAAAAAGCGCTGCCGCTGTTCATGGCGCTCATAAGCTTAACGGCGTCGTCAGCCGTTATCTTTCCGTCTTCAACCATTTTCAGAATTGCCATTTTTTCTTCTTTCATAAAAATATCCTCCTTTTTGATCCATATATAGATTTTATTTCATGTAGGGCATATCTGCCTCTATAATGCCTTTTACTTTTTTGGGAAGCTCTGCTATCTCTTCCTTTGTCATAAGGGCTGTGTTTATAGGCTCGTGGATATACAGATTTACCGTTGCGGGCTTTATTATATAGTGATTGCCCTCCATAATATTAAGCGTACCGTCTATCGTAACGGGAACTATGGGCTTTTTTGCCTTTGTGGCAAGCTTGAAGCTGCCCGACTTGAAATCAGCCATTTTACCTGTCTTGCTTCTTCTGCCTTCGGGGAATATAACCATATTTATGCCGCTTTTAAGCTGTTTTATTCCCGAAAGTATTATCTGAGCCGACTGCTTGATATCGTCTCTGTCCATAAAAAGACAGTGTATCCTTTTCATCCACTGATTGACCCAAGGGAATTTTTCCAATTCGATCTTGGCTATGAAGCCCTTTGGTACAGGGATATAAGATAAGAGCAGCAGTATATCGAAATTGCTCTGGTGGTTGCATACAAAGAGTATGCCGTTTTCTTTAGGTATGTTCTCTATACCGTATACATTGACCTTGGCTCCGCAGTCCTCCATCCTTTCCTTTGCCCAGCCTGTGACCGTTGAGTATACAAAGTCTTCATATTCCTGATTTTTGCCTAAGGTCAGCATTTTGTCGGCTTTTTTAAGCTCTCCGTTGTGAAGAGAAAGTGAAAGTATGAACTTCAGATACCACTTTATTGTCCTAAACATGGCAAACATCACCTCATATATGTAAAAAACTCTTTTGTAATTCGCAAAAATATGTTAAACTGTATCTATATATAAGTATACAATATTTTTGATAAAAATAAAAGGTTTTTTTGGAGTAAAAAATGAAAGAAAGAGAAATTGCGCTTTTTGTGCTTATGGATATATTGCAGGAGTCTGCTTATAACAATATAATATTGAGAAAGACACTTAACGAACACAGCGAGCTTAACGGAGTACAGAAGGCTTTTATAACGGAGCTTGTAAACGGCACTCTGAGAAATCTTAAAAACATAGATCATATAATAGACAAATTTTCAAAGACACCAACGGCTAAAATGAAGCCCTTTATAGCCTGCAATATAAGGCTTGGCGTTTACCAGATGCTCTATATGGACAAAATACCCGTAAGCGCAGCCTGCAACGAGGCTGTAAAGCTTGCAAGGAAAAGGCATTTCGATAACTTGTCGGGCTTTGTGAACGGCGTGCTGAGAGCTGTGGCAAGAAATAAGGACAATATAGAATATCCCAAGGACACAACCGAATATCTTTCGCTGAAATATTCATATCCTCGCTGGATGATAGAGTACTGGCTTGAGGATATGGATAGGGATACGGTTGAAAAAATGTGCATAGCAAACAGTAAGCCGCCCCACATATCCATATGTGTGAACACCTTGAGGACAGATAAATATGCCCTTGCCGATATGCTTGAAAAGGAGGGCATGGAAATTAAGAGTAATACTTTGCTTGACAACAGCTTATATTTATATAGGACAAACAATATATCAGAAAGCGACGCCTATAAAAGGGGATTGTTCCATATTATGGACGAAAGCTCTCTTATAGCCGTAAAGGCGCTTGACCCCAAAAAGGGAAGCACGGTCATAGACCTGTGCGCAGCGCCGGGAGGAAAGAGCTTTGCAATAGCCGAGGCTATGGAGAATAAGGGAAAGGTAATATCAGGGGATATATATGAGCATAAGCTGGCGCTTATACGGGAGGGCGCTATAAGACTGGGACTTGACTGTATAAATGCCGTACTGAGGGATGCTTCTGTACCCGATGAGAGCATAAAAGCGGAATATGTGGTAGTTGACGCCCCCTGCTCGGGGCTTGGACTTTTGAGGAAAAAGCCCGATATTAAATACACAAAGAGCAAAGAGGATATAGACAGCCTTGTAAATATACAGAGGGAAATATTATCAGCCGCCCAAGCCCGCGTAAAGGAAGGTGGCGTGCTTCTCTATTCCACCTGTACCGTGTCCTGCAAGGAGAATATTGAAAATATAAGGTGGTTTTGCAGTCGATTTGACTTTGAGCCCGAAAAAATAAAGCTGCCTAAGGGTATTGAATATGACACGGCAGAAAAGGGCTATGTACAGATATTGCCCTGCGATCACGATACCGACGGCTTTTTTATAGCAAGACTGAGGAGAAAATAATATGGACAAGCCCGATATACGCTCTCTCACATTGGAGGATCTTACGGCGCAGCTTGTATCGATGGGAGAAAGACCCTTTCGTGCAAGGCAGATATTCAATTGGCTCCACGGGAAATATGTAAGGGATATGGATCAGATGACCAACATTTCCAAGGAGCTGAGAGAAGAGCTAAAAATTAAATTTACATTAAATAATATAAAAATAGTTGAAAAATTCTTCTCAATGGAGGATAATACAGTTAAGTATCTTTTTGACATAGGCAACGATATACTGATAGAAAGCGTGCTTATGAGATATTCCTACGGCAATGCGGTGTGCATAAGCTCTCAGGCAGGCTGCCGCATGGGCTGTACCTTCTGCGCATCCACCACAGGCGGACTGGAAAGAGATCTGCTTGCGGGAGAAATGGCGCAGCAGATATATGAGATACAGAGAGATACGGGAGAAAGAGTTTCCAATGTAGTCATAATGGGAAGCGGAGAGCCTCTCGATAACTTTGACAATGTGCTGGACTTTCTGGAGATAATACATGATAAAAACGGCAACGATCTCAGCCATAGGCATATCACTCTTTCTACCTGCGGCATTGCGGATAAGATATATGAACTGGCTGACAGACGGCTACAGATAACTCTTGCCATATCTCTCCATGCGCCTAATGACGAGATACGCCAAAGGACAATGCCCATAGCGAGAAAATACAGCTATGATACTTTGCTTAAGGCGGCAAAGGACTATGCCGACATTACAAAAAGACGTGTTACATTTGAGTATGCTCTTATTGACGGGATAAACGACAGCAAAGAAAACGCAAGAGAGCTGGCTTCACATCTTAGGGGAATAATGTGTCATGTAAATCTTATACCCGTAAACGATGTAAAGGAAGCGGGCTATATAAGAAGCAGCGATAATAAAATAAAGACCTTTGCGGATGTACTCAAAGACAAAGGGATAGAAACCACAATACGCCGTAGGCTCGGCAGCGATATTAATGCCGCCTGCGGTCAGTTGAGAAAGAGATATAAGGAAAACAGAGGTGTTTAAGATGTATGGATTCGGAGCGAGTCATGTAGGAAAAGTACGGCTTAAAAATGAGGACTCCATATTTGTGTCAAACGAGGCTGTAGGCAGACTGGACAACCTTTACATCGTCGCAGACGGCATGGGCGGTCACAAGGCGGGACAGGTTGCCAGCGCCACAGCCATAGAGAGCTTTGTTTCAAGCGTGAAAAAGGCTGAGGATGACGAAGCTCTCGACATAATGATTGGAGGCGTATCTGACGCCAATAATGCCGTGTTCAGCCTGAGCAGAGAGTATGAGGAGTATTCCAATATGGGTACCACCATGGTCGCCTGTACGGTAAAGGACAAGGTGCTTTATGCTGCCCATGTGGGAGATTCAAGGCTTTACAGAATATCAGAGGGCAATATAACACAGGTGACAAACGACCATTCCTATGTAGCCGAAATGGTAAGGGCAGGCAAAATGACTGAGGAGGAGGCTCTGGTACATCCTCAGAGAAGCTGTATCACAAGAGCGGTGGGTACAGACAGATCTGTGCGAGTAGACGGTCTTATTGTAAATGTAAAGGCAAAGGATATATACATAATATGCAGCGACGGTCTGAGCAACATGGTAGGCAAGGACGAAATGCTTGAAATATGCCTTGACAGCGGCAAAACAGTTGAAGATAAGGTAAATACACTTATAGACAGGGCAAACGAAAAGGGCGGACCCGATAATATATCCGCCGTTCTCATAGATATGGAGGAATGGCAATGATATTAGAGAAAAACCGCATTATAAACGACAGATATAAAATAATAGAAAAAATAGGCATAGGCGGTATGGCAATAGTCTATAAGGCAAAGGACATACAGCTTGACAGAGATATAACCTTTAAGGTGCTTAAGCAGGAATTCATAGAGGACGAGGAATTCATAAACCGCTTCAGAACAGAGGCAAAGGCTGCCGCTCAGCTTTCCGATGCCAATATAGTAAGCGTATACGATGTAGGCAACGACGGAGACATATCCTATATCGTTATGGAATATATTGACGGCTTTACACTTAAGGAGCTTATATACAACAAGGCTCCCTTTTCCAATGAGGATGCTGCCGAAATAGCAATACAAATAGCTTCGGCTCTCGACCATGCTCATTTAAACGGCATCGTTCACAGAGATATAAAGCCTGAAAATGTACTTATTGCAAAGGTAGGGAACGAGGGCAAGGCCATGGTCACCGACTTCGGTATAGCCAAGGCGGCAAAGATCACGTCTACCACCGACGATTATATGGGATCTATACACTATTTCTCTCCCGAACAGGCTAAGGGCGACGATGTGGACAACAGAAGCGACATATATTCCTTGGGCATAGTTCTCTATGAAATGGTAACGGGAGAGCTTCCCTTCGACGGAGACGAGGCTCTGGATCTTGCCATGCAGCATATAAAGAACCCTATCCCCGATCCCAGAGAGATAAATCCACAGGTCTCTGAGGAAATAGTTGATATAATAAAAAAGGCATGCTCCAAGGAACCCAGAAACAGATATCAGTCCGCAAAGGATATGATGGACGATCTTAAGCAGGCAATAGGCGTGTCAAAGCTTAATTGGGAGGAACTGGAGGATAATGTAGAACCTATCGCCTCCAATGAAAGCGGCACAAGAAAGTTTGATCCCAACGAGCTTGAGGACGAGGATTATGACGACGACTATGACCAAGAGGAAAGGGAATACCGCTCCAAGGAAATAAAGGTAATAATTGCCGCTGTAATAACAGGTATCATACTTATATGCGCTCTTACCTTCGGAACAAAATATATAAACAAAACTCTCTACGGAGATACTATAAGGGTTCCCGATTTTGTGGGAATGAGCTATGACAAGGCTTGCATGAAGGCTGAAAGAAAAGGCATAACGGTGGAAAGAAAAGAGATATATGAGGAGGATGTGAACTCCGGCGATGTGGCAAGACAGTCTCCCGAAAAGGGCGAAAGGATAAATGCAGGCGATGTCGTTATACTCTATGTAAGTCAGGGAGCAGGCGATATACAGGTGCCTTCTCTTGAAAATCTCAGTAAGTCAAAGGCTGAGGAGGTACTTAAAAAACAGGGACTTAAGCTTAGCGACAATGTGGAATACGTACACAGCGACAAGCCCATAGGCACCGTTATATCTCAGTCCCCCGAAGCAGGCTCAATGGTAAGCGCCGATACGGAAATATCCATAAAGATAAGCCAAGGCAGTATAGACGAGGAGATACCTATGCCGGACTGCCGCAACAAGACTAAAGACGAGGCTTTAAAGCTTCTTGACGAGGCAGGTATTTCAGGCAGATTTATAGAGGGCTACAGCGATACGGTACCCGAAGGCAGCATTATAGATCAGGGCATAGATCCCGGTACGCTCATTTCTGTGGGAAGCAACGTGATACTGACAGTAAGCAAGGGCGTAAACGAGGAGACGAATACTCAGGAGGATACTCCTCCCGCTTCGGCTGTATTACCGCCTGTTGTAGACGTAGAGCCCGAACCTCAACAGCCCGAGGTACAGCCTGAGCCCGAGCAGCCCGACACCATAGAGGAGGAGCCTGTGCCTCAGGCTGCTCCCAAGAGTGTGAGCATACCGGTAAATCCGGGTCAGGATTCTCTTTCGGAAAGTAATTCTCTTAGGATAACAGCCACAACAGACGGCGTTGAAAGAGTAGTGAAGGAAGGAACCTTCAGCAAGGATGATTTCCCCTTTACCGTTTCGGACAGCACATCGGGTACAACGGAATACAAGGTCTATCTGAACGGAGAGGTAATACACAGCGAAACGAGATAACTATGAGCAGAGGAAGAATAATAAAAGGCGTCGGAGGCTTGTATTATATAGCCTCCGATGGCGTTGTATATGAATGCAGCGCAAGAGGAAGATTCAGAAAGGCACGCATAACTCCCACAACGGGAGATAATGTCGGCTTTACGATACTGGATAAGGAAAAGAGAAAAGGCTCGCTGGATACGATCGAAAAGAGAAAAAATATACTGCTGAGACCAAGGGTGGCGAATATAGACTGCGCTGTAATAATATTTGCCGCAGCAAGTCCCGATATAAACACAGATCTTCTGGATCGTTTTCTTATACTGGCTGAGGAAAGGAAAATACCCGAGGTTATCATTTGCATAAACAAGTGGGATATTGCCAAGGAAGGGCTTCGTGAAAGGCTTGAGAGGATATACGGCGGGTATTACCCAATAGTATTTACATCGGCTGAGGAAAACAAAGGCATTGACGAGCTTAAAGCCCTGCTTGAGGGCAAGGTATCGGTATTTGCAGGTCCGTCAGGCGTGGGCAAATCCAGTCTTATAAACCGCATAATACCCGAAAGCAACAGACAGACAGGCGAGATAAGTCGTAAAATAGAGAGAGGAAAGCACACTACAAGACAGGTGGAGCTTATAGACGCAGGGAACGACACATATATTGTGGATTCTCCGGGATTTACCTCCCTTACTCTTGAGTTTATAAAGCCTGAGGAGCTTCAGTATTATTTTAGGGAGTTTAAGCAGTATATTGACAAGTGCCGCTTTGCGGACTGCGCCCATATACATGAACCCGACTGTATTATAAAGGAAAACGTAGGAAAGACCATAGCCAAGGAGAGATACGACGCTTTTGTCTTTCTATACAATGAATTGAGGAGCTTGTTATGAAATATATTTTATCCCCGTCACTGCTTTCAGCCGACTTTACAAGGCTTGAAAGAGATATAAGATTATGTGAGAACAACAATGTACCCTATCTTCATGTAGATGTTATGGACGGTCATTTCGTACCCAATATATCCATAGGCGTGCCTGTTGTAAAGAGTATAAGACAGTGTACGGAGCTTGTGCTTGACGTACACCTTATGATAAGCCAGCCCGAAAGGTATATAGACGCTTTTGCCGAGGCAGGCTCCGATATCATAAACATACATTATGAGGCTGAAGGGGATAAAAAAGCTCTCCTTAAGAAAATAAGGGAAATGGGCAGATCTCCCGCCTTGACCATAAAGCCCAATACTTCCTACAAGGAGGTACTGGAGCTTGCGGACTATGTGGATATGTTCCTGGTAATGAGTGTGGAGCCGGGCTTCGGAGGTCAGAGCTTTATTGAAAAGACTCTTAAAAATGCGGAAGGTCTTGCAAGGTTCAGAGAAAAGCATGGTCTGGATTATGATATAGAAATGGACGGGGGCATAAGCGCATCTAATGTGGCAAAGCCCCTTGACGCAGGCGTAAACGTAGTCGTGGCAGGCTCCGCCATATTCGGAGCCGAAAGCCCCGAAAGGGAAATAACCAGATTCAACGAGATATTGAGCAGATACGAGGCAATGATATGAGAACTATAATAATAGGCAACGGAGATATTAACAATTACGATATTGTGAGAGAGTATTTTGACGGAGCGTACATTATAGCCTGTGACGGCGGTCTGCGTCATTGCAGAGCTATGATGATAACGCCCAATGTAATGGTGGGAGATTTTGACTCTGCCAACAAGGGGGATATTTCCTTTTACGAAGAGCTGGGAGTGCTTAAGGTGGACTTTCCAAGGAAAAAGGATATGACCGATATGGAAATAGCCATTGAAAAGGCTCTTGAGAAAAGCTCCGATGAGATATACATCGTAGGCGGTCTTGGAACACGCTTTGACCATAGCCTTGCCAATGTACACATACTTATAAAGCCTATAAGAAAGGGCGTAAGGACATATCTCCTTGATGAACACAATATCATAACTCTTGTGGAGGATTCCATAGAGATAATAGGAGGGATAGGACAGACTGTTTCCCTTATCCCCCTTACCACCGAGGTAACAGGTATCGAAACCAGAAATATGGAATATCCTCTCTATAACAGAACGCTTACCGTAGGCACTTCCCTTGGCATAAGCAATGTTATGACAAAGGAAGAGGCGTTTATTTCGGTGAAGGAAGGTATTCTTATCGTAATAATGTCAAAGGAATGATACTTATGAAGAAAATTACGGCATTGCTCGTTCTTATGCTTTTTGTTATAGGCGCTTGCTGTGTAAGCGCAGGCGCGGACGCATACAGAATTACCGTAAACAAGTCCACCAACTGTGTGACCGTTTACAAAGCCGACGAAAATGGGGAGTACAAGCCCTTTAAAGCTATGATATGCTCTGTGGGGAAAAATGATTCCACTCCCTCGGGCAGCTTCAAAACACAGGCAAAATATGTTTGGAGAGAGCTTTTCGGCAATGTTTACGGACAATATGCCACAAGGATAAACGGACACATACTCTTTCATTCTGTCTATTACAATAGGACAAGCCCGGATACCCTTGAAACATCAGGCTATAATCAGCTCGGTACGGCTGCGTCTATGGGATGCGTAAGGCTTACGGCAGCCGATGCCAAATGGATATATGACAACTGTCCCTTGGGTACCCGGGTGGATATAATAAACGAGGGTAAGGATCCCCTTGAAAGACCAAATGCCATAAAGCTGGGCAAAAACGCTACATATCCGAGCTGGGATCCTACCGATCCGTCTCCCGACAATCCATGGAAAAACGAGGGCGTCAAGTTCCACTATATAGCCCTTCACAAAAAGGTAAAGGCAGAGGGACTTACCTCCGAAAAGCTTGCCGAGGTAATAAGATCCGGTATAGTTGCCTTTGATACTGCAAATAATATTATACATTTTGACCTTGCCTATGATATTTCGCCCGAAAAAAAGGGGAAATATGATGTAAAGTATTTTGCAACGGACGTACTGGGAAATTACGGAGAGATAAACGGCACCGTGGTCATAGAGTGATGGAAAATCACATTTGAGATAGACCATGAGCATGGTTCAATTTGTCATATTTTTCGGCAGTCGGCGGATCAAAAGGCTGTAATTTGTTTATACGATAAAATTAAATATATAACCATAAATAAGGAAGCGTTTTATAATCAAGTATGGCGCTTCCTTATTCATTGCGTAAAACCTAGGGAATACGGGCAGATTTTTTGCTCTGATACGGGGTCGGATATGTTATGGCGCTTGTCTGTAATATATGAAATATAAATGAAGTATTTTTATACAAAACGTCAAAAGATTATTTGTTTTGTTTGCATATTGTATTTAAAATACAAAAGTTGTATCATTAAGCTTATAATGGAAAAGAATGAAGTTTGGCTTTTTCAAAAAAAATAAGGAGGAAAAAAGAATGAAGTTTTTCAGAAAGGCTTTATCGGCTATCCTTGCGGCGTCATTGTTGCTGGGTTCCATATCCGTTGATACGATAATGGTCTCTGCGGCAACGCCAAGCAGAGCGGGAGGCTGGTATGAATCTATCTATGCAGAGTGGAAGGATGCAGATCCGGACAATGCAACAGTTGAGTATAAGCTCAGTACAGACAGCGCTTATACTGCCCTTAAGGGCAACGATGCGGAATATCTTATAAGAGAGGCGGCTTCAAAGGGTTACGGTCGTGTTGATATACCCGGACTTAAGGAAGGTACATATGACCTGAGGATAACTGCCTCCGATAAGAATGTTTATGAAAGAAAGAATATAAGCGTTATTGCATTTGACCGTTCGGGTTATGCTCACTGGACACCTGCCGGTCCGGAGACCTATAACGACATAGGCGGCTATAATAACGACGGTACGCCAAAGTCCAACGCTATCGTAGTTTATGTAACAGATGAAAATAAGGATACGGTAGCTATACCGGGATATGAAGATCATCCCGACATCAGTTACAAAAATAAAGACGGCGCCACATGGACAAGAGGCACAAAGGGTATAGGCAATATACTTAACAATAACTATACATTTATAAAAGAGGTTACCGATGCGCATCCTCTTATCATAAGATTTATAGGCAAGGTAACGCTTCCCAAGAATCTTACTCCCTATAATATGAAGGATGTTGCTTTAGGCGGCTCCAAGGGCGACAACGGAAATCTTGCCATTACAAAGTACGGCAAGAACATTACACTGGAGGGTATAGGCGACGACGCCGAGATAAACGGCTGGGGCTTTACCTTCTCCCAGACTTCAACCTGCCCTGCCGACTCAGGCAAGAACTTTGAGGTAAGAAATCTTACCTTTAGAAACTATACGGAAGACGCCTTAGGCTTCCAGGGCGACGACGCCATTTCATATCCTATTGAGAGAATATGGGTACATAACAATGTATTCTATCCGGGCTACTGCGCTAATCCTACAGAGGGCGATAAGAGCGAAGGCGACGGCTCTTGTGATTTCAAGAGAGGTCAGTACTATACAATGAGCTACAATCATTATATAAAATGCCATAAGACAAATCTTTTAGGCGCAGGCGACGGCGATGACCAGTTCTTTATGACTCTTCATCATAACTGGTATCAGAATGTTGGGGCAAGACAGCCTCTTGGCGCAGGCGGAAATGTGCATATTTACAACACATATTTCCAGGATGAAATGCCAAACGGCGCAAACAAGCACAGCACAAGCACGGTAATAGACCTTAGAGGAAATGCGTCAGTGCTTGCGGAAAATAATTGTTTCGAGGCTTGTAAAAACTGCTATTCATTAAGAGATCCCGCTTCAACGCTTAAGAGCTTCGGTAATATTTATAAGTCTATAACAGTAGGCGGCAAGCAGGTAGACTGTGAGATACAGAATCCAAAGAGGTGGGAAGGCAAGTTTACGGAAGTAAAGAACAGAAACGATAAGGGACTTCCGTCCAATGGTCTTTTGATGCCCGACGGTGGCTCAATAGCAGATTGGGATATTAATTCAAAGTATTTCTACTGCGATCCTGCCGGCAATTCTATAGTTGAGCAGATGGAAGAAGCCGAACAAGTACCGAATATAGTCAAGGATTATGCAGGTACTTTACACGAGCTGCCTCAGACGGAGTTCGGCTTTGTTGAAATAACCGTTACAGACAATAACAATAACCCTGTAAACGATGCTTCCGTTACGGCAAGCGGTCTCAGCTTTACAAATCAGGGCAGCGGCGTATACAGAGCAAAGGCGTCTCTTTACTCAGAATATGAAGTAACGGTTTCAAAAGACGGCTTTGAGAATGTTGTTATAACTACCGGCGCCATTATGAGCAACGGCGATATAAGTAAGGGTTCGGCTGTACTTGTGCCGGATACCGACGGCAAGGCGGCAGTTAAGCTGGTAAGCCTGTCAGACGGTACTCCTATTGTAGGCGCAAAGGTCACTCTTACAAAGGACAACAGAGTTCTTACGGACAACGGAGACGGTACATACGACTCAGGAGAGTATCAGTATGATGTAGGCGAATACAGCGTTACGATTACGGATACAGGCGATTTTATCCCTCCGGAAGGTCCCAAGACAATTCAGATAAAGACTACAAACGCTCCTACGGAGATCAAGCTTGAAAGAGCCAAGGGTACGGTAGAGATCACCGTAAAGGCGTCAGAAGGAACAGAGAAGGAACTTGATCTGAGTACAGCAGAGGTATATGCAGGCACTGTTAAGCTTGAAAAGACAGGCGCAGATACCTTTGGCGGAACCGTAGAGGTAGGCGTTTTGTTACCTATTTCGGTAAGAGTTCCCGGCTGGCAGATAGCAAGCATTGTGCCTGCCGAAATAAAGGCTTCCGTAACGGGTAAAGCCACTGCTTTGGTAACATTGCAGGAAGGCGGAGAGGAATATATATGGGACTATACAAACGGTATAGGCATAGAGGATGAGTTCTTCGTATTCGGAAGCGGCTGGAGCAATTGGGGAGACGCTAAGAAGAATCCGCTTCCAAATCCCGACGATCCCGAGAGCAGCCTTACCAATGCACGTAAAATGGAGTCAAACAAAGTGATAACCTTTGACGCTCCCGCAAAGGGCAAGCTCCTTATAGTTATCCACGGAAAGGGCGGCACTCCTACAATAAAGCTTACAAATCCCGACGGCACTGTTCAGAAGGGCATAAATGTTCCTTCCAACGGCGGTACCATAGTGCTGGATGTAGAGCAAGGCTTAAATAAGCTTGAAAAGGACAGCAAGGAAAGTGAATTGTATTATCTTAAGTATACGGCAGGCGACTATGTAGCGCCTCCTATACCGGGCGGCGGCACTACCGAGGAACAGACCGACGAACAGACTGAGGAACAGACCGAGGAAACAACATATTCTATCCCTGTTGAATTGGGTACTCCCGATACTAACAACGGCAGTTTACCCGACGGTACAGCTACTGTTGAATATCATCCCGATACGGATACATGGTATCTTGCGGATACATCATCTTCAGCGGCAGCAGAGCTTATAATTCCGTTTAAGGAGCCTATTACAAAGGGCGAGGTAATAATCACAGGCAAGGTAACTCCTTCCACAAACAACTCAAAGTGGGGCTTCATAAGAGCGGTAGGTACAGTGAACGGCAATGAAAAACAGGATGTTGCGGCTTTCGCAACAAGTGAAAAGCCGATCAGTGTTTCTCTCAGGACCCATACGGGTACGACTGAGGATCCCTATGTTTATACGGTGGCTCAGCCTACAACTGCCGTAGAAGGCGGCACGACCTATGATTATGTGATTTATATCAATATGGATACAAAGAAGGCTGTGCTTACAGTAGACGGCAAGACAACAGCTTCTGCCGATATAATAGTTGACGCTTTGACAGGTGTTGGTTCCATTACAGGCATGAAGGATGTGGAAAGAACCGTTACTCTTACAACTCCTTATGTTGGTATACCTACTGAGGCTCCGGCTCCTTCGGATACTCTCAGCGATGAGTATATGTGGCCTGTAAATACTAACCTTACAAATGACGATACGGGTATGCTTACCTGGGGCGATACGTTCAGAAGCTCAACGGATGAAAAGGGCGAGGTGCCTTTCGTTGACGGCGATAAGACATATATGCTTTCAAAGTATATAAAGCCTAATCTTGATCCTAAGGGCGCTGACGGATTCGATCCCGTTACAAGCACAGATAACAACAATATTCCCGTATCAGGTGGTTATATTAAGTTTACGCCAAAGGCAAACGGCGTGCTTACACTGGCTTTAAAGACAAACGCAGGAAAAGCCAACTATATTACCGATGAAGCAGGTACAATAGTTAAGCATATTGACAATATCAATGGCAACGATTCCGTATATGATATAGTAAGGATCGATGTTAAGAAGGACAAGAGCTACAATATATTTGCCTCAAAGTCTAAGATATGTATTTACTATATCGGTTATACAACTGATAAGGATACAGAAGGCTCAACAAGCGAGCCTCCTACTCAGGGTACAACGGCTCAGCCTCCTGCGCCTGCCGGAGATAACGAGATATACGGCAATGCAGACGATAACGACAATATAGGCATACAGGATGCAGCCGAGCTTTTCGACTTTGTACTGGGCAACGGTATCGAGCAGACAGGCGGCGGTGTTGTTACACCGGGCAATATAGAAGAATCGGGCTGGATGCACTGGCTTGATGTAAACGAAGATAAAGTTATAGATTCAGCCGATGTTGCGGAGGTACTCCAGAAAGTACTTGACGGCAGCTATTTGATGCCTGTTGAAAGGGCTAAAAATTAAATTGCTGAGTAAATAATAAAGGCTGTCGCATTTGTGATACAAATGCGACAGCCTTATTTTATTTATGGCTGAATTTTTGTTAATGCGACGATTTTGTGGAAGCACCTCTCCGTCAGTCCTGCGGACTGACACCTCCCCTCAATAGGGGAGGTTAAAAAGAATAGTGTAGGTTTTGGAAGAAGAATAGCGGGGCTGAGGCGGAAAGGTAGGCGCAATAATAACACAAGTATTTTTGAAATAGCTATAAGCTAAAGCTCCCCTATCAGGGGAACTCAGACTGTCGAAAAAACAATATTTTGAAAGAAAATATAGATTTTAAGTAAAGAACAGCTTTCAAAAAAGCGCTAGTCGCATTACTTCGTAATGCTGCTTGCCATGCATCCGGGTCGCAGACTTTAATCCGCAAGTTTGCAACCGCAAGAGAGTAATGCGGCTTGCTTTGCGAAGCAAAGTTGCTGATTGAGCTTTGCCCGCCTGAGGAAAAAATTTGAGCTTAGAAAGCCATAAATTGGCTTTCGTAAAGCTCAATATTTTTATACCCGAATATCTGCAAGAAATGTCGTAAGGCATTTCTTGCAAGCATGTCGATTTATCGACACGCAGAGCTCCCCTATCAGGGGAGCTGTCAGCCCTTGGCGATAAGTCGTATGAAATTTACTTTGAGTGGGGCTGACTGAGAGGTAAAAAGCAGATTTTTACAGCAGCCCAAGTTCTGAGGCGTATTTATAGTAAAGCGTAACGGGTATCATCATCTGCGCAAAGCTTTTTGTACCCATACCGCCTTGTATGAGAGAGCCCTCCGCTATTCTCTTGGCATAGTTTACGCCTGCGGGCTTAAAGGAGATAACATACTTAAGTGTAGGCAGACCGTACTCTATATATTTTTTATCCCCTGTCAGCTCATAGGCTATGGACAGAGCCTCAAGTATAAGAGGATTGTTGCCGAAACGCTTAAGAGAGGGAAGCTCCTTATAATAGAAAAGTCCGTTATCCAGCCTTGCGTTTTCGCACAGATCGTCTACGGCATTAAGTATCATACGCTTTATTTCGGCATTGGGACGCACTCTGTAATATCTCATAAGGCTGCCTACCGCAACGGATATCATAAATACCACTCGTATGGCTGTATTGTCCGTATAGGGAGAGAGCCACAGACCGTAGCGCTCCTCCCACTCCTTGAAATGTCCTACTATCCAGTCGCATTTTTCCAGCCATTTTTTATCGTTGGTCTCAATGTAAAGCGCCGTAAGGCTTCTGAGCGCCCAACCCGTTTCCCTTGCGTTGGCGTCGCCTGCCCGATGAAACATAGGCGTTTCAAGCAGCCGAAGTATATTTTCGCCTATGCCTATGGCAGTATTATAGCCTTCGATATCTCCGCTGAGATGATAATAGTCCAGAAGTCCCTCTACCCACTGGTGGGAGCAGACTACGTTCCCTGCGCCTATATGATCCCATGTATGCTCGTACTGTCCGCCAAATATGAGAGGGTCTTTGTTGTAGTGACACACGTCAACGTCTATCCAGTGCTTTGCCGTTACAAGCACATAGTCCAGAAAACGCCTTATGCCTGTTCTGGCATACTGCAAGGCGCAGGCATGGGGAAAGTCGTATTCATTGTTTGTCCACACAAGCTTACCATTTCCTCTGCCCTGATTTGTGTAGCCCATATCCGGGGAATCTCCCCAGTACATCATTCCGTATGCTCTTGAGTGATCGTCAGCCTTGGCGGAAATATACATTTCCATATCATAGTTCTTATTCTTTACAAACAAGTCGAGGAATACACCTGAATTTTCAAATATCTCGGGGGCTATTTCGGGCTTGTCCGGCATCTGATATATTATTGTTTTATTATTTATGCTTTGAAGCTCCTCTTGGGCATCGTGGATATAAAAAAGCACCTTCTGTTCTCTTGCCATTCCGCTTAATATGGTCACATCGCCCATGTCCTTTGGCACAAGCATTATCTCGGCTTTTGTATCCTGTACTTTTATAGCCTTGGGGAAATTTTGCTGCGCCTGATATATGCAAGCGCAAACTCCCATTTCTTCATCTGTGTAGTCCCCGAAAAATGTGCCGTAGAACACCTCTGAATTGTGTTCGTTGGACTCCATAAGCAGCATATTTGCGTCAACGTACTTAAAGGCTGCGCCGCCGTTTTCGTTAATATCAAATGAGGTCTTGTAGTTGGAATAAGCGGCAGCCGCTCTTGTATTGCCCTTTGCTTCTTTGCTGCTTTCCATAACAAGGCTTTCTATCTCAAGAGCCTCGTCTGTATCGTTTATTATCCTGTAGCCTATCTCAAGAGCCGATTTATCTCTGAAAACAGTAATATTAAGCTCAAATGAAAAGACATTGCTTCCGTTAAGGGTGTGATGTCCTTTGCCCCTTAGTATAACACAGAGAGGACTTTTTTCCGCTATTTCCCACTTTGAAATAAGGCTGTCATATATATTTCCCGCCTTATCCTTAAGTATTGGGGCATTTATGAGAGTGCTGTATCTGACTCCTTTGTATTCTATATAGTCGAAAATACTGCCCTTGTCTGTTGAAGGACAAAGCTTAATTACGCCGTTGTCGATAACATTGTTTACAATATGTATACCTCTTTCAAACACATAGCCTTTGTCGCTGTCCGTATCGATAAAATATACGGCGCCTTTATTGGCAGGGATATCTGCTTCAAAACGTGTAAAAAGCCATTTTATGCTGCCGTCACTCCAGAGTCCCGTAGGCTTTGAAAAGCTGGGCACTATATTTCCAAGGCTGTCCTTTACGGCGACCCTGTTTATATCAAAAAGCTTGCCTTTTGGCAAAGGCAGACCTATATAGCAGTTTTCCGCTTTTCTGTCTGTGGAATATATTTTTTCAAAATTTAAACTGATCATGGCAATTTTCCTCCCGATAAATACAATAACGCAAAAAATATGTATTTACCTTAAAAAGATTATGTGTTATAATAATTTTACAGAAAATTTGCACAGCTTTTATGTGAGGTGATTTTTGTGGAGAGAATGGCATATGAGGAAATGGAAGTAAATACCAGCAAGCAAGGTAAATATTATAAAATGCCTAACGCTCACTTTCACAATGCTTTTGAAATATATTATCTTATTGCAGGCACAAGAAAGTTTTTTATAGACAGTGAGATATACAATATTTCCAAAGGTACTCTTGTGCTTTTGGAGAGAAATGTCATGCACAAGACCGAATACAGCTCCGATAAGCTTGGAGAAAGGACTTATGTGCTTTTTAGCGACAAGTATTACAACAATATGGTAAATGCTTTCGGCTCAGAGGCTGTGGGCAACTGCTTTAAAAGAAAGATATTCCCCATACCCCGTCACAGAAGGGGATATATAGAGGGCATACTGCGCCAGCTTGAAAACGAATACAAAAACAAAGACGAATATTCCCAAAGCCTTATGGAAATATATATGAGAGAGCTTTTTATATTTCTTATACGTTACGACAGAAGCATGGGAGAAAACGATATGCCTATACTGAGCAGCGGCGATGAGATAATACAAAGCGCCGCCCGCTATATTACGGAAAATTACAACAAGAATATATCTCTTTCGGATGTGGCGGAGTTTGTAGGTATGAGCAGCACCTATTTTTCCAAAAAATTCAAGGAGGTAACGGGCTTCGGGTTCAAGGAATACATACTTAACATACGCATGAAAAGAGCCTGCACTCTTCTTTTGGAAACAAGGCTTTCCGTTACGGATATAGCCTATGAAACAGGCTTTAACGACAGCAATTATTTTGGCGATGTTTTTAGGCGGATGAAGGGCATATCTCCTCTTAAATACAGGAAAAACAGAGAGTATATATAGAAAAGCAAATGACAGATCGCCTTATTATATTAAGTTTTCGCCAATAAAAACTTAATTTTTATCCTTGACAACAAGTCCTGTATCTGTTAAAATATCATCTATCAATAAGGTAACACTATGATAAGGAGCAGTAAGTTAAAAAGGACTTTCAGAGAGTCGGCGGTAGGTGTAAGCCGATATTCCGATTTGACCGAACTCGCCTTTGAGTGGTCGCGCTGAACAAACAGTAGGTGCGAACGGAAGCTCACCGATAGAGGAGCAGGGTATCGGCACAGTCCCGTACCTGTAGAGTGCATTAATTTTTATTAATGAATTAGAGTGGTACCACGGAGTATATCTTCGTCTCTTGGAGGAGACGGAGATTTTTTTATTGCATTTGATATTGGCAATAGGCTCCTATTGATAAATATATTGTTTAAATTTGAAAGGAGAAAACAAAATGAATCATCAACGTTACAGACAGTTTCCGCCTGTGGATCTGCCCAACAGACAGTGGCCTTCAAGGGTCATAGAAAAAGCCCCGGTGTGGTGCAGCGTAGACCTTCGTGACGGTAATCAGGCTCTTGAGAAGCCTATGAATCTGGATCAGAAAATAAAGTTTTTCAGATATCTTGTGGAAATAGGATTTAAGGAAATAGAAGTAGGTTTCCCTGCTGCCAGCGATACGGAATTTAATTTCTGCCGTACTCTCATAGAGCAAAACCTTATTCCCGACGATGTTACCATTCAGGTGCTTACACAGGCAAGAGAGCATATTATAAGAAGGACATTTGAAGCCCTCGAGGGTATACCAAGGGCTATCGTGCATCTGTATAATTCCACTTCCACACTTCAAAGAGACGTTGTGTTCAATATGTCCAAGGAAGAGATCACAAAGCTTGCCACAGACGGCGCAGAGCTTGTGGACAGACTTGCCGAGGAATACGGTAAGGACAGATTTCTCTTTGAATACTCTCCCGAAAGCTTTTCGGGTACCGAAATGGACTATGCTGTGGATATATGCAACGCAGTGCTTGACGTATGGAAGCCGACTCCCGAAAGAAAGGTAATAATAAATCTGCCCAATACGGTGGAAATGGCTACTCCCAATGTTTATGCCGACCAGATAGAATATGTATGCAATAATATAAAATACAGGGAAAACGTAATTATCAGCCTTCATACCCATAACGACAGGGGATGCGCCGTTGCCGCTTCAGAGCTGGGCGTAATGGCAGGCGCAGACAGAGTTGAGGGTA
This sequence comes from uncultured Clostridia bacterium, assembly GCA_947624015.1. Lineage (GTDB taxonomy): Bacteria > Bacillota > Clostridia > Lachnospirales > CAG-274 > CANPXH01. The sequence goes on from CANQIA010000007.1 coordinate 39,073, forward strand.
CGCTTTTCGGAAACGGCGAGAGAACAGGCAATGCAGATATACTTACGATTGCCCTTAATATGTTCTCACAGGGCATCGATCCCAAGCTGGACTTTTCAAGAGTGAATGAGGCAATAGATATATACGAATCATCTACGGGTCTTGCGGTGCATCCGAGACATCCCTATGCGGGAGACCTTGTTTACACAGCCTTTTCGGGATCTCATCAGGACGCTATAAAGAAAGGTATGGCAAAGATGATAGACCATCCCGACAGATGGGAGGTCCCGTATCTTCCCATAGATCCTCTTGATGTAGGCAGAAATTACGATCCTATCATAAGGATAAATTCACAGTCGGGCAAGGGCGGCGTAGCCTATATTCTGGAAACAAATTACGGCTTACATGTGCCTAAGGCAATGCAGCAGGACTTCGGACCCAAGGTAACACAGGCTTCCGTTGACGGAGACAAGGAGCTTACACCTAAGGAGATATACGATCTGTTTTTGGATACCTACTATGTTAAAGAACCTCTTTCAGTGGTATACTATACAGAGCATTCTACAAAGGACAATGTAGATATGGAGTGCAATATTACATACAGAGGAGAAGATATTGTACTCAAGGGTCATGGCAACGGTATCGTAGACGCTTTCTGTAAGGCGCTTATGGACAGGTTTGACATTACATTCAATGTAGCCGATTACAGTCAGCATTCTATGGAATTCGGCAATAAGTCAAGAGCAATAACCTATGTGCAGGTATTTAATTGCAGGAACGAGTCCTACTATGCAGTGGGAATAAGCTCAAACACCGCAAAAAGCTCTATAAGAGCTATTGCCTCTGCGGTCAATCAGTTCAAGAAGATATAATGTTTCTTCTATATAAAAATGGGGCTACCTTAAGGCAGCCCCATTTTGCCTTACAGAGGCTCTGCGATGGCATAATGCCAAAAACGGGCTTTTGAATATGTATCTTCCGCATAGGAGATAATTGGTTTTTTTGTTCCCATTGTATAATTTGCCATAAAAAAATATGTAAAAAAATTGAAAATTCAGTTAAAAATTTACAGAAAAAATTCAAAAAAGGCTTGCATTTAAGCCGAAAATATGGTATTATATCCGTGTTGTGACATTAAGAGCGTAGATGCAGAAGGTTGCTGTAACGCTGATAAACACATAGGTTTTACAGGTTTTTCTGCGGAGCAATGTCCAGGTCAAGACACCGGGCGACAAGGTCACTGTGCGGATATATTTGTGTGTGGAATCAAGAGCGAAAGCTCGGGAGTTGCAAAGAGGAAACACACGGATGAGTGTACAGTCACCACTTGTCGTGCTAAGATTTTTAAAAGTACGAAAAGGAGGCGACTTTTTTTATGGCTAATCAGAAGATTAGAATCAGTCTTAAGTCATTCGATCACAAGTTAATCGATCAGTCAGCTGCTCAGATAATTGAAACAGCTAAGAAAACAGGTGCTAAAATAAGCGGTCCCATACCGCTTCCCACCAAGAAGGAAGTTGTTACCATTATAAGAGCCGTTCATAAGTACAAGTATTCAAGAGAGCAGTTCGAGCTCAGGACCCACAAGAGACTTATCGACATATTACAGCCTACGGGCAAGACTGCCGATGCATTGTCAAGACTTGACTTACCGGCAGGCGTTGATATTACGCTTAAGGTCATGTAATAACACAAAGACTGAACACAAAAAAAGCGAAAACGAATCGGTTTATATAAGTAGAAAGCCTTATGTAGACCTAGAATGATCATCCTTGGGATGATCCGCTGTAGAGTTTATTATGGAGGTAAAACAATGAAGAAAGCAATCGTTGCCAAGAAAATTGGTATGACACAGATCTTCACTGAGGCAGGCTTACTTGTTCCCGTTACCGTATTGGAAGCAGGTCCCTGTGTTGTAACTCAGGTAAAGACAGTCGAAAACGACGGATATGAAGCAGTTCAGGTTGGTTTCGGCGATGTAAAGGTTAATAAAGTCAATAAGCCTATGAAGGGTCATTTTGACAAGGCTAAGACAGATCCCAAGAAGGTACTTAAGGAATTCAAGCTTGAATCACTTGAAGGTCTTGAGGTGGGTACGGAGATCAAGGCTGATGTATTTGCAGCCGGCGACAGAGTTGACGTATCAGGCGTATCCAAGGGTAAGGGCTACCAGGGTCCCATCAAGAGACACGGTCAGCACAGAGGACCTATGGCTCACGGTTCCAAGTTCCACAGAGCAGTTGGTTCAATGTCATCCGCAACTACTCCCGGTAAGGTAAAAAAGGGAAAGAAGATGGCAGGACATATGGGCTCTGTAAACGTAACGGTTCAGAACCTTGAGGTAGTAAGAGCCGACGCCGAGAAGAACCTTCTCCTTGTAAAGGGCGCAGTTCCCGGAAGCAAGGGTTCGGTAGTAGTAATCAAGGATAGCGTAAAGGCTTAATTAATCTTTACGAAAGGAGGAAGACCTAATGGCAAATGTAAAAGTGTTCAACATGAGCGGAAGCGAAGTTGGTACAATAGATTTAAATGACGGTATTTTTGCGGTAGAAGTAAATACTCACGTTATGCATCAGGCAGTTGTTCAGTATCTTGCCAATCAAAGACAGGGTACTCAGAGCGCTTTGACTCGTGCAGAAGTTCGTGGCGGCGGCAGAAAGCCTTGGAGACAGAAGGATACAGGCAGAGCAAGACAGGGCTCTATCCGTTCTCCTCAGTGGACAGGAGGCGGCGTTGTATTTGCGCCAAAGCCAAGAGATTATTCATTCAAGCTCAATAAGAAGGTCAAGAGATTGGCTCTTAAGTCAGCTTTGAGTTCTAAGGTAAACGACAATAAGCTTATTGTGGTAGACAATATTACTGTAAATGCCAAGACTAAGGAAATGGTCAAGGTCATGGACAGCTTAAAGGTAGAAAAGGCGCTCCTTGTTTTGGAGGCAGGCAATGACAATGCCGTACTTGCCGCAAGAAATATTCCTACTGTAAAAACTGCATCAGTAGGCACTATAAATGTATATGATATTTTAAAGTATGATTCTTTAGTAGTTACTAAGGAAGCGGTCAAGAAAATAGAGGAGGTGTACGCATAATGGCAGATATCAAGTATTATGACGTTATATTAAAGCCTGTTGTTACAGAAAAGTCTATGAACGACATGGCAGATAAGAAGTACGCTTTCTATGTACACCCGGATGCAACCAAGATACAGATAAAGCAGGCTGTAGAGAAGATGTTTGAAGGCACTAAGGTAGCCAAGGTAAACACTATGAACTGCACCGGCAAGGTAAAAAGAAGAGGCTATACCTTCGGCAAGACCAATGCCAGAAAGAAAGCCATTGTTCAGCTTACTGCCGAAAGCAAGGAAATAGAGATCTTCCAGGGTATGTGATAAAGGGTACGTTATCCCCATAAAGAATAAAGTATAGACACGAAAAAGTGTTTGCAAATATTTGGAAAAGGAGTGTAAAAAATGGGTATTAAGAGATTTAAGCCTTATACACCTTCAAGAAGACAGATGACGGTTTCTGACTTCGCTGAAATTACAAAATCTACTCCCGAAAAGAGCCTTGTAGTACACATTAAGACTACGGCAGGCAGAAATAATCAGGGTAAGATAACCGTTCGTCATATAGGCGGCGGCGCTAAGAAAAAGTACAGAATAATCGATTTTAAGAGAAATAAAGACGGTATCCCCGCAAAGGTCACCGCTATCGAGTACGATCCTAACAGAACAGCCAACATTGCGCTTGTATGCTATGCCGACGGCGAAAAGAGATATATACTTGCTCCCAACGGCTTAAAGGTAGGCGACACCGTTATGAGCGGCAAGGGCGCAGAAGTAAGAGTGGGCAACGCTCTTGCTATGAAGGATATACCCGTAGGCGCCGAGATACACAATATTGAAATGATCCCCGGCGCAGGCGGACAGCTTGTTCGTTCAGCAGGTAATGTGGCTCAGCTTATGGCTAAGGAAGGCAAGTATGCAACAGTAAGACTTCCATCCGGCGAAATGAGATTATTACCTATCAACTGTAAAGCAACTATCGGTCAGGTGGGCAATTCCGACCACGAGCTTATCAATATCGGCAAAGCCGGTAAGAAGCGTCATATGGGTATCAGACCTACGGTAAGAGGTTCTGTTATGAACCCCAACGACCATCCACATGGCGGTGGCGAAGGTAGAGCGCCTGTAGGACGTCCTGCGCCAAGTACTCCATGGGGTAAGCCTGCTCTCGGTCTTAAGACCAGAAAGAAGCATAAGGCTAGCAATAAGTATATAATTCGTGGTAGAAATAAATAATAGGAGGCCTGAATAATGAGTAGATCACTTAAGAAGGGTCCATTCTGCGACGACCACCTTATGAAGAAGGTCGTAGCTCAGAATGAGGCTAATACAAAAAATGTTATAAAGACTTGGTCACGTCGTTCTACTATCTTTCCTGAAATGATAGGTCATACTATTGCGGTACATGATGGTAGGAAGCATGTTCCCGTATATATTACGGAGGATATGGTCGGTCACAAGTTAGGCGAATTCGCTTTGACAAGGACATACAGAGGTCACGGCAAGGATGCCGAAAAGAAGTCAAAGGTTAAATAATTACGTTTCGGAAGGAGGTTACCTTAATGTCAAAGGGACACAGAAGCCAGATAAAAAAGGAAAGAAACGCTACAAACAGGGACAGAAGAGCGCAGGCTCATGCTAAGTATGTAAGGGTTTCAGACACTAAGGCCAGGATCGTTTTAGACCAGATAAAGGGCAAGAGCATTGGCGAGGCTATGGCAATACTTGCTTATTCCCCCAGATATGCTGCCGAAATAATAACAAAGGTATTAAAGTCTGCGGTTGCCAATGCAGAGAATAACCTTGAATTGGATGTAAATAATTTGTATGTTGCAGATGTAGTGGCTAATCAGGGTCCGACTCTTAAGAGGATCCGCCCCAGAGCTCAGGGCAGAGCTTACAGGATCAACAAGAAGACTGCTCACATTTCAATATACTTAGACGAGAAGAAATAAGGAGGTCAACCATGGGTCAGAAAGTAAATCCGCATGGATTAAGAGTCGGCATCATTAAGGACTGGGAATCTACATGGTATGCTGACAAAAAGGACTACGCTAATTTCTTAGTAGAGGATAACAAGCTTAGAAATTATATAAGAACAAGATTGGCAAACTCAGGCGTTTCCAAGATCGCTATCGAGAGAACCAATGAAAGAGTTAAAATAACTATCCATACTTCAAAGCCCGGTATAATAATCGGTAAGAGCGGCGCTTCCATTCAGGAGCTGAGCAATGACTTACAGAAGATGACCGACAAGAAGGTAATGGTAAATGTAGAAGAAATAAAGAGACCTGAGCTGGATTCTCAACTGGTAGCTGAGGATATAGCAAGACAGCTTGAGAACCGTGTAACATTCAGAAGAGCTATGAAGAAGGCTATGCAGACTACTATGAAGTTTGGCGCTAAGGGTATCAAGACTGCCTGCAGCGGTCGTCTTGGCGGAGCCGAAATGGCACGTTCAGAAAGCTATCACGATGGTACTATACCTCTTCAGACCTTAAGAGCAGATATAGACTATGGTTTTGCCGAAGCTAACACAACATACGGCAAGATCGGTGTTAAGGTATGGATATATAAGGGTGAGGTACTTCCTGAGAAGAAGAATAAGAAAGGAAGTGTTCAGTAATGTTAATGCCTAAGAGAGTTAAAAGACGTAAGCAGTTCAGAGGTCGTATGACAGGCAAGGCTTTAAGAGGCAATAAAATAACATACGGCGAATACGGTATCGTGGCTCTGGAGCCTAGCTGGATCACTTCCAGACAGATAGAGGCAGCCAGAGTTGCCATGACAAGATATATTAAAAGAGGCGGTAAAGTCTGGATAAAGATATTTCCCGACAAGCCTATCACAGAGAAGCCCGCTGAAACAAGAATGGGTTCAGGTAAAGGTTCTCCCGAGTATTGGGTAGCAGTAGTTAAGCCGGGACGTGTTATGTTTGAGATCGCAGGCGTAACCGAGGATATAGCAAGAGAGGCTTTAAGACTTGCTATCTATAAGCTGCCTATCAAGTGCAAGATCGTAACACGCGCTGAGCTTGAAAAGGAGTGTGACAATTAATGAAGACTAAGGAATATGTTGCAGAATTAAAGAACAAGACTGTTGATGAGCTTAATAACGAATTGGTAGAGGCTAAGAAGGAATTGTTCAACTTAAGATTCCAAAATGCTACCAACCAGTTGAGCAACACAGCAAGGATCAGCCTTGTGCGCAAGAATATTGCAAGAATTCAGACTGTTATCACACAGAAGCAGAAGGCACTTTAACAGTTATATAAGGAGGACATTATGGAAAGAAATCTTCGTAAAACAAGGATCGGCAGAGTTGTCAGCGATAAGATGGATAAGACTATCGTTGTAGCTGTTGAGAACAATGTAAGACATCCATTATATAACAAGATTGTGAAGACTACTTATAAATTAAAGGCTCACGATGAGAATAATGAGTGTCAGATAGGAGACAGAGTAAAGGTTATGGAAACAAGACCATTATCCAAGGATAAGAGATGGAGATTGGTTGAAATAGTAGAAAAGGTTAAGTAATTCCTGGATAAAGGAGGAAATCGACAATGATCCAGCAGGAAAGTAGACTTGTTGTTGCTGATAACTCAGGTGCTAAGGAATTATTATGTATCAGAGTATTAGGCGGCTCAACCAGAAGATATGCCAATATTGGCGACGTTATAGTTGCTACCGTTAAAGATGCAACACCCGGCGGCGTTGTTAAAAAAGGCGAGGTCGTAAGAGCAGTTGTTGTAAGAACCAAAAAGGGCGCTTCAAGACCCGACGGCTCCTACATTAAGTTCGATGAGAACGCTGCTGTAATAATAAAAGAAGACAAGAACCCCAGAGGTACTCGTATTTTCGGACCTGTTGCAAGAGAGCTGAGAGAAAAGCAGTATATGAAAATATTATCTCTTGCTCCTGAAGTATTATAATAGGAGGTCAGAACCCATATGAAGATTAAAAAGGGCGATAAAGTACAGATTATCGCAGGTAAAGATAAAGGCAAGGAAGGCAAGGTACTTGTTGTAAATAGGAAGAACAATAAGGTCATCGTAGAGGGTGCAAACAAGGTAAAGAAGCACGTTAAGCCAAGTCCGGCTCATCCTCAGAGCGGTATCATTGAGCAGGAAGCTCCCATTGACGCTTCTAATGTTATGCTTGTTTACGCAGGTAAGCCGACCAGGATCGGTTACAAGGTAGTAGACGGCATTAAGCAGAGAATTGCCAAGGCAACCGGCGAAGTGATCGATTAATTCTGAAAAGGAGGACTATTGGTGAACGCATTCAGAGAATTTTATGAGAAGGAAGTAGTTCCTGCAATGCAGGCTAAATTTTCATACAAGAATATAATGGAAGTTCCTAAGCTTGAAAAGATCGTTATAAATATGGGTCTTGGCGAGGCTAAGGAAAACACTAAGGCACTTGATTCGGCTGCTTCCGATATGGCTATTATTTCAGGTCAGAAGCCTATCATCACAAAGGCTAAGAAGTCGATCGCTGCTTTCAAGCTCCGTGCAGGTATGCCCATAGGATGTAAGGTCACATTAAGAGGCGAAAAGATGTACAGCTTCGCAAGTAAGCTTATCAACATATCTCTTCCTCGAGTTCGTGACTTCAGAGGCGTAAGCGCCGAGTCATTTGACGGCAGAGGCAACTATACGTTAGGTCTTAAGGAGCAGCTTATGTTCCCTGAGATACAGTATGACAAGATCGATAAGATAAGAGGTATGGACATAGTATTCGTTACTACTGCCAATACCGACGAGGAAGCAAGAGAGCTTCTGAGATTATTTGGTATGCCATTTAGGAAGTAAGGGAGGCAAGAGATCATGGCTAAAACATCAATGAAGATAAAGCAGGCAAAAAAGCCTAAGTTTTCAACACAGGGCTATACTCGCTGTAGGATCTGCGGAAGACCGCATGCTTACTTAAGAAAGTTTGGCATATGCAGAATTTGCTTCCGTGAATTGGCTTATAAGGGCGAGATCCCCGGCGTAAAGAAAGCTAGCTGGTAATTTGAAAGGAGGTTTTTTAAATGTCAATGAGTGATCCTATCGCAGATATGCTCACAAGAATAAGAAATGCAAATACTGCAAAGCATGACACCGTAGATGTACCTTCAAGTAGAATGAAGGAGGCTATTGCCAATATTCTTTTAGACGAGGGATATATTGCAGGTTTTGAGATCATAGAAGACGGCGTAAAGAAGACCATGAGGATCACACTTAAGTATGGTGTGGACAAGAATGAAAAGGTAATCTCAGGTATAAAGAGAATTTCAAAGCCCGGTCTTAGAGTTTACGCTAACACAGAAGAAATGCCAAGAGTTTTAGGTGGTCTGGGAACAGCTATCGTTTCCACAAACAAGGGTATCATTACCGACAAGGAAGCCAGAAAGCTCGGCGTTGGCGGCGAAGTTATCGCCTATGTATGGTAATAGAAGGAGGTAAATTATATGTCACGTATAGGTAAATTACCTGTTGCTATTCCGGCTGGCGTTGAAGTTAAGCTTGAGGATGGCAATGTAATTACAGTTAAGGGACCTAAAGGCACACTTACCCGTAAGCTTGTTGACGAAATGACGGTAGAGGTTGGCGCAGCAGAGGTCACCGTAACAAGACCCAATGACTTAAAGAAGAATAAGCAGCTTCATGGTCTTACAAGGACTCTTATACACAATATGGTAGAGGGTGTAACAAACGGCTATTCAAAGCAGCTTGAGATAAATGGTGTAGGTTACAGAGCGGCTAAGTCAGGCAATAAGCTTACACTTACTCTGGGCTATTCACATCCCGTTGAGATGATAGATCCGGAAGGTATCGAAACTAAGGTAGACGGCAACAAAATAACAGTATCCGGCATCGATAAGGAAAAGGTCGGTCAGTTTGCTGCCGAGATAAGAACAAAGAGACCTCCCGAACCATATAAGGGCAAGGGTATCAAGTATGCTACCGAACAGATCAGACGTAAGGTCGGCAAGACCGGTAAGAAATAATAAAGGAGTGAATGTGCAATGATTAAAAAGCCATCACGTGCTGATGCGAGAATGAAGCGTCATTACAGACTTCGCAATAACATTTCCGGCACAGCCGAAAGACCAAGATTGGCAGTATTCAGATCAAATATGCATATATATGCGCAGATCATAGACGATACAGTAGGCAATACACTTTGCGCCGCATCTACAGTTGAAAAGGACATTAAGGCTAAGCTTGAAAAGACCAACGACGTAGAGGCTGCAAAGGTTGTAGGCGAGGCTGTAGCAAAAAAAGCGATTGAAAAGGGTATCACTACCGTGGTATTCGACAGAGGCGGATTTGTATATCATGGCAAAATTCAGGCTTTGGCTGAAGCTGCCAGAGAAGCAGGTCTTAAGTTCTAATTAGGAGGGAAAGACGTGAGAAATAAAATCGATGCAAGTACCCTTGATTTAAAAGATAAGGTTGTAACTATCAAAAGAGTAACAAAGGTAGTTAAGGGTGGTCGTACCTTCCGTTTTGCAGCCTTAGTAGTTGTTGGCGATGAGAATGGTCACGTAGGCGTAGGCTTAGGCAAGGCTATGGAAATTCCCGACGCTATCCGTAAGGGTAAAGAGGATGCGGCTAAGCATCTCGTATATGTTGAAAGAAATGAAAATGACAGTATTTATCATGAGATATATGGTAAATTCGGCAGCTCAAGCGTTCTTCTTAAGCCTGCTCCCGAAGGTACAGGCGTTATTGCGGGTGGTCCCGCAAGAGCTGTTATAGAGTTGGCAGGTATCAAAAATATCAGAACCAAGTCTTTAGGCTCAAGAAACAAGAAGAATGTTGTTAATGCAACTCTTGAGGGTCTGGCTTCAGCTATGTCTCCCGAAAAGGCTGCAAGACTTCGCGGTAAGACAGTAGAAGAAATAATGGGCTAAGGGAGGATATTGAGATGTTAAGAATTACTTTAGTTAAATCTACAATAGGTGCTATCCCAAAGCATAAGAAGACAGTTCAGGCTCTTGGCTTAAGAAAGCCCGGCAATGTTGTAGAGCAGCAGGACAACGCTGCTATAAGAGGTATGATAGATCAGGTCAAGCACCTGGTTAAGGTAGAGGAAATCTAGTTAAGGAGGTGTTTTCAATGTTATTAAGCGAATTAAGGCCTGCTGAAGGCTCAAGATCCGACAGGTTCAGAACAGGCAGAGGTCATGGCTCAGGCAATGGCAAAACTGCCGGTAAGGGACACAAGGGTCAGAACGCTCGTTCAGGCGGCGGTGTAAGACCCGGCTTTGAGGGCGGTCAGATGCCTCTTTACAGAAGAATTCCCAAGAGAGGTTTCAAATGCATTAATTCCAAGGACATTGTTGCCATAAATATCAGTCTTTTAAACGACAGATTTGAAGACGGAGCTGTCGTAGACGCTCAGGCTCTTAAGGACAAGGGTATCGTGAGCCATGTTAAAGACGGCGTTAAGATCTTGGGTAATGGCGAAATTACTAAAAAGCTTACCGTTAAGGTAAACTATTTCAGCGCTTCAGCTAAGGAAAAGATTGAGGCGGCAGGCGGAAAAGCTGAGGTGATTTAATTGTTCAGCGTATTGAGAAATGCATTTACAGTTAAGGAAATCCGTATCAAAATATTTTACATGCTTTTGGTACTCTTTATAGTACGAATAGGCACACATCTTCCCGTACCGGGCATAGATATGAATGCTCTTGCAAACACAGGGGCTTCAAATACTCTGTATTCCCTTATTACGGGCGGTAACTACGGTACAATTTTTGCTATGGGTATCGGACCATATATCAATGCTTCTATCATCATGCAGCTTTTAACGGTTGCTATACCCAAGCTTGAGGAAATAAGCAAGGACGGAGAGGAAGGCAGAAAGAAGATATCTCAGTATACAAGAATATCTGCTGTGCTTTTATCTATATTACAGGGTTCAGGTCAGATATACACTATACACACTGCCTTTAACGATCCCAACTGGTTTGTTTATATTATCGGTCTTATAACAATGGTAACAGGCACCATATTCATAATGTGGTTAGGCGAGAAGCTTACCGACGTAGGTATCGGTAACGGCGCTTCATTCATTATTTTTGCCAACATCCTTGAAAATCTGGATGACGGTATCAAGGCTCTTGCCGTTGAGGCTCAGGGCAAATCTATGGGTTGGCTTGTTGTACTTGTTATAATTGCGGTACTTGTACTTGCAATGGCATTTGTTATTTTCGTACAGGACGGCGAGAGAAGAATACCCGTTCAGTATTCAAAGAAGCTTGTGGGTAACAGGTATTTAGGCGGTCAAAGCTCATATATACCGATAAAGGTAAATATCGCAGGCGTTATGTCAATAATCTTTGCGATATCACTTTTACAGTTCCCACAGACTATAAATCAGCTCATACAGAGCAATTTTTTGGGCAGGATAAGCAGATGGCTCTCATTTAATTACTTTATAAAGGGTGTACTGCCATTGGGAACCATATTATATGTTATTCTCATTTTCTGCTTTACATTCTTCTATACCTCTTTTGCGTTCAATCCCATTGAGGTTGCGGAGAATATGAAGAAGAACGGCGGTTTTGTTCCCGGTATAAGACCGGGCAAGCCAACGTCAGACTATATCCAGACAATAGTTGACAGAGTTTCTCTTATAGGAGCTATCGCATATGCTCTTATAGCTCTTTTGCCAATAGTGCTTGAGTGGGTCACCGGCATGAATATGGGCTTTGGAGGAACTACGCTCCTTATCGTATCAGGTGTTGCTCTTGAGCTTGTAAAGCAGCTCCAGACTCAGTTGATAATGCGCCACTACAAGGGCTTCTTAAACGATTAAGCGGCGGTTTGATATAATAATAAGAAGGTTTAAAATATGTCTTGTCTGAAACGAAAAACCGTTTCAGACAAAAAAGACATATTTGAAAAGGGGGATCTTACAATGAAATTAGTGCTTATAGGCTGTCCGGGCGCCGGCAAAGGTACTCAGGCAAAAATGCTTTCCAAGAAATTTGATATAGCTCACATTTCCACAGGCGATCTTTTGAGAGATCAGATGAAGAGAGGCACCGAGCTTGGCAAAAAGGTCAGCGAAATAATGAATTCAGGCGGTCTTGTATCCGACGATATAGTATCGGCAATGCTTGCCGAAAGGATAAAGGAAAAGGACTGCGAGAAGGGATACATATTAGACGGCTATCCCAGAAATGTTGCTCAGGCACAGGGGCTTGAAGCTATAACGGGACCTCTCGATAAGGTCATTTGCTACGATGTGGCAGACGATGTTATAGTTGACAGAATGACAGGCAGAAGAAGCTGCCCCGTGTGCGGCAGGATGTATCACGTTTCCTATAATCCTCCAAAGGCAGAGGGAAAGTGTGACGACTGCGGAGCAGAGCTTATACAGAGAAAGGACGACAATGAGGACACTGTTAAGAACAGACTGAAGGTCTACCATAGCTCCACCGCTCCTGTGATCGACTATTACAGGGACAAGGGCATACTTATGGTCGTAAACGGCGTCGGAGATATTGACCATATCTTTAATACCGTTGCTTCTGCTCTTGAGGTATAAGCTCATGTCTATTACAATAAAAAAAGACGTACATATAGCGGCAATGAGGCTTGCAGGCAGGATAACGGGAGATGTGCTTGCTCTTATCGAAAAGGAGATACGTCCCGGTATCACAACTGCCGAGCTTGATAATATCGCCGAGGAATATATAAGAGCGCAGGGCGCCGTTCCTTCCTTTAAAGGGCTATATGGTTATCCTGCCTCAATATGCGCTTCGGTCAATAACGAGATAATACACGGTATCCCCGATGGCAGAATGCTCAGGGAAGGGGATATTGTAAGCATTGACACAGGCGCATATATAAAGGGCTTCCATGGAGATGCGGCAAGGACCTTTGCGGTGGGAAGGATATCTCCCGAAAGGCAAAGGCTTATAGATGTGACCCGTGAAAGCTTTTTTAGAGGTATAGAATATGCAAAAGAAGGTAATCATCTATCTGAAATATCGGCAGCCATACAGGACTATGCTGAGAGCAGCGGATTTTCGGTAGTTCGTGATTACGTTGGGCATGGCATCGGAAGAGAAATGCATGAGGATCCCGAGGTTCCCAACTACAGAAGGGGAAGGAAGGGTCCAAGACTCATAAAGGGCATGACGATAGCTGTGGAGCCAATGCTTACGGCAGGAAGCTTCAGAGTGCGTATACTAAAGAACGACTGGACCGTCGTTACAAGAGACGGAAGCGATTCTGCCCATTATGAAAATACGGTTCTCATTACTGATGGTGAGCCTGAGCTTTTTACACTGGTATAGGCAGGCTTTGGATATACGCTTTACTTTCCGAGCCGCTTAGAGGCTGTGGGGTGAAGATATGTATTCAAAGGGACAGATAGTTTTCTCCAAAAAAGGACGGGACAAGGGACTGGCTTTTATAATATACGATCATGACGAAGCCTATGTTTACCTTGTAAACGGCAAAGAGAGAAGGCTTGAAAAACCGAAGAAAAAGAAAATCATACACATTCAGCCTACCAATATGACGGATGCTGCCATAAAGGATAAGCTGGAAAAGGGATCTTATATACAGGATTCCGATATAAGAAAAGCTCTGGCAAAATATAACGGCAATATGTAACAGATTTGAAGGAGGTAGAGAGCCTTGGCAAAGGACGATGTAATTGAGGTTGAAGGCACTGTCCTTGATAAGCTTCCCAACGCTATGTTTCAGGTTGAACTGGACAATGGACATAAGATTATTGCTCATATCTCAGGTAAACTAAGAAAGAACTTTATAAGGATAATACCCGGCGACAGAGTAAAGCTTGAAATGTCTCCCTACGACCTTACAAAGGGCAGGATTACTTGGAGAGGCAAATGAGAAAGGAGAATGAACAATGAAGGTAAGACCATCTGTTAAACCAATGTGCGAAAAGTGCAGAGTAATAAAGAGAAAGGGCGCAGTAAGGATAATATGCGACAACCCAAAGCATAAGCAAAGACAGGGTTGATCTCTTTATTAAATATATGTGAAAAGACAAGGTTTGCCGCCTTGTCTTTTTCCGTTCAGAATAATGAATAAAATATTAATTTGTTCACAAAATATTTACAAAAAAATTATTGCTTAATATTGGATAATATGGTATACTTTATCCTTGGTAGCTTTTCGTTTTAACGTAATTTTTTATGGTTTTAGAGGGTCAAATGCCCTTGCAGGCCTTTAGTACCGTTCCGGGACGCGGCTGCCTCGGAATACGCATTTTTGTTTAGAACGATAAAATACCGAATTAAACCGATAAAATACTATTTAAGTGAAAGAGGTGTAGTTATGGCTCGTATCGCAGGTGTAGATTTACCCAGAGAAAAGCGAATTGAAATTGGTCTTACTTATGTATACGGTATCGGCAGATCCAGCTCTCAGAGAATATTGGCTGAAGCAGGTGTAAACCCGGATACAAGAGTTAGAGATCTTACAGACGACGAGGTGGCAAGGATAAGAGATATTATTGCCGAATCTCAGACTGTTGAAGGTGATTTAAGAAGAGAAACCGCTCTTAATATCAAGCGTCTTGTGGAAATAGGATGCTACAGAGGTATTCGTCACAGAAAGGGTCTTCCCGTCAGAGGTCAGAAGACCAAGACCAATGCAAGAACAAGAAAAGGTCCCAGAAGAACTGTTGCGAATAAGAAGAAATAATCAATTATTGCTATTGATTTAAGGAGGTTAATTAAATGGCTAAGAAGACAGTTAAGAAAGCCGGAGGCCGCAGACGTCGTGACAGAAGAGTTGTAGAACGTGGTCAGGCTCATATACAGTCAAGTTTTAATAATACTATCGTAACTATTACAGATGCAGCAGGCAATGCTCTTTCATGGGCAAGCGCAGGCGAATTAGGTTTCAGAGGCTCAAAGAAGTCTACTCCTTATGCTGCTCAGATGGCGGCTGAGAAGGCAGCAGGCGCAGCTAAGGATTATGGTTTAAAGACTGTAGAAGTATTTGTAAAGGGTCCCGGCAGCGGCAGAGAGGCTGCTATAAGAGCTTTACAGGCAGCAGGTCTTGATGTGACCATGATAAAGGATGTTACTCCCGTTCCTCACAACGGCTGCAGACCGCCTAAGAGAAGAAGAGTATAAGTATTATTGATTTTGACATTTGTTTGATTATATAAATGGAGGTACTATTTAATGGCTAGAGAGATTGGTCCTATCATTAAAAGATGTAGATACTTAGGCATTGAGCCAAGCGTTCTCGGTTCATCCAAAAAGATGGGCAGACGTAAGAGAAATATGCGTAAGTTAAGTGAATACGGTGTTCAGTTAAAGGAAAAGCAGAAGGTCAAGTTTATTTACGGCGTACTTGAAAAGCAGTTCAGAAATTTATACGAGAGAGCTGACAAGATGCCGGGTATCACAGGCGAAAACTTGCTTATGCTTCTTGAATTAAGACTTGACAGCGTTGTATACAGATTAGGCTACGGTCGTACAAGAAAAGAAGCAAGACAGATCGTAAGGCATAATCTTGTGAGAGTAAACGGTAAGAAAGCGAATATCCCTTCGATCACATTAAAGGTCGGAGATGTTATAGAGGTCAAGGAATCCAAGAAGGATCTTCAGAGATTCAAGGATATACTTGAGGTGACTTCTACCCGTATCGTTCCAGAATGGTTATCTGCTGACCATGACAACCTCAAGGGCAGCATAAATGCACTGCCTCAGAGAGAGCAGTTAGATTTACCTGTAAACGAAACACTTATTGTCGAGCTGTATTCTAAGTAATACATTTATTGTTATAGACATTGCGGTAAATATATATATAACCATGAGGAGGTTGGGTTGAGTGTTTGAGTTTGAAAAACCTCGTATAGAAATTACTGATAAAAATGATAAGTATGGTTGCTTTGTTGTTGAGCCTTTGGAAAGAGGCTATGGCACTACACTTGGTAACTCATTAAGAAGAATTCTTCTTTCATCCCTTCCGGGCGCTGCTGTAAGTAATGTCAAGATCGACGGCGTGCTTCACGAGTTCAGCACCATTCCCGGTGTTAAGGAAGATGTTACCGATATTATACTGAACCTTAAAAACCTTGCCATCAAGGTAAACAATGACAGCACTGAGCCTAAGATCGCATATATTGACGCTTCAGGCGACTGTGAGGTAAAGGCAGGCGATATAAGGATAGATTCCGATATAGAGATCCTTAATCCCGACCTGCACATTGCTACCTTAAGCGGCGGCGCCGACAGCAAGCTTTTTATGGAAATTACCATAACAAAGGGTCGTGGCTATGTAGAGGCTGCCAAGAACAAGAGAGCTGACCAACCCCTTAGGATGATCCCTGTTGACTCACTTTATACTCCCGTAAGGAGAGTAAACTTCAAGGTCGAGGATACAAGAGTAGGTCAGATAACAGATTATGACAAGCTTACATTTGAGGTGTGGACAGACGGTACCATATCTCCCGATGACGCAGTAAGCTTAGGCGCAAAGATACTTAACGAGCATCTTAATCTGTTTGTGGATTTATCTGACAGTGCCAAAAATGCTGAAATTCTTGTTGAAAAGGAAGTCGGAACAAAGGAAAAGGTTCTTGAACAGACTATTGAAGAGCTTGATCTTACAGTTCGTTCCTACAACTGCTTAAAGAGAGCGGGTATCCATACCGTTGAGGATCTTACAAGAAGGACAGAAGACGACATGATGAAGGTACGTAACCTTGGACGTAAGTCTCTTGAGGAAGTACTTAATAAGCTGACAGAGCTTGGTTTAAGCTTAAGTCCCAATGAGGACTGAGCGGACAAGTGTTACTGTTGATATTTTAAAGGAGGATTAGCAATGGCTGAATATAGAAAGCTTGGTCGTACATCAAGCCAGAGAAAGGCGCTGTTACGCAACCAGGTAACTAATTTATTATACCATGGCAAAATTAAGACTACCGAAGCTAAGGCTAAGGAGATCAGAAGTATTGCTGAGAAGCTTATTACCACAGCAATAAAGGAAAAGGACAACTTCGAAGAGGTCAAGGTCACTTCCAAAAAGGGCGGAGAGACCATAGAAAAGACTATTAAGAAGGATTCTCCAAGCAGATTGAACGCAAGAAGAAAGATATTAAGCGTTCTCTATCCCGTAGTTGAGGTTCCTGCCGACGGTAAGAAGAAGAGAGCCAATACAACTGTTGTAAATATGGCAAATAAGCTCTTCGAGGAGATCGCTCCAAAGTACGCTGACAGAAACGGCGGATATACAAGAATGATAAAGGTCGGCACAAGACGTGGCGACGGCGCTATGGAAGTTATTATAGAGCTTGTATAGTTTATAAAATAAGGGCGCTGCTGTAAAGCGGCGCTCTTTTTATGTGCGCAGCAACCGAAATTGCGGATAGTTCCCTGAGATATGGGCAAAAGGGCAAAAGGGCATTTTCTCTTTACGGTATGCTTGACATTTATGGCGTTTATTGTATAATAAAAGTACAAGTATAAAAGTTGAAGTTAAGTTTAATTGGAGGGATAGTTGTGTATACTGTCGGAGAAATGGCTAAAAAGCTGGGTGTTGCCCCTTCAACACTAAGGTATTATGATAAGGAGGGGCTTTTGCCGTTCGTTGAGCGCAGTAACGGCGGCACAAGAATATTTAAGGATGAGGATTATGAATGGCTCCAGGTAATAAGCTGCCTTAAAAAAACGGGTATGTCCCTTAAGGATATAAGGGACTTTATATATATGACCATGAAAGGCGACGAGACCATTGAGGACAGGCTAAATCTCTTTAATAAGCAAAGGGAGATCGTTGAAAAGCAGATCTCCGAGCTTAAAGACACCCTTGAAACGGTCAGGTTCAAGTGCTGGTATTATGAGAAGGCAAAAAAAGACGGCACAACAGAGGCGGTCAAGAATCTGGACAGCAGCGACGTACCTGCCGAATTCAAGGAGGTATGGCATAGGCTGGTAAAGGGCTGATGAAGCACACGCCCTGTAATCGAAAAAAAGGGAGCTGCCTTAAAACAGCTCCCCCATATTTGTAAAAATAATCGATAATTACAGATTGCTCTTGATCTTTTCTATTATCTCGGCATACTGGGCGTCGGTAAGGTACTTGGGAGGCTCTACATTCATTTCGAATGTACCGCCAAAGCCGTAGCCGTCCTTTTGCTTGGGTACTATGTGTACATGGAGATGAGGAAGAGTATCGCTGTACATACCGTAATTGACCTTAGCTGGAGATACGCTCTTCATAATGGCTTTGCCTACGGTCTGCATATCCTTTATAAACAGCGCTGAGTCTTCCTCGGAAAGCTCTGTAAAGTCTACGTTGTGCTCCTTATAGGCAATTACGCATCTGCCGTAATAGGTCTGCTCCTTAAAAAGATACAGCTTAGTGACATTGAGATCTGCAATATAGATCATAAGAGAATCTAATTTTTCCTTATTTTTGCAATATAAACAATTTTCCATTTCTTTTACCTCCAAAATATGTTATACTCTAATTATATAATGACATTTTGATGCTGTCAATTTTATTTTGGCTACCGAGGAAAAAAATATTTAAGAAGGGAGAGATATTTATGGTAACCTTGGCAAGAGAATTTTTTGTTATAGGCGCTTTGATATTATATATTACCAATATTATATTTGCAATATTCGTAGTGTTTTTTGAGAAAAAGAATCCCGGCGTTACATGGGCTTGGCTTATGGTGCTTGTACTGGTACCCTATTTTGGCTTCCTGTTTTACATGGTGCTTGGTTTCGAGGGCAGGAAGCATAAGGTATTTGGCATGAAATTAACAGAAGATATAAAGCTCTTTGATGAATTTGTTAAGAAATATCCTCGGTATGCCCAAGACGAAAAGTCTATGGATGAAATAGACGGCATAATACCTATTGAGAACACTGCCTATCTCAATAACTTTGTGGAGATGAACAAGAACAGCGGCAGAAATCCGTACAGACAGAACAACAGCGTAAAGGTGTTCCACGAAGGAAATACCAAGTTTGAAAGTCTTCTGGAGGATATAAGAAACGCAAAGATCTTTGTGCATATGGAGTACTATCTTATGCATGACGACGCTCTGGGCAAACGCATTATGGAGGCTCTTGCAGAAAAGGCTCGTCAGGGAGTGGAGGTAAAGGTGCTTTACGACGGCATGGGAAATGCAAGAAACAAGCCTTCATTTAAAAAGATACTTTTAAACGCAGGCGGCGAAGTAAGAATATTCCTGCCGCCGAGAGGCATAAGAGTAAATTACAGAGATCATAGAAAAATAGCGGTAATAGACGGTAGGATCGGCTATGTGGGCGGACTTAACATAGGCGATGAATATATAGGACAGAAAAAGCGTTTCGGCTTTTGGAGAGATTCTCACATAAGAGTGATAGGAGATGCGGTAAAGGATCTGGAGCTTCGATTTATGATGGACTGGAACTTTACAAAGGGAGAAAACATAGGACTTGAGGAAAAGTACTTTCCCCCTGCCGAAAAGCAGGCTCGCAATGTTAATATGCAGATAATATCCAGCGGTCCCGATACTCAGTGGAACAGTATATTAAACGGCTATTTCAAAATGGTAACCGAGGCAAACAGGAACATATATATAGCAACGCCTTATTTTGTGCCTGATGACAGCCTTCTTGTGGCGCTGAGGACTGCCGCTCTTTCAGGCATAGATGTAAGGATAATAATTCCCGGAAAGCCCGATCATCCCTTTGTGCATTCAAGCAGTCTGAGCTATATGGGCGAGCTTATCGAAGCCGGTGTAAAGTGTTATGAATACAGGAAGGGCTTTATACACGCAAAGGTAATGACAATAGACGGTATTATTACCTCGGTAGGTACTGCCAATATGGATATAAGAAGCTTCAGCCTTAATTTTGAGGTAAACGCCTTTATATATGATAAGGAAGTGACCTCTGAATTTGAAAAACAGTTCCTTATAGATTTTGAAGACTGTGACGAGATCCAACCTGAGGAATACAGGAACAGAGGAAATTTCGAAAAGGTCAAAGAGGCTTTTGCAAGACTTATATCGCCATTATTATAGGAGGTTCGTATATGAAGATAAGACGTTTTTCAGTATGTATTTTATTTATGTTATTATTATGCTCCGCTGCCAATGTATACGCAAAGGATATCAAGCTTATCGTTGAGGGCGAGGAGCTTAAAACGGACAATCCTCCCGTTATTATGTATGACAGAGTTATGCTCCCTGTCAGAGCCATATTCGAGGGTGTGGGAGCCGAGCTTGCTTGGAACGGAGAGACCAAGACCCTTATAGGCACTAAAGAAGGTCATGTAGTTGTAATGACCGTAGGCAGCGAGGAGTATACAATAGACGGCGAGGAAAAGGAAATGAGCATTGCTCCCCTTATATTGGAGGGCAGAGTGTTCGCTTCGGCAAGATATGTGGCTGAGGCATTCGGCTATGAGGTAAATTGGGACAAGGACGAGCTTATAGTCAGAATAGAAGCTAAGAAAAAGACAGAAGAAAAGACGGAGAAAAAGGAAGAGGAAAAAGCCGAAAAGGAGCCTGTTACGGAGGCTACCACAAAGGCTCCCGTTACCGAAACCACCACAAAGGCTCCCGAGCTTGTATCATCGGTAAGCCCGGCTCTCTTTAACAAGATAAGCGAGGATCTTAAGATCGCCTTTGACGGATATACTCTGGGTACAGCCGATAACAACAACAGATTCAAGATAGCTACGGTAAAGCAATATAAGGCAAGCTGGGACGAAGCCGCCTCCACTTCTGCGGACAAGAAATTTGTAAGCTACAGCAAGATACTGTACGACAGAATGATAAATACCGCAAAGAGGATAGACTATGTTTATAACCGCTCCAAGTACAGGACTATACGGGAAATTGCAGACGACTGCCGAGAAAACAAGGCTTTGCTCAAGGAATATGTGTACGATTTCTTTGAATGCGAAACTATGGATCAATGCAAGGCTGTGACAGACGAGCTTCAGACCTTTTATAATGAAATAAAGACAAAGTATCCCGAATATGAATAAACATATTTTATGTTTTTGCAAAGGGAGGCAGAAATGAACAAGCTTATTCAGTTTAAAAATCTAGTGAAGGAATTTGATTCCCAGATCGTTTTAAAAGGTATAAACTTAGATATATATGAAAATGAATTTGTTACTCTCTTGGGACCCAGCGGCTGCGGAAAGACCACATTGTTAAGGATATTGGGAGGCTTTCTGGAACCCAATGAAGGGGAAGTGCTTTTTAACGGCGAAAACATAGCGGGTATACCCCCCTATAAAAGAGAGATAAACACTGTGTTCCAGAAGTATGCGCTTTTTCCTCATCTTAACGTATATGACAATATTGCCTTTGGTCTTAAAATAAAAAAGGAGCCAAAGGATATAATAGAACAAAAGGTAATGCGTATGCTAAGGCTTGTAGGTCTTGAGGAATACGGTAAGAGAAGAGTGACCGAAATGTCGGGAGGTCAGCAGCAGAGAGTTGCTATAGCCAGGGCTCTTGTAAACGAACCTAAGGTGCTGCTTCTGGATGAGCCTTTAGGCGCTCTTGACCTTAAGCTGAGGAAGGAAATGCAAAGAGAGCTTAAGAAAATACAGCAGGAAGTGGGCATTACTTTCATATATGTAACTCACGATCAAGAGGAAGCTCTTACCATGTCCGACAAGATCGTTATTATGAATCAGGGGGAGATACAGCAGATAGGCTCTCCCACAGATATATACAATGAGCCTGCCAACAGGTTTGCAGCCAACTTTATAGGCGAAAGCAATATTATAGACGGTATAATGATAGAGGATCGCAGAGTTATGTTCGAGGACAATATTTTTGATTGTGTGGACAAGGGCTTTGCAAAAGATGAAAGCGTGGATGTGGTAATACGTCCCGAGGATATCGATATCGTACCTGTTAAAGAGGGAAAGCTCACAGGCATAGTAAAGTCTGTGCTTTTCAAGGGCGTACACTATGAAACGATAGTTGAGACAAAGACAGGCACAGCCATAACAGTACAGATGACCGTGTCCGATGCCAAGCCTGTGCAGAATTTATCGGCAGACGAATCCATGAGCGCCAACGACTTCTATATCGACATAAGCGATATACCCGAGCTGACGATCGCAGAAATAATAGCAAGAGCCGATGCTCAGGCGTGGAAGACTTCTACCGAGGAGCTTGTGTCCATTACAAAGGTGGACTATGAGCTTAAGGAGGAAAAGGGAAGCTATCCCGTTACATTTTCCACTGCAGCAGGCACTATGGACACAATACACATGATAGTTGCCGACGAAAATAAGGTGGAAGCCCCGAAGACCAACGAGGTCATATATGCCGTTAATATATACAAGACAATAGACGATATAAAAGAAAGCATAGCTCTTGATACGGATCTTAAGACCTGGGCAAATGCTCAGGCATGGACCTCCGACGGAGATACGAGCATTGCCATTACCGATGTGGACTATGATTTTGTTCCCGAAAATATAGAAACAGGCACATATCCCATAACTTTCAGCACAAGAGGCTACGAGTATAAAATAGATACTACACAGGAGCATAAGGTAGGCGACAGAGTAGGGCTTACATTTACGCCTGACGATTTGCATATAATGGCTAAGGAGGGTTGACCATGAAGAATTTCAAAACTCTGGCATATCCTTATATTGTATGGTCGGCTGCCCTTATAGTATTGCCTATGCTGCTTATAGTGGTCTATGCCTTTACAAAGGAAGGAAACTCAGTAATAAATATACAGTTTACATTTGATAATTTTGCAAGGTTTTTCAGCGACAAGGTGTTTTTTGATGTGCTTAAGCGCTCCTTGTATATAGCTGTTATGACTACTGTCGTGTGTATACTGCTGGGTTATCCTTTTGCCTATATAATAGCCCAGATGAAGCCTCGTTCACAGGTGGTTATGGTGTTCATAGTGACTATACCCACATGGATAAATATGCTGGTAAGAACATACGCCTGGAGAGGTATGCTTGATAAAAGCGGCATTATAAACAGCCTCCTGGGGCTTATGGGCATAGGCCCCGTAAGGCTGCTGGAAACGGGCTTTGCGGTAATACTGGGTATGGTATACAATTTTTTACCCTTTATGATACTCCAGATATATAATTCACTGAGCAAAATGGATTACAGCTATATTGAGGCTGCTTCGGATCTTGGCGCAGACAGGGTACAGACTTTTTTAAAGATAGTTCTGCCCCTTTCCATACCCGGAGTTATAAGCGGCATAACGCTTGTGTTTTTGCCTGCCGTATCCAGCTTCTTTATACCCAAGCTTTTGGGCGGAGGAAAATACGTACTCATAGGCAACGTAATAGAAAATCAATTTCTTACAAGCGGCGATTGGGGTTTCGGCTCTGCCATTTCACTTATAATGGCGGTCATAATAATTATATCCATGCATATTACCAAAAAGCTTGACAGAGATCCCTCAAAAGAAGGAGGGAATATATGATGAAGAAGAAAAGACATATCCCTGCCAAAATATTTGCAGGGCTTATGATAGCCTTTTTTTATCTTCCCATACTGTATACGGTTGTGTTTTCATTTAACGAATCCCGCTCTTTAAGTGTGTTCAGCGGTTTTTCTCTAAAGTGGTATGAGAAGATGTTCAATAATTCGGATATGATGGATTCCGTGTTTTACACTATTGCAATAGCCGTATTGGCAACTGTCATCTCAACTGTGGCAGGTACCGTTGCAGCCATAGGCATTTCAGGGACAAACAAGGTTTTAAAAGGTATTGTGGAGCAGATTAACAATCTGCCTATTATGAACCCTGAGATAGTAACGGCTATAGGATTGCTTATGCTTTTCAGCTCGCTTGCGGTATCAAAGGGATTTACAACGCTTTTGCTGGCTCACGTTATGTTCTGTATACCCTATGTTATACTCAGCATAATGCCAAAGCTGCGATCTCTGGATCCCAATATACTGGATGCGGCGCTGGATCTGGGCTGTACCCCCGTTCAGGCGCTTATAAAGGTAATAGTTCCCCAGATAACATCAGGTATATTTGCGGGAGCGCTTATAGCCTTTACCATGAGCTTTGACGATTTTGTGATATCATACTTTGTAACGGGAAATGGCGTAAACAATATCTCGATAATGATATATACCATGGCAAAGAGAATAAATCCTACAATAAACGCATTGTCTTCTCTTATAATAGCAATTATTACGGCAGTGCTTTTAATACTTAATATTACACCAATTATACTGGAAAAGCGAAAGGAGAAAAATGGAAAATGAAAAAATTGCTGGCTTTACTCTTAAGTGGTGCATTTATTATGACAGGCTGCGGAGGCGGAGGCTCGGAGGCTATTGAAAAGGTTCCGGGCTTTGAGGGACAGACTCTTAAGCTGTATAACTGGGGAGAATATATAGGGGAAAATGTTATTTCGGACTTTGAGGAAAAATACGATGTGACCGTTGTTTCGGAGTATTTTGATTCAAACGAGATGATGTATACAAAAATAAGCGCAGGAGATACTTACGATGTGCTTGTTCCCTCGGATTATATGATAGAAAGGCTTATAAAGGAGGATATGCTCCAGCCTATTGACAAGTCAAAGATACCCAATATCGCCAATCTTACAGAAGGCGTAAGGAATCTGAGTTATGACCCGGACAATACCTACAGCGTACCGTATTTCTGGGGTACGGTAGGTCTTGTATACAACAAGACAAAGGTGCCTACCGAGAAAATAGAGGCAGAGGGCTATAACATACTTAAGGACACAGAGTATAAAGGCAATATTTATATCTACGACTCAGAGAGAGACGCCTTTATGACAGGCTTTAAGGCGTTGGGCTACTCCATGAATACGGAAAATGAAGACGAAATAAATGCGGCATACCAATGGCTTGAAGATATAAACAATACCATGGAGCCTGCCTATGTAACGGATGAGGTCATAGACGGTATGGCAAACGGCAACAAGGATATAGCCGTTGTATACAGCGGAGATGCGGCATATATCCTTTCACAGAACTCTGATATGGACTACTGTGAGCCTAAGGAAGGCTCAAATTTGTGGAGCGATGCCATGGTAATTCCCAAGAATGCGGAAAATCCGGAGCTTGCTCATGAATTTATGAACTATATTTTAAGCTATGGACCTTCTAAAGACAATTCAATGACGGTAGGCTACGCTTCTTCAAACGACCAGGTACTCAAGGAGCTTTCCTCAGAGGGCGGAGCATATTATCAGAACAGCGCATATCTGCCCAGAACGAATTATGAAAAGGATGAAATATTCCACGACAATGAAACTCTCAGAAAGAGACTTTCGGAGCTGTGGATAAAAGTAAAGGCCGAGTGATCGGTTTTTGAAACTATAAAATTGAGCTGAATAGAAAGGGAGGAACGATAATGAATTCAGGCTTAAGAAAAATCATTGGTACAGCTTCTGTACTCGCTATTGCCGTAAGCTCTCTGGCGCTGCTGAACACAGGAGTATATGCCGCAAAGGACAATGCTGCCATTAAGACGGAAATAAACGGCTCCGTACAGCAGGTAGTAGGCTTTTCCGACGCAACGGGCTATACTACGGACACCTATTATACAGGCGATAAGAAGAGCAATAAGTGCGATGCAAATGTAAGCATCAAAAACCCTGCCGAGCAGGTACCCTTAAAGGGCGCAAAGGTAAACATAAAAAACGGAGATGCCACTCTCGACACTACCATATCTGTAGGCTCTGACGGTACCTTCAGATATTCGGGAGACGCCAAAAAGCCTCTTGCAGACGGCGCATATACCATAACTGCCCTTAACGAAAGCGGAACTCCCATAGGCGGAGCTCAGACAGTGACCATAACAAACGGTATCGCCGATAAAAGCGCAAGCTTTGTACAGGACGAAAGATTGGTATATACCTTCCAGACCGATATAAAGGATTTCAAGGACGAGATACTTGTAATGAAAGACGGAAAAGAAGCATTCCGCCTTCTGGACAAGACATATCACTATGTAACACAGCCTGCAGGCGTTCCCAGTGATATTGCAAGACGTGCCAGCGTTATACACAGAGTAAAGATGCCGGCAGGTACATATTCATTCTTTGTGGTAAAGCCCGAAAGCGACGTTTCCTCAAAGAGATATACCGTATCTGTTTCCGATACCTCTGGCATAAGCTCTGCTGAGATCACTCAAAGAGGAGCAAGTATGCTCTATCTTGTACCCAAGACAAATGACGAGGTAATGGAGGCTGCCAAAAGCTCTGCTGCCAATATAGGCTATGTAAGAAAGGGCGTATATACGTTTGCTCCTTCTCTTACCTCCAACAAGGCTGTTATAAGCCATAGTCAGAGCGGAGTTGCCACAAACGACTATGTGGCAAACGATATGTGCGCTTACGGTATAAAGGGAGAGGATACTCAGTATGAGAATTCCATAATGGTAAATGGCAATAACTATATCGTGTTTAAAATACAGCCGGGAGAGGAGCTTGTTACAAAGATAAATGTAACAAAGCAATCCTATATACTTGCCGATCTGAACTATACAAGAAAGATAGAAGGCAGAGATGTGGTGGCTATTGACAGCCGTTACAACAATGTTACTCTTACTCTTGGCGAAGGCACATATGTACTCTATTCTACTGCAGAGAACGAAGGCTATGTAAACTCCATAGAGTTCAACCATGCGTCTCCATTTAATGTTATACAGAGCGTTCCCGCTTCAAAGACCTCAAACGACGGAGCAAAAATAGTAGTAGGCGCCTTTGATACGACCAACAATATAGAGGACTATTCCAAGTTTGCCATAATGATATCAGCAAACAAGGAGGCTCTCAATTATTCCAGCATTAACAATGAGCTTAATGATGCGCCTATTCCGGGGGACAATTCAACCGTTACCTCCGATAGCGGAGATGTTTATATACTCAATGCCAAATTTGACACAATGGGTACAAATACCGCCACTGTAATAATAGAGGAAACGGGTACCCTCTTTAAGAAGGTAGTCGATGCTTCCGGCGCAACCGTTGCGGAAACGATAGATGATGATTTCTATTACTGTTCAGCAAGAATAAATAACCTGAGCGGCACACTTTACGCAGTAGGCGCAGCCAAGAAAGCCGATGACAGCAAGTGGATGGTACAGCCTAACGTATTTACGATACAGTAAAAAATACAATAAAAAACCTCCCCTTTTAGGGGAGGTTTTATTTTGTGTAGCATCATATCTGAGAATGCATTTTAAGCATTCTGTTGTAATTTATAAGGCAGCCCTCAAGTATTATACGTCTTTCGTTATCCGTAAGGTCTCCTATTTTAAGAGTAAATTCTTTCATATCGCCGTTTTTTACCACATAAGCCTTGAACTCGGAACGTCTTTCCTCTATGGTCTTTGCAACCTCCGGTATAAATATATAATCGCCGTTTTCAAAAGGCAGATCTTCGTTATAGAGGAAAGGAAGCATACCCCAGTTTATAAGGTTGGAGCGGTATCTCTTTGTGGCATATTCATTGGCTATGTTAGCCCAGCCGCCAAGCACCTTCTGACAGCTTGCCGCCTGTTCTCTTGCGGAGCCGTCGCCGGGCTT
Source organism: uncultured Clostridia bacterium (assembly GCA_947624015.1). Lineage (GTDB taxonomy): Bacteria > Bacillota > Clostridia > Lachnospirales > CAG-274 > CANPXH01. The sequence continues at coordinate 66,650 of CANQIA010000007.1, forward strand.
TACGGCAAATATAACGGAGCCTATGCCTGTGTTGTTATTGTTTATGCTGTATTTACCGCTTATTGTCTCCATAACAGGTCCCAATTCGCCGTATGCTGACGCAGGATTCTTGCCTGCAAGCCTTGCCTTTTCCGCAAGCTGTATTTCCTTGGCTCTCGGCACATAACCGGGATCCTTTCTGGAAAGAGTAAACTCTGCAAGTCCCAGAGGATTTGAACGATAGGAGCTTGTTTCTCCCGAAGGAATAAGCTCGTCTGTTGTTGTAACGGGATCGGTAATAAGACTTACCACCTTAAGGAGCAGATTATCCGTAAGAGGACTCATCTTAGGCCAGTCGGTAATATTCGGTCCCATTTTAAGCTCTTCCGAATTGTCTGCCTTGCCAAAGCCGTTGTACACTCTGTTGTCATATACAGATCTGTTAAAGAAATACTTTGGCTTTGAAAAGTCAACGTCTATATATTCCGCTGACGTAAGGCAGCCCTTGTTAATGGCTGTGGCAGCTATTGAACGGGCGTCCATAAGGGCTACGCCTGCTATCTGACCGTTGCCTGGCTTGGAACCCTCTCTGTTGGGGAAGTTTCTTGTAGAATGTCTTATGCTCAATCCCTGATTGCTCGGCACATCTCCCGCTCCGAAGCACGGACCGCAGAAGGCTGAACGCACGGTAGCGCCTGCCTGCATAATATTGAATATAGCGCCGTTTTCCACAAGGGACATAAATGTAGGCTGACTTGAAGGATATACGCTCAGGGCAAATTCGTCGGCGCCTATGGTATGCCCCTTCAGTATATCGGCTACATCGCATATATTGTCGTATGTACCGCCTGCGCAGCCTGCTATAACGCCTTGATCCACATAAAGCTTGCCGTTTCTTATCTTATCCTTGAGCTTAAATTGTATATTCGGATTGTCGATAGTCTTGACAGCCTTCTTTTCCACCTCGTCAAGTATATCTGTAAGATCGGCATTGAGCTCGTCTATGGTATAGGTGTTGCTTGGATGGAAAGGCATTGCTATCATTGGCTTTATTTTGGAAAGATCCACATATACTATGCCGCTGTAATAAGCCGCATCCCTTGGCTTAAGCTCTTTGTAGTCTTCCTCTCTGCCGTGGGCTTTGTAATATTCTCTGACCTTATCATCGGTCTTCCAGATAGATGAAAGACAAGTAGTCTCGGTAGTCATAACGTCAATACCGTTTCTGTATTCCACTCCAAGACCTTCAATGCCGTCGCCTATGAATTCCATTACCTTGTTCTTTACATAACCATTTTCAAATACTGCGCCTATGATAGCCAAAGCCACATCCTGGGGTCCCACATAGGGCGCAGGCTTTCCCGTAAGGTAAATGCCTATTACCTCCGGCATTGCAACGTCATAGGTCTGACAAAGCAACTGCTTTGCCAATTCTCCGCCGCCTTCTCCTATTGCCATGGTACCGAGAGCGCCGTAGCGTGTATGAGAATCGGAACCCAGTATCATTTTTCCGCAGCCGGACATCATTTCTCTCATGTACTGATGTATTACAGCCTGATGAGCAGGCACATATATGCCGCCGTATTTCTTTGCGGCAGAAAGACCAAACATATGGTCATCCTCGTTTATCGTTCCTCCTACTGCACACAGAGAGTTATGACAGTTGGTAAGCACATAGGGGATAGGGAATGAAGTCATTCCCGAAGCTCTTGCAGTCTGTATAATGCCTACATATGTTATATCGTGGCTTGCCATACAGTCAAATTTTATCATAAGCTCATCCATATTGTCGTTGGTATTGTGCGCCTTAAGTATATCGTAGGCTATGGTATTTTTTTTGGCTTGCTCTTTGTCTGCCCTTATACCCATGGCGCTGAGCTTAGGCTCGGCGTTGCCGTCGTCTGCTATAAGCTCGTTGCCTACAAGGTAAGCGCCGCTTTTATATAATTCAATCATCGTTTGACCTCCCGAAATAAAATCAACTTAATTATACTCTTATTCATGCATTATTTCAATATAAAATTGTAATAAAAATTGCAGGGGTATGGTCTTGAAAATTCATTTTTAGAGCAAATATAATGTGGTAAGAGCATATTTGTGAATTATCAAAGTGCCGTATAATGCATAAATTGAAACAGGTTCTTATTTTTTGCATAATTAATTGACGTAACTTGCAAATTATGTTATTATTATATTATTATGGAAAAAATTATTTTTTACACATAAGAAGGTGCGCGGAAATGACTGAAAGAAGCGATCTGCTCAATGTTATAAGCAGCAAAATGCCTGAGTTGAGCAAGGGTCAGAAAAGGATAGCGTCCTTTCTGACAGAGCATTATGACGAGGCGGTATATCTGACGGCGGCAAAGCTGGGAGATATAGCGGGGGTAAGCGAATCCACCGTTGTCCGCTTTGCTATTGAGTTGGGCTATGACGGTTATCCAAAGCTGCAGCAGGCTCTTGAGGAGCTTGTGAAAAATAAGCTGACTGCATCTCAAAGGATGAAGGTATCCTATGAGAGGATGTCAAACAACAGCAAGCATTTGCTAAAGTCTGTACTGAGCGCAGACGCAGAACGGATATCCGCTACCATTGACGAAATAAATTATGAGGATTTTGACAAGGCTGTGGGCTATATAATAAATGCCAGAAAGGTGTATATAGTAGGAGGAAGAAGCTCATCGGCTCTTTCTCACTTTCTGAATTTTTATCTTAACCTTATGAGGGATAATGTGGTGGATGCGTCAACGGGAGCCGTTGCGGAGACCTTTGAACGCATATACAGGATAGAAGAGAACGATCTGCTTATAGGCATAAGCTTTCCCAGATATTCCACAAAGACGGTGCAGGCAATAGAATACGCTCATTCAAGAGGCGCCAAGACAATAGCCATTACGGACAGCAGAAAATCGCCTCTTATAAACAGCGCCAGTATAAGCCTTATAACAAGAAGCGATATGGTAAGCTTTGTGGACTCCCTTGTTGCGCCTCTTTCCCTTATAAACGCATTGCTTTTGGCAGTCAGTATGAACAAGAAGGACGATATCGCCAAGGGATTGGATATGCTTGAGGATCTGTGGGAGGAATACAAGGTTTATTCCTCATCTATACAGAAGAAGTATTTGTAGGATAAAACCATGAAAAGAGTTATAGTTATAGGCGGAGGACCTGCAGGCATGATGGCTGCGGGACATGCCGCCTTAAAAGGCAATAAGGTCACCCTTATTGAAAAAATGGATAGAGTGGGCAGAAAGCTTTTTATAACGGGAAAGGGCAGATGCAATGTGACAAATGCTTCCGATCCCCAGGAGCTTATTGCCAATACCGTAAGGAATCCCTACTTTCTTTACAGCGCCTTTTATACCTTTACGGCAGAGGATACAATGGCGTTTTTTGAGGGACTTGGGGTTCCCCTTAAGACCGAGAGAGGCAAAAGAGTATTTCCCAGATCCGACAAGTCGGGAGATATAGTTAATGCCATGAAGCGTTTCGTCATAAAAAGCGGCGCCGAAATACTGCTCAATACCTCGGTCTCCCATATAGTTGCCCAAAACGGCAAAATAACTGCCGTGAAATGTAAAAACAGAACAATACCCTGCGACTGTGTTATAATAGCCTCAGGGGGTCTTTCATATCCTGCTACGGGTTCCACAGGGGACGGGTACAGGCTTGCAAAGAGCCTCGGACATACCGTTACAAAATGCATGCCTTCCCTTGTGCCTTTAAGAGTAGAGGAAGGCTGGATCAAGGAGCTTATGGGCTTAAGCCTTAAAAATATAAGGCTCACAGTATGTATAAAGGGCAAAGAGATATACAGCGATATGGGAGAAATGATGTTTTCTCATTTTGGCATAACGGGTCCCCTTGTGCTTACCGCAAGCGCATATATAAATGAAAGAATGGCTGAACGCCCTGAAATATTTATAGATATGAAGCCCGCTCTCAGTGAAAGCGAGCTGGACTCAAGGCTTCTGCGGGATTTTAAGAAATATGCCAACAAGGATTTCAGAAATGCCCTTGGCGACCTTCTTCCCCACAGGCTCATACCTGTGGTAACAATGCTTAGCGGTATAGACGGCGACAAAAAGGTAAATGTAATAACGAAAGAGGAAAGGCAGAGCCTTCTTCGCACAATTAAAAATATCAGACTGAGAGCCGTATCCACCACAGGCTATAACGAAGCGGTGGTGACCAGAGGAGGCGTATCCGTTGACGAAATAGACCCCTCTACAATGGCGTCAAAGCTTGTGGAAGGGCTGTACTTTGCAGGAGAGATAATAGACGTGGACAGCCTTACGGGAGGCTTTAACCTACAAACGGCATTTTCCACGGGATATCTGGCAGGTATCAGTTGTTAAGGAGGATCACATAATGTATTGCTGTATTAGAGGAGCAATTACCGTTGAGGAGAACACAAAGGAATGCATATGGCATAACGCCGAGCTTATGATAGGAGAAATAATAAAGAGAAATTCTCTCTCTGTTGACGATATTATTTCCGTGGTATTTACAGCCACAAGGGATATAGATGCGGCTTATCCTGCCGTTGCTCTTAGGAAAATGGGCATAACCGAGGCTTCTCTTATGTGCATGCAGGAAATGTATGTAAAGGGTTCCCTCCAAATGTGCATAAGGGCAATGGTCACAGTAAATACGGATAAGACCAAGAAGGAAACAGAGCATGTATATTTAAAAGGCGCAGTAGCGTTAAGACCAGACCTTGTTAAGGAAAAGACCGAAGCTGTGGCAATAGACGGTCCGGCAGGTTCGGGCAAGTCCACTGTGGCAAAGCTCATAGCAAAGGAGCTGGGTTACATATATGTGGATACGGGAGCAATGTACAGAGCCGTAGGTCTTTACTGTATTGATAATAATATAAATTACGCAGATAATAAAGCGGTGGAAGCGGTGCTTGACAAAATAGATATAAGTCTTGCCCACGCTGACGGATCTCAGAAAATATTCCTTGATTCACAAGATATTACGGATCTTATAAGAACGCCGGAGGTAGCCGACGCAGCCTCAAAGGTAGCCGCCATAGGCAGCGTAAGGCAGATGCTTGTGGCATTGCAGAAAAAGATAGCCCACGATAACAAGGTAGTAATGGATGGCAGAGATATAGGCACAAATGTTATACCCGACGCAAGGGTCAAGATATATCTTGACGCCAATGTGGAGGAAAGAGCGAGAAGACGCTGCAACGAGCTTGAGCAAAAGGGCATAGCCTATGATTTTAACAGTATAGCTGCGGATATTTCCGCCAGAGATGAGTATGATAAAAACAGGGAGATAAATCCTCTTACCGTTGCGGAGGATGCCAATGTTATAGATACATCCGATATGTCCGTAGATCAGGTCAAGGATACAATACTTAAAATAATAAGAGGGTAGTAAACATGGATATAGTTGTTGCAAAGTCGGCAGGCTTCTGTTTCGGCGTAAGACGGGCAGTGGACTATGCTTACAGCCGTGTGGGAGAAAAAAATGTATATACTTTCGGTCCCATCATCCACAATAAGGAGGTAACGGGAGATCTGGACAGGAAGGGCGTTAAAGTCACAGAGGACTTTGATGCGGCAATAGGCGGAGAGCTTATAATACGTTCCCACGGAGTGCCTCCGGCAATATACAGAGAAATAGAAAAAAGAGGCATAAGGTATAAGGATTGTACCTGTCCCTTTGTAAAGAAAATACACAATATAGTAAATGAAAATTACCATAAGCTGGGTAAGAAAATAATAATAATAGGCAGCAGTCAGCACCCTGAGATAGTGGGTATAAACGGCTGGAGCGACAATACTGCCATCATTATAGATTCTCCCGAAAGGGCAAGGGAATTTATACCCGATGATGAAAGCGAGTATGCTCTTGTTGTGCAGACTACCTTCCAGACGGATGTGTTTGACCGGATCATCGCTATATTAAAAGAGAAAATTGACAAAATACAAATATACAACACAATATGTTCGGCAACGGGAGATCGGCAGAAGGAAGCTGTTCGGATCGCCAAAAATGTTGACGCAATGATAGTGTTGGGCGATAAAAACAGCTCAAATACAAGGAAATTATATGAAATCAGTAAAAAATATTGTAAAAATGTATATTTATGTGAAACAATTTGCGATTTAGAGTTGCAAAATTTTAAAAAAAATGTTAAAATTGGTATAACTGCCGGTGCATCCACACCATCGGTTATAATAAAGGAGGCTGTAAGCGTTATGAGTGAAATGGAAAACAACAAATCTTTTGAGGAAATGATCGACAACACCCTTGTTACATTAAGATCAGGCGAAATCGTTAAGGGTACTGTCATCAGCGTATCAGATGCCGGCGAGGTTTCTGTCAATCTGGGTTATAAGTCAGATGGTTTGATCAGCAGAGCTGACTTTTCAGACGACCCAAATGTAAATCCTGCTGATGTAGTAAAACCGGGGGACGAAATTGAAGTATTCGTAGTAAGAGTAAATGACGGCGACGGAAATGTTCAGCTCTCCAAGAAAAAAGCAGATGCAGATAAAAATTATGCTGTTATTGAAGAAGCCTTCAATAACAATGAAACTGTCAAGGCCAAGGTGACCGACACGGTCAAGGGTGGATTGATCGGTCTTGCAGACGGTATAAGAGTATTCATTCCTTCATCACAGATATCCAACAGATATGTTGAGGATCTGTCATCTTTTATCGGCAATGAATATGATTTTGAGGTATTGGAATTCGATAAGGCAAAGAGAAGAGTCGTTCTTGGAAGAAAGGCTCTTGCTCAGAAGGAAATAGATGAAAAGAGAGCGCAGGTATTTGCCTCTATCAATCCCGGCGACAGGATCGACGGTACTGTAAGCCGTATCGTAGACTTCGGCGCATTTGTGGACTTAGGCGGCGTAGACGGTCTTATCCACATTTCGGAAATGAGCTGGGGCAGAGTTAAGAAGGTGTCCGACGTATTGAGCGTAGGCGACAGCGTAAAGGTGACCGTACTTGACGTTAATCCCGAAAAGGGCAAGATATCATTATCCCTTAAGGATCTTAATGCGGATCCATGGTTGACTGCCGCTGCAAAGTATGCGGTAGGCAACGTAGTGACCGGTAAGGTAGTAAGAATGGTGCCTTTCGGCGCTTTTGTAGAGCTTGAAGAGGGCGTAGACGGTCTTGTTCACATTTCTCAGATAGCTTACAAGCATGTTGAAAAGCCTGAGGATGAGCTTGAGATAGGTCAGGAGATACAGGCTAAGGTCACAGATCTGGATCTTGAAAACAAGAAAATTAGCCTTAGCATAAAGGAAACTCTCGAAAGACCCGCAAAGGCTGCCAAGGCTGAGGAAGCTCCAACCGAGGAAGAAAAGGAAGCCTCTTCAATTGAAAAGGCAGTAGACGCAGTTAAGGAAACGGCTGAAAAGGCTGCCGATAAGGTAGAAGAGATAGTAAACTCTCCCGAGGTAGGCAAGGCTGTGGACGCAGTTAAAGAAGCAGCGGGAAAGGCAGTAGACAAGGTAGAGGAAATAGTCAATTCTCCCGAGGTAAAGAAGGCTGCCGAGACTGTTAAGGAAAAGATCTCCGATATTATAGAAGAAGCAAAGGAAAAAGCTGAGGAGATCAAGGCTAAGGTCGAAGAGGCAAAGGAAAAGACCGAAGAAGCCGCTGAGGAACCGGTTGAGGAAAAGACTGAAGAATAATAAAATTTTAAAGAGAGGATAATATTATGTTAAAAAGATTTTTAGCGCTTGCCATGGCAGGTACAATGGCATTGACAATGGTCGGCTGCGGCGGTAGCGGCGCAGAGAACGACGCTGCGGCAGATGACGGCAGCGACGTAATAAAGATAGGCGGTATCGGACCTCTTACAGGCGATGCTGCAAGCTACGGCGTATCAACCAAGAACGGTGCCGAGATCGCCGTTCAGGAAATAAATGAAGCAGGCGGCGTTGAAGGCAAGCAGCTTGAACTCTTATTTGAGGATGACGAGTGCGACGAGCAGAAATCAGTTAATGCATACAGCACACTTATGGATCAGGGTATCAATGTTCTTGTAGGCTCTGTTACAAGCGCATGCTCCATAGCAGTAAGCGGCGAAAGCTCACAAGACGGTATACTCCAGATAACTCCAAGCGGTTCAGCTAAGGAATGTACCGCTACTCCCAACGCTTTCAGGATCTGCTTTACCGATCCCTTACAGGGTCAGGTAATGGCTGAATACATTCAGCAGCAGGGTCTTTCAAAGGCAGCCGTTATATATAACAACGGCGACGAGTACAGCAAGGGTATACATGACGCTTTTGTAGCTAAGTTTACCGAGGCAGGCGGCGAGATAGTAGCCGATGAGTCTTTTACATCGGGAGATGTTGATTTCAAGACTCAGTTGACCAAGATAAAGGGTTCGGAAGCAGATTGCTTATTCCTTCCCTTCTACTATACTGAGGTGGCATATGTTTCAGAGCAGGCTGCTTCTCTCGGCTTAACACTTCCTATGTTCGGCTGTGACGGTTGGGACGGCGTTATCAAGCAGTTAAACGGCGATACTACCAATATTGAAGGCGGTACCTTCTTAACACCTTTCGTTCCTACGGATCCCGATGAGAAGATACAGGCGTTTGTTAAAAAGTACAACGAGAAGTATGGCGCAGATCCCGATCAGTTTGCTGCTGACGGTTACGATGCCATTTATGCAATAAAGCTTGCTGTTGAGCAGACAGGCGGCGACCTTTCAAACGAGGCGCTTATAGACGCTATGACTAAGATCACATTAAGCGGTCTTACAGGCGATATGACATTTGATGCAAATGGCGAACCCAACAAGTCAGCTAAGGTTGCAGTTATTGAAAACGGCGCATATACAGCTAAGAGCTGATATAGTGAGCAATAAGAATTTATCGGGTATTTATGCCTGACTTATCAATGGGGCTGATATTCAACAGCCCCATTTGTTTTTTGAACGCACACTGTTATAAGGCGGATAATTTAAAATAACTTTGTTAGGAGGTGTAGTATGGACTTTATACAGCAGTTTATAAATGGATTGAGTCTTGGCAGCATTTATGCTCTTATTGCCCTTGGCTACACTATGGTTTACGGTATTGCCAAGATGCTTAATTTTGCCCATGGCGATGTTATCATGGTAGGCGCATATGTTTTATCTATGGCAGCGGTAAAGGCAGGTTTGTCTCCTGCAATGAGCATTGTGTTCCCTGTTGTCATATGTATGCTTTCCTGTACCGTGCTTGGTGTTACCATTGAAAAGATCGCTTACAGACCTTTGAGAAATGCTTCTCCTCTTGCCGTTCTTATAACGGCAATAGGCGTCAGCTATTTTCTGCAAAGCGTGGCTCTCCTTATATTCGGCTCCAACCAGAGAAAGGTCGAGTCGGTCATACCTAAGTTTTCTGTGACATTGGGCGAAATTCATCTTTCGGGAGAAGCCATAACCACATTAGGCGTTACAGTGATAATTATGATATGTCTTGCCCTTTTTATTAATTTTACTAAAGTCGGCAAGGCAATGAGAGCCGTATCGGAGGATAAGGGCGCTGCCCAGCTTATGGGCGTAAATGTCAATTCCACTATTTCACTGACCTTTGCCATCGGTTCCTTCCTTGCGGCAATAGCAAGCATACTCTTTGTAAGCTCCTATGGGTTTGTAGGTCCCTATTCAGGCGCCATGCCCGGTATAAAGGCGTTTGTGGCGGCTGTATTGGGCGGTATAGGCAGTATACCGGGAGCCATGCTTGGCGGCATAATACTGGGTATAATAGAGAGTATGTCAAAGGCGTATATTTCTACGGAGCTGGCAGACGCCATTGTGTTTTCCGTACTTATTATAGTTCTCCTTGTAAAGCCTACGGGTATACTTGGCAGAAAGAGAATAACTAAGGTATAAGGGTGGGTAATATTATGAAGAACAAAAAGAATATTATTTATGCGGCTATTGCTATAATCGTATATCTGCTTATATTTACCTTGGTGGAAACGGGAACGGCTTCAAGACAGCTCCAAAATCTTATAGTCCCCGTGCTCGTAAATATTATGCTGGCTGTTTCTCTTAACCTTATAGTAGGTTTTTTGGGCGAGCTTACACTCGGTCATGCAGGATTTATGTCGGTAGGCGCATATGCAGGCTGTCTTTTTACGGTTAACTGCCATCTTCCTGCTGTTATAGAGCTTCCCATAGCCTTTGTCATAGGCGGACTTACCGCTGCGGTTTTTGGATTTATAATAGGCATACCTGCTCTTAGGCTAAAGGGAGACTATCTTGCCATTGTCACGCTGGGCTTTGGCGAAATAATAAGGTCTATACTTAATTCTCTCGATATTGTAGGCGGCTCCGGGGGTCTTAAGGGCATTGACAAGTCAAGCAACTATACCGTAGCCTATGTGCTTACAATAATAACGCTTATTGTAATAAGCAATATAATACGCTCCTGCCACGGACGTTCAATTAAGGCTATAAGGGATAATGTTATTGCCGCTGAATCCGTAGGCGTCAATGTAGTTTACTATAAGATGTTCGCTTTTGTACTTTCTGCCTTCTTTGCGGGAGTTGCGGGAGTGCTTTACGGTCAGAACCTGGGTATAATAAAGCCTGCTACATTTGACTTTAACAAGTCCATAGAAATACTTGTTATGGTAGTGCTGGGCGGCATGGGAAATATACGAGGCAGTATCATAGCTGCTATAATACTTACGCTTTTACCTGAGCTTTTAAGAGATCTGGCAGATTACAGAATGCTTTTCTATGCCCTTGCTCTTATTTTAATGATGCTGTTCAGCTCCAATCCCACACTTGTGGAATTCAGGCAAAGGCTCTTTACAAGAAAAAAGGGAGGTAAATAATTATGGCTTTGGTAGAAATAAGACAATTAGGCATCTCCTTTGGCGGTCTGAGAGCCGTTGACAATTTTAATCTGACTCTTGAAGACGGACAGCTTTACGGACTTATAGGACCCAACGGCGCAGGAAAAACCACTATATTCAACCTTCTTACGGGAGTTTATAAGCCAACAGACGGCGAATTTTATTTTGACGGAGAGCTTATGAACGGCAAAACTCCTATACAGATCAATAAAAGGGGCATTGCCAGAACCTTTCAGAATATAAGGCTTTTCAACAATATGTCCGTTATAGACAATGTTAAGGTGGGTCTGCAAAACAGGCATAACTATTCTATGGCGGCAGGCATATTTCGTCTGCCCAAGTTTGGCAGAATGGAAAAGGAAATGACAGAGAGGGCTATGGAGCTTCTTAAAATATTTGACCTTGACAAGGAAGCGGATCAGCTTGCATCAAATTTGCCCTACGGCAAACAGAGAAAGCTGGAGATCGCAAGAGCCTTGGCAACAGAGCCTAAGCTTCTGCTTCTTGACGAGCCTGCGGCAGGTATGAACCCTAACGAAACGGCTGAGCTTATGAATACCATAAGCCTTATAAGGGAGAAATTCAAGGTATCGATACTCCTTATAGAACACGATATGTCACTTGTAATGGGTATATGTGAAAGAATAATAGTGCTGTTGTACGGCAGAGTAATTGCCGACGGTCTGCCTGATGAGATAAAGAACGATCCTAAGGTCATCGTTGCTTATCTGGGCGAGTAAGGAGGCGGAGAAATGCTTAAGGTCAATGATTTGAATGTTTATTACGGCATGATACATGCTATAAAGGGCATATCCTTCAATGTGGAAGAAGGGGAGATCGTTTCTCTCATAGGCGCCAACGGCGCAGGCAAAACAACTACTCTCCATGCTGTTTCCGGACTTATAAAGGCTGCTTCGGGCAGCGCCGAGTTTATGGGCAGGAATATCAACAATATGACTGCCGATAAAATAGTCAGACTGGGTCTTGGTCATGTTCCCGAAGGCAGAAGAGTTTTTCAGGAGCTTACGGTAGACGAAAATCTGGATATGGGCGCCTATGCGGTAAAGGATAAGACCGTTATCAAAAGAGAGTATGAAAGGGTAATGGAGCTTTTTCCAAGGCTTAAGGAAAGAAGAAAGCAGCTTGCAGGCACTCTTTCAGGCGGCGAACAGCAGATGCTCGCCATAGGCAGGGCGCTTATGAGCCATCCCAAAATGCTTCTTTTAGACGAGCCTTCTATGGGTCTGGCGCCTATTATAGTAATGGACATTTTCGATATTATTCAGACGTGCAACAAGGAGGGCATGACTATACTTCTTGTTGAACAGAATGCAAAAATGGCGCTTTCCATTTCCGACAGAGCTTATGTTCTGGAAACGGGAAATATAGTTATGGAAGGCAAAGCGTCGGATCTTCTGAACGACGATAAGGTCAAGAAGGCATATCTCGGCGGTTGATATATAAGGGACTGTTTAAGCGGCGTATATTATGCCATGAAACGGTTCCTTTATTTTTTTTGCTGAAAATTCTATTTCAGGAGAAAATTTTTGTTGATATAAATAAAAAGATGTGATAATATAGTTAATAATGATTATTGACAAGGCGGTGATAACATGGCAGATACGAGAGTAGCGCTTATAGGCGTTATTGTAAGCGACACCTCTTCGGCAGGAGGCATAAATGAGCTTCTTCACGAGTACAGCGATTACATAGTATCGCGAATGGGCGTTCCTTACAGACCTAAAAACATATCTATAATAAGTATAGTGCTGGATGCACCTAACGATATTATAAACGCTTTATCAGGAAAGCTGGGACAGCTTGAGGGAGTAAGCACAAAGACGATTTACAATTAATTTTACTAACGGGAAAGAAATTCTGACCCGAAAGGAAGGAGAAATAAAAAATGTATGATCCAAAATCAATGAAGGCAGAGGAATTCATATCCCACGAGGAGATAATGGAAACTCTTGAATATGCCGAGGCAAACAAGAACAATATTGAGCTTATAGACTCTATTATTGAAAAGGCAAGGCAGAAAAAGGGCTTATCTCACAGGGAAGCCTCTGTTCTTCTTGTTTGTGAAGATGAGGAAAAGAACAATGAGATATATGCTCTTGCCAAGGAAATAAAGCAGGAATTCTACGGCAACAGGATAGTTATGTTCGCTCCCCTCTATCTTTCAAATTATTGTGTGAACGGCTGTGTATACTGTCCGTATCATATGAAGAACAAGCACATTGCCAGAAAGAAGCTCACTCAGGAGGAGATAAAGAAGGAGGTAATAGCCCTTCAGGATATGGGACATAAGCGTCTTGCCCTTGAAACAGGCGAGGATCCCGTAAACAATCCCATAGAATATATTCTTGAAAGCATAAAGACCATATACAGCATAAAGCATAAAAACGGCGCAATAAGACGAGTAAACGTAAATATTGCCGCAACTACCGTTGAGAACTATAAAAAGCTTAAGGATGCGGGCATAGGCACTTATATACTCTTCCAGGAAACATACCACAAGGAGAGCTATGAAAGACTTCATCCCACAGGTCCCAAAAGCAACTATGCCTATCATACGGAGGCTCACGACAGAGCTATGACGGCAGGCATTGACGATGTAGGCTTCGGTGTGCTTTTCGGACTTGAAAAGTATAAATATGAGTTTGCGGGACTGCTCATGCACGCAGAGCATATGGAGGCAGTATTCGGCGTAGGACCTCATACCATAAGCGTACCCAGAATAAGACACGCAGACGATATAGACGCCGACAGCTTCAAGGACGGCATAAACGATGATATTTTTGCCAAGATCGTAGCTTGTATAAGGATAGCGGTGCCTTATACGGGCATGATAGTTTCCACAAGAGAAAGTAAGGCTTGCCGCGAAAAGGTGCTTGAATTAGGCATATCTCAAATAAGCGGAGGCTCCAGAACCAGCGTAGGCGGTTATGCGGAGCCTGAGCCCGAGGACAACAAAAGCGAACAGTTTGATGTAGAGGACAAGAGAACTCTTGACGAGGTGGTAAATTGGCTTATGAGAAGGGGACATATCCCCAGCTTTTGTACTGCCTGCTACCGAGAAGGCAGAACAGGCGACCGCTTTATGAGCTTGTGTAAATCGGGACAGATATCAAACTGCTGTCTGCCAAACGCTCTTATGACCCTTGACGAGTATCTGGAGGATTATGCCTCAGAGGATACAAAGAAGATAGGCAAGGAGCTTATTGCAAGAGAAATAGAGAATATACCCAAGGAAAAGGTAAAGGCAATAGTCAAAAAGCATCTTTACGATATTGAGGGCGGACAGAGAGATTTCCGCTTCTAAGGAGGAGTTCATATGAGCCTTAATTCAACGCCTGCGTCAGACAGGATACACATAGGCATATTCGGCAGGAGAAATGCGGGAAAATCCAGCATAATAAATGCCGTTACGGGACAGAGCCTTGCCATAGTTTCCGCTGTTAAGGGTACCACTACGGATCCCGTATACAAGGCAATGGAGCTTTTGCCCTTAGGTCCCGTTATGATAATAGATACTCCGGGTATTGACGATATGGGCGAGTTGGGAGCAAAAAGGATAGAAAAGGCTTACGATGTGCTTAACAAAACGGATATAGCATTGCTTGTAGCCGACGGCACACAGGGTATTTCCCATGAGGACAAGGAGATAATATCGGCTTTTGAGGCTAAGAAGCTGCCCTATATGATCATTATGAACAAGTGCGACCAAGTCACGGACAGATACGCTGTCCAAAATGGTATGTGGGTAAGCGCAAAAACAGGGGAAAGCATAAATGAGCTTAAAAATGCCATATCAAGGCTTGTGCCAAATGATGATACGACTCTCAAGATAATAGGCGATAAGCTCAAGCCCAACGATATGGTAGTCCTTGTGATACCTATTGACAAAGCTGCGCCAAAGGGAAGGCTTATACTTCCTCAGCAGCAGACCATAAGGGATATACTTGAGGCAGGAGCAACGGCGCTCGTTACAAGGGATAGTGAGCTTAAAGCTACTCTTGAAAACTTGGGCAGGAAGCCTTCGTTGGTAATAACCGATTCACAGGCGTTCAATTACGTTAAAACAGTTGTTCCCGAGGACGTGCTGCTCACATCGTTTTCAATACTGTTTGCCCGCTATAAGGGCGATCTGGAGGAAAATATAAGAGCGGTAAGGGTCATAGAGGATCTTGAAGACGGGGACAGAGTGCTTATTGCAGAGGGCTGTACCCACCACAGACAATGCGAGGACATAGGCACTGTAAAAATACCACGCTGGCTCAGATCCCATATCCGCAAGGATATTGAATATGAGTTTTGCAGCGGAAGGGAATTCCCCAAGGATCTGAGCAGATATAAGGCGGTAATTCACTGTGGAGGCTGTATGCTCAACGAAAAGGAAATGAAGCACAGGATATCCCTGTGCAGGGAGCAGGGCGTTCCCGTTACAAATTACGGCATATTCATTGCCTATACAAACGGCATACTTGAAAGAAGCCTGAAGGTATTTCCCGAAATAAAATTATAAAAAAAGGGATATTGCATACATATGGATGCAATATCCCTTTTCTATATCCCCAATACCTTGAGTATCAGATCATACCTCCGTCAAGGTTGATGACCTGTCCCGTAATATAAGAGCTGTCCTTTTCCGCCAGGAAAAGAGCAAGCTTCGCCACTTCTTCGGGAGTTCCGAAACGTCCCATAGGTATCTCTCCCATAAGGTCGTATTTTTCTTCAACGGTAAGGAAGCTGTTCATTTTGGTGTCTATTACTCCGCAGGCAATTGCATTTACCCTTATCTTGCTGGGAGCAAGCTCCTTTGCCAGAGAGCGTGTAAAGGCGTTCATTGCGCCCTTTGTGGCTGAATATATTGCCTCGCAGGAGGCTCCTGCCTGTCCCCACATTGAGGATATATTTATTATACTGCCTCTGTGTTCCTTTATCATATCCTGAAGTACAAGATGCGTACAGTTGATAGCCGAATAAAGGTTATTGTCTATTACATTTTTCCAGTCCTGGGGCTTCATTGTATTGAAAAGTCCCACATAGGATATACCGGCGTTGTTTACAAGCACGTCTATTCTTCCGAACTTGTTTATTATTTTGCTTACGGCAGAGGAGGCTATCGTATAGTCGGACAGATCTCCCTGTAAGGCAAGTATATCGGGAGTATAGGCGGTAAGCTCCTTATAAGTGGCTTCCAGCTCCCTTGTGGAGCTTTTGCACATTATGGCTACATTGTAGCCTTCGGCTGCAAATAGGGCGGCTGTTGCTTTTCCTATTCCTCGTGATGAGCCTGTTACGAATACTGTCTTGTTGCCTATCATATGTATGCCTCCCATTAAATTTTTATTATTTTTATTTAATTATATTGAAATTATTTTCCTATAATGTTATCATATCCTAGTATGAAATTTATTGCAAGGAGAATTTGAAAAAATTATGAAGGAATTATTCAAGGACAAGGTTTTTCTTAAGAATATAACGGGTCTTGCAATACCCATTATGCTTAACGAGCTTATCAATTCTCTTATAAATATAATGGATACCTTTATGACGGGAAAGCTTGGCGCCGCCAGTGTTACGGCTGTGGGTCTGAGCAATCAGGTATTTTTCCTCTTTGTACTGATATGCTTCGGTATATCCAGCGGAGCCTCCATATTTATGGGACAGTACTGGGGCAGCGGAGATATAAAAGGCGTCAGAAAGGTAATGGGCATAGGGCTTATCATGTCCGAGATAGCCGCCTTTGTGTTTTTTCTCGGCACAAGAGTTTTTCCGGGAAATGTGATGCACATATATTCAAGGGATAATGAAGTGATAGAGCTGGGTATAGGCTATCTTAAAATAATAGGCTTCAGCTATTTCATAACCGCATTTACCACTACGGTAAACGCTTCTCTCAAGGCTATCGGAGAAGCCAAGCAGCCTATGTTTACAACGCTTTTATCTCTTGTTTCAAACATAGTGTTCAATTCCATATTCATATTTGCCATGCATATGGGCGTAAGAGGTGCCGCCTTGGGTACGCTGTGCGCTCGTTCAATAGAGATGAGCGTACAGTTAATACTTATAATCGTAAGGAAAATACCTGTATTGGCGCCGAAATTTTCAGAATATGTAAAATGGGACAGAAAATTCATATCAAAGTATGCGGCAGTTGCCACTCCCGTGCTTTTCAACGAGTTTATGTGGGCGCTGGGAACCACAATATACAATATAGCCTATAAGTACAGCGGCACTCAGTCTCAGGCTGCGGTACAGGTGGCAGGCTCGGTACAGAATCTTTTTGTTGTATCGGGCTTTGGCATAGGCGCTGCCTGCGGTATCATAATAAGCAATACCCTTGGCGCAAAAGATAAAGAAAGGGCAATAGACTACGCCTTCAGATCCACGGGGCTTACGGCTTTGTTTTCTGTAATATCAGGCGTGATATTGGCTATTCTGGCGCCTTTTATAATAAGCTTTTTCGATATAGATGAGCTTGGGCAGAAATATGCTCTTTACATGGTATATATTGTGGCAGTAGGCTTGACCATAAAAAATCTCAACTACATAAATATAGTGGGTATACTCAGAAACGGCGGAGATACCCTTTTCGGACTTATAACGGATACCGCAAGCGTATGGTTCATAGGCATACCCATGGCGTTTCTGGGTTCCAAGATACTGGGGCTGCCTATATATATAACATATGCTATGGTATATTCAGAGGAATTTTTCAAGCTTATATTCAGCGAGGCGAGAGTCCTCAAGAAAAAGTGGGCAAACACGGTTATATAGTATCTGCTTTTGCATAAAATTTTAAATGAGGCGGTGTTTGTATATGAATAATGAATTTAAAAAGGGTTTTTTGTACGGCATACTTACCGTAATAGCTCTGGCTATGGCGGCAAATGCCGCATACACATGTTATAGGGTCTATGCCAAAAAGGACTTCGGTTATGAGGCAAAGGCAAGGACGATATACAATATTGCAGATAAGAACTATGTGGGAGACATAGACGAAAAGAAGGTATTCGAGGGAATATATCTGGGAATGCTTTACGACTCTACGGACAAATATTCTACATATATTTCTGCCGAGGATTATGAGGATTACAAAATAAAGACAACAGGCAACTATGTAGGCATAGGCGCCCTTATGACAATAGACGCCAACGATTACAGCATAATAGTAAATACGGTGTATGAAAATTCTCCTGCAGCAGCATCCGGTCTTAAGCCGGGAGATAAGCTTATAGAGGTAGAGGGCAAAAAGGTAAATTATGACAACTATGCCGACGCTGTGGATATGGTAAGAGGAAAGGCAGGCACAGCCGTTAAGCTAAAGCTTTTCAGACCCTCGGACAATACCACGTACGAAGCCGATGTAACAAGGGCGGATATAGATCAGCCTACTGTGGCAAGCGCAGTAATAGACGAAAATATAGGCTATATAAAGTTAGGCGGTTTTGAATCCGTTACATACGATCAGTATATGAACGAGTACAAAAAGCTGAGAGATCAAGGCATAAGCTCTCTTATTATTGACCTGAGAGATAATCCCGGAGGGCTTCTTGACGTAGTTGCAAAGATAGCCGATGAGCTTATCCCCAAAGGGGTCATAACCTATACCGAGGATAAGAACGGCAAGAAAGAGTATATAAATTCGGCGGAAAATGAAATTGACATACCCCTTGTCGTGCTTGTGAACGAACACAGCGCATCGGCTTCGGAGCTATTGACCGCTGCCGTAAAGGATACGGGCAAGGGTACCATAATAGGCAAGAATACCTATGGCAAAGGCGTTGTACAGACTACATTTCCCCTTACGGACGGAAGCGCCGTAAAGCTTACCACAGCCAGATACTATACGCCTAAGGGAGAGTGTATAGACGGCAAGGGCGTTGCTCCCGATATAGAGGTGACCAATCCTGCCGATTATGAGCTGCCGGTAGTGGCAGGTACAGACGCCGATTATAATACGGAATATGACCTACAGCTAAAAAAGGCTGTGGAGAAATTGGAGCAAGCGCATTGACAACAGAGAGTATTTGTATTAAACTAAAGTAAATCAGATGGTAAACCCTATTTTATTTGATCAACCACAGGAGGATTGTTATGTACGATTTTGAAAACATCAGAAAAACCGACCCGGAGATAGCGGCGGCAATAGATGCCGAGCTTGCAAGACAGAGAAAAAACATTGAGCTTATAGCTTCCGAAAACTTTGTTTCAAAGGCAGTTATGGCTGCAATGGGTTCTCCTCTTACAAACAAGTATGCCGAGGGCTATCCGGGAAAGAGATATTACGGCGGCTGCGATAAGGTGGATATAGCCGAGAACCTTGCAAGAGACAGAGCGTGCAAGCTTTTTGGCGCAGAGCATGCCAATGTGCAGCCCCATTCGGGCGCTCAGGCGAATATGGCTGTATTCTTTGCAGTTCTTAAGCCCGGCGATACGGTAATGGGTATGAATCTGGCTCACGGAGGTCATCTTACTCACGGTTCCCCGGTAAATATGAGCGGTAAGCAATATAATATAGTACCCTATGGCGTAAGCGAGGAAACAGGCACTATCGATTATGACCGGGTAAGACGTATTGCTCACGAAAACAAGCCCAAGCTTATAATAGCGGGAGCTTCCGCATATTCCAGAATAATAGATTTTAAGTTCTTCAGCGATGTGGCAAAAGAGGTAGGAGCATATCTTATGGTGGATATGGCGCATATTGCAGGACTTGTGGCGGCAGGTCTTCATCCAAGCCCGGTACCCTATGCGGACTTTGTGACCACTACTACCCACAAGACATTAAGAGGTCCCAGAGGCGGTATGATACTGTGCAAGGAGGAACATGCAAAGCTTATCGATAAGGCTATTTTCCCCGGTATACAGGGCGGTCCTCTTATGCATATCATAGCTGCAAAGGCGGTTTGCTTCAAGGAGGCTCTGGAGCCTGAATTTAAGCAATACGCAAAGCAGGTAGTTGCCAATGCCAAGGTGCTGAGCGAAAGACTTATTGAAAACGGCTTCAACATAGTATCAGGCGGTACCGACAATCATCTTATGCTTGTGGATCTGAGACCTATGGGCATAACAGGTAAGGAGCTTGAAACAAGACTTGACGAAGTGGGTATCACATGTAACAAGAACGCCATACCCTTCGATCCCGAAAAGCCTTCTGTTACAAGCGGCATAAGACTTGGTACTCCCGCAGCCACCACAAGAGGAATGGTAGAAGAGGATATGAAGGAAATAGCCGACATAATAACCCTTGTTGCCAAGGATTATGACGCCAACAAAGCTGAGGCAGCCGAAAGAGTTGCCGCCATTACCGGCAAGTACCCCTTATATGCGTAAAAAATAAAATTAACCCTTTACAAATTGCCGAAAAGATATTATAATGATAGAGATTGTTAAACACGATAGCGGAGAGAGTAGCATTTATGTGTATCCAACAGAGAGTCGGGCAAGGTGGGAGCCGACGGAGAGCGTATATGTGAAGATCACTTTGGCTGTGGCGCACCGAAAGCTTTATTTTCAGAGCAAGTAGATTGTGACGTTTCCTGCGTTAAGGGATAATGAGAGGATATTTTTATATATCAATTCAGGTGGTACCACGCTGCTGCGTCCTGTCGGACACAGCAGCTTTTTTATTAATTGAAAGGAGAAATTTTCCAATGTACGATAAGGTAAGTACAAATCTCGATTTCGTTGAAAGAGAAAAAGAGATATTAAACTTCTGGAAGGAAAAGGATATTTTCGGTCAGTCTATCAAGGCAAGGGAAAACTGTCCCGTATTTACATTTTACGACGGACCTCCCACTGCCAACGGCAAGCCTCATATAGGACATATATTGACAAGAGTAATAAAGGATCTTATACCACGATATAAGACAATGAAGGGCTACAAGGTGCTGAGAAAGGCAGGTTGGGATACTCATGGTCTGCCTGTTGAGCTGGAGGTTGAAAAGCAGCTTGGTATAAGCGGAAAGCCTCAGATAGAGGATTACGGAGTAGAACCCTTTATAAAGAAGTGTAAGGATTCCGTATTCGTATATGAAAGCTTATGGAGAGAAATGAGCGACAGAGTAGGCTTTTGGGCGGATATGGACGATCCCTATGTTACCTATCACAATGATTATATAGAATCCGAATGGTGGGCTTTAAAGAAGATATGGGAAAAGGGACTTCTCTATAAGGGTCATAAGATAGTGCCCTATTGTCCGAGATGCGGCACCGCTCTTTCTTCCCATGAGGTGGCTCAGGGCTATAAAAATGTGAAAGAAACATCATGTATAGCAAGATTTAAGGTCATCGGTCAGGACAATACCTATTTCCTTGCATGGACAACAACTCCGTGGACATTGCCTTCAAACACCGCTCTTTGCGTAAACAAGAAGGAAAATTATTCAAAGGTAAAGGCTGCCGACGGCTGTATATATATTATGGCTGAGGCGCTCCTTGACGATATAGTAAAGGAATATCAGGTAATAGAGACCTATAAGGGCGAAGATTTGGTGGGCATGGATTACGAGCCTCTCTTCCCCTATGCAAAGCCCGATAAGAGAGCCTTTTTCGTAACAGAAGACGATTATGTAACTCTTACAGACGGTACAGGTATAGTTCATATAGCTCCTGCCTTCGGCGAGGATGACGCAAGAGTCGGCAGACGCTTTGACCTGCCCTTTATACAGCTTGTAAACGACCAAGGCTGCTTTACGGAAGAAGTAGAGGGTCTTGCAGGCGTGTTCGTAAAGGACGGAGATAAGGAAATATTAAAGCGCCTTGAGGAAAGCGGTAAGTTATATGCAGCCATTCCTTTTGAGCATGATTATCCCTTCTGCTGGCGCTGTGATACGCCGCTTCTCTACTATGCAAGAGATACATGGTTCATAGAGATGACAAAGGTAAGAGACGATCTTTTAAAGAACAACAATACCGTAAACTGGATGCCTGACAATATAAAGACAGGACGCTTCGGCAATTTCCTTGAAAATGTTATCGACTGGGGTCTTTCAAGAGAGAGATACTGGGGTACGCCCCTGCCCATATGGGAGTGTAAGTGCGGTCACAGACATGCCATAGGTTCCATTGCAGAGCTTAAGAAAATGAGCGATAACTGTCCCGATGAAATAGAGCTGCATAAGCCTTATATAGATGCTGTTGAGCTGAACTGTCCAAAGTGCGGCGGCAAGATGCACAGAGTACCCGAGGTCATAGACTGTTGGTTCGATTCGGGTTCAATGCCCTTTGCTCAGTGGCACTATCCCTTTGAAAACAAGGAGATATTCGACGAGAACTATCCTGCCGACTTTATTTCAGAGGCAATAGATCAGACAAGAGGCTGGTTCTACACTCTTATGGCTATTTCAACTCTTATATTTGACAAAAGCCCTTATAAGAATGTTATAGTATTAGGTCATGTACAGGACAGAGAGGGCAGAAAGATGTCCAAGCATCTTGGCAACGTAGTCGATCCCTGGTCAGTGCTGGATAATCAGGGAGCAGACGCCGTAAGGTGGTATTTCTATGCCAATTCGGCTCCGTGGCTGCCTAACAGATTTGACGACAAGGCAGTAAACGAGTATCAGAGGAAATTTATGGGTACGCTATGGAACACATATGCTTTCTTTGTACTCTATGCCAATATAGATAATTTCGATCCCACAAAATATAAGCTGGAATACGATAAGCTTGCGCCTATGGACAAGTGGGTGCTTTCAAAGTTAAATACCCTTGTGGGCTTTGTGGACAGATCCCTTGACAGCTACAAGATAACAGAGTCCGCAAGAGCTATGGCTGATTTTGTGGACGAGCTTTCAAACTGGTATGTAAGACGTTCAAGAGAGCGCTTCTGGGGTAAGGATATGCCACAGGACAAGGTAAACGCCTATATGACCCTTTACACGGTGCTTGTAACAATGGCTAAGCTTTCTGCACCTTTTACGCCCTTTATGGCTGAGAATATGTATCAGAACCTTGTGAGAAAGGTAGATAAAAACGCTCCCGAGTCAGTACATCTTTGCGACTTCCCCAAGGCTGACGAGTCTATGATAGACGATAAGCTGGAGGTAAATATGGAGCTTGTGCTTTCAATAGTGGTTGCGGGTCGTGCTGCCAGAAACACTGCCAATATAAAGAACAGACAGCCCATAGGCAATATGTATGTACAGGCTGAAAAGCAGCTTGACAAGGAGTACTACGATATAATACTTGACGAGCTGAACGTAAAGAATGTAGAGTTCGTCGAGGATGCTTCCAAATTTACAAGCTACAGCTTTAAGCCTCAACTGAGGACTCTGGGCAGACGTTACGGCAAGCTTGTGCCTGCCATAGGCGAGTATCTGAGAAACGGCGACGGCAACGCTCTTATGGATGAGCTTAAGACAAAGGGCGTTATCAAGTTTACAGTTGAAGGCACAGAGATAGAGCTTTCAGAGGAGGATGTGCTTACTGAGACGGCGCAGGCAGAAGGCTATGTTGCCGAAAGCGACAAGTCCACTACCGTTGTGCTTTGCACAGAGCTTTCTCCGGAGCTTATTGAGGAGGGCTTTGTAAGAGAGCTTGTTTCCAAGATACAGACTATGAGAAAGGAAGCCGATTTTGAGGTTCTTGACAGAATAAAGGTATATTACAAGGACAACGACAAAATAGCCGAAATATTCGACCGTAACAAGGAAGCTATTTCCACAGACGTGCTTGCAGACGACATTTGCGAAGGCACTGCCGCTATAAGCAAGGAATGGAATATAAACGGCGAAACCGTTACTCTCGGCGTTGAAAAGAACTAAATAATAAAAAACACCGCAGAT
>CANQIA010000008.1 GCA_947624015.1 uncultured Clostridia bacterium
GAAAGCGCTGTGGGATTTGATCTGTACAGATATATTTCAGATACGCCTTGTGAAAAAATATGCGTCGATATTAACAATATCTCAAAAAAGGTATTTACAAATTCTGCCATATATGCTCTTACCTCCAATGAAAAGGACAGAAGCGCTGTCGGTTCATATATGGATAAAATTATCGAAGGCTTACAAAACGGCAAAAACGAAAAGGCAGATATAGCCCTTAACAGCCAAATGAGTATTTCTGCGGATACCAATGTGAATTTTAACGCCATTGCCTTTCCCATTGAATATGATTCGGGAATATACAGGGTCGTGCAGCAGATCGTAACGAGAGAATATATATGGGACAAGGTACGTCTTGAGGGCGGCGCATACGGCGGAGCCTGCCGCTTTACTGATAATAACAAATGCTATATGTACAGCTACAGAGATCCTCAGCTTGCCAATACCTACGACATTTTTGAAAAAACGGGTCAATATCTCCAAAATAAAAAAACACAAAAGGAAATAGACAGATTTATACTGGGCGCAATAAACGAGGCTGATATGCCCGTCAAAAAAAATATGCTCAACTCAATGGCAATAAGGCGACACATACTTGGCATAACATACGAAAAGCTTGCAACCAGACGAGAAGAGCTTCTTTCGGCAAAGCCCTCTGATATCATAAAGGCAGGTCAGGAAATAGAAAAGGCGGTCAAAAACAAGGCGATATGTACAGTCGGCAGAAAAGACGATATAAAAAACAATATAGATATGCTTAAAGAAATGAAAACAATATAAAAATGAAGTGGGCAAAAAATCTGCTCACTTCATTTTAAGCTGCTAACGGGAGTCGGACCCGTGACCTCAGCACTACCAATGCTGCGCTCTACCTCCTGAGCTATAGCAGCAAATGCAACAATAATAATATACTAGAAAGAATAACATTTGTCAATACATTTTTTTAAATATATGCTAAAGTATTATAAGGTTATTATGGTAATATTGCGGAGTTATTATAGGGTCATTATGGTATACTGTATGGCAGCAGGTCGTAAATTTCATCATTAAAATTAATTTTTTATCTTTACTTTAATTAGGATTTGTTATATAATTACAATATTAATATAAAACAATATGATGCTTGAGGTGAATTATTATGGATTTAGGCGACTATTTATTACAATATAAAAACGAACATAATATGGGCAATCAGAAGCTTGCGCAAACTCTTAACATAAGCAAAATAACTCTCCTGAGGATACTCAATAAAGAAGCTCTTCCCAACGTCAAAACGTGCATGAAGATCTCAAAGGCTATGGGCATAAGCTTCAGAGATATTATGGTACTCAGAGATAACTTCACGGCAAACTGTTCATACCTGCCGTCAAAATAATAAAGGCAATATTTATACATATGCTTCGGCTTTTCATATGGAAACGAAAACACCCTATGACAGTAAAAAGATACTGCAAAAATGCAGCATCTTTTTTTTATTGCTGTTATCTAATTCAAGCTCTTTTTGTAATAGCCCTTAAGTTTTTCGTATACCAGAGCATGAACGCTATCCTTTGTATAGCCGCCTCTTGAAAGAAGCTTTCCTGCCTTTCTGCCCATTAAAAGCTCAATGCCCTCGTCTATGGTCTCAATGGCATATATATGGAATTCGCCCTTTTTAACGGAATCGATAACCTCCTCCTTAAGCATAAGATCTTTAACATTGGCTTTTGGAATGATACATCCCTGTTTTCCCGTAAATCCTCTGGCTTTGCATACGTCATAGAATCCCTCGATCTTATAAATAACTCCGCCTATTGCCTGTATCTCGCCCTTCTGGTTCATACTCCCGGTAACAGCCAGCTCCTGATCAATGGGAATACCGCTTAGACTTGAAATAATGGCATATGTTTCGGCTGAAGAGGCGCTGTCTCCGTCAACGCCATTGTAGCTTTGCTCAAAGCATATGCGACAGCTTAACGTAAGAGGGAAATCCTGAGCGTACTTGCTTCCGATATATCCCGTAAGCACCTGTACCCCTTTGTCATGTACAGAACCGCTCATTTCAGCTTCCTTTTCAATATTCACGATACCCGCCTTGCCCGTATAAGTAGATGCGGTTATCCTCGAAGGCATACCAAAGGTATGGTCTCCCATTTCCATTACGCAAAGACCGTTTATCTGTCCTACTTTACTGCCCTCTGTGTCTATCATTATCTCATTGTCTTTTATCATTTTGCCGTATTTTGCGGCATAAATGCCCATTCTCTCGTTTCTTTTGTCAATAGCCTTTCGGATATGCTTATAGGATATGTTTTTTGCATTATCCATGCCTGCCCAAGCATTTGCTTCTGCCAGTATATCCTCCAATATACCAAACCTTGTGGACAGCTTATCCTGTCTTTCAGCCAAACGCATAGAATATTCTATAAGGGCGCATATGGCATTTTTATTGACAGGGAGCGTTTTTTCCTTTTTTTCATATTCTTTTATAAAGCCTATTGAGGAGCTTATATTTTCCGATGAATAGTCCATCTCATAGTCAAAAAGAGCGCATATCTTAAAAAGTCGCTCAAAGTCGTCGTCATAATGTCTTATAAGCTCGTAATAGAACATGGAACCGACTATTATCACTTTAACATTTATATCAGCCGGTTCGGGCTGAATACCTGCAACGGCAAGTCCCCCTATTTGATATTCCTTAAGAGGTTCTATCGTTACCTTTTCGGTCTTTATGGCTCTTTTAAGAGTTTCCCATGCAAACATATTGTTGAACAGATCCGAAGCGTGGAAAATAAGATATCCTCCGTTTGCCTTGTGTAGAAGTCCTGCCTTTATCTTTGTAAAATCCGTTAAAAGATTGCCGTTTTCGTTTTCATATTCGATCTCGCCTACAAGATTGGCATATGTGGGGTTGTAATCCACAATAACGGGAGCGCCTTTAAGTCCGCTGTTGTCTACAATAAGATTGACATCATACTTTTTGAGAAATTCATCGGAATTCTTCTTTGCTACCCAAGGTATCACAGAAGAAAGGGGATCGTCGCTCCTGTCCGGGTTATCGGGAGAAAAGCCGTCTATATTCTCAAGTATATCCTCCTTCACAGCGGATAGATATTGGCTTACAGCCTTATTGCTTATATATTTTTCCTGTATAGCGCCAAGAAAATGACCTACCGTCATAAGACCCGTATTGTATTCCATTTCATCTATCTGGCTTTGGGCAGCGCTTTCTATATCCTTCATAAGCTTCATTGTTCTGCCTGCAAGCTCATGTACCTCATCGGAGCCTTCCGATATCTTTTCTCTTATATTTTCATCAAGATCTTCATATTCTTCTTCGCTTATTGTCTTTCCGTCCACTATTGGGAGAAAGTATATGGAACCGTTGCCGCTTACCTTCACACCGAAATTAAATTCCTTTGCTGCCTCCGTAAGCTCCTTTAAGGCTTCATCCTTATCCTTTTGCACCGACTTCATTATCCTATCCTTGCTCTCTTCGTACTCGGGGGATGAAAATGCTTTGGGAAGCTCTATGCTCAACTGATTTATAAGCTCGTTCATATCCTCCTTGAGTTCTCTGCCCATTCCTGCCTTCAGCTTCAAAAGCTTGGGAGCATTGATATTGTCAAAATCCGGAACATAGCACATATCGTCGGGAGTTTTTTCATTAAGCGCCGCCTCTTTTGCAAACTTTTCCGCAAAGGTGGTGCGTCCGCTGGCAGACAAGCCTGCCACATATATATTGTATCCTTTATTTTTTATGGAAAGACCCAGTCTGAGAGCCTCGGCGCCTTTCGGCTGACCTATAATGTCATTTTCATAGCCGTTTTTATCAAAATCAATATCCGAATAATTGCAGAATTTTTTTAGCTGTCTGTAACTTAATTCCTTTATCATTACAACACCTCCGTTTTACACGACAATATCAGCCTTATCTATAAGATATCTCCACATAATAAGAGCATCCTCCTTGTTGTCCTCATAGTACTCCGGACGTATACCCTCAATTATAAAACCGTTATTTCTGTAAAGCGCCTGAGCCGCTTCGTTGCTTTTCCTAACCTCCAGCGTGAGTCCTATCATTTCCTTCTGTTTTCCTATCTCCAAAAGGCTCTTTATGATAGCGTCGCCTATACCCTTGCGCCTGTGAGATCTGTGGACCGCTATATTAGTAATATGCCCTTCTGTTACAATATGCCACATACCGCCATATCCCAGTATTTGCCCTTCTTCCTCGGCAACTACATATATCGCAAGCTTATTGTCCAGTTCCTGCTCAAAAGCCCTTTTGCTCCAGGGTATGGCAAAGCAATCCTTTTCTATTTCGTAAACGCCGTTTATATGGTTTTTATTCATGGGAGTTATGCGCATTTTTTTCATCCAACTCTCTTTCTGCCTGAGATTTTCTCAGATACATTATTTCAAGATCATTAGGCTCCACGGCAATCTCCGTTCTTTCAAGAGCTAAGGCGCCTATGCAGGCTGCTCTTTGCATATTAGCGCATACAGGCGCAAAAGAAAAATCGCCGCCGTATTTTATTATCTGTTCTTTAAACACGGGAACGCCGTCACCCAGAAATACTGCGGCATTGTCCAATGAAGCAACGTATTCCAAAAGCTCCGTAATATCCAGCGCCATGTATTCGGACACCCTTTCAAAGCCGTCAACACAAGAATATACACTTGTGTATACCTGATCTCTCCTTGCGTCCATTATGGGTACGATAAGCTTTTGGCTGCCGTACATATTATAAGCAAGACCGTCAAGAGTGGGTATAGGGATTATCTTTATGCCAAGCCCGTGGGCAAGACCCTTTGCAGTAGCCGCTCCTATCCTCAATCCCGTAAAGCTGCCCGGACCGCTTGCGCAGGCAATATAGTCCAGCGTTGACAGATCCAGCTCCGTAATAGCTTTAATATGCTCTATCATAGGCATAAGCGTCTGTGAGTGCGTCTTTTTATAATTTACGGTAAATTCCGCAACAGTCCTGTTTTCATCTATAAGGGCTGCGCTTGCTACCAATCCTGTTGAATCCAGAGCAAGTATTTTCATCTATTTCACCTCAATTTTTCTGTAATTAATATCCCTGTTCATAATATCCTTTTCAATGCTTATCCATATTGCGTTTTTGGGGATAATATCCTTTATAAGCTCAGCCCATTCTATAAGGCAGACTCCGTCTGAGTCTATATATTCATCAAAGCCTATGTCGTACATTTCGTCACAGTCTCCTATCCTGTAAACATCAAAATGATACAGAGGATATCTGCCCTCTTTATATTCATTTACAATTGTAAATGTAGGGCTTGTAATATGGCTCTCTATCCCCAAGCCCAGAGCAAAGCCCTTTGTAAATACCGTCTTACCTGTACCAAGGTCTCCTTTAAGGCAATAAACGTCTCCTGCCTTTGCTCTTGCGCCCAGCTCATAGCCTATTTTTTTTGTTTCATCTTCATTATGCGTTTCGTATATCATAGCATTATTCTCCCAGTATAATGTATTATAATAACACATCCGAATAATTTTTGCAATATGGTGTGCAAAATACATGGAGCTGCCGTTTTTTCTTGCAATTTATATTTCACAATAGTATACTAAAATAAAAAGAGGTCTAATATGAACTATAAAATCACGATACAATACGAAGGCACACGATATGCCGGCTGGCAGCGTCAAAAATCTACGCCGGATACGATACAGGGCATTATTGAAAATGCCATATATAATGTAACGGGAGAAAATACCGATGTTATAGGATCCGGCAGGACAGACGCAGGTACTCACGCTCTGGGACAGGTGGCAAATTTTAAGCTCTCACATGAATATGAAAATATTATGGACAGTCTCAACGAGGCGCTTCCCTCGGATATTAAAATAATACAATGCTCCATAGTAAAAGACAGATTTCACGCCAGACTTAACGCCTTGAGCAAAACATATGTATATAAAATAGATATAGGCAATAAGCCCGACGTATTTACAAGGCGTACCGTCAATCACTTTCCCTATAACGTAAATATTGAAAATATGAGAAAGGCAGCCTCTTATATGACAGGGGAAAAGGATTTTAAGGCATTCTGCTCAAACAAGAGGACAAAAAAATCAACTGTCAGAACGGTATATTACATAACAATAGAGCAAAAAGGCACAGAGATCACATTTACATATAAGGGAAACGGATTTTTGTACAATATGGTAAGGATAATGACAGGCACTCTTCTGGATGTGGGAACGGGCAAAACGGATCCCGAATACGTTAAGGAGATAATAATTTCCAAGGACAGGTCAAAGGCAGGAATAACAATGCCTCCCAGAGGGCTTACTCTTGTAAGTGTGGATTATTGAAATAATTGTTGAAAAAAAACATATTTTGTGATTAAATATAAATAAGAAATAAAGATTACGAGGTGTTTTTAAAATGGACAAAATAAAGGTTATGAGTATATTCGGCACAAGACCCGAAGCAACTAAAATGGCGCCGCTTATAAACGCCATGGAAAAATGCGATGAAATAGAACAGATAGTCTGCGTTACTGCACAACACAGAGAAATGCTGGATCAGGTGCTTGAAATTTTCGATCTTAAGCCTGACTACGATCTTGATATAATGACTCAAAGTCAGACCCTTACCGATATTACCGTAAAAGCCCTTACGGGTCTTGAAGGCGTTATGTCCGAGGTAAAGCCCGATCTTGTGCTTGTACACGGAGATACCACTACCACGTTTGCAGGCTCTCTTGCCGCTTTTTACAGCGGTATTAAGCTTGGGCACGTAGAGGCGGGACTGAGGACCTATGACAAAACTCAGCCCTTTCCCGAAGAAATGAACAGAGTCCTTACAGGACACATTGCCGACCTGCACTTTGCGCCTACAAAGCTTGCAAAGGAGCATCTTTTAAAAGAGAACATAAGTCCCGAAGGCATATTCATTACGGGAAATACGGCTGTTGACTGTCTTAAGACCACCATTAAGGATAACTTTGTGTTTGATGTGGACATACTCAACAATATAGACTTTAAAAACAAAAGGGTCATAACAATGACCGCTCACAGGAGAGAAAATCTTGGCGAACCTCTTGAAAACATATGCAAAGCCGTTCTGAGGCTCGTAAACGACTATGAAGACGTAGAGGTCGTATATGCCGTGCATTTCAATCCTGCCGTAAGAAAGGTTGCCAACAGTATATTGGGAGGACACGACAGAATACATCTTATAGACCCTATCGATATAAAGAATATGCACAATCTTATGAATCTGAGCTATATGGTAATGACCGACAGCGGCGGATTGCAGGAAGAGGTACCTTCTATGGGCAAACCCGTGCTTGTGCTTAGAAATGTTACGGAAAGACCCGAAGGCGTTGAAGCAGGTACCCTTAAGCTGGCAGGCGTTCATGAAGACGAGATATATGCTCAGGCAAAGGAACTTCTGGAAAATAAAGAAATATACAACAAAATGGCAGCCGCCAGAAATCCCTTCGGCGACGGATATGCGGCAGAGAGAATAGTGGAAGCCATAAGATATCACTTCGGTTTCAGACATGACAGACCCGATGATTATTAAGAGGTATTCATTATGGAATATAATTTTCTGACCTTTTATATGATGTTTTTCATATACAGTTTTCTTGGGTGGTGCTTTGAAAGCTGCTATGTATCCCTAAAAGAAAAGAAATGGGTAAACAGAGGATTTATGACGATACCTTTTCTGCCTATATACGGATCTGGCGCAGTCAGCATACTTTTTGCGGTGCTGCCGTTTATGGCAAGTCCCCTTCTCGTATTTGTCGTGTCTGTTATCACTGCCACTCTACTCGAACTGATAACGGGGCTTGTTATGGAAAGGCTCTTTAAGGTAAAGTATTGGGATTACAGCAAAAATTTTATAAACTACAAGGGTTATATATGTATTAAGTCCAGCATTACTTGGGGCTTTATGGGACTGCTCATAGCCTATATAATAAACACTCCCATAGCGGATTTTGTATTTTCTCTTACTCCGTCTTTATCTGTTGCTGCGGCGGCAATACTCACTGTAATATTTGCCGTTGATTTTGTACGATCCTTCCGTGCCGCTTACAGCTTAAGAGATATGATAATAAACAACTCATATCTTATGGCTGAGATCGGCGAAATAAAAGACGAGATCTCTTCGGCTATCGAAAGATCAAGAGAACACGCCGAAGAAAAAAGAGCTGCCGTTACTTCCGAAATAAAAGAAAAAATGGAAGCAGCCCTTTCTTATATTGAATTTGACGACTATATAAAAGAAAAGCTGAGAGAGCTTAAAAACACCGATTACGAAAGTCCCGCATCGAAGCTTCACGAAAAGCTTTCTGCACTTAAAGAAAATATATCCTCTGCGGATAAACGAAGGATAGCGCTTATTAAGAGAAATCCGTCTGCAAAATGCTCAAATGGATTTATAAGGGAGCTAAGAGCCCATATAAAAAAATAAATATAGTCAAGACCACCGGCTTAGCCGGTGGCTTGCACTGCCCCTATAAGGGGCTTTTACCGGTCAGCGCTTGTAAGCGCACCGAATTATCCGACTTACACACCACTTTTTCAAGCTGCTGCTAAAGCAGCTTTTTATTTGCTTTTGTCTACCGGCTTACCCGTAAACGGGTCTATGTATTCCTTCAATGTTATTTGATCATTTACTTTATCTTCTTCCAACTGATTTTTTATGTACTCCTGAATTTTTTTTGCATTTTTCCCTACGGTATCTACATAGTATCCTCTGCACCAAAAGTTCCTGTTTCCATATTTGTATTTCAAATTCGCATGCCTGTCAAATATTATCAGAGAACTTTTCCCTTTCAAATATCCCATTATTTCCGATACACTATATTTCGGCGGTATTCTTACCAACATATGTATATGATCCGGACAGCATTCTGCCTCTATTATCTCTACTTCTTTCCTTTCGCACAATTCTCTTAGTATTTTCCCTACATCTGCCTTTATTTGCCTATATATTATCTGCCTTCTGTATTTTGGCGCAAACACTATATGGTACTTGCATTCCCATTTCGTATGTGCTAAACTATTTTTTGATGATTTATTCATCTTTTTACCTCCTATTCTTTTTGGTGTGCTGTCGAATTATCACCATATTAGCATAGGAGGTCCTTCTTTTTCAACTTACAGCTAAAGCATTTTACTCTCACCTGCAGAGCAGGTGGTTTATTTTTATTGTTGCACAATAAAATGCACCTGAAATCAATTTTTAGGTGCATTTTTTATAAGAGCATCAAATTCAGCCTCATTCACATCATAAGGAGCAAAGCATGTAAAGTCCTCTGTTTCCAGCATATATATGTTCCTTGTTTCGGAAAACCTAAGTTTTGCAGGCTTTAATATATTGTTTTTACCGTCATAGTACGCAAAACTGACATAGGAAATATTTTCATCCCCTTCAATGGGTATCGAGGAATTATACATGGAATAGTCTATATCCACAAATGAAAACATGGTCTCATCCCCTTGATATATTTTTATCTCAGGTATAAGAGTATCCCTTTTAAGCAGATAATTATGCCTCCTTGCATTTAATGAAAATGTGTATTCCCCCTCTTCTCCCACAAGTCTTGCGGGGAATTCGGCATTTATCCTATGGGGATAAGGGATAAAGTATAGCAGCAAAAATATTATCACAAAAACAATAAGTATTATCCTTATCTTTCTCATTATCTACACTCCCTGTCCTGCGCCGATAACATCCTTTATGACCTCGCCTGCCATAATAAGCCCCGCAACCGACGGTACAAAGGCAGCGCTGCCGGGTATACTCCTCCCCCTATCGGATACTTCGTCCATATCTTCGCCGTTATGAGGCTTAAGAGGTCTCTCCTTTGAGTAAACGACCTTAAGCTTGTCTATTCCCCTTTTCTTAAGCTCGTGACGCATAGTCCTTGCAAGAGGACACATGGATGTATCATAAATATCAGCAACCTCAAAGGCAGTGGGATCTATCTTATTCCCTGCGCCCATAGAGCTTATAACAGGTACGTTTGCCTTTTTTGCCTGCTCTATTATTTCCAGCTTTCCCGTAACGGTATCTATGGCGTCCACTACATAATCATATTGAGTGAAATCGAATTGGCTGGCGGTTTCCGGCAGAAAAAAAACATTGTATACATTAACGACAGCCCTTGGATTGATATCCAATATTCGTTCTTTGGCAACCTCCGTCTTATATCTGCCCACAGTACTTGTGAGAGCGATTATCTGTCTGTTTATATTGGTTTCGCATATCCTGTCATTATCGATCAGGTCTATCGTTCCCACTCCGCTTCTGGCAAGCGCCTCTGTTACATAGCCTCCCACACCGCCTATGCCGAAAACGGCGACCCTTGATAGCGCAAGTCTGTCCATGGCATCCCTTCCCAGAAGCATCTCTGTTCTTGAAAATATATGCGGCATTTATATCACTCCATTTATTATATCGGCTGAGGAAGAAATTCAATAGTTCCGTTTTCGGGATCCATAGACTCTACTATTGCAAGGGATTCCAGTCTATAACCCAGATTTCTTATGATCTTGCCACCGTTCTGGAAGCCCTTTTCTATGGCAATGCCTATGCCTGCCACTTCCGCTCCCGCATCCTTTACTATTGAGATAAGTCCCTGTAAGGCGCAGCCGTTTGCAAGGAAGTCATCTATAATAAGTATCTTATCTTCCGGAGTAATAAGCTTCTTAGAGACAATTACCTGATTTTTGCACTTATGGGTAAAGGATTCTACCTCAGCTATGTACATTTCGCCTTCAATATTTATGCTCTTTGACTTCTTGGCAAATACCACAGGCACATTGAAATGCTGAGCAACCACACAAGCAATGCCTATGCCCGAAGCCTCTATTGTTATTATCTTGTTTATTTCCACATCTTTAAAACGTTTCTTGAACTCTTTTCCCATTTCGTTGAAAAGCTCGATATCCATTTGATGATTGAGAAAACGGTCAACCTTTAAAACATTGCCCTTTTCGACTACGCCCTGTTCCACTATTTTTTTCTCCAGGAAATTCATAAAATACAATCCTTTCTTTGGTTTTTTCTACATTTTACACCATATATGTACGGTTTTCAATTATTTTTTTATTTTTTCCGCCCGTACTTTAATAAGCTGAGCGCAAATGCTGATCGCTATTTCTTCCGGGGTTCTGCTTCCTATATCAATTCCTATGGGAGTCACTACCCTTTTAAGCTGAGCTTCTTCTATACCCTCGTCAATAAGAATACTGTTTATATATTCCGTCTTGGCTCTGCTGCCTACAACTCCGATATAACAAGCATCGGTGCCAAGGGCAAATCTTTCGCATTCCAGATCTCCCATATGTCCTCTTGTCATTATGACTATATAATCCTTTTCATTTATTTTCAAATCTATATTTTTGTAATCCATTGCCAACACCTTATATGCATTCGGAAAATATCTGCTGTCGGCAAATTCCTCTCTGTCATCTATTACCGTTACATTAAATCCCGTATGGGTAAGAAGCGGTACCGTTTCTTTGGAAAGATGACCTCCGCCGAAAACATATACCATACCATCGTAATTAAATTTTCTGTAATAGTTTTTTTCATCTGTAAAAGTATATTCGTATCTGTCTATATCATAGTCGATATTTGCCTCTCCGCCTTCAAGAGGTATTACCAGCCAATAGGGGCTTCCGCTCTTTTGGGCTTCTATCCCCTTTTGTCCTATATCCCCTTGGATACAGGCAAAGAACATCTTTACGCTTCCTCCGCACACGGTGCCTATGTCGTATGTGTCAAATCGGCATATGGTATTTTTCTTTTCTCTCAAAAGCTCCATTGCCTTTAACTCTGCCATATATTCAAGTTTGCCGCCGCCTACGGTACCGAATATCCTGCCCTCGTTCCCTACCAGCATATAAGCTCCGACCTTGCCCGGAACGGAGCCTTCCGTGTCTGTTACGGCAACAAACATTGTATTTTTGTTTTTTTCCGCTCTTTCATTAAGTATTTCAAATATCTTTACCATTCATATTCACCATATATCCGCACACAAGCGTCAATACGCTGCCGCCTATACACCTTGCCTTGTCTGATATCGTAAAGCAATTTTTAAGCTCCTCCCATCTCGGATCTATATCGGCAATTTTAAGTCCCGGGGCTACAATATAACCATCTCTTATCATGCCCCTTATGATACCGTCTATGGACGCATAGACCTCTGTGCCGTCTACCAAAGCTATCACATCGCCTTTTTTAACATAGCTGCCTATTTTTTTTACGGCAGTCAGTATACCGTCTTTGGGAGAATGTATCACTCTTTG
The DNA here is from genome assembly GCA_947624015.1 of uncultured Clostridia bacterium. Taxonomy (GTDB): domain Bacteria; phylum Bacillota; class Clostridia; order Lachnospirales; family CAG-274; genus CANPXH01. The sequence goes on from CANQIA010000008.1 coordinate 12,287, forward strand.
ACTTGTAAATCCGCCTATATTTCCGGGTATGCCCGTATTTGACGCCGCAGTACCCTCTGATATTATCCTGCCAAGGTCGTGACCTCTTTGAGTTTCTATTACATAGCCAACGTCTTTACTTGCCTCAAAGCCCGGTCCCAAAGCTATTGTCATATCAGCCATATCTATTTTAGTTCCCAAATTCCTTTTTGCAAGTATACCGTCTACAAGAATATGGGGCTTTATATTTAAAAGAGAGGATGCGTCTTCATCTATAAGAACGGGAACATCTCCCTTTTTTAATATTTCAAAAGCCATTTCAATGCTTTCGGCTTTGACCCCTCTCATGCCTTCAATTATCTTTTCATTGTCGTATACCGCCTCGCAAACAGCCACTTGGCGCCTTATAGCGGAAGGTCTTTCACTTTCAAGCACTATCACATCAAACCCTGATGACCACAGGCAATATATTGTACCTGTGGCTATATCTCCTCCTCCTCTTACAACGATAAGCGGTTTTTTCATAGTTATTCTCCTTACATTTCAAGAGTAAATATACCCTCGAAGCCTGTTATTTTATCGGAATATTTCTCATATTCCTCCTCGGTCATACGCCATGCCAGACCGCAGCCTGCAGATATCCTGACAGGAAGAGGTATTATCCTGCCGGGTATTTTTTCGACCATGGATCTTTTTTCAAAGGCAAAAGCGTCGGTGGTTTTGCCGAAAGTGATTATGCGATACAGCTTTTTCTCTCTCATAATTCAGATAGTTCCTTAAGGGCTTCTATGCCCCTGTCAATTTCTTCCTCGGTATTGTAATACGAAAAGCTGAAACGAACAGCCCCGATCTTATGGGTGCCGAGAGCCTTATGCATAAGAGGCGCACAGTGAACGCCGGCTCTTGTGCATATTCCGTGATCTGTCCACAGCCTGTCGCACAATTCATCGGATGTCATATTTTTAATATTCAATGTTACAACAGGCGTTCTTTCATCGGCATTAATATCGCCGTATATATTGATATTATCAATATTACTTACGCCCTTTATAAAACGATCCGAAAGTCTTTTTTTCTTTTCGTATATATTTTGTATGCCCGTCTCTTCAATAAACTTAACAGCAGCGTTAAGTCCCGCTATGCCGTGGCAGTTGAGGGTACCCGCTTCAAGAGCCTCGGGCATTTCCGAGGGATGCTTTTTATCGAAGCTGTGAATACCGCTTCCTCCTGTCCTCAAGGGTCTTGTTTCAATGCCTTCTCTTATGAATATGCCTCCCGTTCCCTGGGGACCCATAAGTGCTTTATGCCCTGTAAAGCAGAGTATATCTATATTTGTATCCTCAACATTTATATCTATACAGCCTGCTGTCTGAGCTGCGTCCACAACAAGAAGAACATTGCCGTCACGGGCAATTTCCGATAATCTTTTTAAATTTGCAACATTTCCCGTAACATTGGAGCCATGGCAAACAAATATTGCCTTTGTATTCTTTTTGATCACTATGGAATCATAATCTATACGCCCGTATCTGTCGGACCTCAGTATACTAAGGTCGGCACCGCTTGAATAAAGGGGTCTTAATACGGAATTATGTTCGTTATCCGTTGTAATGATATGATCTCCCTTATCCACAACAGATTTTACAGCCATGTTTAAAGCGTCTGTCCCATTAAGAGTAAAGGCTATCCTTGAAGGATCGCTTATGCCAAAGAGTCGGGCAAGCCTTACCCTTGTATCATATACCAGCCTTGAAGCCTCAAGACTCGGCTCATAAGCTCCTCTTGAAGGATTGCCCATTGTGTCGAAGGCATTATATACGGCATCTTTTACACATAAAGGTTTTTGCAGCGTGGTTGCGGCATTGTCAAAATATATCATGGCTTTATAATAAGATCCGCTTCCAACATTTTTTCGGCTATGGCGTACATATTTGAAACGCTGCCTACCTTGAGCTTATCGCTGAGATTGTAGTGATTAAGACAGGTGCCGCATGTCATTATCTCAACGCCGCAGGCTTCAAGAGATCTTATATCTTCCAGCGCAGGCGAGCTTTCGCAGGTCAGTCTTGCGCCTCCGTTGTAAAATATCATTGCGGAGGGAAGCTCATCCTGTTGTGTGAGAGCAAATATAAACGCCTTCATAAGAGCAGCTCCCAGTTCGTCATCGCCCTTTCCCATACAGTAGGAAGAAATAACGACAAGCTTATTTCCTCTGCTGTCGGGAGCGCATACTGTTTTTGTATTTTCCTCGGCGGATATATCGCCTACCGTCATAACTACTCTGTACTTTCCCTCTTCAATTTTCTCCGAAAAAACGCCATAGCCCTTTTGATTTGCCATTTTGGTCAGATTCTGTACGGCTATTTCATTATCCACAAGGGTCTCTACCTGTCCGTTACCCTTTAATTCTTTTATCGCATTCTTTGTCTTAACGACCGGTATGGGACAAGGATCCCCCATAGCATTTACTTTTATCACGTCTATTCTCCTTTAACAATTATTTCTGTATTACTTTTTTCCGTAAACCTGCCGACTATTTGGGCAGGCATATTTTTAGATCTCATTTCGCTTACCATATTTTCGGCTTCCGTTTCGGGCAGCGCGATCAGAAGTCCCCCTGAGGTCTGAGGATCAAACAATATCTCCTCCATTGCAAAGCTTACGTTTTCAAAGCGCACATTTTCTCCCACGAAATTTCTGTTTCTCTGTCCCGCAGCCGTAAGCAAAAATTCCTCGGCGTAATTTTTTGCCTCTGAAATATAGGGTATACTGTCTGCAAACACCAGACATGAAAGCCTGTTATCAAGCATTTCGTGAAGGTGACCCAAAAAGCTGAAGCCTGTTACATCGGTACATGCGTGAACATTGTATTTACGGCAAATTTCGGCAGCGTATTTATTGAGCGTTACCATAGAGTCAATAGCTTCGGACATAGCTTTTTTTGAAGCCTCGCCTACTCTGTTTGCGGTACATACTATGCCTACGCCTAATTTTTTTGTAAGCACAAGCACGTCTCCCGACTTGCCGCCGTTGTTTTTATATATTTTACGAGGATCTACCGTTCCCATAACGGAAAGACCGTATTTCACATCATTGTCGGCTATGGAATGACCGCCTGCAAGTATTCCTCCCGCTTCGATCACCTTTTCAGAGCCGCCTCTCATTATTTCGCCCAATATATTCAGATCCATATTTTCGGGAAAACACACTATATTAAGAGCAGTCTTTACAACACCGCCCATAGCGTATATATCGCTTAACGCATTTGCCGCAGCTATTTTACCGAATGTATAAGGATCCTCCACCATAGGCGGGAAAAAATCCAGAGTCTGGACAAAAGCCATATCCTCGGAAATCTTATATACCGCCGCATCGTCTCTGCTGTCGTAGCCTACAAGCAGAGCTTCGTCAAAAGGAGCCTTGGGCAGCTTTTCCAGTACCCTTAAAAGTACTCCCGCTCCCAACTTTGCGGTACATCCTCCGCCCTTGCAAAATTCTATTTTATCAGCCATAAACCACACCGCCTGTATTTTCAATAAGATATACGCTGTCCTTTAAGGAGCAGATAAATGATTTTATACCCCTTTTGCCCAGTATCTCCTTTATTTCTCTGCCCTTTGCTCTCAACCCGGGAGTATCGCACTTGTTGATAACAGCATAATATTTTTTATCTCCTATATTTTTCATGGTGCCCTTCGGCGATGAGAGTATCTCTGCAATATCCGAAGTTGTAAGTATGTGATCTTCGTCAACGCCCAAAAGAGCAGCGGCTCTTTCACTTCCGTAACATACGTCCTTTAATTTCTTTCCGAGAGAATCTATACCTATAACGCCTATTACCATATTGCTTTCATCAAGTATAACAGGCTCATGGTCATAGGGTACCTTACAGGGCATTCCCCTTGAACCGTCAGCCTCCACAACGGCAACATCCGCCATAGCTATATATTTCTCAATATTATCGGGTCTTGAAAGCTTGTTGTCTCGGCAAGGCTTACCCATTACCGCTATGCCGCCTCTGCCCCATATTTTGTGAAGCTGCTCCTCATCTGCCGCATACTTATATCTTTCGGGCTTATAAATATGAGTGGTAGTAGTCATAAGCACGTTCATATTGTTCTCGCTGTACATTTTGGCAAGGCAATACATAAGCGATGTTTTACCGCCTGCGCCAACAATGGAAATAACAAAATTCTTTTGATCAATATCCATAAGCTCGGCGCCGTTTTCGCATCCGTAAAAATATACATCCTCAATATTCTTATTAATAATAGACTTACCGCCCTTATCTCCCTGTATAAGCTCTAATTCCTTACGCCACAGGGGAGCAAATATACATGGATTGCATATTTCATTCTCAGACGATCTTACTGCGCCAAGGGTCTTGCCCGATGCCAAAAAGCCTGCCGTAAATCCTATAAGAGTATCTATGGTAAGCCACGGCTGATCGCATACCATAAACATAAGCGCATTTTCTCTGCCGCTTGCCTTTATGCCCTCATGTATTGATGCAGAAATACCCTCCCGAGAGTGTGAATTGTAAATATATTTCACATTATCATACCCTGCGCATATTTTCTCTATCTCGTCAAACCTGGAAACAACAAAAATATTATCGATAACATCCTTGAGCTTATTCCTCATATCCACCGCATTTTCAAGGGCATAGGTAAAAACAGGCTTATCGTTTAGCATATGAAGAAGCTTATTTTCTTTGCCGTATCTTTTGCTTGCTCCCGAAGCCATAAGTATGATATCAATCTTCATTATTTATCCCTCTGAATATCTTCTCTGAAGTTATAGGCAATTCTCTGATCCTTACACCTACTGCATTTTCCACTGCATTGGCAATAGCCGGAGGCGGCGTATTTATAACTATCTCGCCTATGGACTTGGCGCCAAAAGGACCCGTAGGCTCATAGCTTGGCTCAAATTCCACCTCAACGGGACATATATCCTGCCTTGTAGGTATCTTGTACTGCATAAATGAATTGGATCTTGTAACTCCCTTGTCATTGTAATTAATATCCTCATAAAGAGCCATACCTATTCCCTGACCGATACCGCCCTCTGTCTGCACTCTTGCAAGATTGGGATTAATTACGGTACCGCAGTCCACGACTGCCTTATAATCTATAAGCTCTATCTTTCCCGTTTCCTTGTCCACCTCCAGCTCTACGGCGCCTGCCATAAAGGGCGGAGGAGACACGGGAGAAGCATGACCTTCCGAAGCGTAAAGAGCATTTGTGCTGTTGCACATGGAGCTGTTTGCAATATCTTTTAATGATATCTTTTCATCAGAGGATATTTTGTACACCTCTTTGCCGTTAAAATCAACGTCATTTGCATCCCAGCCCATGAGCAGAGCGCCATATTTCTTTATTTTTTCCGTAAGGCTTGCGCAGGTCTTTACTACAGCCATACCCGTAATATATGTGGTGCTTGAAGCATATGAGCCTGAATCGTAGGGCGATGAATCGGTGTCGACGCCCTGTACAACTATATTATCTACATCGCAGCACATACAATCGGCTGCCATCTGCGCAAGTATCGTGTCGCAGCCCGTACCCATGTCGGAGGCTCCTATCATAAGCGAATAAAAGCCGTCGTCATTGACCTTAAGGGCTACGGAGCCTACGTCAAGATTTGAAATACATGAGCCTTGTATTGCCAGCGCCAGACCTACCGAACGTATTTTTCCGTTGCCCATATCCTTTGCGGGATATTTATTATCCCAGTCTATCATCTTTTTTACCTTATCAAGACAGCGATCCAGTGCGCAGCTATTGGCTGTTTCGCCATAATAGGCAGGCATTACATCGCCTTCCTTTGTAATATTGATCTCTCTGAGTTTTGTCGGATCCATATCAAGCTTATGCGCCAGCTCGTCTACGGCGGATTCCACGGCAAACATACCCTGTGTAGCGCCGTAGCCTCTGTATGCACCTGCCGACATTACATTGGAATATACCACATCGTATACAAAGCGATATGCCTCTGCTCTGCTGTAAAGAGCAAGAGCCTTATGACCTGTCAGACCTACGGTAGTAGGTCCGTGTTCGCCGTATGCCCCTGTATTGGAAAGGGTATACATATCAAGCGCCCTTATAATGCCGTCATTTGTGGCGCCTATTTTAAGCTTTATCTCCATTTCATGTCTTGGGGACGAAGCCGTCTGTGATTCCTCTCTTGTAAACACAAGCTTTGAATTCTTGCCTGTTTTATATGTCACAAAAGCAGGATAAACTTCCATTATAGCCGTCTGTTTTGCTCCGAAGCCTCCGCCTATCCTTGGTTTTATTACCCTTATGTCGGTTTTGGGTATACCGAGAGCAGTGGCAACTATACGCCTTACATGAAATGTTATCTGAGTAGAGGACACTATTGTAAGTCTGCTGTAAACATCCATTGTGGCATAAGCTCTGAAGGTCTCCATCATAGCCTGCTGATTTGCCTGAGTATGATAGGTCTGTTCAACTATAACGTCGCATTTTGAAAAAGCCTTTTCAAGGTCTCCGTTTTCACTTTCCTCATGGGCGCAAAGATTTCTCTTATTGTCTGCGCCTACGGGACAAAGAGACGCCCAATTATCCTCGGGGTGTATTAATATGGCATTGTCCTTTGCCTTTGTGAAATCCAATATAGGCTCGAGTATCTCGTATTTTACCTTAATGAGCTTCAATGCTTTATCTACCGCTTTTTCATTTTCTCCCGCAACAATGGCAACGGGATCCCCTACATATCTGAGCCTTCTCTCAAGTATAAGTCTGTCATAAGGGCTTGCCTCGGGATAGGTCTGACCTGCCATTGTAAACCTGTTGTTCGGCACATCTTTATATGTAAATATAGCCTCTATACCCGGTACCTTTTCGGCAATAGACGTATCTATTGCTTCAATAAGAGCATGGGGATGAGGGCTTCTCAAAAGCTTTATAATAAGACAGTCCTTAGGCGCAATATCGTCACAGTACACAGGCTTGCCTGTCACAAGAGCCATAGCGTCTTTTTTTCTAACGGGTCTGTTGACCGCCTTATATTCATTCATCTGCCTTCACGCTCCTCTTGTGTGCTAAATATTTCTTAACAGCTCTGAATTGTCCCGTATATCCCGTACAGCGACAAAGATTGCCGGAAAGATATTCTTTTATATCCTCGTCGGTAGGATCTTCAATATCTCTTTCCAATGCAAGCACATTCATAATAAAGCCCGGATTGCAATATCCGCACTGATCTGCTCCTTCATCCGCAAGAAATGCGCCAAATTCGGCAGCCTCTTTTCTAAGACCTTCAAGAGTGGTAATGTGCTTTTTGTTGGCTCTCATAAGAGGCATTGTGCAAGAAAGCACAGGCTTGCCTTCCAGCCACACAGTACAAAGTCCGCAGTTTGATGTTTCGCAGCCTCTCTTCACACTGAGGCAGCCCTTGTCTCTTAAAAATTCAAGCATAGGCATATCGGGTTCAACATTATCGGTTATCAATTTATCGTTTATCCATAATTTAATTTCCATAATGCACCTCAATTATTTATAATACGTTCCACAGTCCTTTTAATAAGCACCTTGGCAATATGCTCTCTGTATTCGGCGCTTGCTCTCATATTGCTCTGATAGTCAAAGCTTTTTGCCGTTTTTATTGCATAATCATTTATATCCTCAAGCGCCTCTGCGCTGTCCGTTCTTATATCGGCTTTAGACGGTCGAGCGCCCACAACTGTTGCTATACGACCTTCTCCAATGGCGACAGCGCAGGTAACAACGGGAAAGTCAGTAGATTGATTTCTGAAAGACGAATACCCTATCTTAAGAGGCTTTTTCTTTATGATAATATTTACAAGAATATCTCTGTCATAAGGCATTTTGGCAAACTCGCTCATGACCACGATACCGCCCTTATATAATTCCACATATGAATCCATAGCCATAAATATACTCAGCACATCGGAAAATCCGAAGCGACCGTATATGCTGCCTCCCACGGTGACCGTATTTCTGAACTGAGTGCCAACAATATGCTTTAGGCTGTCCTTAACAGCTCCGCAGGTATATTTATCAAGCCCCTTATGATTTTCAAGATCGCTGAGGCAGACCATGGCGCCTATTCTGAATTCCTCGTCATTTTCATCTATTTTATCAAGACCCAGTCCCGATAGGTCTATAACGGTACCCCACTGTCTTTTTCTCAGCTTGAGCCAACCGTTTCCGCCAACTATAACATTATTTTTTTTCTGATTAAGTTTATAAGCCTCTTCAAGGCTTTCGGCAAAAATGTAGTCATTGCACCTTAGCATATAAACCCTGCCTCTCTAAAATATTGTCCTATTATAATTTTACAATAAATTATGAAATTTTACAATAAAAAATACGGCATAAACCAAAATAGTTTACGCCGTATATATTTATCTGTTACTGAGCTTCCGCTTCTGCCTTTTTATCTTCTTCGCTCTTAGGCAATATGATATTGAGTACAATGGCAACAACAGCCGCAGGAACGATACCGGAACCGCCGAAAATAAGAGATATGAATTCCGGAAGCTTTGCAAGTGCGTCTGCGTTTGCGCCAAGACCATAGCCAAGACCCAAAGCGACAGATATGATCGTTACATTTCTTGCCGTTACGGGCCACTTTGTAACAAGCTGGATACCGCTTACAACAATAGATGAAAACATCATAACAGCGGCGCCGCCAAGTACAGGCTGAGGCATTATTGAAACGAGAGCCGCAAGCTTGGGGAACAGGCCGCAGAGAATAAGGAATATAGCGCCCATTGAAAGAGCAAAAAGATTTACGACCTTAGTCATTGCCACAAGACCTACGTTCTGTGAAAAAGAGGTATTGGGCAGTACGCCGAAGAGTGCGGCAAAGGATGAACCCAAACCGTCACACATAACGCCGCCTGAAAGCTCCTTGTCTGTTGCCTCTCTGCCAAGACCGCCTTCGGTAATACCTGAAATATCGCCTACCGTTTCAACTGCCGTAACTATGAACATTATGAGCATTGGGGCGATCGCCTTTGGAGAAAATACAAATTTTACCGTTTCCCCTGTTGCATCCTTAAGGAAATATAAAGGTCTCGGAATTGAGAACCATGCTGCATCCTTTACTTTAGCCCAGTTAAGCACCCACGCCTTTGTAACGACATCTCCCGTTTCGGGATCCACCATAGTGGTGGGAAGTATCTGAGCCATTATAGCAACTACTATGTAACCGACAATAATGCCAAAAAGTATTGATGACACACTGAGCATACCCTTGGTGCCATGCTTTAACGCAATTATAACGATAAGTACCACAAAGCCTACAAAAAGGTTCTCGAGTGAGCCATAATCGGCAACTCCGCTGCCTCCCGCAAAAGAAGCTACGCCTACCGCTATAAGGGAAAGACCTATTGAAAGCACTACCGTACCTGTAACAACAGACGGGAAGAACCTTCTTAAGGGCTTTAAAAAGCCGCCAAGTATAGTTTCAAACAAGCCGCCTATAAATGAGGCTGCCATAATGGCGCTATAAGCAACAACTCCGCCGCCCATAACAGTTGAAATGCTTCTGCTGACACCTATAAAGCCGGAACTTGTACCCATTATAATGGGAAGTCTTGCTCCTACGGGACCGATCGTAAAAAGCTGTACGAGTGTGACCACGCCTGCTATAAGCATAGCATTTTGCAAAAGCGCGATCTGAAGCTCTGAACCTGAAGCTATACCGCAAGCGCCCGTTATTATAAGCAGTGGCGTAAGATTACCTACGAACATTGCCATAACGTGCTGTAAACCAAGAGGTATAGCGGTTTTTAAAGGCAGCTTGCCTTCAATGCTGTAAATGTTACCCATTTCCTTTGACATTGTTTTGTCTCCTTTTCTTGAAATTAATAATGAAATCATTATAACTGCTATTCGACAAAAAGTAAATATTTTTTTCAAAAAAATTTAATAAAAAATTAATATATCTTTTTCTGCCACATATAACTTTGATAAACCAATATTATCAACAGTGTCATATGTGTTATATTGCATCCTTTTGACCGCATTTGGAGAAGGCTTGAAGCATATCTCTCTGTAAAAGGGTTTTCTCCGAGGCGTCGGGTCGATAACGTCAAATGATATCGTACCCCCTTCATTTTTGTCGGAAAAGCCGGAGGCTCTTATACCTACCGCCTTTATATTGGGATAAATTTTTTTATCAAATCTTATTTCACTTTGCCAATCGGATATGAATATACAGTGTTCATCCATATACTCTGCATAAGCGATATTTTCGCACCCTGTAAGTCTTGCTGAGATAATATTGGGCGGATATTCAAAAATGCTCCTGGTATCTCCCTCGGCGCATACTTTGCCGTCGTCTATAACGATAAGCTCATCGCTCATGGAATAAATTTCATTTTTGTCATGGGATACGGTTATGAGGGTACCCTTAAAATCCTTAAGCATATATTCAAGGACATTTTGCATTTCATCTTTAATACAGGCGTCAAGGGAAGAGAAAGGCTCGTCCAGAAGTATTACATCAGGCTCCGAGGCTATTATCCTTGCAAGAGCGACTCTCTGCTTCTGCCCTTGGGACATCTGAGACGGGAGCCTGTCCGCCATAGAAATAAGAGCGAATTTTTCCATTATATCATTTATTTGTATATCCGAATTTTTCCTTATTGCGGACATGATATTTTCCTTTGCGCTCATATTGGGAAAAAGAGCAAGGCTCTGGAACATATAGCCTACCCTTCTTTTCTGAGGGATAATATCTATGTTGTTTTTACTGTCAAAAAGCACTTTTCCGTCAATTTTAATAAAGCCGCTGTCGGGCTTTTCTATACCTGCTATGGCTTTGAGAGTAAGGCTTTTTCCGCTGCCTGACTGTCCCAGTATGCCTATACGCCTCATTTCTCCTTTATATTCAATATCCAGTTTAAAGCTTTTGAGATCCTTTTTTATACTTAACTCAACAGACATAGCTATCTCCTCATAAATCTTGAAAGCACTATGTTCATAGCCATGATCACAACAAAGGCAATGAGCATTACCGTTATTACCCAAAAACCTGCGGCAGAATAATCGCCGTCCTGTACGACCATGGCTATTTTTTGGGATATGGTAGCGGTCTTCCCCGAAATATTTCCTGCCAGCATAGACGTTGCCCCGTATTCTCCCATTGCTCTTGCAAATGTAAGAACGCTTCCCGAAATAAGACCCGGTGCAGAAGACGGTATTACGACCCTGCGCAATATCCTGCCCTCGCTCATGCCCAGAGTACGAGCGGCATATATCATATCCTTATCCACCTGTTCAAATGCCGCTCTTGCATTTCTGTACATAAGGGGAAACGCTATTACAAAGGCGGCTATAAGGCAGCCAAGCCATGACTGCACGACTTTTATGCCAAAATTATTAAGCAAAAAGCTGCCCACAGGGCGTCTTGTACTGAATACAAGCAACAAAATAAAGCCTGCTGCCGTCGGCGGTATTACCATAGGCAATGTAAGCAGGCTGTCTGTAAAGCACTTTATTTTACTGTCTGCGCCATATATTTTCCACGCTGTCCATATACCTGCGAAAAAAGAAATAAAAGTTACCCCTGTTCCTGTTTTAAGGGCAATGATAAGGGGACTCCAGTCCATAATGTTACTCCTTTTTTATTACTTGAAACAGTATTTTGCATAGACCTCTTTTGCCCTGTCGGAGCAGAGAAATTCATAGAAATCCTTTGCCGTTTCGTCGGGATCATTGAGCAAGGCTATGGGATAAAGTATTTTTCCCGTAAGTGAATCGTCAACTCTTTCAAGTATTTTGATACTGTCCTCATAGCCGTATGTGTCGGAATAATACACCGTACCTACCTCACATGCGCCTTCGGCTACGGCGGTAAGCACCTTGCTTACGTTGTCGCACTCGTTTATCTCCACGCCGCCAAGAGCTTCCGATACCTGAGCCGACGTAACGCTGCCTGCATCGGCATTTTTATCCAATATACCAAGGGTAATAAGAGCATTTCTCGTATATTCCCCTGCCGGCACGGTACTTCCCGCAAGGGCTATGCTTTTAGCCTTGTCCAAGCTTTCAAGACCGTCAACAGAGGTATCGCTGTCCTTTAATGCTATGACAACAAGCTCATTGCCCAGCATATCTTTTCTGCTGCTTTCATCGATAAGCCCTTCCTCTTGCAGGCTGTCCATTTTATCCTCTGCCGCAGAAAAGAATATATCACAGTCATAACCCTCTTTGATCTGTGAAGCCAGTTTGCCTGAGCTGTCGGCGTTTATGTTTATCTTTACATCAGGGTGTTCAGCCATATATTCATTGGCAAGCTCTGTGACCGAATTGTTAAGGCTCGCCGCAATAAATACATTAACATCTTTGTACTTATTTTCGGAGCAGCCCAGACAAAGTACCGTCAACAAAATAGCCATCAAAATATTATTTATTTTCATTTCCGCAATCCCCTTCTGTTCCTCTCAGTATCCCAATGCCGTGCTTTAATTCCGGAAGTATATATTCAAGGCATTCTCTAACCGCTCCCGGGCTTCCGGGTAGATTCACAATAAGGGTCTTACCTCTTATGCCCGATTCTCCTCTGCTGAGCATAGCTCTTTTTGTAACGGTCATGGAATAAGCTCTTATAGCTTCGGAAATGCCTCTTGCCATTCTGTGGCAAACATCTGCCGTAGCTTCGGGCGTAACGTCCCTTTCCGAAAATCCCGTGCCGCCTGTGGTAATTATAAGACATATCTGCCTTTGATCGCAAAGGCGAATAAGTTCTTTTTTAAGCATGGGACCGTCGTCGGGCAAAAGCAATTTTTCCTCGACTATATATCCGTCTTTTTCAAGCATATGGGCGGCAAGAGGTCCGCTTTTGTCCTCTCGTTCGCCTCTGTATCCCCTATCGCTAAGCGTAATAACGGCAGCGCTTAGAACACTGTTTTTCTCCACAGTGATACTGTCGCCTGTTTTGATACTGCCACCCTTTATAACTCTTGCAAATATTCCCTCTCTGGGCATTATGCAATCGCCCATTCTCTTATATATTTGGCAATGGCTGTGACAATCCTTGCCTATCTGTGTGATCTCAAGGATCGCATCGTTTATAATAAGTCTTGTGCCTACAATAAGCTTACCAAGATCTATGCCTTCGGTTACTATATTTTCTCCAAAGGCGCCGTATTCTTCATCAACATATACTCGTATCTTTTCATAAGCAATAAGACTTATCTGTCTGTGCCATTTTCCTCCATGGGCATCTCCCTCTATCCCCCAGTCCTCAACAATATGAGCCTTGTTTACGGGTAATTTGGCAGTACCTCTTTTCTTGCTTATACAAATTGCTTTTATTTTACTATCCGCCGATCTCATTCATATCCTTCTTTTCAGTGATCATTTCTGTATTTTCAAAGCAATGCTCTTTGGGCTTGCTTTTTATTACCTTTTCAATTGCGGCGCCTATGTCCTTTGTGCTTTTCAAGTCAATGCCTTCATCATAGCACAGACATCCCTTTAAAAATCCTTCCGGGGTAAGGCGTATCCTGTTGCATTTTGCGCAAAACTTAGAGCTGAGAGGACTTATAAAACCGATACTGCCCTTATATCCCTCAAGTGAATAATATACGGCAGGTCCGTTTCCCCTTTTATATTGTCTTTTTATCATAAGACTTTTGTTGTTTAGCATAGGCTCAAATTTTTTTCCTTCGCCTATCGGCATCAATTCTATAAAACGCACGTCGATATTTCTGTTTTTAGCAAGAAGCATGGTGTCCATACTGTCATTTATGCCCTTTAAAAGCACCGTATTGATCTTTATCGGGATATTGAGATCGTAAGCGGCGTCTATGCCGCCAAGTACCTTTTCAAGACAGTCGCAGCCTGTTATTTTTTTATAGATATCTCTGTCAAGACAATCAAGGCTTATATTAACGCTGTCTGTACCGGCATTATAAATATCCTCTGCATATTTTTCCAGAAGAACGCCGTTTGTGGTAAGAGTGACGCTTTCTATGCCTTCAACGGATCTCAGCTCTTTTATAAGGCAGGACACATCCTCTCTTAAAAGAGGCTCGCCACCCGTTATCTTTATTTTGCTAATGCCCAGCTTTGCCGCTTCACGGCATATATTTATAATTTCGTCAAAGCTGAGAATATCTTCCTTGAATTTGCGATCCTCCGATATACAATAGCTGCATTTAAGATCGCATCTGTCGGTAACGGATACTCTCATATAATTTATGTTTCTGCCGTAACTATCCTTCACTTACTGCCTCCCAATGACCGCTTTTGCCTCCGCTTTTGCTAAGAAGGCGTATATCGCCTAATTTCATAGTCTTATCCACAGCCTTACACATATCATATATAGTTAACAGCGCTACGGATACTCCTGTCAGAGCTTCCATTTCAACACCTGTCTTACCTGTTGTTTTTGCTGTGCAGAGGGCTGTAATGCTGCTTTCCTTTTCATCTATCTCAAAGTCTGTTTCTATCTTTGTCAAATTCAATATATGACAAAGAGGTATTATCTCGGATGTCTTTTTGGCTCCCATTATACTCGCTATTCTTGCGGTACCAAGCACATCCCCCTTGCCCATTGTACCTTTCAGCACAATATGCAGACACTCTTTTTTCATATATATCTTGCCCGAGGCCTTTGCTTCTCTGACAGTGTCCTCTTTATTGCTCACATCTACCATTACAGCTTCGCCCCTGCCGTTAAAATGACTAAGTCCGCTCACACTACTCACCCTTTCCGAAACCACAATTGGGAAAAGTGCAATGATCACAGGAAAGACAAAGTCCCCCTTCTCCCATTATGTCAATATCCTTTTTGCAAAGCTTTTCTCCCGTAAGTATACGAGGAAGCACTATGTCAAATACGGTTCTTTTGGCATACATAACGCAGCCGGGAAGCCCAATTACAGGCACACCGTTCTTATAAGCCAGCATAAACATGGCGCCGGGTAAAACAGGCGCACCATAAGTTATAACATCTGCGCCTGTATTTTTTATTGCAAGAGGGGTCCTGTCATCGGGATCCACGCTCATTCCTCCCGTGCATATTACCATATCCGCCCCTCGCTCTATCATTGAGTTTATAGTATCGGTTATATGTTTACTGTCATCGCCGCCCAATGTATGCTCTGTTATTTTAACGCCGTATTCGGAAAGCTTTTTCTCTATTACAGGGGTAAAAGTATCTTTTACGATGCCTTTAAGTATCTCGCTGCCCGTAGCTATGACGCCTGCCGTTTTAAGCACATAGGGCATTATTTCAAATATAGGAGATCCCACTGATCTTGCCCTTTCCATTTTTTCCTTATGGATGATAAGGGGTATTATCCTTGTGCCTGCCAGCTTATCGCCCTTTTTTACGGGAAAATCTCCGTGTCTTGACGCTATCATCATTTCGCCCATAGAATTTATGGATCTCAATTTTTTTCTGTCGATTTTAAGCACACCGTCAATATCTGCAATAAGCTCTATTTTGCCTTCGCTTACATCGGAGCCGTGCATATTTTTACCCTTGCAAATATTGAAAAGTATTTCTGCCGCTTGGTTTTCATGGAGCATATTTTCATTGTTTTCCCATATGTATATATGCTCCTTGCCTACGCTTAAGAGAACAGGTATGTCCTCTTCTCTTATAATGTGACCCTTTTTGAATACGGATCCCTTTTCAACATCTTTTATTATCCTTGTAATATCGTGGCAAAGCACCTGTCCTACTGCATCTTCTGTTTTGATCAGCTTCATTATATCACTCATTTCGTCAACATACTCAATATATCATCGAAAGCAAGCTATATTTTCTGCTTCGGATAACTTATTTGAAGCTGTTAAACACTATCTTGCCCGAAGCACTAAGCTCGCTGTCGCTCAAGCCGTCTGCGGCGTTGCTTCCGCTCAGGAGAGCTGCCGAGGTCTCGTCCTTATCGCAAAGTG
This sequence comes from uncultured Clostridia bacterium, assembly GCA_947624015.1. Classification (GTDB taxonomy): domain Bacteria; phylum Bacillota; class Clostridia; order Lachnospirales; family CAG-274; genus CANPXH01. The sequence continues at coordinate 28,180 of CANQIA010000008.1, forward strand.
ACCAGTTGCACCAGCTTAAATTTTTTTCTTCCATAAATTTAAGCCAATTCCTTGTTTCGTCCACATACACATCGCCGGAGCCGCCGGCGTCGCTTGTACCCCACTCCGAAATAAATACGGGAATGCCGGCATTGATAGCGCCTGCTACTTTGTCTCTGTACTGCTGTGTATGAGTGCCTGCGTAAAAATGAAAAGTGTACATTATATTATCGTAAGATAACCTGTCTTTCGAAACGTTATCCAGATCCTTACTCCAGTCAGGACTGCCTACGAGTATTATAGCATCCTTATCTATTTTTCTTATGGCAGATATTATTCTCTCGGCATAGGGCTTTACTTCGTAAGACCAAATTACAGAACCGTTAGGCTCGTTGCATATTTCATATATTACGCCCTTGCTATTTTTATATCTTTCTGCCATTTCTTTAAAAAACAGCTCTGCCTCGTCTACATGCTTCAAGGGGTTTCCATCGACCAATATGTGCCAATCTATAATAGCATACATATCATTTGCAAGAGCATTGTCCACACCGGATATAAGAGTTGTTTTTACGGAGCTGTCCTGAATATATCCGTTTTGCTCGGTGTACATGGCAAACCGCATTACATTTGCGCCTCTGTCTCCGACAGCCTTTATATAATCATTTGAGACAAACTGAGGAAACCACTGGAGACCATGGCTGCTCATACCTCTAAGTACGACAGGCTCGCCATCTTCATTGCATAGCTGTGAACCCTTAACACATAGCGCGCCGTTTTCACTTACTCCGCCGGAGCGAACTGTTATGGGCTGCTCAGGTTCAAGGGCATGTTTCTCACTCTCAGTGTTTACAGTTGTTACTTTATATTTATCCATAGCTTTTTTAATGAGCGTACAGGCTTCTGCTCTTGTAAGGGGGCTGAGAGGATTGAAATTACCATTATTGTCTCCTCCCGCTATACCTGCGCTGTATGCAGCCAGAACAGTATCATAGTATCTGCCGTTAAGCTGTGAAAAATCCTTTATTTTGGCAGATTCCACATTGTAATCATATGTAAGATCGTCGGCAAGAGCCTTCATAAGTATCTTAACTGCCAGTTGTCTTTCTATGGGCTTATCAAATTTTTCGCCTGTTGGCGGATCCTCGTCATAGTCGTACCACCCGTTGTTAAGAGCGGCAGCCATATATCCGCCTGCCCAATGAGAAAATGAGCCTGTAGGCTCCACGCCCTTTATCCTGCATACAATAGCGGTAAATTCGGCTGAGGTTATGGAATCGTTAGGCTTGAAACTACCGTCCTTATAGCCCGAAAGTATGCCCTTATCCGTCATTTCAACAACCGTGTTGTAATACCATGCGCCTTTGGAAACATCCGTAAAGCCCGCTCCCATACAGCCTAATGTCAATATAAAAACAACCAATATCGTTATGCAAATAAACTTTTTCATAATATCCTCCTTATCTATGCCACAGAAGGCTTATTGAATTCCCGTTTTCTCACTATCATATAGCATATGAAATGAGCTGCCGCCGTAAGCGCCCATGAAATAGGATATGAAATATACAAGCTTGTAAGCGTGTGCCAAAATCTGAATATGGTAAATATCCATATGACTCTGAATGCGCAGGCGCCTATCAGCGATACCGTCATAGGAAGTACCGAATAACCCATGCCCCTTATTGCGCCGGCAAATACATCCATAGTGCCGCAGAGGAAATATGTGGTAGCTATAAATGAAAGTCTTATAAGTCCATAGCGTATGACCTCTGCATCGGAAGAATATATATTGAGCAGATGACTTCCCATAAGATATGCACCGTTGCCCATTACAAGACCTATAAGGGAAACTATCCCTATACATTCCAAAAGCAGAGTGTCGATCCTTTTGTATTTTCCTGCGCCCATATTCTGTCCCGTAAAGCTCAGCGCCGTCTGATGAAGAGCATTCATTGAAACATATACAAAACCTTCTATATTGCTGGCAGCCGTGTTGCCTGCCATAACAACTGAGCCGAAGGAATTGATAGAAGACTGTATAAGCACATTGGAAATATTGAATATAACTCCCTGAAGACCTGCGGGAATGCCTATCCTAAGCATAAATATAAGCTTATCCTTGTAAATTTTAAGCTTTGATATATACAGCTTGCACATTCCATCGTTTGTAATAAGGCATTTTATTATAAGTACGGCTGAAATAAATTGTGAAATGATAGTTGCCAGAGCAACGCCTGCCACGCCCATATGCAACACTATTACAAAAAACAGATTAAGCGCCACATTTACGATACCCGCAAGTATAAGAAAATACAAAGGTCTTTTTGTATCGCCTACGGCTCTTAATATGGCTGCGCCAAAGTTATACAGCATAAAAGCAGGCATACCGCAAAAGTATATTCTCATATATATTACCGACTGGCTAAGTACATCATCGGGAGTACCCATAAGCGTAAGCAAGGGAGATGCAAGCAATACTCCAAGGAATATAAGTACTATTCCACCCAAAACAGATGTAAGCACTGCCGTATGTACAGTCTGCTGAACATTCTCCTCGTCCTTTGCGCCGTAAAATCTTGCCACAAGCACATTTGCGCCAACGGATACGCCTATAAAAAGGTTCACAAGCAGATTTATCAGTGAGGATGTGGAGCCTACGGCAGCAAGAGCTGTGCTTCCCGTAAACCGTCCCACTACAACTACATCGGCTGCGTTAAATAAAAGCTGTAATATGCTGGAGAGCATAAGCGGTATGGCAAACATAAGTATCTTTCCGAAAAGAGGTCCGTTGCACATATCGATTTCATAGGATTTTTTCATTACAATAACTCCAATCAAAACAATATTATAACTCCCTTTTAACGGGGAGTTATTAAACTACATTTCTATAAGACAGACCGCCTTTGAAGAAATACCTTCGCCGCTGCCTGTAAAGCCAAGCTCTTCCTCTGTGGTAGCCTTGACATTTACACAGTCGACGGTAATATCCAGAGCTTCGGCTATATTTTTTTCCATTTCATCTATATAAGGGCGCATTTTAGGTCTTTGCGCCACGATTATAGAATCTATATTTATAATATGTACGCCCTTTTCATCCATTTTTTCCTTAACGTATTTTAAAAGCTTTATGCTGGAAATATCCTTATACCGAGGATCCGTATCCGGGAAAAGCTTACCTATATCTCCCATTTTGCAGGCTCCCAAAAGAGCGTCCATAATGGCATGTATAAGCACATCCGCATCGGAATGACCCAAAAGGCCCTTCTCATAGGGGATATTTACGCCGCCCAGTATAAGCTCCCTATTTTCGGTAAGTCTGTGAACATCATATCCAAGTCCCACTCTGAAACTCATTTCAAAGCCTCCTTCTACAATATATCCTCAAGCTCAAAGCTGTTATTTTCCGAAGACCGAGTCGGTTCTTTCAATTGAAAACCCGCAAGCCGTGCAAGCTCTCTTATAGAATTTTTGGATACTCTTTTTCCTTTATATTCTACAAGATCCTCCATTTCACCCGTAAAAATATCTGAAGGCATATACTTCTTAAGAACTATCATATCATTTGAAGTAAATATTTCAAGTGAATCTCCGTCCTTTATATTAAAACTGGCTCTCAACTCGCTTGGTAAAACCATCCTTCCCAGTTGGTCTACCTTTCTTACAATACCGGTTGATTTCATAAAAATAATTCCTCCATACTATTTTATTTTTTATTTTAGAATTATTTTAACAAATATGGTAATTTTTGTCAATAGTTTTCTGCTAGATTTTTCTTTTTTTGTCGAAAACAGCCTTTACTTTCTTAACCGAGCCTCTTGCCTTTCTTATAGAGGTCTCTCCGAAAAATCTGCCCCACTGGGTCGTTACCTCCAGAGCTGCCGCATACTTATCTGCCAAAGTTACCGCAAAGGATTCCTTATATTTGGGAAATCCCAGGTAGAGAGGCCACATATGTTTTAATATGGCGTCGGCTTCTCTTTTGCTCAGATCCTCTACCATTCTTGAAGCATTTCGCACCGCAAGACGTGGATGAAGAAAGGCGTGCAGTTGAGGTGTAGAAGTATTATGCCAGTCGTACCAGTACAGATCGTGCAAAAGCCCCGCTCTGGCAGCGGCTCTTGGATCGGCACCTATTTTTCTGGCAATAAGGAAGCTGTAATAGGAAACATTTATGCTGTGTTGGAGCCTTGATGTTCTGAAATGCTGGTCAAAATTATCAAGCCTTTTTACCTTTATTTCATTAAAAAATTCATCTATATATTTTCTGAACTCTACCACATTGGGGTCGTTCATATTATTTAGGTCAACTCTTGAACCTATTGCTTTTTTCATAACTACCCTCCGCAATGATCATCTCATATCTTCAAAATTATCCTTGTCCATATCGGGTATATATTTTCTGAACAAAAACATAAACATAAGGGATGTAAGTATGGCATAAAAGCCTGCGCATACAAATATAAGTATATAATATTTAATAACAATGGCTATTGCAGCCAAAAACAGCACAAGACAAGTGACGGTAGTGAGCAAATGTCTGTTTGCCATAAAAAATGCCGTCTTAAAAAGCTGTATCGTCTTAAACTCAAAGCGTGAAAGTATGGGATATATATATATGGTTATTATAGTTACCTCGTAGAGAATTATGAACTGTACGGGATACATAAATGTGCCGAAAGCCGTTGAGCGGTCGATCGTGATAATGTTGAATATCAGCGCCACAGTTATTATACCCAAAATTATTTCAACAAATGTCGCCTGAAAAAAATTTTTTCTGAAGCTTCTAAAAAAATCTCTTGAAACATAGCCCTCTCTGTTTGAAAGCTGACGTGTTGTAACATAATAGAGGGCGGTGGTAGATGCGCCCATAGTGATAACGGGCAAACTGCATATGAGCCAAAGCACCGTAAGTATGATAAGGTCTGCCAAAAGAGTGCCCCATTTATAAAATTTACTGTCAAGTCCAAGCCATCTTTCCATAATATATATCCTCCGTTTGATAATATCCTTATAATTCATTGTACTTCATTTCTCATTAAAAATCAACATTTTGCATAGAATTATATATATTTGTTTTGGAGGTTTATATGGCAAGCGGTATATTGCAGGTCGAACTATATGATGAAACTATTGCCGAGCCTGTAGTCGGAGCAAGAGTAACGGTACAAAAGGACGAGGATGTGCTGTACGATGTATATACTAATGAATCGGGACAGACGATCGAAATGGAGTTGGAAGCGCCTCCTGCCGAATATGCCTTGGAGCAGAATGAGCCTCAGCCATACTCCACATATGATATTACCATAACAGCCGACGGATATGAAACGGTGCGCATAATAGGCAGCCAGATATTTGCCGAAGCAATAGCGCTCCAAAGAGTATATATGATACCCGGCGAAGGCGAAAATATTATAAATGTGCCGCCTCCTGTACTATGGGGAGATTACGAGCCAAAGGAGCCTGAGGAGGAAGTAAAGCCCGTACCCGAGGAAACAGGCTTTGTAGTCTTGGACAGAGTGGTAATACCCGAATATATAGTAGTACACGACGGCGTTCCCGGAACAAGCGGTCCCAATTATTATATACCTTATAAGGATTATATCAAAAATGTGGCATCAAGCGAGATATACTCCACATGGCCCGATGCTGCCATAAGGGCAAACGTACTTGCAATACAATCCTTTGTTCTTAACAGAGTATTTACGGAATGGTACCGAAACAGAGGTTATAATTTTACCATCACAAACTCAACACGCTATGACCAAAGCTTTAGTTACGGCAGAACAATATATGAGGAGATAAGTCAGATAGTTGATGAAATGTTTACAAACTATATTAAAAGAGAAGGTCAGGTGCAGCCCCTTTTCGCCCAATACTGTGACGGAAGGAAAGTAAGCTGCCCCGGATGGATGACCCAATGGGGAAGCGCCGAACTTGCCGAGCAAGGCTACCGAGCAATAGATATACTGAGATATTACTACGGAAATGATATATATATCGAAACTGCCGACAAGGTACAGGGTGTGCCTTCAAGCTTTCCCGGAACAAATCTTACCGTAGGCTCATCGGGAAATGACGTAAGGACAATACAAAGGCAGCTTAACTCTATTTCCAATACCTACTCAGCCATTCCCAAGCTCAGAGTTGACAGTGTTTACGGCGAAAGCACCGCCGAGGCCGTCAGAGCTTTTCAGAAGATATTCAATCTTCCTCAGACAGGGGTCGTGGATCTGGCTACCTGGTATCAGATATCACAGCTATATGTGTCCATAGAAAAATTGGCAGCGCTGTAAATATACGATTTAAAGCAAAAAAGACTCGACACAAAAAGTATCGAGTCTTTTTAAACTAAATTCAACAGACCATTTTATTTAGTCGTCATTTCGCCCGGGAGTTCTCCCCTTTTTCCAAAATTGCCTCTTCCGAATCCTCTGCCTGCATTTCCATATACTGTAACGCCCTTATTTGCCGTTATTTCAAGGGCAGCTTTATCGCCTAAATATACTGTGTATTTTTCGCCTTCTTTTATTTTATCTGATGAAAATATTATATTTTGGAATTCTTTGGCAGATACCTTTTCTCCTATGGAATTGCCCTTGCTGTCCATTATGACAACGGAAGTTTCCGCCTTTTGTGCCTCGTCAAGAGTTATATTTAATGTATTCTGCTCTCCGCCGTCAGGACACTGAGCCATTCCTGCATTGCCTAAGGCAATAAGGCTTCCGCCGTTTATGCTGCCCTTTGCCGCATAGTCGATAGCGCCGTTTCCGCTATCCGACGGACCGTCTATAATAACGGAACCCCCGTTTATATAAAGATCTCCGTTGGAATCTATGCCGTCGCCTTTTGCATCAATGTATAAATTTCCTCCGTTTATAATTATCTGATGTTCATTTTCTTCATCTGTATTTTCCGCAGCTCCAAATTCTGAGCCTCCTCCTGCATTTATACCGTCATCCTCTGAGCTTATGTTGATATTGCCGCCGTTTACTGTGGCTACAGCCTTGGACTCGACAGCCTCGTCTTTTGTATCTATACTTATATCGCCGCCGTTTATGATAAGGTCGCCCTCTGCCTTTATGCCCTTGCTTTTGGGGGAAGAAAGTACAATACTGCCGTTTTCTATGGTTATTATATTGGCAGATTTAATACAGTGGTCATTAGAGCTTATATTTATGCTTCCGCCCTTTATCGTTATATCGGCATCGGCTTTGATACCCTTGCTGCTTGGATATTCCGTAGTCGTTTCCGTTACGCTTTCGCTTATGCTGTTGACTTCTGATGCCACGGTGGTGTTTTCGGTCATATCTCTCATTTTACCCTTAAAGTCTTCGGGCATTTTGCCTGTCGGCATTTCAGGCGGCATTTCATTCGTCATTTTAGGGAATTGACCGTCCGCAAAATGTCTTTCGCCCATTGGCGGTCTTTCTCCGTCAATAAACATACCGCCTCTGCCCCTAGGCTCATTATCCGTGCTTTCGGCAACCTCTCCCAAGGCTGTTATGTTAAGCGTTCCGCCCTCTGTATTTACGTTCTTTTCAGCCTGAATACCGTCTTGCTTTGCGGAGATCGTTATATTTCCTCCTTTGACGGTAACATCTTCATTGGCATGTATGCCGTCTCCTACGGCGCTGATATTCACGGTGCCGCTTTCAATATCCACATTGTCATCGGATACAATGCCATGATCGTATTCAGCCTTGATATTAAGCGTGCCGCTGCCTGATATTTCTATATCATCATTTGAAAATACGCAGCCCTTTCCGTCGCTTTTATATTCTGTGCCGTCTGCAAGGGTATTGTTGCTTCCTTCTGCGGTCTCTATTATAAGCCTGCTGCAATTCTTGCCGTATATTGCCGGACCCTCGCCGTTTTCAATATCCGCATTATTGAGTATAAGTCTTACATTTTCCTTTGTATCTATGCTTATCATACCCTTGTATTTGCCCGAAAGCATATATGAACCGCTCTTTGTGATGTTATATGTGTTTTCGGTAACACTGCCAAGATCAACATTTACGGTATTGCCTGTGCCGGCCGATGTTATATTGCAGCCTGTAACAAGCATCGCACCTGTAATGATCAAAGCGATCTTTCTTTTCATTCATATCTCTCCTTTCATTGTTTTATACTCATAATAATACCATATACTTAAATTAAAATAAAAAGAAAATTAAAAATTAATTAAAATTGGTTGATATTTCCGTATTTTATGATAAAATTTAATCATAGAAGTCAATGGAGGAGTTACATATGCGATATATAAACGAACTTAAGGAAGGCGAAAGGGTCATAGAGTTTTACCTTTGCAAGCAAAGGCAAAGCAACAAATCCGCAAAGACAGGAAAAAACTACCTTTCTCTTACGCTTATTGATAAAACCGGAATGATAAACGGCAAAGTATGGGATATCTCAAGAGATATACAATCCTTTGAAGAAGGCGATTATATCAAAGTAGACGCCATGGTTCAGACCTTCAACAACGATCTTCAGCTTAATATAAAGAAGTTAAGGAAAGCCCGGGAAGGAGAATATGACGAAGCTAACTATATCCCTACTACCGATAAGGATGTAGACGGACTGTTCAAAAAGCTTACAGCCTATATCGACTCTGTTAAGGAGCCTCATATCAATAAACTGCTTAACAATATATTTATTAAGAATACCGATATTGCCGAGGCATTTAAAAAACACACTGCCGCCAAGGCAATGCACCATAATTACATGGGCGGACTTATTGAACATACCATATCCGTAACGGAAATATGTGATTTTTTTGCATCACACTATGATTGCGTAAACAGAGATGTGCTTATTGCCTCTGCTCTTCTCCACGACATAGCAAAGCTTAAAGAGCTTTCTGATTTCCCCAATGTTGATTACACAGACGACGGAGAGCTTATAGGTCATATAGTTATGGGCGCAGAGCTTATAGGAAAGGAAGCCGACAATATAGAAGGCTTTCCTCATGAGCTTCGTTCAATCATACAGCACAATATTCTTGCGCATCACGGAGAATATGACTACGGTTCCCCAAAGCTCCCCAAAACACTGGAGGCATTTTTGCTCCACTGCGCCGATGATACAGACGCAAAGGTAAAAATGTTTGAAAATTCCCTTGAAAGCAGCGCTCTGAACGGACACTGGGCAGGCTATAACAAAATGCTTGCCAGAAATATAAGAAAGACTGAATTCTGATATGAAAAAAAATGAGATTTATACTATTGAAATTACAGATATAGGAACTCACGGCGAGGGTATAGGCAAAATTGACGGCTATACCATTTTTGTCAAGAATACCATTCCGGGCGAGGAAGTAAAAGTGCTTGTTGTAAAGGCAAACAAAAGCTACGGCTACGGCAAAGTCCTTGAGATAATAAAGCCGTCTCCCCATAGGATAAAACCGCCCTGCGACGTAGCGGGAAAATGCGGCGGCTGTACAATACAGCACATTGATTATGCAAAGCAGCTTAAGCTTAAGCAAAACAAGGTAAAACAAAATCTTGCAAGAATAGGCGGATTTAAAAATATTGAAGTGGAGCCTGTAATAGGTATGGATGAGCCATGGCATTACAGAAACAAGGCTCAATACCCTGTCGCCTTCGGCAAAAACGGTATCGAAATAGGCTTTTATTCTCCGGGAAGCCACAAGGTAGTCCAATGCGCCCGCTGTCTTATAGGCAGCAAATATGATGCAGAAATACTTAAGGCGATAAAAGAATTTATGCAGCGCAACGATATTTCTGCTTATAACGAGGAAACAAGCAAAGGACTTGTAAGGCATATACTTATAAGAGAGGGACATTATACAGGCGAAATAATGGTATGCCTTGTAGTGAACAGCTCCGTTTTCAAATTCAAAGATGAGCTTATTTCCGCACTTAAGGTTATTGACAATATAAGCTCTGTTGTTATTAATTATAACAGGGAAAGATCAAATGTTATCATGTCCCATAAGTGCGAAACAATATGGGGCAACGATCACATTACGGACAAAATAGGGGATCTGGTGTTTAAAATATCTGCCCTTTCCTTCTTTCAAATAAACCCCGTGCAAACTCCCAAGCTCTACTCAAAGGCTCTTGAATTTGCTGACCTTAAAGGAAATGAGACCGTTATAGACGCATACTGCGGTATTGGCTCTATCTCTCTTTTCCTGGCTCAGAAAGCAAAAAAGGTATACGGCATAGAAATAGTGGATAAGGCAATTGAAAATGCAAAAGAAAATGCTTCTCTCAATAATATAAACAACGCCGAATTTTTTACGGGAAAAGCAGAGGATATTGTGCCTGAGCTTTATGAGAATGGGATAATGCCCGATGTAATGATAGTGGATCCTCCGCGTAAAGGCTGCGACAAAAGCCTTCTTGAACTTATGCGTAGCATGAGACCCCAAAAGATAGTATATGTCAGTTGCGACAGCGCCACTCTTTCCCGTGACCTTAATATACTCTGCTCAGGAGATGAGTATAAAGTGGAAAGAGTCCAGCCTGTGGATATGTTCCCTATGACATATCATGTGGAAACGGTGTGCCTGCTCACAAAACAAAATCTTTAAACCCCAGTAAATAAGGGCTTTCCGTAAAAGATAGCCCTTATTTTTATTTTGCCGTTTAGTGTGTTTTTATAGGTTTATGTTGTTCGTGGAGTCATTTATTATCCCCCTTAATCATTTATGCCATAAGGTATAAAATTTTCAAGGGGACACCCTAAATGAGCAATGCATTCACTGAGTGCGAGGTCCCCTACTTTGTTATTTAACATAAAGTTTCTATTATTCGGGACATTTCACATAGTGAAATGAAGCCCTTCAAAGTGTCCCCACTCTTTTACGTGGAGGTATCGATTGGTATTTGCCGTAAAGCTTACAAGCCAACTCAAAATCGTCATTTTGTTTATATAATGATTCCATTTCATCTTCATTCAAATATTTTAACAACGAGGCAAGGTTATTGATTGCTTTTGCAACTGCTTCATCATTAAAAACAAAATCTCCTCTATTTACTATTCTTTCGTAGTATTCATTAAATTTTACAAAATCTTCTTTTTTCTTATATTCTATTCCTTTTACAATATTTAATTCTTTTGTAAAGTCCTCATATAAGCTTATTTCTTCATCATTGCACTTTTTGAATACACCTGCGCCCAAATAATAATACTCGTCATTAATTTTGTATATATATGGCTTTTTATATTTTATAAGTTCATAAAAATATGAATTGTCTTTTTTCAACTGTTCCATAATAAATTCTCCTTGTTTTTTTGTTTGTATTTTTACAACATTCCTACTTTCCAATGTCCTTCCAATCGGATACATTGCATTGTCCGTATTCATTATTACCGACAGCAACTACTGTACCGTCTGATTTTAATCCTACTGTATGAGAATCACCTGCAGAAACAGCAACTATATCTTTCCAATCAGATACATCACATTGTCCGTATTCGTTATAACCAATAGCAACAACTGTGCCATCTGCTTTTAAGCCTACAGTGTGATAGCTTCCTGCAGAAACAGCAACTATATTCTTCCAATTGGAAACATCACACTGTCCATCTTCATTAAGTCCAACGGCAACAACTGTACCGTCTGACTTTAATCCCACTGTATGACAAAGTTCTGCAGAAACTGCAACTATATTATTCCAACCTGATACGTCACACTGTCCATATTCATTCCAACCAACAGCAACAACAGTACCATCCGACTTCAACCCTACTGTATGTGAATATCCGGCAGAAACTGCAATAATATCTTTCCAAGCCGATATATCGCACTGTCCGTTTTCATTATTACCAATCGCAACAACTGTACCATCTGATTTTAAGCCTACTGTATGATAACTACCGGCTGAAATAGCAACTATATCTTTCCAATTAGAAATATTGCATTGTCCATATTCGTTATAACCAACAACAACAACTGTACCATCTGATTTTAAGCCTACGCTATGTAAGTCTCCAACAGAAACATCAGTAATATAATTCCAATCAGATACATCACAGTCCCCGTATTCATTAGCACCAACAGCAATAGCCGTACCGTCTGACTTCAATCCCACTGTATGGGCAATACTGGTAGATAATTTTTTTTCGAATTTTGAAGCATTCTCTTGTAATAAATGGATTATTCCCTGTATTTTCTTGTCGGAATCCTTAAAACTATTCGTTTCTACAAATTTTTTTCCTGTGTTTATATAGTCGCCATTTTCCAGTAATTCATTTGCTTTAGAATATGTATATATTTTCATACCGTAATTAATGCAAAATCCAATGGTAACCATTATTAAAACTACTGCAGTAGTAATCAGAGAAAACTTTCTGATTTTTTCTTCATTCTTTGCTATTTTGGCAGCTTCTTTTTCAGCTTTTGCAGCTATTTCTTCTCTTTTTATTCTTTCGGCTTCTTCATACTTTTCTTTTGCCTCTTTGAGATATTCTTCATTGCTTATAGAAGTTAAAATATTGATATCTTCATCACAATAACAGCAATTTGTATTTGCTATATTGTTGGGCTGACCACAGGAGCATATCCAATAATCGCCTTTATTTTCAAAAGCATATGTACTTTTGTAATTATTTTCATTACATTCTCTTTCATACTGTTCATACAGATCCCCGTAATAATCTCTTGCATTTTGTTGTTTAAATTCTGTCAAAGGTTCATTGTTTTCATTTCTCCATACAGTTTCATCATCAAAAACAGCTTTAGTAACAATAATACTTATATTTCCTATATTGGTCTTGTCCGTATTTATGGGCTGTCTGTCGCCAAAGGTTGAATTGATCTCCGCATTTTCCATGTATGAAACATCTTTTATAAAGCCAAGACTGTCCTTAGCTGCATCAAAACATTCTATATCAATGCTTATAGATTTTACAGTCTTTTGAGATATATTTCTGAATTTTATCTGTATTATACTTTTTCCCGTAACATTATCCAGAAGTATGTTATATTTATCCGCCTGTATGGGCAATCATTGTGCCAGCAGATGTTTTCACATTTTTTTATAATAGTATACCGTTCCATAGTGTCCTCCTCTTGTTTATATTATAACTGCGGCAAACTATCCTCATCGATTTTGTTTATTTCACCCTTCATAGCATTTCCAGCCAATATTTCTATTTGAAGCTTACTGCTTTCTGCACTTATATATGTATTTTTTATTATTTCAGAAAAGCCTTCAAACATCAATGATGCGAGCCAATACGTAAGAAAAATAATTGCTCCGATTACAATAGTTATAATAGCAATAAATACATTTCCAATAAATGAAGAAATTCCTAAAATTCCAAATATTATACCAATAAAAGCTCCAATTCCAAAAACAATTTCGGCAACATGGGATAGTTTTTTTGCCGTATCCGGAGTATTCATTGAAATCGCTGTCAACCTTGCTTGAATTTCCTTTTTCGTCAACATAATAATTCTCCTTTCATTCGTCAAAAAGTATACTTTAGGACGTCTTTTTTGCTTTGTATTTTATTGTCAAAATTATACTATATTCTGATTTTAAAGTCAATATTTTTAGACAAATTTTATACAATTCTTGACAAAATTTTATTATTTTTTATCCGTCCTAAAGTATACTTTGCGACGGTCGTAATTATTATGCTAAAATACGATGATTAATGTAATTAGTTCTTTATATATCCGGCTTAATTGACAATATTTAAACACAATCATACAAATTACGCCAAAAGATTTATAAACAACTCAAAGGGGGATAGTTACATAACTTTACTATCCCCCCTACTTGTATTTTACCGTTTAATATGTTATCTTTGTTATATGGCACGTTGAGACGGTAGTTCTTTTGTCTCAACAAAATACAAAACAACATATCGAGGTTGAATTGAACATGTATGAACTGGACTTGACCTCTGCGGAAGGTAAAGCTACTTATGAGGAAATAAGAGCATATGTAAATTTTCCCATGACCTGGTTACGGGAAAATTAAATATGACTTTGAGCAGGCAGCCGACAGCAAAGAAGATATACTTGAAAAATTTAATGATATAACAACAAATTGATCAATTTAATATGTATGTGCAAACGAGTACTTATTTAATATTTTGGAGGGAATATAATGGCGTTTCAATTAAACAATGTAGTGCCATGGGGAAGAAACCTTGCGGAGTACAGGCTCATGTTTGAGCTTAGTGATGAGGATATGAAAAAGAATATCGCAGGATTTGGAGACGGTCCTGCAAGCTTCAATTATGAGGCGACAAAACAAGGATATAAAGTAACCTCTTTTGACCCAATATATTGTTTTTCAACAGAGGACTTGCGCAAACGCATTGATGAAGTGCGAACGGTTGTTATGCGGCAGATGAATGAAAATAAGGAAAACTATGTATGGACACATATAAAAAATCCGGATGAATTGGAAAATATACGAATGTCTGCAATGCAACTTTTTCTGGAGGATTACGAAAAAGGCAAGTCGGAGCAGAGATACATATACCACACACTTCCCGAAAGACTGCTTTATGAAAACAGTCATTTTGACATCGGCTTAAGCTCTCATTTTTTGCTTATGTATACAATGCTCGGATATGATTTTCACATAAATGCGATCACGGAAATGCTTAGAGTATGCAAGGAAATCAGAATATTTCCAATCGTTGATCTTGATGCAAACAAGACCGAATTGGTATCAAAAGTTATTGAGTATTTTAAGAGATCCTTTGACATAGAAATACGGCAGACAAAATACGAATTCCAAAAGGGAGACAATAAGCTGCTTATCATACGCAGCTAGCACTATCGATTCCCGTTTATAACCGAATTTTGCCAAACAAAATATAATTTTCCCATGACCTATGGGAAAATTTTTTAGATCCCGCACAAATCACACATTGATAACATATTTTTCACATAAAACCAAATTAAAATAAAATTGCAGTTAAAAATAATAATTATAAGAAAGGATGATCATTATGAAAAATAACATCAAAAAAATATTTGGTTGTGTGATAGTGCTTACAATGGTCGTATGTGCGGCAACGGCATTTGCAGCCGATGAAACATCAAATTACAGCTTTAGAAAAGGCAAAGAAAACCATTACGGAACAGGTGGCGAGCAGACCTTTGTTTACTCCCATAGTCATCATGCCGATACAGAAGCGCTTATTGAAGCGGGTATAATCGATCAAGAAACAGCTAATAATATCTCAGAATATATGTCAAAAAAGCATGAAGATATAAAAGCAATGTATAGCGACATGGCAAATATGAGTCCTGAGGAACGTCATACGGCTTTTGAGGAAAGGAAGACCTCTCGAGGAAACGGACTTGACGAGCTTGTTGATAAGGGCATTATAACAAAGGAACAATATGATTCCATAAAAGAATATACCGAAAATAAATAGATATAAAGAGAGATGCCATTATACAGCATCTCTCTTTTTCGTTGATAAATCAATTTATCTGTGATACAATATTAAATAATTGAAAGGAGCGGAAAACTATGGCAAAAATACTTATTGTTGATGACGAACCCGATATTCGCGCTCTTATTTGCAGATATGCAAAACACGAAGGTTATGATACGGCAGAAGCCTCTGACGGTATTGAAGCTGTTTCAATGTGCCGCAATGAAGATTTTGATGTTATAATAATGGACGCTATGATGCCTGAACTCGATGGATTTTCTGCTTGCAAAAAAATAAGGGATATAAAGGATATTCCCGTTATAATGCTTTCGGCAAGAGGAGAAGAATACGACAAGCTGTTCGGCTTTGAAACAGGCGCAGACGATTATGTCGTCAAGCCCTTTTCTCCAAGAGAGCTTATGGCTCGAATAAATGTTGTGATAAGCCGACACAGTAAAGGGGTAACAAATAAAATAAAAGTAGGAAATATTGAAATAGATACTCCCGGAAGAGTTGTTTATATAGATGGCGAAAGGGCAGAACTTACTGCAAAAGAATACGATCTGCTGTTATATCTCGTCAAAAATATGGGGATAGTGCTTACAAGAGAACAGATAATAGAAGCCGTATGGGGCTATGAATATTACTCTGCCGACCGTACAGTTGATTGGCAGATAAAACAGCTTCGTTCGCATATAGGAAAGTGTCGTAACAATATTGTAACGGTTCGGGGAGTGGGATATAAATTTGAGATCTAAAAGTAAGTCTATATGTTTTAAGTTGTGGACATATTTTACAATGTTTGCAATAGTTATACTTGCCCTTCTATGGCTTATGCAGACAGTGTTCTTGGGAAGCTTTTATGATGTGATGCAGAAAAATCATATCAAAAAAATTGCCGATGAAATTTGCAATGCTCATGAAAACACGGAGCTTGCAATAGACACTGCCGCAGCAAAAAATTCCATACTGATACTTGTAACTGATGTAGATGGGAATATAATTTACAGCGCAGACGAATACAGCCTTTCTTACAAGGAAAAAAACTATGCTTATGCCGAACACGGAGAAAATAAAAATCCTTACAGATCGGAACATTCAAAACAAGAATACCGCCGTCTGCCGGAACACTATGATGATTTTCTTGAAAAACTTGGGGATAACAAAAGTATATGCTATACTATTGAACACGATAGCAAAAGCAGTACTCTCATATATGGGCAAAGGCTGTCTGATAACAGTATTTTGTATATAAATACTTCTATAAATGCAATAGATTCTGCCGTATCCATAATCAGACTCCAGCTTTGCGCCGTAACCGTATTGGCATTGCTTGCCGGATTTTTAATAGCCATATTTATATCAAAAAGGTTTTCAAGACCTATTTCTCAACTATCGGAGCAATCATTGAAAATGGCAGACGGTAACTTTGATATAACATTTGAACAAGGGTTTTGTGCGGAAACGGACAAACTTGCTGAATCTTTGACTTATGCCGCAAATGAGATCGCCGAGAACGACAAACTACGCAGAGAGCTTCTTGCCAATGTTTCTCACGATCTGCGTACCCCACTGACAATGATAAAAGGCTATGCGGAGCTTATACGGGATATGGACGAAGAGGAAAATACCGGTGACGATGCCGAAATAATAATAAGAGAAGCCGACAGATTGTCTTTGCTTGTAAACGATATTCTGTACTACTCAAAGCTCCAATCCGGCGCCGTCAAATTTGAAATTGAAAAGACCGATATAGGCTTCCTTGCCGAAGCTGTGGCAGAGCAGTTTTCAGCAATATGTAAAAAAAACAACATCAGTATTACAAAAACAATTGAGACCGATAGGTATGTTGCATCTGATAAAAAGCGCATACAACAGGTATTGTATAATCTAATATCAAACGCCGTTGCTCATACTAAAAAGGGCGGAAACATATGTATCTCGGTCTTTGAAAGGAACGGAAATATAAGAACAGAAATTAAAGATACAGGCAATGGCATTAGTCCCGAAGATCTGCCTCATATATGGGACAGATATTTTACTTCTAAAAACGGCGGAACAAACGGATTGGGCTTGGCAATAGTCAAGGAAATACTTATTGCCCATGATTCGCACTTTGGCGTTGAAAGTAAAGAAGGAACAGGAAGTACATTCTGGTTCGAACTTAAACAAATACAGAAAAAACCTATGCAATAGTTTGTCTTATAAGTGCTTAAAAGGAGATCCATTATGACGCAAAATGAAAAACGCATTTTTTTGATCAAAAGGCTCATTGATGAACAGCCTCGGTATAAGGATCTGACTATACCTCAAGAAGAGGCGGAGCAGAAAAAATTACTCCGTTCGCTTTTTAATGTTCGTATGCCAAAAAGCATTGATGAGTATTTTATTAAGATACAGGACGAATACTTGCAAGAGGAGATCGCTCAAAAGGGTATTACGCGTATTGAGGATATGACCCCCATTGTCGACGGGATATATCTGTGGCAAGGGGATATTACCACCCTTTCCTGCGGCGCCATTGTAAACGCAGCAAACAGCGGCATGACAGGCTGTTATTTTCCTTGTCACGGCTGTATAGACAATGCCATTCACACCTATGCCGGTATACAGCTACGTCTCGAATGCGCAGAGATAATTAAAAAGCAGGGACATGAAGAAGAAACAGGCGGCGCAAAGATCACTTCCTCATACGATCTGCCCTGCAACTATGTTCTCCATACGGTCGGTCCCATCATATACGGCGGCGTGACCGAGAAGGATCGCAGACAGCTTGCCTACTGCTACCGTTCCTGTTTGGAACTGGCTAAGCAAAACGGGATAAAGAGCGTGGCTTTTCCATGCATATCCACGGGAGAATTCCATTTTCCGAACCTATCGGCAGCGGAGATCGCTGTGGATACGGTGCGGCAATACAAAGGCGATACGGAGGTAATATTCAATGTCTATAAAGATGTCGATCTTGAGATCTACCGAAAATTACTCGGATAATATTATGCGGCTCAAACTAGCCCTGGACAATGCCGAAGTCGTCGTCATAGGAGCAGGCGCAGGACTTTCCACGTCGGCAGGCTTTATTTATGACGGGGCTAAATTTGATGAATATTTTAAAGATTTTAAAGAAAAATACGGTTTCGAAGATATGTATACGGGAGGATTTTATCCCTATGATACCCTTGAAGAATATTGGGCGTACTGGAGCAGATATATTTACATTAACAGATATACACCTATTCCTAAGCCCGTATATACAGATCTTTATAAGATCGTTAAAAACAAGGAGTATTTTGTTATAACGACAAATGTTGACCACTGTTTTCAAAGGTCGGGATTTGATAAAGAGCGATTGTTTTACACACAAGGAGATTACGGCTTATTTCAGTGCAGCGAACCGTGCCGTAACGAGACATTTGACAATGAAGACATTATTGATAAAATGATCCGCAGCCAAAAAAATATGCGTATACCCTCGGAGCTTATACCCATATGCCCCCACTGCGGCAAGCCAATGACTATGAATCTGCGTTCAGACAACAAATTTGTTGAAGATGAGGGATGGCATAAGGCAGCGGAAAAATATAAATTGTTTCTGGAGCGTAACAGTATGAAAAAAATACTGTTTCTGGAACTGGGCGTCGGATATAATACGCCGATCATTATAAAATATCCTTTTTGGCAAATGACAATGGACAATAAAGACGCTTTTTATGTGTGCATAAATAAAGAAAAAGCTCCTGTCCCCAAATATATAGAAAACAGATCTCTTTGTATAGATGAAGATATAGGTAACGTGCTTAAAAGGCTTCTTGCTTCGTAAAGTCGTTTATGCCCATTAATTTAAAACAATCCATAGCTATTCCGTATAATATACTTGTTTTCTTGTACCTGCTTGCTTGTGTAAGCAGGTCTTTTTTTATTAAAAAATATGACATTTTGCCAATGTTTATTTCTTTTTTGATTTTTTTGTTGTTTTTCATTATAAATTTCTTGTAATTGTCAAAAAATCATTATATAATAAATATATACAAATAGAATTTATATTTACACATCCTTATAGGTCATGACCATGGTCATGTTTTCGTGTTCTTTTGCATTGTAATAACTATTTTTTATTAAGAAAGGAGATGTTTACATGCTGTTAACCAATACCGCTCCATATGCTATACGGGGTAATATCGTTTGCTTCGAGGCAAACAAAGCAATTTGTAAAAAAGCGACCGTTGTTATCAATGATGATACTATATCCGATTTTTTACCATATAATGCGGAGCTTGGAATTAAAGTAATAAAGCTAAGCGACAATGAAGTCATATTCCCCGGCTTGGCTGACCTTCATTCGCATCATACCTACAATATGATATCAATATGGGAAAGACCTAAAAATTTGCCCGAACCCTGGGATAACAGACACGAATGGCGAAATTGCAGCGCTTATGACAAAGCAATAAAGGCACCTATGAAGGATCTGGAAAATAAATGGAACAAAAAGATAAACGATAATGGCGTTACCGCAGGAGATCTGCTGCTATATTTTGCGGAGATACAGGCTGTTGCCGGAGGCACAACTGTTTTGCAGGAACCTACACAGATAAATGTGCCTGATGTTGTATCGGTACCCGGTTCCAACGATTTTGCGGAGGAATTTGAATCTATATTCACATATAATTATTTTGCGGAAAAAACCGGGCTATATGCAGATGCAAACCTAGACGGGAAATACATAAATACGCCCCATATGCTTTTAAGAGGCACTCAGTCCCCGAGAGAACTTGGAATAATTACTCCGGGAAATGCAGTTATCAATTCTGTTATAGATCTGTTTAAGCCTAAAAATATAGACAGAGATATACAGCCCTATGTAGATACTTCACAATGGGAAATTTCAGATCGTGATTGGGATAATCTTGAAAAATACTTGACCGATATAAGCAGGGGCAACAAAACAAATCGTGGATATATAGTACACCTTGCAGAGGGAAGAGCGGGAGTACTCAAGCCAAACGGCAGGGGACGTGACAGCTACTCTTCAAAAGAGGTACAGACTCTTATAAGCAGACTTAAAGATCTTGTAAAAAACGGCAAAATATCCAAAAACTCAATAAAGGAACTGCATATTAATCTCATCCACGCCTGCGGCGTAGATCTGAACAGCAAAGACACATTACAATTCCTGAGCGATAACGGAATAGGTATCATATGGTCTCCCGTGTCAAACCTTTTGCTCTATGAGGACACTCCCGACTTTTACGAAAAGCTAAAAGACACTCAGACCACATTGGGACTTGGCTCAGATTGGTCTCCAAGCGGCTCCAAGCATGTTTGGGATGAGTGCAAATTTGCTTTAAAATATTTAAAGCATCGCTGTCCCCATGACAATATGTTAGGCGAAAATATTCTGAAAATGGTAACGATAAACGCCGCAAAGCTTATTGGCTCAGAAAAAATAGGCAATATCAAGAAGGGAAATTTTGCCGACCTCTTTGTAATAAAAAGCCCAAAAAATATTAACGGGAATATAAATATGGCGTTAGATGCATTTTATTCATCCGATGATGACAGTGTGCAGATGGTCGTTATAGGCGGAAATCTGGTCTACGGCGAGGAGGAATATTTTGGTCTGCTTGATAGAGAGGGCGCGATCATTCCATCGGAATCAAACAAATTAAAGAGCAAAATGGTTTACCTTCCAAAAGCATGGCATGTTGATCTGGCTGCGGATCTGGTCAGTCTTGATTCCATATTGGGAAAAGCATCAAGAAGTGAATTCAGGAGCAGTGAAGATAAGCAATATAAGGAGATCATAGCTAAGCTTGAAAGAAGATTTACCGCAGGATGATTTTTTCAAAAGTATAAAAGACTGTTGGAAATACTTTTCAGCGACCGGCTGCGACAAAGCGCCGGTCGCATTGCTTTATTTTACGGTATGCTCAAATTAATAAGGCGGCATATACAAACCGCCTTATATTTTATAAACTCATATCTCAATATATATTTTTTTATTTGGCTATCGCCTTTATTTTGCCAATTATCTCTTTAATGCCTCTGTCCAATATATTATCTCTTTCCTCTTTGTCAATATCAAGCCCTTCTATCCCATAGGAATAAAATTCGTTTATGCCAAACATTTTTCCCAGAGCCTGAACATATTCTGCTCCCAAATGTTTTTCCCCAATAAAGCCGCCGCAGGTAGAAAAATAGTAAAGCCTGTCCGCTTTGCAATAACCTACACAATCGCTGCCCTCATATCCAAAGGTAATACCGTTTACAGAAACATGTTCCAGATATATCTTAAGAAGCGACGGAAAAGACAGATCCCAATAAGGCGCAGCAATCACTATCTCATCTGATTTTTTGAATTCCACCGCATATTTAAGCATTTCGTGATCAAATTGCCCTTTCATTACAATACAGTCACGCAATTCTATATCCTCTGCGTTAAGGGGAGAAATATTTTCTTTGCAAAGCTCAAGTATTTTTATGTCTTTATCTTTTGCGATAATGTCTATACAGCTTTCATAGAGCTTTCTTGTAGCGGAGAGCTTTCCTCTTATGCAACAGTCGATTACCAAAACCATTTTATTTACTCCTATTTTCTTCATTTATTTATTGATTTATTATAACAGAAGCTCACTTATTTTTCAATATGAGCAAAGCCAAAGCTATAATCATATAATATGTCGAATCAGCCTTTGTCTCTTAATTGACAAAAATATTCTTTTCGGTTATAATTATTAATTAATGCATAATACCGGGGTTATATTCTAAATTCTGTTTTCATAAGGGGGAATTGCTATGATAAACAGAAATTTTTACCGTACATTCAGTTTTTTGATCATATTTTCAATCCTGCTCTATACAGTATGTCCCTATGCTCAGCCAAACAGCGGGACTCTTGATCTGACTATCGAAGAGAAAAACTATATTGCCTCACATAAGGAGCCTATAAAGGTAGGATATGTACAGGATAGGATACCCGTATCCTTCACAGGGGAAAACGGGGAACTCTCAGGAATATCAAGGTATATATTTGACCACTTAAGCGATATAACCGGGCTTCGGTTCAACTATGTGGGACTTCCTTCAGGAGAAGTTACTTATGATTATCTTCTCAATGAAAAATTTGACCTTGTTACAAGCGTTGAATACAATAAAGAAAATCAGAAGGCAAGAGGCATTCTTATAAGTGATCCATATCTTTCCAGCCGTAAGGTAGTTGTGGCAAAAGACGATATCGAATTCAGGTACGACGCCGATCTGTCCGTTGCGATACCAACAGGCTCTCAGACAATAAGGAAGGTGCTGGGCGCAGCATATCCCAATTTTGAACTTATCGACTATGTTTCCATAGCCGACTGTTTTGATGCGGTAAACACAGGCAAAGCCGATCTTATGATACAAAATCAGTATGTGGCAGAATACCTGTTTTCAAAGCCAAAATATGAGGATCTTCAAGTAATACCCGTAATAGGACTTGACGATCAGCTTTGTTTTTCTGCGGTCGTTGCATTTAAGGACACCAAGGGTCCTTCCCCCGAAGAAGGTCGTATACTTATAGATATACTTAATAAAGCCATAGCAAGTATGTCCGAAGACGAAATAGGAACATATACCATACAGGGAATAATGGAAAATCAGTACAAGCTTACTATCGCAGATTTTCTTTATCGTTACAGATATGCTGTTATGACCTTGGCTGTTGCCTTTGCGGTTATACTTATACTTGCCGCTTTACTCGTGCGTCAGCGTATACGCTTTGCCGAGAGCAAGGCAGATGCAAAGGCTAAGGGCGAATTTCTATCAACCATGAGCCATGAGATACGGACGCCTCTTAACGGACTTATAGGGCTTAATTACCTTATGTCCCAAAGGCTCAATGACAAAGAACAGCTTACAAAATATATACAGCAGTCCACGACTACGGCAAATTATCTTTTATCCCTTGTAAACGATATACTTGATACGTCAAAATTACAGGCAAAAAAGCTTGAACTTATACTGAAACCCGTAAAGCTCAAGCATTTGCTTGACACTACAAGCTCTCTTGTCAGCAACGCAATGACGGAAAAGGGTCTGACCTTTATTGTCAATTCCGACACTGTATATCCCTATATTATGGCTGATGAGACACGCATACAGCAAGTGCTTTTGAACCTGCTTGACAATGCACGCAAGTTTACGCCCGAAGGCGGAAGTATATCTCTTGACCTTAAACAAAATGAAGCAGAGGACAAAACAATACTCAACACTATCACTGTATCAGATACGGGCAGAGGAATGAGCGAAGAATTCCAAAAGCATATATTTGACGTATTTTCTCAAGAGCTGGGTACCGTATCAAAGGGAAACCAAGGAACAGGTCTGGGATTATATATATGCCGTTCACTTGCCCTGCTTATGAACGGCGATCTGACTGTGGAAAGCTCCAAGGATAAGGGCAGCGTGTTTACTTTTACATTCAAAGCCGCTCCTGCCGAACCGCCATATAGCGATAACAAAGAAAAGACCGTTAATAATCAGAAGCATCCTCGTATACTTGTAGCGGAAGACAATGAGCTTAACGGAGAAATACTTATGGAACTGCTCAATGACGAGGGCTTTGAGGCAAAGCTTGCGGAAAACGGAAAAAAAGCCGTTTATATATTTGCTTCTTCGGACATAGGTACATATGAGATAATACTTATGGATCTGCTTATGCCCGAAATGGATGGTTTTGAGGCAGCCAAAGCTATCCGTGCCATGGACAGAGCCGATGCAAAGACTGTACGCATATTTGCTTGTACAGCAAACTCTTCCTCAGAAGACAGGAACAAGGCTCTTGAAAGCGGTATGGATGACTTTATAGCAAAGCCTGTAAATATAAAGGATCTTATTGATAAGCTCAGCAACTAAAAAAAGAGGAAAACACTATGCTCCATTCGTGTAAATATAAGTCGCCCTTAGGCACACTTACCCTTATTGCAAGTAATACCGATATCAAAGAAGTGCGTCTTGAAAACCAAAGATTCAATAACGGAGCCTTTGAAAGCATAAATAAAGCAAATCCCGTTCTTAATCAATGCGAGCATTGGCTTACGGATTATTTTGAAGGCAAAAAACCTTCTCCCTATGAGCTTCCTCTGGCGCCAGAAGGCAGTCCCTTCAGAAAAAGAGTGTGGGAAATACTGTGCGAGATACCCTATGGCAGTGTGATCACATACGGGGATATAGCAAAAAGGATAGCTCATGAAAGAGGTATACCAAAAATGGCTGCCCAAGCAATAGGCGGCGCCGTAGGACACAATCCTATCTCTATAATCATACCTTGTCATCGTGTTGTAGGAGCAGGCTTTGATCTGACAGGCTATGGCGGAGGCATAAATACTAAAATATGGCTTCTTGAGCATGAGGGGCATGATATGAAAAATTTCTATATACCTAAAAAAGGTACTGCCTTATAGATATATTCTATACAAAAATATTCGCCTGTTATATGAATCAGGCGAATATTTTTTATTGATATGATATTTATTATTAAAGACCAAGAAGCTTCTTTGCGTCTACATAGCTTGAAATACCCTCTACCACCTTCTTGGCAGCCTTCATAGCAAGTACTACCGTTGCAGGCTGATGCACTACATCGCCGCCGGCAAAAACGCCGTTTAACGTAGTCATACCATAGGGCTTTTCCTTTATAACAAGATAACCGTTGTCGTTTACCTCGATACCCTTTGTGGTAGATATTATTCTCTTTGCAGGCTTGGAGCCTATGGCTATAAGCACCTTATCGCAGGGTACTACAAGTTCGTTGCCCTCCTGCTCGACCGCAAGTCCCACAAGCTTATTTTTATCATTTCCAACATACTTTATGGGAGTGGAGTTCCACATAAACTTAACACCGTCGGCAACAGCGCTGTCATACTCTACTTTTTCTGCCGAAATGGTATCCGGAGTGCTTCTGTACACTACCGTTACCTTCTTTGCGCCCATTCTGAGGGCTGTTCTGGAAGCGTCCATGGCAACATTGCCTGCGCCTATTACAAGTACGGTATCTCCCTCGTGTACGGGTACCTCTTTTCTTTCAATGCTGTTGCTGTTGTAAAGAGCCACCATTCTCAGGAAATAGTGAGATTTGATAACGCCTCTCAGCTCCTTGCCGGGAATATCGAGCTCCCTTGCCACGGCTGTGCCTGTACCGATGAATATGGCGTCAAAGCCCTTTGCAAAAAGCTGATCGATAGTGATATCCTGACCGATAATGGTATTATTTATAAACTGAACGCCCAATTCGGCAATTCTCTTAGTCTCACGTCTGACAACTTCCTTGGGCAATCTGAACTCAGGAATACCGTATAGCAATACGCCGCCCGGTTCGTTTTCGCCTTCGTATACCGTTACGTTAAAGCCCATCATTGCAAGATCGCCTGCTACGGTAAGTCCTGCGGGACCTGAGCCGATTACAGCTACATTTCCTCTTGTTTTGGGCGGTATCTTTTCTCTTATAAGATTCATATCCGCATCAAAATCCGCCACAAACTGTTCCAGCTTTCCTATTTTAATAGGTTTGTTTGCCTTATTGAGTACACAGTGACCTTGACACTGCTTTTCGTGAGGACAAACTCTGCCGCACACAGCAGGAAGGTTTGTCCTTTCGGCAAGTATGCTTCTTGCTTCGCCAAAATTACCTCTTGAGAGCTGATGGATAAATTCGGGAATCTTATTTTCAATAGGACATCCTGTTATACAAAGCGGCTTTTTGCAATTAAGGCATCTTTTTGCCTCAGCAAGAGCTTCCTGCATGGTAAAGGGCTGAATATCGTAGGTTTCGTTTGCGTTCATAAAAATAACCCCCTCATAGTTTTATTTTATATTTATTCTATACATTTTTTTAAAGAATTAAGCAGAAGAGTATTGCTATTTTCATCTAGAATACAAAATCTCAGATATCGGCTTCCCAGATACGGAAAATCCGACGCATCTCTTATAAGTATATTATCTTTTATAAGCTCTTCAAATATCTGAGTGGAAGTTATATCCTCTTTTTCTATTCTGCAAAGGAAAAAGTTGGACTGGCTTTCATATACATGTATATTCTTAAATTCCTTAAGAGCGGCATATATCCTTTTTCGCTCTCTTCCCGTAAGCTCCAAGGTCCTTTTTGCATATTCCCTGTCGGCAAACATAGTCCTGCCTGCAATTTCAGCAAATATATTGACCGACCAAGGATCCTTGCACTTATTGATACGCTCCAACAAGCCTTCATCCGAGCATATGCCGTATCCCAACCTAAGACCCGGACAGGCAAAGAATTTAGACGTGCCTCTTATTACAAAAAGATTTTTAAACTCCTTTGCAAGAGGTATTGCCGATACATTTTTTTCTCTGTCCGAAAACTCCACATAAGTCTCATCTATCATTACATATGTGCCTGTCTCTTTACAATGAGCAAGCAGCTTTTTAATAACAGCGCAATCGATATATGTGCCTGTGGGATTGTTGGGATTGCATATTACAAGAAGATCCGTATCGTCTGTAACGGCAGTTATGAGTCTTTCCTCGTTGAGCCTGAATTCTTCCTCATCCCTTAAAGGAAAAAGCTCTGCGCTGCCGCCGGAAAGCTTTACTTCATTGAGATATTCCGAATAAGCGGGAGATACGATAAGGGCTTTTTTAGGCGCCGTGATCTTTATAAAAAGAGAAATAAGCTCTGTGGAGCCGTTTCCCACAACAATATGCTCGTGATCGGTGCCTGTGTATTCTCCTATCGCCCTTCTCAGCTCTACATATGAAACATCAGGATAATTGACTGCCGCATCGGGATTGTTTATAATGGCATTTTTAACAGACAAGGGCAATCCGAGAGGATTGACATTGCCGCTAAAGTTAAGTATATCTTTTTTGTCGATGCCATATATTCTTGAGATCTCATCCAGATCTCCGCCATGCAGCGTATGAAGGTTTCCCTTTTTCATAAGAATAACTTCCTTTTCCCTTCTCTTTTCTAATTATATCATTAATAAATGAATATTTAAAGAGTAATTTTTATAAAATAGTAAATTTTTATTGGAAAATCCATGAAATTGTGTTATACTGTATTTGTTAAATAATGTATTCTTGTATTTTATTTTAGGAGTGTGGTTTTAATGGGCGACTCGGAAAGTTCCCAGTATCTGTCGAGAATTATTATTTTATTTGTGTGTCTGGCTCTCTCAGGCTTTTTTTCAAGCTCTGAAACTGCTCTGACCTCCCTTAGCAAAATCAGAATAAGAGCCATGGTAGAGGAAGGAGCCAAAAACGCCAAGCTTATACAAAAAGTAACGGACAACTCTGCCAAGCTTTTAAGTACAATACTTATAGGCAATAATATTGTGAATATAGAGGCGGCAGCCATAGGCACCTTGATAGCCACGGATCTTTTCGGGAGCAAAGGCGCCGGCATTGCCACAGGCGTGCTTACCGTTCTTGTACTTATATTCGGCGAGGTCACTCCCAAGACATACGCCAAAGACAACTGTGAAAAAATGAGTCAGTTTGCAGTAAAGCCTATTGCTGCTCTTATGGTCATATTTACTCCCCTTGTTATAATACTCAATGCCATTACAAAGCTTATATTCAAGCTTATCGGCGGCGAGGTCAAGGAAGCCCCCATGGTGACCGAAAATGAATTCAGGACCATGGTGGATGTAAGTCACGAGGAGGGAGTACTTGAAGGCGATGAAAAAGAAATGATCACAAATGTTGTGGATTTCGGTAATGCCACCGCCGAGGAGATAATGGTTCCCCGTATAGATATAGTTTCCATTCCCGATGACATAAGCTATGAGGATGCCGTAAAGACCTTTAGGGAAAAAAAGTTTACCCGTATACCTGTTTACAGTGAAACAAACGACAATATTGTGGGCATACTATCCTTTAAGGATATTATGCTTCTGGAAAATACAGAGAATTTCAAGGTGTCCGATTATTACAAGGAGCCGTATTTTACCTACGAATCCAAGCTTTGCTCAAAGCTCTTTGCCGGTATGAAGAAAAACTCCATATCAATGGCAATAGTTCTTGACGAATACGGCGGAACAGCCGGTATAGTCACTTTACAGGATCTTATCGAAGAGATAGTTGGAGATATTATCGACGAAATAAGAGATGATGAAGAGGAGATCACCCCTATCAGGGAAGACGAATATCTTGTAGACGGAAGTACAAAGCTGGACGATGTTAACGAAGCATTGGGTACCGACTTTGAAAATGACGATATAGAATCCATAGGCGGTTATGTACTTGCCATATTGGGCAGATTTCCCGACAAGGGCGAAATAGTGGAAGACAAAAACGCCAAGTTCTATATTGAGGAAATAGATAAAAACCGAATAGAAAAGCTTAAGATAATTTTAACGGCAAAAAATGAAGACGCCGATGAAAAGGAGAAGTAGTATATGTTGTTAGGCAATGATATTGGCATAGATCTGGGAACAGCCAGTGTAATTGTATATAGTAAGGGCGAAGGTATAGTACTCCAGGAGCCGTCTGTTGTTGCGGTAGACGAAAATAAGCGTACTATTGTGGCAGTGGGAGAAGAAGCCCGCAAAATGCTTGGCAAGACACCTGCCAACATTGCGGCAATAAGACCCTTGAGAGACGGCGTAATATCGGACTTTGAAGTGACCGAAAGAATGATAAGATACTTTATAGATAAGTCCGTTGGCAGCAATTGGTTTAAAAAGCCCAGAATAGCAGTATGCGTACCCAGCCGTATAACGGAAGTTGAAAAAAGAGCCGTTCAGGACTCAACCAAAAACGCAGGTGCAGGTCAGGTGTTTATTATAGAAGAGCCTATTGCGGCTGCCATAGGCGCAGGACTTGATATAACACGTCCCTGCGGAAGTATGGTAGTCGATATAGGCGGCGGTACCACCGATGTTGCCGTAATTTCATTAGGCGGCATAGTTGCCTCTACCTCTCTTAAAATAGCGGGAGATAAATTTGACGACGCCATTGTGCGATATATGAGAAGAAAGCACAATATGCTCATAGGAGAAAGGACTGCCGAAAATCTTAAGATAATAATAGGAACGGCAGATAAGAATGCCCCTGTTACCACCCTTGAGGTAAGGGGCAGGAACATAACATCAGGACTTCCCATGACTCTTGAAATAAGCTCAACGGAAATAAACGAAGCCCTTATGGAATCTGTTACGGCAATCATAGACGCCGTAAGATATGTGCTTGAACAAACTCCTCCGGAGCTGGCAGGCGATGTTTCCGACAGAGGTATAGTGCTTACAGGCGGCGGTTCTCTTCTGTCAGGGCTCAATAAAGTCATTGAAGAAGAAACAGGGATAAAATGTATTATTGCCGATGACCCTGTAAGCTGTGTGGCAGTAGGCACAGGCAAATATATAGAATATCAAGCATTAGACGATACAGGCTTTTTTGCCAATATCAAAAAAATATTTTCCTCAAAAAATTAAAGACGCTGTATTTGAAATTTTAATACAGGTATATGAAGCTGTGGCAAATGCGAACGGTGTTTGCCACAGCCCTTTTTTTCTTGACCTTCTTTTGATATTTATTTGCGGTTGGCAGAGGCAAATAATTGTTTTTTTGCGCAGTATAAACGCCGGATAACTGAAAGAAATGCAAAAAAGCGTATCGATTTTATCGACACGATAAAGGCTCGATCCGAAAAGATCGAGCCTTTTTATTAATAGCTTTGATATAAAGCCCTTTTTTATTTGCCGCCAAAAACACTGCCATAGCTTTCCGTCATAGGCTCGCCGTTGCTGCCCCCGTCAATAAGCTTATTTGTAGCAGTACCGCTTGCGGTAATAATATTTTCAGCTATAAACAGTGAAACTGTCATTTCAGGCTTAACATAATTCTTCATTATACCGCCTCCTTACTGTAATGTACCGAGACTGAAGGTCTTGGTATCAGAAAGAACCTTTGTTTTACCATCTAATTTAACAACATAAGGCGTTACTTCTATCTCGGCATCGTCAGGAACATCCGTAATTGTAAATGCATATTCGTATTCCTTGCCAAAGTCTCCCGGCATAACTGCGGAACCGGCAATAGAACCAAATACCTTATTATTATCTGTGCCTGCCACAGCTATCGGCTTAGTAACTTCCTTAGCGCCTGACTTAAATATAAAGCCTGCTTCGGCATAATCAAGACTGCTTATGCCTGCTATAAAGTTAATGCTGTTGCCGTTTCTTTCAGCCTTTACATCTGATTTATCAACGTCGGTCTCGGTTGAGCCGTCGATCTCTGCGCCTGCTCTAAGGCTTGTGATACCATTTATCTCTTGCCAATTTACCAGTGTAAAGTCATCGTGAAGACTTATCGTCTGTCCCTGTTCAACGATAACAAGTATATCTCTTGCGTCGCCCTCTGCCTCAAGCTTAAGAGTTCCTACTACAATATTGCCTTGATCCAGAAGATCGCTGTCGGCTACAACATAAATATTGAGCTTGCCGTTTGCATAGCGATATTCCTTAAGGAGCGCTCTTTCTTCAACAACATTTGACCACTCAAGAGTAGCTTTGGCGCCAAGATCTTCAATGTTGAACTCAGTCTGGAATGCAATTGTGTTAATGGCTTCGTCCTCCAGCTTAAGCTCCATTTCAGCCTCTCTGCCGTTTTCGCTTCTGTGGAATGCAAAACCATAGTCATATTCATCCTCTGCGGGAAGACCGCCTTCTGTGCCTCCGTTATCTTCCGTACCTGCCATATAGTCTGAGCTTTCGCTGCCTGAAGACACAGATGCGGAATAGTTTACGGGAGCATATTCCTCTGAAGCACCGCCCTCTGAAAATGCTGCAAGATTTTCGGATGAACCCTCTAACGGGTCAGCCTTTATCTCAATAGACGGAAGCTGGTCAAATGCGGGAACATTTACATTAAGAGTATTACTTACCATTCTCTCGCCTTCAAGAGTAAGGGCATTGTCAACTCTGTAAAGCTCGGCGCTTATAACGGAAGGAATATTTTTGTAATTATCATCATCCGGTTCTATCCAATAGATCCATGTACCGTCGGATACATCGCCCAGCTCGCCGTTCTTCGGAGGAGTGGCAAGAATGATCTGATAACCGTCAACTATGGTCTTTTCGTTTCTCTTTTCTCCTTCAAGGAGCTTAACTACATTGTATGCAGGGCTGCCCTTGTACTGACCCGTAAATATTACTGAGCCGGCAGGAATGGTGTAAGCCTTAGGATCTGACAGATCATAAGTATAAGGCTTTTCAAGCTTGCCTATACCTAAAGGTACAAGCTCTACATTATCGCTTGTGGGACCCAATATATTAACGCTGCTTACGCTTGCCTCGGTAGCTTCATAAACTACCTTAACGAAGCTTGCATTGTATATATACATATATCCCGGTTCCTCAGGATTGTTGAAATAGAATGTCTGCTCGCCATTGCCCTTGTAGTCTATATCCTTAGCCTTAGTCCAGTTAGAGTTATCTTCACTTACATATACTGCAAATTTGGAAGCGGCGCCATTATACTTGATAGCTGTCACCTGCTCCTCCTTGCCAAGGTTTATTACGAACTCGGCAGGAGCTTTTTCGGCAGTTTCATCAAGAGTACCGTCTTCCTTCTTGGGAGCAGGCACTGCGCCTGTATATCCTTCCCCATTACCCTGACCGATAATAGAAGGAATAGATGAAATATAAGTATCTTCGCAATATTCACTGTTGCCGTCTGCCTTTACCTCCGTATCGGCATCAGACTTCATATTGGTCTCGATAGACCAGTTTTCTCTGCCGATGGTACCGTCATGCTTTACCTTAACGGGAGCAATATCAACGGCAGCGGTAGTATTGAGAAGTTTGTCATAGCCTATTATCTTATATTCATAGACCATATTGTTGCCTGTTGTGATCACATCAGTGTAGGATGTCTCGCTAGCGGGAACAAACGCTACGGGAACGTCGTTTCTGATTATCTCATAGCCAAGCATAGCGTCTCCGCCATTATTTGTAAGCTCAAACTTGATCTCATTTGAAGAAACTACATTTTCGGGATGCTCGGTCACCATTTCTGCAGTTATGCTTGTGCCTGAAGGCATACCGTTTCCGCCTTTAAGCTTATAATCTCTTGCGTCATCGTTAAAGTACTGTATCTTCTTATCTTCTGTCGGGAACTGTGAAGCATATGCCTGAGTATCCTTGTCATATGCAAAGCCCCATGCCTCAAAGAACGGTATAAGATTCTTCTTGGCAGCCGCTGAAGCAAGTCTTATAAGATTGTCGCTTGTACTCTTGGTCATTACAAGAGGTATTGCGGATTCAGCATCGACTCCCTGTGGTATCGGAGCGCTTGCGGGATCTCTGCTGTATGCATCCATACGAGCATAGAAGTTATTTGCAAGCTGCTGGTCAAGGCTGTCGAACATCTTATAATCATAATAATTGTCAAAGTAGGAATGAAGCTGCCAGTACATACCCAAGGTCATACCCTTAGGCACAGCGCCTATGCTGCCTCTTGTTACCACTTTATAAACCTCGTTGAAGTTTATTCTGTCGATTGACTGAGTGGCAAGAAGTGAGAAGAAGTTATTTGTAACCTCTGCCACCACATAATTTCTGTTATTTATAACGTGACCCATCTCATGAGCAATTCCCCAGCCAGAAAGCTGACCTGATTCCTTTTTGCCCATATCATCTGCAACAATAGGAGCAAATGAAACAAGTTCGGGAACACTGTCGTACTCGATACCTATATGCTTGCCGCTTGCATACATAAATGCTCCCGCAAACATAGCGTGATAACGAATATTAAGTCTTTGCATAGGATATCTGTTAGGGCTTTCCGTAGACAGATTTCCATCCTTGTCGTAATTTTCATTCTTGTTAAGACCCTTGTACTGATAGAACAAGTCTATCTGCTGTTCCATACCCTCAATGGCAGTTTCCAGCTTAGAAGCGCCGCCGTTACCGATACCTTCCAATATCTTAGAGGCGGGAACAGAGTACATCATATTGTTCATAACTATTTCGGTCAGATTCGCAACACAGTTTCTTTCATCATAGGACTTTGAAGCCGTATGCTTTTCGCTGTGTATGCTCTGAAGTTTATCCACATGAGCTTTAAGCTCTGAAACATATTCTTCAACAGCGGAGCTTCTCTCCTGACCTGTCTTGTTGGCAACGTTGAGTACAGGTATCTTTGTACCTCCGCTTACTCTGAGGGAATACCTGCGGTTGTTTACACCTGTCCACTGAACGTAAAGAGAACCGCCGTTCTCACGATCTGCGTATGAAGCCATCTGAGGAACCTTGATCACATTACGTCCTACCTTAAGAGTTGTTATCTCCTTTGCCCAGTTAAATGAAGAATCATTGTGCATCTGGGTGGCAACAAGCTTAAGACCTGTATTAACGCCTCTTGCATCTGTGGCGGAGCCTAAGTAAATAACAAGCTCTGTACCTGATTCTGCCGCAACGCCTATGGGCTGATAGTCCGTAAGAGGCATCGCAAAGTCATCATGACCGTCGTACTTGGCTGATACGGTAGTATCAACGTCTATTATATCGTTAAGACCCGAAGTATTAAGAAGCTGCTCTGCATACTCCACCTCAAGAAGGAGATTGTCATGTTCCGGATAAAGCTCGCCGCTTTCCTCATCTATTACTTCAAGCTCTTTCTTAAAATCATTTATAGTGTTTATCGTTACGTTATCCTTAAGAGAGATATGCATATCGTCTGCATACATATCGTTGATCCTTGTGGCAAGATCTTCATATTCATAAAATCTCATTTCGGCTATTGTTACCATTCTGCCTCCCCAAGTCTCAAGACAGAGCTGGAAAGTATCGGAATAAATGGGAGCGTCTGCAATAAGAGTATAGAATGTGTTGTTGTCCTTATCGGTCTTCTTTGAAAGACTGCCTCTTATCTTCTGCCATTCGCCCTTATCATCCTTGTATCTTATAGCTCCTGCGGCATAGCTTGAGGGCTGGCTGCCGCTTGAAGTAAATCTGATAGTGTCGATAGTATATTTCTGATCAAGGGTAATTATGGGATTTGCAAAAAAGCCGTAAGTACTTCCCGTATCCCAATCGGCAACTGCCGTATATGTATCCTGATTATTATCTACGGGAGCGTTTGTATCGCCTACAAGAGTACATCTGCTGTCAGCAGTGCTGTATTCTACGCTCTTTATATGAGTCATAAGCTGACCTCTGCCGTTAGACTTGTTTATGACCTTGCGCTGAGGCAGCGTAACATCGTTTGACGCCACAGGCGTTGCCTTGAGAAGATCATAGGATGAGCCTGCGCCATAGCTGTTATGACCTATTACGTAGATCTCGTATTCCACATCTGGCTTAAGATTCAGTATTGTATAACTTGTAGCGGCAATATTGTCAACTACCGTATATTCGCCTGCGCCGACCTCTCTGTAATGAACGCTGTACCACTGACTGTGCATAGTAGCCTTCCAGCTTACCAAAACAGATTCGATCTTAGCCTCTGCCTTGGCATTTTCTGTCTTGGGAGGCTTAGCGCCCATTGAATCCATTTCAATAGTCTCGGCTGCTGACCACTGGCTCTTCCAGTCTCCGTTTACGGAACGAACACGGAAGGTATAAAGAACATACTGCTTAAGATCGGAACCGTTAAGGGATCCAACCTTAATCTTTGTATCATTTGTAGGTATTATCTGCTGGCTTCCGCCTTGGCTTACGCTGACTTCGTATCCTGTAATGCCCGTCTGCTTTGTCCAGCCGAATTCAAACTTGGGATAAAGACCTGCTTCAACCTGCTTTATAGAGTCCTTTGTTATTTCAGGGATATTGAGCTCGGGTTCAGGGATCCTATCCTCCATATTGTTTACAAACTCTACCTCTGCTATATCCACAAGCTTTGTGCTTGAGCCTGTAACCTTAATGGTAACTTTCTTTATTGCGATCTGAGAACCGATATTTACAACTACGGTACCGTCGCTTTCTACTGTCGCAATGCTGTCGGGAGAAGCAAAGAGTTCTGCAAATATAGGCTTTATTATAGGGCTTGCAGATTCATCCTTTATAGGTATTTCAAAATCCTTTATCTTGACTTCCCCTGTTGCAGGGTCTTTTATCTCCTGACCGTTTTCGTCAAGCTCAGCTCCCTGCACAAGTATCGTACCTGCGGTTATACGGTTTTCTGAGCCTGCAGGAGGCTTTATAACTATACCTGCCGCCTGCTTGGACTCTGCAGGTGCGTCATCATTTATATTAAGCGCTAACTCTACGGGATTCTTTTCGGAAATATCTGCCTCCGCATCTGCAGGGGCAAGCTGAACGGAACTTCCTTGGCTCTGTATCAGATCATCGATACTTCCTTCGCCTATTATCTTTGTACCCTCCATTGCTTCCGCCTTAATATTTTCTGCGGAGATTATGCTGAGTGTAGGAGCGGTAACAACTTCGCCCTTGTTAAGGGTAACATAGGCAAGATCCGCAATATTTACAGACTGATCGCCGTTAAGGTCAAATGCCACGTCAGTCGTATTGCTGTCGATAGCGTCCATTATAATGTGTTCGTCTTTGTTATCGACAACATTATTGCCATCTAAGTCGCCTATGGGCATAACAGCATGCTTTACCGTTGCGTTGGGACCCAAAAGGTCATTTTTTTGCTTGCTGTTGTTAAGCTCTATTTTTGTTGTAAGACCCTTCTTTATCGTTACGGGCTGAGTATATGTTGCGTACCCGTCAGCCGTTACGGTAAGGGTATAATCACTTGAATGAGGTTCATCTACGGACACGGGAATATTGTTGATAATGCCCGATGCCGCAGTACCAGCAGCATTTGTTACTATATCTATGCTGTGGTTTGTATTGCTGTCCTTATCGGAAAGCGCAACATGAAAAGTATCTCCCGGAGACGGAAGATCCAGATTGATATTGATACCAAAGCTACTCACGTCGGAAATACTGTACAGATCTTCTGTATCCGGCTCCAGAGCAGAATCAAGCTCCACAGCGGGGATAACTGCGCTCTGGATCAGAAGAGCCGATGCCACTATACCGGCACTTATTTTTTTAAATAAATTTTTTCTGAACTTCATAGAGTGTTCCTTTCTTTTTTTTAAATTATATAGATTTTAGGCTTGCGTTGCACCTACAATATACTATATGGCGAGCATGCGCCATATATCTACTGTCTGCACAGGCAATACCTATTATCCTATTATGAAAATTATAACATCTATTAATCTTTTGGTCAAGAAAATTTAATATTTTCTTAATTTGACTTTTAATATTTTCTTAATTTGACTTCATTGTATCATATTTGATATCATTGTCCTTTTTAAGTGAAGCATAAAAAGATAAATAATGGTATTTTTTACGCAAAAAAGCCGAGAGATATACAATGTTATCTCTCAGCTTTTTATCTTTATCAATATGCAATTAAGGATAATAATTACAACGCCTACAAGCAAGGCGGTAGAAGAAATAAAGCCTATAGTGTCGGAAATGCCTGTCCAATCCTGTATATCGGCTCTTGCCCCTATTGCAAAAAGCTGGGATATAAGCGCCATTACATATGCGCTCAGACTCAGCACAGAGGGACGTAAAGTGCATTTACCTCTTTTTAAGCTTACCGCAACAGGGATAGCAAGAGCAGCTATGCCAAACACAAAGCTTATAATATTAAATACCGTTATATCCGTCAACACCATCACCTCTTTATCTCTCCCACAGCGTATGGATCAAATACTATTTCATAGCCGCACTTTCTTAACCTTCGGCACATATCAACAGTCTTGTCATCCTCCCACATATCCTCGTTGAAATATCCCATGCCCTCCAAAACGGATCTTCTTATGCCAAAGAACCTGCAGGGCAGCGCCTCGGCTGACTGGGCATATTTAAGCCTTTTCATATATCCGTCGCTTAATACGGACGTATTTTCATACTCGGACACAAGTCTGTTTCCTTCGGTCTTAAGGGTGGCGTATTTTATCCTGCCCTTTTCTTTTACCATGCCTCCGACCATGCCTACGCCTTCAAGCTGAAGTATACGGCATATTTCCGTAAGGGAATCTGCGCTTACGGTTATTTCGGGTCTGACAACTATTATGTATTCATTGGTAACGCCTTTTATATTCTCAATATCATTTATGACCGCAGGTTTTATATTGGTATAGTATTTTACCCTGTATACGGATGCATTCTCCGCCGCATTTGTTACCTCAGCCTTTATCTTCATCCTTTCAAGGTGACTTTGTACAGCTCTTATTCCCGTAGTTAGGCAATAGGGCTTTGCGCTTATATCCATAGCCACAGAATCCGGGTGTACCCTCCAAAAATACAGCACTCTGGGGATATGAGCTATATTTGTCGCCTTTTCGCAAAGCCTTAATATAAGGTCGTGATCCTGACTTCCGTCATAGCCCTGTCTGAATCCGCCCACAGCGTCAAAAAGCGTTTTCTTGAACGCCGAAATATGGCATATGTAATTATTCCCTCTTAGATCAAATATTGAAAAATCAGGCTTAAAATGTATTATATCAGGCTTTTTTACCGACCGAGAAAAGCTTGCCTCATCGGAGTATATAAAATCCGCTCCTTTGTCGATCTCCTTTTTAATATAATAAAGGGCGTCGGGGCTAAGTACATCGTCATGATCCAAAAGAGCTATATATTCGCCGTAAGCCATGGCGCATGCCTCGTTGCTGTTTTCAACTATTCCCTTATTGACAGATAATTTTTTATACTTTATCCTTTTGTCGCCTATGCCCTTTACAATAGCTTCAATATATGTATATCCCCCCGAGCTGCCGTCGGCAAGACAAAGCTCCCAATGGGGATAGCTCTGATCTATAACGGATCTGAGCATCTGTTCCAGATATTCTCGTTTTGTATTATAAAGAGGCACGCATATGCTTATGAGAGTATCTCTTTTATACTTTGTATTTTTTTGCGCCTCAAGTTCGTCATGGTTTATTATATGACTTTTCATATACCGATCTGTTGCTTTTTTGTATTCCAGCCTTTCCTTAAGCTTTATGGCAAGGGATCTGATACCCCTTTCTTTGCCGTAGGAAAGTATCTTTTTCACAACAGCCGCACTCATAGTTTTCATAGCAAGCCTCCTAAAGGAAATATAACTGACCCAGCTTTCTTATGATACCGCTTTTCCATATATTGTATTTGAATACAATTCCTATCTTTTCAGCCTTATTTTTGTTCTTCATGGAAGCATATGCCTTAAGCATAGGTATGTACTTTGACGGAAGTCTGTATTTATCCATAAGCTCCTCAGCCATTATATAGCCAAGCTCCAGCATATATGCGGATCTTTTGCTGTTTTTTATCCTGCCTGCAATATACTTGCCGCTGTCCATATTCTGGGCGCCGCATTGATTGTCCCCATGCTGTCTGTAATATATTGTAGACTCGTTTATAAATCGTATCTGACCGTATATGGATGCCGTAGCCGCTATCCACCAGTCATGAACGGGTATAACATCGGGCTCTTTTAGGATGTCCCCAAGCCTTCTGTTAAACGCCATTGTACATCCCGTTACAACATTTTGCACTATAAGCTCGTTAAGCTTATCTCTTTTTACATCTATGTGCTGCGATCTTATCATGGAAGGAAACACTACTTTTTTATCCTCGTTTACCACTGTCAGATCCGTATGCACAAGAGTAGGTATATCGTTATCGTCAAAGCCTTTAAGTGTCTTTTCTATCTTGTCCGACTTCCATATATCGTCTTGATCGCATGTAAAAATAAAGTCTGCGTCAGACATTTTTATGAGCCTGAAAAAATTTGTTTTTGGAGAGCCGGAATTTTTTTCGTTTTCATAGAGAAATATCCTGTCCTTATTTTTAAATCTGTATTTTTTTATTATTTCGACAGTGTTGTCCTCCGAACAGTCATCGCATATTATAAGTCGCCAATCCCTTACCGTCTGTCCAAGTATGCTCTCTATCTGCTCGGCAATATATTTTTCGCCGTTGTACGCAGCCATTAAAATATCAATGCTCATATTATCCTTCCTTTTATCTGCTCAGCTTGGATCTCAGCAGCGTAACGACATATCTCACATTTATAGCAAAATGCATTAAAAATGTCACGATAAAACTGTGCTTGTCCTTGTAATACATATCGTAAAATCGCTTTATACCATTGTGAAAATGCTTTATTACAACAGGACTTTTTGTATGAAGTCCGCTCTGCCCCTTCAGGTGTATCATCCATGCGTCGGCATAGTACACTACCTTGTAGCCTGCCTGCTTTATCCTATAGCAAAGGTCTATATCCTCGCCGTACATAAATATGCTCTCGTCAAAAAGACCTACCTTGTTAAGCACAGTCCTCGGTATGAGCATAAATGCACCGCTTACGCTGTCCACTTCATTTGTTTCTTCATTGCTCAGGTATGAAAGAGTATAGCCGCCGAATTTTTTTACATTGGGAAATAGCTTATGCAGTCCGAGTACATAGCAAAAGCTGTTGAAGGGAGTTGGGAAACCTCTCTTGCACCCATGGTCAAAGGATCCGTCTTTAAGCACGGTCTTTATACCGAGGCAGCCGATATCCCTGTGCCTGTCCATATATTCCACTGTACTTCTGAGAGTACCGCTCTGCATTATAACATCTGAATTTAAGTAAAGTATGTATCTGCCTATTGCCACATTCGTGCCTATGTTACAGGCATGTCCGAAGCCCTTGTTTTCAACCTTGCTCAATATTTTTACACGGGGATTATCCATAGTGAAATATTCCTTTTCCTTTGAGGAATTATCCACTACTATAATTTCGTGATCTATGCCCGAAGTGGTATCCAGAACAGATCTGACGGTCTGTGTCGTCAAGGCTCTTGTATTGTAATTTACTATAATGATTGATAGATCCATAATTTTGCCTCTTATGATATAAGTATACATATATTTTCCCATATATGACAAATATTTGCAATAGATATATTAAAATTGTTATCCTCATTTTTTTACATTTTTTTATCTTTACTGCCATAGAGAGTTAATAACA
The DNA here is from genome assembly GCA_947624015.1 of uncultured Clostridia bacterium. Lineage (GTDB taxonomy): Bacteria > Bacillota > Clostridia > Lachnospirales > CAG-274 > CANPXH01. Next base: position 68,518 of record CANQIA010000008.1, read on the forward strand.
ACACAGCAGCCATTATCATAAATATGCCTATGCCGTCTGCGGCTGTAAACCCTATCGAAAAGAGAAGCACCGACAAAAGCGTTGATACAAGAGGCTCAAGAGCGCTCAGCACCGTAGCGGTAGTGGGACCTATGCGTGCCAGTCCTGCCAGAAAAAGACTGAAAGTGCAGACCGTGGCAAATATCACTATAAAAACAACATAAAAAAGCTCCTGCGCCGTTTTTATGATATATATGTCCACAAGTCCAAATAAAAGCAGAAGGCATGCCGAAATAAGGGATGAAAAGCCCAGCAGATACATTGAACCGTATTTTTTTATAAAGCCTACAGGCTCTATGCTGTAAAAGGCATAAGCCATAGCGCTCGTAATACCGAAAAACAGTGCTTTGGGAGAAATAGCCAGAGTCTTTGTGCTGCCATGTGTGGATATAAGAAAAATACCTGCGACTGCCATCACAACGCATAAGATCTCCAAAAGCCTCGGCAGTTTTCTGTTTATGAACGCCATGGCTACAAGCACAAATATAGGAGCGGCATATTGCAATACCGTGCCTGTCGCCGCATTGGAATATCTTATTGCCTCATAATAGGAATACTGTACATAGGCGCTGCCTATTATGGAAAAAAACAAAAGAACAAGTATGTCTTTTTTATTTTTAAAGCATTCGAAGGGATCGCATTTTTTTCTGATAATCGAAACAGGCAAAAATACGACTGCCATTGCTGTCATCCTCAGAAAAACAACAAAAAGAGAAGGTATCTCGGATATTTTATAGAGTTCCTGCGCCGCTATCCCGCCGCAGCCCCAGAGGACGGCAGCTATTATTACCATAATATATCCCTTGCTCTTATACGACATGATATCCACTCCCTATAAGAAAATATACTTAATAATAACATCTTTTTATATTGGCAACAAGTATAAAATATGTAAAAATTTAATAATTTTACCTTATATTAAATGTTGATTATTGACTTTATATTACAGTCGTGTTACAATCAAATTAGGCAAAATGCTGAATAATATATAAAGAATGAAAGGTGGTTTATCAAAAATGAATGATGTATTAAAAAAATTAAGCGCAATAGGTATAGTACCTGTTGTAGTTATCAATGACGCAGATAAGGCAGTTCCTTTGGCAAAGGCTCTTGTAGAAGGCGGCATCCCCTGTGCAGAGGTCACTTTCAGAACCGCTGCTGCCGAGGAAGCTATCAAGAGAATGGCTGATGCCGTTCCCGAGCTTATCGTTGGCGCAGGCACCGTATTGACAAAAGATCAGGCTGACAGAGCAATTGCCGCAGGTTCTCAGTTCCTTGTAAGCCCCGGCTTAGATCCCGAGATCGTTAGCTATTGTAACGAAAAGGGTTACCTTATCACTCCCGGTACCGCTAACCCCAGCGACCTTAACCATGCCGTAAATCTTGGTCTTGAGGTAGTTAAGTTCTTCCCTGCAGAAGCTGCAGGCGGTCTTAAGATGATAAAGAGTATGGCTGCTGCATATACATCTCTTAAATTTATGCCTACCGGCGGTATCAATGCAGCTAACTTAAACAGCTATCTTGAATATGACAAGATCATATGCTGCGGCGGTAGCTGGATGGTTCCCGGCAAGCTTATCGACGAAGGTAAGTTTGACGAGATAGTTGCTCTTTGTAAGGAAGCTGTTTCCACAATGCTCGGTCTTGAAATGGTACATGTTGGCATCAATACTCCCGACGAGGCAGCCGCTATGGCTATCGCCGAGAGATTCAACAAGCTTTTCAACTTCCCTATCAAGAACGGCAACTCTGCTGTTTTCGCTTCAAGCGGCATAGAAGTAAGAAAGCAAATGTTCTTAGGCAAGAACGGACATATCGCTATTGCTACCAACTATATGGACAGAGCTATCAACTATATTGAAGCAATGGGCGGAGAATTCGATTACGACACTGCTGTTGTTAAGAACGGCAAGACTACTGCTATCTACTTAAAGGAAGAGTTCGGCGGCTTTGCTGTACATTTAGTTCAGAAATAATCAAAAAGCTTAAGGGGCTGTGGCAAATACCGATAAAACGGTGTTTGCCCACAGCCCCTTTTATTATTGTATAAAAATATTCAAACTGAACTCAGTATAAAACGCTGTCTTAATTTATCATTCTAAAGATCTCCGAATATTACCGGCAACTGAGTCTTAAGATCTGCCAAAAGCATATTTGCTATCTGCCTTATCTGTGGATGCGCCCTTTCGGAAGTCCTCAGCTCAAAGAAATGTCTCCAGCTCCTTAAATTCATAGTCACAACTATCTCTGTCTTAAGGCTGTTGGGAAGTATGCTTCTTGCCTCCTCAGGCTTTGCGCCCATGGCGATAAGCTCGTTATATTCTCTTTCAATATTCTCCATGGCTTCTTTCCATACTGCCATTTTGCTCTTGCCCTCCTCTGTACTCTCATTCCAGAAGCAAGGGCGTATAAATGTAAGCTCATTGCCGAATTTATCATTGGCATAATTGCAGTATCTTGTGCTTTCTTGGGAATAGCTGGCTAACCTATGCCTTACAAGCTCATGGGTAACGCCTCTGTCGCATATGAATCTGACAGTTATTTTTTCATGCTCTATTACCGATTCATGTCCTCTGCCTATAATATTGGCAATAAATTTCTCTGCGCTACCTTCGGAAATATTGCCCTCGCTTTTATAGCAGGTCCTTCCTGCGCGCTCTATTGTTTTCATCATTCTCTGAGGATCCAGTTCATCCTCTATGATATATGACGGTTCTATAACTCGCATAGTATTACTCCTTTACATTTCGCTTCTGCCTTCCAAGGCTCTTGAAAGTGTGACCTCGTCTATATATTCCAAGTCGCTTCCCACAGGCACGCCGTTTGCGATCCTTGTGACCTTGACTCCCAAAGGCTTTAATATCTTACTTATATAGGCGGCTGTTACATCTCCCTCAACAGTAGGGTTGGTAGCTATAATGACTTCTTTTATATCATCGTTTATACGCCTTACAAGTTCCCTTATTTTTATATCCTCGGGACCTATGCCCTTTGTAACGGCTATGGCTCCGTGAAGTATATGATAAAGCCCATTATATCCTCTTGTCTTTTCATAGGCTGCCATATCTCTTGGATTTTCCACGACCATTATCACATCTTTTTGCCTTCTTTGATCCGAGCATATGCCGCATGGATCCGAATCCGTAAGATTACAGCATACGGAACAGTATTTTACCTCTGTCTTGGCCTGCATAATGCTCTCCGAAAGAGCCTTTGCCTCTTCCTTAGGCATACTTATAATATGGAATGCAAGCCTCTGGGCTGATTTGCCGCCGATACCCGGCAGTCTTGAAAGCTGCTCTATAAGCCTATTTACAGAATCTCCGTAGTAATTCATTTTCGTTCACTCCTAGAAAAGCCCCGGCATACCTCCGCCTAAGCCTGCAATACCGCCCATAGCCGAAGCAGCCGCCTCGTCAGCCTGACGTATAGCCTCGTTTACGGCAGTCAAAACAAGATCCTGAAGCATTTCCACATCGTCGGGATCTACCACATCGGGATCTATCTCTATTGACTTTATTACCTTCTTGCCTGTAATTATTACCTTTACGGCGCCGCCTCCGCTTGTGACTTCAAATTCCTTTGTCTCCAGATCCTGCTGAGCCTGCTCCATCTGCTTTTGCATTTTCTGAGCCTGCTTCATAAGGTTATTCATATTCATACCGCCAAAGCCGCCGTTAAATCCTCTTGCCATTATAATTTACCTCCAATATGTTTTAATATAGTATAATTGATTTCGGTCTGTTTTTCAAGTACTTACTCAAAGGTAACTATATTGCCGAATACCTTTGTAAAATCATCCTGCACCACGACCTTTACCTCCTCGTCGCCGACGCCGTATTTTTCTATATGACGGGCGGTATATTGTTCCTCGGTCATAGTTTTGATATTAAATTCCTTGCCGTAGAACCCCTTCAAAAGCTCAGAGATCTCCCCAATATGGTTATCCACAGTCATCTTGGGACCGTTGTTCACACATACTATGGTCAATATATCCTCGTCTATATATGCAGGCTTAACATTGGCAAGCATTGCCCTAAGCACACCCTTGTCAAGACTTTTTACAAACTTTTTCCAGCCGTTTATAACATTCTTTATATCTTCGGGAACAGCCTTTTCCACAGGAGCGACAGGCTGCTGCTCCTTCTTTTTCTCGGTGAGAGGAGGCTGTGACTCGCTTTTTGATACTATCGGTATGCCCTTTTCAAGGGTATTTTCAATTTCCCTGAGTCTTTTGTCCACACTGCCCATATCGCAGCTTGTAACAGGATCGCACGCCTTTATTATACATACCTCCAAAAGTATTCTGGGGCTAAAGCTGTATTTGACCGAATTGCCAAGACCGGAAAAGCTGTTTATAAGACTTATGATATAATCGTAGCCAAGGGCATTCCCCTGACGCACAAGCTTATCAATATACTCTTTTGAATAATCAAGAGCCTTGCTTTCTCTTCCGATAGATATGGCAAGGAGAAGGTTTCTGAGATGAGTTATGATATCGTTTATAAACTGAGTGATATCCCTACCCTGAAGCACTATTTTGTCTACAATATCCATAGACCTTCCGCAGTCCCCGTCATTTATGGCATTCATAAGCTCGAAAAACACCGAAGTATCCGCCGCTCCCGTAACCTCTCTGACATCGGCGGCAGTTATCTGTCTGTCAAAATAAAAGCTTATGCACTGATCCAATATACTGAGGGCGTCTCTCATGGCTCCGTCAGAGATCTCCGCTATATATTCTACGGCGTCGTCTGTAACATCGGCGCCTTCGCCTTTAATATATTCCTTCAGAACGGATACCATATCGCTCTTGCTTATCCTGTGAAAATCAAAGCGCTGGCACCTTGAAAGAACAGTTGCCGGCATTTTCTGTGGATCTGTGGTGGCAAGTATAAACACCGCATATTCGGGAGGCTCTTCCAGAGTTTTTAAAAGAGCATTAAAGGCGCTTGTCGAAAGCATATGCACCTCGTCTATAATATAGACCTTGTATTTACAGTCCGTCGGCGGATATTTTACCTCGTCTATTATAGTTCTTACATTTTCAACGCCGTTATTGCTGGCAGCGTCTATCTCTATTACGTTTACGCCTGTATCGCCCAGTATCTCCTTACATACTCTGCACTTATTGCAGGGCTTGGTACCCTCTTCCGATATACAGTTTATGGCACGGGCAAATATTTTCGCCGTAGTGGTCTTGCCTGTACCCCTTGTGCCGCAAAAAAGATAGGCATGATTTATCCTGCCCTTTTCTATCTGATTTTTAAGTGTTCTTATAATATGCTCCTGACCGACAACATCCTCAAAGCGCTGTGGTCTTAAGCGTCTGTATAAAGCCTGATATGCCATATGCGGCACACCTCCTATAGCTCGGCAATAATGATACCGCTGTTCTTTTTGTAATTCTTAAGTCCTATATAAATATATGTGGCTGCGATCGCCCATGTAATAATACTGCTGTAACTAAAGCCTGCAAGACCTATAACAAGAGCCAATATGTTGGGGAATGTCCTTGCATACACAGCCAGCTTCATAAGGGTACCGAATTTTACCTGCGCCTTTATAAGTATCATATTTATAAGGTTGCCTATAAGCGCCAGCACAACAAGATTGAGCGCCGTACCCAAAAGCAGCGATATAAGTATACTTATGCCCATTATTGAGAAAAACATTATTTTAAATGTCCTGCCGTTAAGTATATTCTTTACATCATTGCTTGACAGCTCGTCTTTAAAGTCCGCAAAATGAAAGCTCTGCTTTTGAATGCCGTTGCCTATAAACATATCGTCACTGTCAGCCATAATGTAGAACTGATAGCCTTGAGCCATTTCTTCCTTTATATCGCTGTCGGTATCAATAAGTATCCTGAGTCCTGTCTCCTTTGAGTTGATATCTATCTTTTCGCAGTTGAACTTACCGCCTGAAACAGAAAATTCAGGTATGTATTTGTCTGTGATACCCTTCATGCCACCCAACCGGGAATACTTTACGCCCAAGGGTATAAAAGATATTATCGCTGTAAGTATTGTAAACAGAACAAGATAGCCGACCACTCTTGAAGTCTTGTTCCTCATAAGCTCCGGATAGCTTTCAAATTTATATATAGCCGTAATAAGCTGTTTAATAAAATTCATAATTAACCTCCATATCCATAGTCTATTTTAGTATACAATATTTTATAAATTTTTACAACAAATTTTGAAATTTTATACCTCACTGCTTTGAAGCACATTTCTGAATTCCTTTAAAAGAGCCTCTGCGGCAGGAGAAAAAATATGATACTTTTTCCATATGATATACATTTTGGTCTCAAGTGGTGGATACAGAGGTCTGAATGTAAGACCGCTTTCTATGCTTGTATCCACAATATGCTTAAAAGTAAGCGCAACTCCAAGACCCTCTCTCACAAAAACGGCTGCATTGTTGGAAAGGTTAAAATCCGCAAGAAAATTCAGCTTGTCAAGTATATCGCTGTTCCATCTGGGCAGATCTGCAGCCATTGACTGCCTTGATGTGAATATCGGGTACATAAGAAGATCCTCAGCCCTTATTTCGCTTTTTTCGGCAAGGGGATGATCCTTTGGTATTACCACGCCCCATATATTGCTTTCCGGTATCTCTATATAATTATATTTTGACAGATCGGGAGGTTCGACTATAAATGCAAAGTCGTATATTCCCTTACTGAGTTTTTCGTTTACCTGTTCAGTATCTCCGCTCACTATGTGATACCGTATAAGAGGGTATTTTTCATTGAGATTTTTGACCGCTCTTGCCAAATACTTGATAAGGTAAGATTCGGCGCAGCCAATGTGTATATCCCCACTTACTGTATCTCCGAGAGTCCTGAATTCCTCTTTTATCTTATCAGCCATTTCCAGAAGATCCTCTGTTCTCCTTTTAAGCAGCATACCTTCGTCAGTCAAATGTATACTGTAGCTGCTTCTTGTAAAAAGCTGCTGTCCAAGTTCCTCTTCCAGCTCCTTCATCGTACGAGACAATGTGGGCTGAGAAACATGAAGCCTTTCGGCAGCTCTTGACATATTTTCTTCCCTGGCTATTTCCAAAAAATATTTTAAAGTTCTTAATTCCATAATATCGCCTCAAATATATTATAGTACGTTCTGTTATTTATGTCAAGAATAACAGGATATAAGATATAGGTATTTTGTTTATTTATACAGCAAATGTTATAATTAAATCATGATCATAAAATATATAAGGAAAGGATGTCTTATTATGCTCACTATGACAAACGAATGGGACAAGGTCTTCCCAAAAAGCGACAAAGTAAACCATAAAAAAGTTGAATTCCATAACAGATACGGCATTACCCTTGCTGCCGATATGTACGAACCCAAAAATGTAAAGGGCAAACTGCCTGCCATAGCTGTATGCGGACCCTTTGGCGCCGTAAAGGAGCAGTCCTCAGGGCTTTATGCTCAAACAATGGCAGAGAAAGGCTTCATTACCATTGCCTTCGATCCTTCCTTTACGGGAGAAAGCGGCGGAGAACCACGCTATGTTGCATCTCCCGACATAAACACGGAGGACTTCTGTGCGGCTGTGGACTTTTTAAGCGTACAGGATAATGTGGATCCCGAAAAAATAGGCATTATAGGAATATGCGGCTGGGGCGGTATGGCAATAAACGCCGCTGCGATAGATACCAGGATAAAGGCAACGGTTGCTTCTACAATGTACGATATGTGCCGTGTAAGCGCTCAGGGATATTTTGATTCCATGGATGCCGACGCCCGTTATGAACAGAAAAAAGCTCTCAATGCCCAAAGAACAGCCGATTACAGAAACGGAACATATCAAAGAGCAGGCGGAGTAGTCGATCCTCTGCCCGATGATGCGCCTTTTTTTGTGAAAGATTATTATGATTACTATAAAACAGAGAGAGGCTATCACAAGCGTTCTCTTAACTCAAACAACGGCTGGAACACTACATCCTCTCTTTCATTTATAAATATGCCCATACTGTGTTACAGTGATGAGATAAGAAGCGCCGTGCTTATAGTACATGGAGAAAAGGCTCACTCCTGCTATTTCGGTAAGGATGCCTATAAAAAGCTGAAAGGCAACAACAAAGAGCTTTATATCATACCGGATGCGGTACACACAGACCTTTATGACAAGACGGATATAATTCCATTTGATAAAATGGCAGATTTTTTCAATAAAAATTTTATTTAAAAAAGGCAAAAAAATCGGCACGGCAGATCCTTATGAACGCTGTGCCGATATTATTATTCAGCCATAATAATATTAAATGTCTTAACTGTACTTTCCTTATACTCTTCGGGCATGACCACAAAACCTACATAGCTGTCCCTATCCTGATAGAGCGCATATTTTTTAAGCAGTGCGGAATTTGAAAGCTTTACGGCAATAGGTACGTTTTTGCCTGTTTCGGGATCAGCTCCTCTAAGGACAAGCCCTTTTTCATCAAGCTTCTTTACGGCATCCGCTCCTATATATTTTTCAAGGGGTACATAATAGCCCGACTCTATAAATTTATTTGTATACTCGCTGTCAGCCATTATCATATTGAACTGAGAGGCATAGAGATATGTATTGAATTTCTGATTAAGCTCAGCCTCTATCATAACATCCGTTTCATCGGAATAGAAGCACTCTACTTCAACAGTATACTTGGAGGGATCCAGTCCCAGAAGCTTATCCAATTCCCCCGTAAGCGCATCGTCATCAGCCATTGAGAGAAACTGACCGTACATGGCTATACCGCAGTAATTATCGGGATGCGGCTTTACAAACATAGTGTATATTATGGAAAGACCCGCTATTATAAGAAAACCCACAATAAATATCCTGAGCCTGTAATATTCCCATATATGCTCCAGCTTTCCCTTATTGTCCAAATCCTTAAACGTCATATTATTCCTCCACAAATTCGCCTGAAAGCTTTGTTATCGCCCTTACAAGAGAGTCCTTGGCAGTACCCCAGGGAGCGTCTTTGTAATTATGGTCGAACTTGTTTACAAAATGATCGACCTCGCCCTCAAGGCGCTTGAGATTTTCAAGCTGTACAGGTACGACAATGTCTATAAATTCGTCATGATCCTTACCCTTAAGTTTTTTTGCGCTTTGTTCAAGCAGCATTGAAAAATGCTCAAGGCAAAAGCCCTTTGACGCCTTTACCTTTTCCTTTAAGGAATCGTCCTTTTTCCACATAAAGAAAAACGTATCAAAATACCTGTCAAAATTATTGCGTATCCTGTCACATACATAGCAGGAAGCATTTATTTTATCCAAATATTGACTTACCGCATTTTCGCCCTTGGTATTCTTACCGAATAAGCCCTTTTTCTCCTGTGATTTAAGAGAGGCGCAAAGAGCGGGCAGATCTCTGTTTATCTTTTGCAGATGAGAATGTACCATAAGAGCAACTCCAAGTCTGTTCTGCTCCTTATACATCATGTCAAAATGCTTTCCGCAAAAGCCTGTGGCATCTGTTTTTGCCCGTATATCGTCTTCCATATAGGAAGCGCCCAGCATATAGTCTATTGCGTCCTTTTCAAGAGCATGATACATATTGCAAAAGGGACATTCTCCCCCTGCCTCAAAGCCTTCGTTCACGGGTATCGTATATATCTGTTCCTTCATATTTATCACCTCTGATAAGAATTATAACATATATCGCCATAAATTCAAAGGGATTTTTGACTTACCGACAGCAGAGATCACTCACCGTTATCCTCAAGCCATCTCATTGCGTTATACGCATATATTGCGCTGCCATAGGGCAGAGCCTCCTCGTCAAATTTTACTTTGGGGTGGTGCTGACCGTATATATAGCCCTTTTTTGTTTCGCCTGCCGCCAGAGCAATCATGATAGAAGGCACTCTCTGACTGATATAAGCAAAATCCTCCGATCCCGATGTTCCCTTCATGCCGTTTCCGCTCATGGCGTTTAACCTTGCAACCGAAAAAGTCCTTTCTGCGCCAAGTATTTCTCTTGTATATTTTTCTGCGCATTCGGAAAGTATCTTGTCATTTACAAGTGTGGGACAACCGCTTGTGTATCGAACCTGAGCAAAACCTCTGAACGTATTGGCTGTACCCTCTGCAATTTCAGTTATTCTTTTCTTTATAAATTTTCTCGTTTCCTCATCGTATGTCCTTATGGTGCCGCCGATAGTCACACTGTCCGGAATAACATTTGAAGCCGAGCCGCCGTTTATTCTTCCTATTGTAAGCGCAGCAGGATCGCTAAGCGCCAGTTCTCTTGAATTTATTTCCTGTAACGACGTTATGATATGGGCGGAAATATTCACGGGATCCACGCCCATATTGGGCATTGATCCGTGACAGCCTTTACCCTGTATTTTTATTTCAAAGTAATCGGCGGCAGGGGCGCTTACGCCGGGAGAAGATATAACAGCCGTTCCCGCCTTAAAAGGCATACCTGCCATAACGTGTATCATAAGAGCCGCATCTACCTTAGGGTCTTCCAGAAGTCCGTTTTTTATCATATCGGCAGAGCCTTCAAAGGTCTCCTCAGCAGGCTGAAACATAAGCTTTACTCTGCCCTTCATTTCCTTTTCGTGATCCTTCAATATTTTTGCTGCGCCTAAAAGCATAGCAGTATGCATATCATGACCGCAGCCGTGCATATTGCCGTTAAGGGATCTGTATTCCACATCTGCCTCTTCCTCTACGGGCAAAGCGTCCATATCGGCTCTGAGCATAAATGTCTTGCCTTTATTTCCCACTAAGGCAACTACGCCTGCCTGTCCGCAGTCCTTCGGATCGCAGCCCATTTCAATAAGCCTTTGCTTTACATATGTCTTTGTATTTTTCAAATCAAAACCCACCTCGGGGTTTGAGTGAATATAGCGCCGATATCCTATTAATTCATCTTTGTATTTTAAAGCTTCTTCAAGTATATTTTTCATATTCTTCTCCTTAATTTAACCGAAAGAAACGCAATCATTTTTTTCAAGCGTGTCGATTTTATCGACACGCTGAAAAGGGCTGTCTATGACAGCCCTTTTATATTTTGGAATTTTTACATCATTCCCATTCCGCCGCCTGCAGGCATAGCGGGTTCTTCTGTCTTTTCATCGGCTACGACAGCTTCCGTAGTCAAAATTGTAGACGCTACGCTGTTTGCGTTAAGAAGAGCGCTTCTTGTGACCTTGGTAGGATCGATGATACCGTCTTTTATCATATCAACATATTCGCCTGAAAGAGCGTTAAATCCATAGCCCTTCTTGCTTTCCTTAACATTGTTTATGATAACTGCGCCTTCAAGACCTGCGTTTTCAACTATCTGGCGAAGAGGAGATTCCAGAGCCTTTAATATGATGCCTGCTCCTGTCTTTTCATCTCCGTCAAGCTTCTTATAGACCTTTTCAACAGCGCCTATACAGTGGATATATGCAGAGCCGCCGCCGCAGATTATGCCCTCTTCAACAGCCGCCTTTGTAGCTGCGAGAGCATCCTCCATACGAAGCTTCTTTTCCTTTAATTCCATTTCTGTGGCAGCTCCTACCTTAATAACAGCAACGCCGCCTGCAAGCTTGGCAAGTCTTTCCTGAAGCTTTTCTTTGTCAAACTCTGAAGTAGCTTCGTCTATCTGAGCTCTGATCTGAGAGATCCTTGCTGATATGTCGCTCTTTTCTCCGGCGCCGTCAACAATGATCGTATCTTCCTTTGTAACGGTAACGCTCTTAGCTCTGCCCAGCATATCGAGAGTAGTTTCCTTAAGCTCTAATCCCAATTCGCTTGATATTACAGTACCGCCTGTAAGGACAGCAATATCCTTAAGCATTTCCTTTCTTCTGTCGCCAAAGCCCGGAGCCTTTACGGCAACACAGTTAAATGTACCTCTCAGCTTATTTACAATAAGAGTGGTAAGAGCCTCGCCCTCAACGTCCTCAGCTATAATAAGGAGCTTAGCGCCTGACTGGACTATCTGCTCGAGAACAGGCAATATTTCCTGTATATTGGATATCTTCTTGTCCGTAATGAGTATATACGGATTATCGAGATTTGCAACCATCTTCTCCATATCTGTTGACATATAAGCTGACAAATAGCCTCTGTCAAACTGCATACCTTCAACAAGCTCAAGCTCAGTGTTCATGGACTTGGATTCTTCAACGGTAATAACGCCGTCGTTTGATACCTTTTCCATAGCGTCGGCTATCATTGTGCCGATCTCATCGTCAGCAGCGGAATTTGCGGCAACCATAGCAATATGCTCCTTGCCTGCTACCTTACTGCTCATTTTTTTGATCTCGTCAACGGCAGCCTCTGTAGCCTTGCTCATACCCTTTCTTAATATAATGGGATTTGCGCCTGCCGCAATGTTCTTAAGACCCTCATGTATCATTGACTGAGCCAGTACCGTAGCAGTAGTGGTGCCGTCGCCTGCCACGTCGTTTGTCTTTGTGGCAACTTCCTTAAGAAGCTGAGCGCCCATGTTCTCCATAGGATCTTCAAGTTCTATATCCTTTGCTATTGTAACGCCGTCGTTTGTAATAAGGGGAGTGCCGTACTTTTTATCAAGCACAACATTCCTGCCCTTGGGTCCCAAAGTGACCTTAACTGTATCTGCCAGCTTGTTTACGCCTATTTCAAGGGCTGCTCTTGCGTCAGCGCCATACATAATATTCTTTGCCATTATTCATTACCTCCATTATTCTACAACTGCGAGTATATCGCCTTGTTTTACAATAATATATTCCTCTCCGTCATTTTTTACCTCTGTACCCGCATACTTGGAATACACTACCTTGTCTCCTGCCTTTACATCCATAGGTACAAGCTTACCGTCAACAACGGCGCCGGGACCTACGGCTACGACCTCTGCCTCCTGAGGCTTTTCCTTGGACTGGGAAGTAAGTATTATGCCTCCTGCCGTAGTCTCTTCTGCCTCAAGCTGCTTTAACACAACTCTGTCGCCTAATGGTCTTAAACTCATATTTCATATCCTCCTTATAAAAATACAACCTATATTTTTTGTTAGCACTCTAATTGGTCGAGTGCTAACCTATAAACATAATATATCACAGCTGTTAAACTTTGTCAATAGATTTTAATAAAATTTTTTACAAGGTTTCCTTTTTTTAGTATTCCCTATTTTATTATATAATAAACGCCGTAATATATAACGGGAACAAATACTGCGGGCAGCAGATTCGCAACGTTGATCCTTCTTATATTGAGCATATCTATACCAAGGGCTGTTATAAGTATTCCCCCTACCACAGAAAGCTCTCTCATAATATCTCCCGTAAGATAAGGCTCCACAAAGCTTGCAAGTATGGTAATGGCGCCTTGGTATATAAATACGGAAAGCGCCGAAAATATAACGCCGTATCCCATTGTGGACGCAAATATCACGGCATATACGCCGTCAAGTATGCTCTTTGTAAAAAGTATTGTATAATTTCCGTATATACCGCTGTCAATAGAGCCTATTATTGCCATAGTGCCTGTGCAGTAAAGTATACTTGCGGCAACAAAGCTTTTTGACACGGAGCCTTCGCCGCCTTTACATTTGCTTTCTATCCAATCGCCAAGACATTTCATTTTGCCCTCTATATTGATAAGAGTTCCCACAAGACCGCCTATTACAAGGCTTATGACAAACAGCACAGAATTGCATGGCTCATTGAGCATTCTCTGCAAAGCTCCCGACAAGCCTACAAAAATAACGGCTAAGCCTGTTGCCTGATTTGTTATTTCCTGAAACTTTTCGTTAAATCTTCCCTTTATTATAAGCCCCAATATCGTACCCGCTATAATTGCAATTACATTTACTATTGTGCCTGTCATTTCTTTTTCTCCTTATCTGTTCCTATTTTAAGTGTTCTTGCATAGTAAAATAAATACTGCTGCGCATAGCCTGCATATTCTCCCCATTTGTTGTAGGCAAAGCTGTGTATTGTTTTGATATCTGTTTCCTTTCCGCTAAAATACAGGTGTTCCATGACTCTCTTTACCCATACGTCTGTGGGAAACACCTCTCGCCTTCCCATTGAAAAAAGCATTACGCAGTCGGCGACCTTTCTGCCTACTCCTTTTATTTTAAGCAGCTCATTTAAAAGCTCCTCTGTCGTAAGCTTATCCCTGTTATCAATATCCACCTCTTTACTTGTCAGCTTATCGAGGCAGTCTCTTATGTACTTTGCTCTAAAGCCCATTCTCAGGGCAAACAGATCCTCCTCCGTGGCTGTGTTCAGCTCTTCAAGCTTGGGGAAGGCATAGCCTTCGCCAAGATTTTTGCCATAGGTCTCCGACATTCTTGAAATGATCCCTTTTATTCTGGGTATATTGTTGTTCTGGGAAATAATAAAGCTTAAAAGGCATTCGTAGGGCTGCTGAGCCAGTATCCTTATGCCGTCAGCATATTCGCAGGCAGCCTTCATTATGCTGTCATCCTCGGATATCTTATCTATTATTTTGCCATAGTCCCTGTCAATATCAAAGTAACCGTGCCATATGTTATTATAATCATCGCCTGTGCAGGGATACATCATAACCGTATTTCCCTCCTGCTTTATGTAAAGCACTCTTTCAAAGGCGATTATCTTATAATGCATATTTCCAAGCTTTTCAAAGCGGAAACACTGACCGCACTCCAGTATCTGCTCAATATTGAAATTTTTTACCTCTTCAAGTATTATAGTCCTATCGTTTTCTCTGTATTTCATTATTCCATTCCTTTGCAAAAAATATATGTAAGGATAAATATAGCAGAAATTATCAATATTTGCAAGATATTAAAGGGAATGTTTTCTACATTCCCTCCAGACTGTCGAAAAAACAATATTTTGACAGTAAGCATGAATTAAAATAAAGAACAGCTTGCAAAAAAAAGCGTCGCAGACTTTAATCCGCAGGGCGAGCTTTGCCCGCCTGAGGACAGGAACTTTTCTGTAATTTTGGCAGAATTGCCAAAATT
>CANQIA010000009.1 GCA_947624015.1 uncultured Clostridia bacterium
GCAGCGACCAACACAGGCAACTGGTCAGCAGCGACCAACACAGGCAACTGGTCAGCAGCGACCAACACAGGCAACTGCTCGGCAGCGACCAACACAGGCAACTGGTCGGCAGCGACCAACACAGGCGACCGCTCAGCAGCGACTAACACAGGTGACTACTCAGCAGCGACTAACACAGGCGACTACTCAGCAGCGAGTGTTGAGGGTTGTGATAGTATTGCTATTGCTACAGGGTATGATAGTAAAGCAAAAGGCACTTTAAATTGTTTTATAGTTATTGCCGAAAGAGATAATAAGGGTAAATTGCTTAATGTGAAAGCTGCAAGAGTTGACGGAAAAACAATTAAAGCAGATACATATTATAAGCTTGTTAAGGGTGAATTTGTTGAGGCATAAGTAAGGAGGAATTTTGTGTTTAAGATATTGAAGATATTTAAGAAAAAAAGAAAATATACCGACACAGAGCAGGCAAGACAAGCCCATTTATTACAGACCTGTTCGGAGGACGCTGTACATATAATAAGTCTTATAGGCAAAAGACTTGAAAGGATAAATGATACCATAGTTGAGGAAATGGATATTAACACATCACACTTGTCGGAAGGCGACGCCAAGCTTATAAATATTAACCTCGCCAAGACCTATGACAAAAATATCCGTATAATTGACTGCTTAAATGAGGTTATCGGATGTGATGAGTGATGAAAATACCCTTTATCAATTTAAGAATATATAACTGTAAATCAGAACTTTTGCTTACGCAAAAGCAAGGCTTAAGCCTTGTCGGATAAATCTTTCCGATTCAATGACGTATTCCTTATTATGTGGAGAAATAAGGAATACATAATCCCCAAACTATGGAAGCAATAAGAGGTGTAAATATTATTGGAACAAAACAACAAACCTGCCCGTCCGCCTTATGCAGACTTTGAAGCTCCTCAAAAGTTTCAGGCAATACAGAGCATTATTGCCAAAAGGCTGACGGAACACCCTAAAGCGATATGCTCTTATTCAGGCGGTTCGGACAGCGATATAATGCTTGACTTAATAGAGCGTACAAGAAAATTATTTGACCTGCCTCCCGTAAAATATGTATTTTTCAATACAGGCTTGGAAATGCAGGCTATCAAAGACCATGTAAAGGCAACCGCCGAAAAGTATGGCATAGAAATTGAAACTGTACGCCCCAAAATAGGTATTGTACAGGCAGCAAGGACTTATGGTATACCCTTTATTAGTAAAATATTCTCCCAAAGATTTGAAAGTTGGCAGAAAAAAGACATACCGCTATCAATAGTTGAAGAATATGAGAACGCCGAGGATAAGAAAGCAAAAATAAAAGAACTTACAGACCGCTATCCTAAATGTCAGACTTTAATCACTTTTTTATGTAGCTGCGACAATGAAGGGCAATCTCGTACAAACACTCAAAATGTAATTAATAGTCGCAAATATATGTTAGACTTTCTCAACATAACTCCACCCAGATTTAAAATAAGTGCTAAATGCTGTGATTACTGCAAGAAGAAAATAGCCCACGAAGTTCAAAGGGGTTACGATATGATAATTACGGGAGAAAGAGCGGCTGAAGGAGGAGTAAGAGCTATATCTTTTAGGAGTGGACAAACGACCTCGTGTTTCAGTATAACAAATTCAGGGCAATACAGATTACGCCCCTTGTATTATGTTTCGGACAAAGACAAGGCTTGGTATAAGGATTGCTATAAGATACGTTATTCCGATGCTTATGAGGTGTATGGACTGACAAGGACAGGCTGCTGCGGTTGCCCCATATCTTATAAGGCAGTTGCCGATCTTGAATTGATACGCCCCTATGAACCTATGGTCGTAAAGGCTGCTTGGAATATTTTTGGGGAAAGTTATAAATATAGACAAAAGTATAACGAGTATAAAGCTGAAAGAAAGGCACAGGCAAAGTCCAACTCTTAGTAAAGATAGATTATTTGAATATAGCAATTATCGATGTCGATTTAGTCGGCAGGAATACATACGGCTTTGAAGCATCAAAGAAATTTTATACAAGAGCCAAAAATAAAATGCTGCAAATAACATAAAAAGGGAATGGTTAAGGTGGAAATTTATGCAAAAAAAAAGAGGGCTTATAGCACTCTTAAAAGTCGCAACATGAATATAACACAACAGTTGTCAAGGTTTGTCAAGTTTTTTTAATAGAGATGTTACCGGTTTAATAAAAAAATGAAACAAAAAGAATACTAATTATTTGAATAATTAAAGGAAAAATAAAGTAATTCAAAGCATTATGACTAATAAAAAGAAACATGATAAACCTCCTTTATATTGCCAATATGACCACCTATTGATGTATTAAATATTTAGTAACAATAGTAAGCATTAATATTTTTATGCTTTATTTACACCTAGTTAATCCGGATAATAATATTTTTTTATTATGATGATAACATAATTAAAAAAAATACAAATCAGTTGAATGAGTAAAGGGTATATAAAATAATTAAAAAAGTCACAATTAATATGCACTATTATCCGCCTCTCAATGTATTGATATATTAACAGTATACACCTAATTTGTGCCTTTAGCAATAGCAATTACAAAAAATATTTTATTAATGATATATTCAATGTAACTGAATTATATATAAAAGTTTAATTTTATTCAGGGGGGGGGTATAAGTATAGACGCTCAAAACAACAAATGCAAATATACAGACTGCTGCGCAGATAAGACAAGCAGAAATAAATGTGATAACTGCGCCAATAATAATGACAATAAGAAAAGCTATTATAAGCCTATTGAAAAGGATATAGCTCACGACTCAACTATACCAAGCGATTTACCCGTTGATAAAGACAAATCAATAAAATACCTTGAAGAAGACATAGGATTTGAACTTGCTAAGACGGACTATAAATGCCCTATATGTGGATCAGGTACGGTGGTATCTCCTGCTATAGGACAGATAGGCTTGCCCTCGCAGGTAACTTTTTTCTGTTTCAACGGGCATATGCCTTCCGCTATAGTGCATAAAGCAATAATGCAGAATTGTATAACTTGTTCAAACGGCTTAACTAAATTTGTACCTCCGTACTATCATGTGTCCACAGCGCCTATCGAATCAATGTGATTTATAGAAAATCTTTACATCAATTCAAGAAATAATATAGGAGAGATACAATGAAAGAAAATGACAACAACCCCTCTGCAAAGATAAATGTATATACGATCGTAACAGACATTATAGTTCAGATGATACTGAGTTGGTGTTTCTTGGCACTTGTCGATTGCAAGGTCGATATTACATATACCTTTGGTGATGTTGTATGGCTTACTTTCTTTTCAATAGTGTGCAGTGCTTTGTTTTTCAGAGGAAAGTGGTGAGTAATACATATCTACAAGTTTCCCCCACCCACTCTCTGCCTTGTGCGTAATATTACCGCAGGGCAGAGTTCATATATAAGAAAGGAGTTAACATATGGCAGAAAATACTTCAAAAGCTACAGACAATTATTTTACCGAGCTGTATAACATTGACGTAAGAGATAAAGTCAAGGCCAAGAACGGTTTGTCCTATCTCTCTTGGGCAGCGGCTTGGGCAGAGGTCAAAAAGAAACACCCCAATGCAACATATACTGTTTATGAGCAAAATCTATATAGCGACAGCGGCGTAACTATTAACGATACTCCCCTATGTAATTCATATCCCAGACCGTGGTTTAGCGACGGGACAAGCGGCTGGGTAAAGGTCAGCGTTACCATCAACGATATTGAATATATAGAGCGCCTTCCCATTATGGATTACAAAAATCAGCCTATACCTGCGGACAAGATACGCTCTACAGATGCAAATAAAGCCATACAGAGAGCCTTGACAAAAGCCTGTGCAAGACACGGTTTAGGGCTTTACATTTACGAAGGCGAAGACTTACCCGAAGAGAGTAAGGAGGTACAGAAACTAAGAGGAGAATGTTACAAGCTTTCTATTGAAAGAGCAAAGCTTTCAGCAGAAGCCAAAAAGAAGGTAGAGGATTTTTGTAAGTCAGCCGATGAAAACGCCAACGGTGACGCAAGACTTATAGAGGATATAGACGCCTTAAAGACGCTTAAAACCCAGTTAATGGGTATCAGAGTAGTAAAAGCAAAGGAGAAAGCGGATAATGAATAAAGTAATGTTATTGGGACGTATGGTAAGAGACCCTGAGATCAGATTTACACAAAGTGCAGAACCTTTGGCAGTATGCAGATTTACCATTGCGGTGGATAGACCTATTTCTAAGGCTAATCAGGATAAAACTGCCGACTTTATTAATTGTATATGTTTTGGCAAAAGAGGCGAAACAATAGGCGAATACTTTTCTAAGGGTAATAAGATTGCCGTAATAGGAAGAATACAGGTAAGTAACTATACAGATAAATCAGGTAATAACAGATATTCAACAGATGTTGTCGTTGAAGAATTTGATTTCTGTGAAAGCCGCAACACGTCAAGCGAACAGGGCGAACCTGCCTCAAAAAATAACGGCAAGAACAGTAAATCGAACCCACAGCCGCAGGAAGAGACACTTCCTATGGATGATATGAATAATGAGGAACTGCCTTTTTAGGAGGCGATACAATGCCTGATGATACATATATGCGCAAAGACAGCGCAGACGAGTCGGTGACCCTGCAGTCAATAAGAGACTTGTATCGCAGTAAGGTTAGCTCTACAGTAGTATTTTCTCAGTTAAACGCCGTAATAAACGACATAGTTTTCAAGAAGAATATAAACGCGCATTTCCTTTTTTTCGCTTTGCGATATGCCGTGGATAACAATATTCCTATCAGGAGTCCCTACGGTTTACACTATATCGTGGATAATTACCGTATAAAAGAGGCTTGGAAGGACAAAATCTCTTCCGAAGCCGCCTCCCGTATAAGGCGTGAGATAGAAAATACTTCGGACATACCGCCTGCGGAACACACTTTCAGATATACCCAAAGCCCGCAGACAGGCTTTTCGGGTATATTCAAAGGGGGAAGTTAATGGATTTAAGCGAGCTTTCCGATTACAAAGCGGAGGCAGGTATCGTTTCCACATTGGTATATCACCCCGAATTTATTTTGCACAGCCCATATCTTCATGCACAGTATTTCTACAGTCAGGAAAACGGCTGTATATATTGGGCTATAAGCGAGTTATATAAACAAAAGATAACCAACATTTCGGCTCTCAATATAGAGCAAATGCTTGACTCCAACAAGTCAGTCAAGCAGAAAATGCGTGAGTACAATATGCCTTCTATGAACCAATTCATAGACCTGTGCTATGAGTCAAAGCGAGACAGCATAGAGGAATATCAGCTTCTTGTCAAAAAGGTCGTGAGCTTAGCTTTCAAGCGAGAGCTTTATAAGACAGTCGATAAATGGCAAAGAAACTGTATAAGAGACGATGCGCAGCTGGACGAAATAAGCCACACCATCTATCAGGACTTGGACAAGCTTACAGCTACCTTCGTTACAGACGGCGAGATAACCACCTTCGGTTCTAAAGTAAACGACATATGGCAGAAGATAAAGGAAAAGAAGGAAAGAGGAGAGCTTTACGGTCTGCCTTCCTTCTTTCCTACTCTTAACGAATATTTGAGCTATGAAGAGACGGAGCTTATAGTCATAGAGTCCCGTATGAAAAAGGGTAAGTCTTGGCTTGCTATGATAGAAGCCTACGACAAGGCTAAAAACGGAGTGCCTACTTTGGTACAGGACAGCGAAATGTCGGATGAAAACTGGTATATACGTCTTGCGTCCTACATAAGCGGCATTTCTACCAAACGTATTAAGGACGAAAAGCTTACTGCCGAGGAAGAAAAGCTTATAGAACGCACCAATAAACATATAGAAACATTACCCTTGTTTCATAACTTCGACCCCTATATCACTAAGGAAAAATTTTACAGTATCTGCGCACAGAAGAAAATAGACGTAGGTCTTAAATTTATAGTATGGGACTATATCAAATGCGACGACGCTATCCTCAATTCGGCAGAGCGAAGCGCATATATGGCAGGCATAACCAACTGGCTCAAAAATATAATAGCGGGCGATTTGAAAATGTCCGTATTAGCCTTTGCGCAGCTTAACAGGAATAATGAAGTAGCGGAGTCGGACGGTATAGAGAAGTATTGTTCTTCTGCTGTCAGATGGGTAGAGAAAACCAATGAAGAAATTATACGTGACGGTAAAGAGTGCGGCACACACAAAATGATAGTCAAGCTTAACAGACTTGGCAAACAGCATATGGGCGATGATGAATATATAGATATGATGTTTACACAATCCCGTGTAGGTATTGTAGAAGCAAAGCAACACAATTCTCTTACGCCTTACGATTAGAGAGGTAATAATGATGGTGCAATACGACGATGAAACATTGCAAGCAATTAATGACAGCGTGGATCTGCTCGCATATGTCAGCCAACAGATAGATATGCGACAGCGGGGCAGGGATTATTTTGGCAGATGTCCTTTTCATCAGGAGAGAACACCATCATTTTCTATTACACCTGAAACAAATAAATTCTATTGCTTTGGCTGCGGAGCAGGCGGCGGTATAATACAGTATCTTATGCAAGCCGAGAACTTGGATTTCAATTCTGCCGTAAGCAAGGCTTCTCACCTAGCCAATATAGACCTTAATACGATGTGCCGTTCTCAGACCGTTATGTTCAACAGGAATTTAAAGCAGTATAAACAGGAACAGCCACATAAGATGCAGCATACCATACTTCCCTATTCGGAATATTCCAAGTACGGCAAGGGCATTATCACATCTTGGCTTTCCGAAGGTATAAGGCAGGATGAAATAGACCTTTTCGATATAAGACTTGACAGACGGAGCAAGCGTATTGTCTATCCCGTATACGACACTAAGGGCAATTTAATAAATATAAAGGGAAGGACAATGCTTGACAATTACAAGAGCCTCGGTATTGAAAAGTATATCAATTACTATCCCGTAGGCACAGTAGACTATTTCCAAGGGCCGACAATCACTCTGCCTTATATAGAGCGGTCGGGAGAGATAATCATATTCGAAGGTATTAAAAGCGTTATGAAGCTTTTCGGCTTTGGTATCAGAAATTCCGTATCGGCGGAGAAGCACACCCTTACCACAGAGCAAATACAGATAATAATACATAACCCTCATATCAACAGTGTAGTCTTAGCTTATGACTCCGATGTTTCATATACCCGCAGGACTTTTGACGGGAAGCCCAACCGCAAGGTATATGAGAATATGTGTATGCTAAAACGCTTTGTCAATCTCTATGTTATAGAGGATAGACATAAGCTCTTAGGCGGTGCAGAGGCTAAGAACTCCCCTGTGGATTTAGGATTGGATATATGGAACGAGCTTTACAGCAATAAGCGTAAAATCACATAATTTTATCATTTTCGTGACCCTACGAAAATGATATACCATTTTAGGTCGGTGATATTTTGACTTACAAAAAACTAATTGACAATATGACCTTTTCATTCAGCCGCCTTCGTGCTTTTGAGCAGTGTAAATATGAGTGGTATATGAATTATGTGCTACAGGACGTATACGAAAAAGAACAAAATTTTTATGCAGGTTTCGGCAGTTTCTGTCATAAGCTTCTCGAAAGCATATTAAAGGGCTATATGGATTTTGAAGAAGCTATATCATACTATCAGAACAATTTCTATACCGACATAGACTGTTTTGATATATCTGACAGTATTAAGGAAAATTATTTCTATTTAGGTCTTGACTACTTCGCCAATGCAGATTTCGACTGGCTCAACGCTTATGAAGTCTTAGGTATAGAGAAAAAGTGCGTCTTTACATTTGAAGGCAAAAAATTCATAGGCTATATCGATCTGCTCATAAGAGAAAAGTCTACTCAAAACATTATTATAATAGATCACAAATCAAGCGAATACCCCCTAAGCAGCAAAGGTAAAGTCTTAGCCAAAGAAAAATCAAGTTTTGAAAGCTATAAAAAGCAGCTTTACTTGTACAGCGAAGCCATATATCAAGAACACGGCTCATATCCCACAAAGCTTTGTTGGAATTATTTCAAAACACAGAAATGGTTAAGCATACCCTTTGTACATAAGGAGTTTGAAGCCGCCAAAAAATGGGCTTTGGGCGTTATATCTATGATATACAACGAAAGGGATTTTCTTCCTGCAGAAAACTGGTTTTATTGCAATCACTTATGTTCCTATCGTAATTCCTGTGATTATAAATTAATGGGTGGTGACGACGATAACTAATTATGTAACATATCACTTACACACAGAAAACTCATTACTGGACAGCACCACCAATTATAAGGACTATATACACAGAGCCAAAGAGCTTGGGCAAAAGGCTATTTGCTTTACTGAACACGGCAATATATTAAACTGGATAGAGAAGAAAATGTACTGCGAAGCCACACAGTACAAGGCAGAGAGCAAAGAACTTGATTCTCCTTTATATGTTAGCGAAAAAAAACTGTCCGAATTGCAGAATACCTATAAGGATATTACCGTTACAGAACTTAAACCTATTAAATACATACACGGCGTAGAAATGTATCTCACGGAAACTCTTGACAATAAGGTAAGAGATAACTACCATACGATACTTATAGCCAAGAACTATGAAGGCTTTAAAGAACTGAATATGCTTATAGACCTTTCTACACAGGACGACCACTTTTACTACAACCCTCGTATATCCTTTGATGAATTTCTGAATATATCGGATAATATTATAAAAATATCCGCCTGCCTCAAATCCCCTCTCAATCATTGGAGAAAGCAGTCGCAACCTTATAGCGAGGAAATGGTGGACGGCGTTAGAGCAGGAATATACGAACGACTTATGTTTGCCTATGATTTCTATGAGATACAGCCTCACGCCAATTCCATAGAGCAGGCAGAATATAACAGATATCTTGCCGACCTGTCGGCTTCAACAGGCGTTCCTTTTATAGCGGCAACGGACACTCACTCTCTTAATAAATATAAGGCTGAGTGCCGACAGATGTTACAGTGGGCTAAAAACAAATTTTATGACAATGAGGAAGAATTTGACCTTACCTATCGTACATATGACGAGCTTGTACATGAGTTTAAATTGCAGAATGCTCTGAGCAAGGAAGTCTATATGCAGGCTATTGAAAATACAAATGTTATGGCTGATATGGTGGATGAATTTACTCTTGACAAATCCTTTAAATATCCTGTTCTTTATCCCAATGAAGAAGAAGTTCTTTTGAATCGTATTCAGAATATGAAGCAGGACAAGATAGACAGAGGAGAAATTGAGGGCATACCACAGTATCAAACCAATATAGATGAAGAAATATCCGTATTTAGAGAAATAGGTATGATAGGTTTTATGCTCTTTATGTCCGAGCTATGCTGCTGGTGTCACGATAACGATATTCCTATCGGACCGGGCAGAGGTTCAGTAAGCGGCTCTACAGTAGCCTATATCACAGACATAACTGATATAGACCCCGTAAAGCACAAAACGGTATTTTCACGTTTTGCCAATAAGGACAGAAAAGAGCTTGGCGATATTGACCTTGACTTTGCACCTAACGACAGAGAAAAGGTATACAAACACATCATAGAAAGCTTTTCAGAGGACTATACCGCTTATATCCTTACAACAGGCACTATTGCCGACAAGGGTACTATAGACGAGATAGTCAGAGGCTTTCATAACAAATGGTGTCGTGACAGAGGTATAAACCCCAAGAACAAGAATACAGGATCCCCTTATTCCCTTGACTTTGCCAAGATCATTAAAGATAGTTTCGAAGTCGATGAACAAATGACAAGAGCCAAATATAAGGATATATTCTATTATTTTGACGGGCTTAACGGAGTTGTTATAAGCAAGGGTATTCACCCGGCGGGCATTGTTGTTTCTCCTGTTACTCTTCCCGATAATTATGGTACATATTGGAGTGACGGTAAACGAGTATTGTCGATCAATATGGAAGAGATACACGAGGTCAGTCTTCTCAAATATGACATATTAGGTCTGAAAAATGTAGGGATTATAAGCGATGTTTACAAAATGCTTGGCAAACAATACCCCAAGGCATATCAGATAGACTGGGATAACGACGAGGTTTGGAAGGATATGTTGAGTTCGTCTATAGGTATATTTCAGTTTGAAAATGACTATGCCTTTAACCTTCTCAAACAATTCAAACCAACTATCCTGCCTCACTTATCCGTTCTCAATGCCGCACTAAGACCTTCGGGCGCAAGCTATAGGGACAGACTTATAAGCGGCGAAAAGAATATCAATCCCTCTCCTCTTATAGACGAGCTGCTTGCCGATAACAACGGCTATCTTATTTTTCAGGAGGACACTATCAAATTTCTTACTGAAATATGTGGTTTGTCTGGCGGCGATGCCGACAATATAAGACGAGCCATAGGCAGGAAACAGAAGGACAGGCTTATGGAAGCTATACCTGATATTCTGGAGGGCTATTGTTCTAAGTCGGATAAGCCAAGAGAGATTGCAGAGCAGGAAGCTAAAGCATTTTTACAGATAATCGAGGACTCCTCCGACTATCAGTTCGGATACAATCACTCAATGGGCTACAGTATGATAGGTTATTTATGCGCATATCTCAGATATTTTTATCCCAAAGAATTTATAGCTTCTTATATCAACAATGCAAGCAATCCCAAGGATGTAACGGACGGTGTGGCTTTGGCTCAGCTAAAGGGTATAGCCATTCAGCCTGTTAAGTTCAGACATTCCCGCGCCGACTATTTTGTAAGCGACGGCAAGGTCTATAAGGGCATAGGCACCATACCTTATATGAACAAGAAAATAGCCGAGGAAATGTATTCTCTTCGTAACGTACACTATGAGGACTTTATAGATCTGCTCTATGACATCAAGTCAAAGACCTCTGTTGACAGCAGACAGCTTGAAATACTTATATCCATAGACTTCTTTTCGGAGTTTGGCGATATTAATAAGCTTCTTTCAGACTATTCTTATTTTAAAAAGCTCTACGGCAAATGCTCTATACGGAAGGATAGCCTAGAAGCTTTGTCTTTATCGGAAGAAACCGTTAGAGCTTTCAGTGGCAAGGAAACCGACACAAGAGTTGAGTCCATAGACTGTGTTGTCTATCTCAAATCTTTGGATTTGTCCGAGAGTGTAATTACACATATTCTTGAAAGCGTAAAGCTTAAAAACGGATATAGTAGCAAAAAAATATATAAGCTTTTCAATACATCGGATGCGGACAAACGGCGTTTTGCCGACAAGATAGTACAGGGAGCATTTTCCGATATAGATATTAAAGGACTGTTGAAGTATATACACGCCAATAAGGATATAGAAAAATGTTCCTTGAAAAGCAGAATAAAATATCAGACCGACTATTTGGGCTATATAGATTACATAGACCCGTCTCTTGATTGGCGCTATATCGTTATAACAGACTTGGACACAAAACACTCCCCTAAGTTCAACGCTTATAGTATAGGCAAGGGCAAAGCCACGCAGATGAAGGTCTATAAAAATTCCTTTACAGGCTACGGCAGAACAGTCAGGGGTTTTTCGTCCGATCCCTTCAAGGTGGGAGACGTGCTTTATATCAAAAGCTTCTGTAAGAAGCCAAAGACTAAAAAGGTAGATGGCTCTTTTGTTACTATACCCGACTCCTTCGATTGGTGGATAACGGATTATATTAAGGTGGAATAATAATGAAAAGTGAAATTTTTGAAAAAGAATTGAATTACATAAAGACAGATGAAATAAGAAAGCTTGTAGAAACAGGTCTTGAAAATCTGCCCGATTATTTTTATACAATGCCTGCTTCGACCACAGGCAAATATCATCCTTCATACGCTTTAGGCATAGGCGGTCTTGTCAGACATACCAAAGCGGCAGCTCTTTTCTGTAATTATATATGCGGCTTAGAGCAAACGCAGCACGACTTTACTCAGACAGAAAGAGACTGTATGATAGCAGGCATTATACTCCACGACGGACACAAAGAGGGCAATAAGGGCAGCAGTTATACCGTTTTTGAACATCCTCAAATTTGCGCAGACTGGGTAATGAACGATAGAATTTTTGCAGGCTTTGACCCTGTATGCAGAGAGCTTATAGCAAGCGTTATAGTGTCCCATATGGGACAATGGAATACAAGCACACGCAGTAAATCTGTATTGCCAAAGCCCATCTCAGCTTGTCAGAAAATAGTACATCTCTGTGATTATCTTGCAAGCCGTAAGGATATTGAAGTCAAGTTCAGCGATGTAATACCTGTTTCTGACGTATCCTCTGCCGAGTTTCCGCCCTTAGAGGAATATACTATGCCCTTTGGCAAGTATAAAGGCAAGCTTCTTACAGACGTTGCCAAGGAGGACAGAGATTATGTTGAGTGGCTTTATAGCAAATGTGCCTTAAGAGAGCCACTTAAAACCTATGTTTCCGATGTATTGAAAGGGGAGAAATAAATGAAGAGTCAAAATTTAACAAGGGAGCAGGTAATTACAAAACATCGGCAGATGTGGAATTGGATTGCCGATGAGACAATAAAAAGAAAGCGCAAAATCACTAAGCAGGAATATTTTAATGAGAATTTAGGCGAAAACGAAGAACAACCTCTTGTAAATTGCTATGCTTGCCAGTATAGCGCAGAACAAAGCGGAATTATTTTGTTTAGTGATAATATATGTCAGTTTTGTCCTATAGACTGGAATAGCAATGCCCACTGCCTGATGTGTTTATACAGCGACGATTCATGTTCAGACAACGTATTTACCTTATGGCAATATACAATTATTGGGAATTGGGAAAAAGCGGCAGAGCTGGCGAGGCAGATAGCCGAACTGCCGGAAAGGAAGGAGTAAAATGTTAAAACCTGCAATATTGTTTGAAGATCAGTTAATAACAAAACTGCGTGAAACGTGGTTTAACGAGCGATACAAATACTATTATTGCTCCCCATATTATACAGATGAGACAATAGACAATTCCACGCAGGTACGACATCAGTTTGTATCTGTAGGCAAGTCAGAAGAACTGCAAGGTTATATATCATATAACATCGACAGAGAAACCGATACGGTTCTTTCTTTAGGTATTATTAGTTTTAATGTAAATCCCTTCTGTTTTGCAGTTGATGTCCATAGAGCAATAAAGGACGTTTTCGATAAATTTAATTTCAGAAAGCTTATATTCAGCGTAGTTGTCGGCAATCCCACCGAGAAGCAATACGACAGGCTTATACAGAAGTATGGCGGACGTATAGTTGGTGTACATAAGGCAGACGTAAAGCTTATAGACGGTCGTTATTATGATTTAAAGGTTTATGAGGTACTTCAAAAGGATTATATGGACAAAAGAACAGCTTGTAATAATGCAGAAGAAGCCCAACAAAAAGAACTATCCGATGATACCCGCAGGAAACTTTTAGAGGATTTATATAATGCTTTTAAACAGTCTGGCGTACACCCGGGCGGATATATTGTAGAATTGATAAAAGATTTAGAAGCCCAACAGCACGCCAAGACAGAGTAAACTGCAACGAAAGGAGAGTTTTACATAAGATATTTTGGCGGTAAACATAGAATTGCAAAATACATAGTCGAAGTCCTTAACGAATACAGAAAAGACGACCAGCCTTTTTTAGAACCCTCTAAAACAGAAACAAGAAATAAACAGAAAATAAGAGCAGATAGAATAGAAAAGTTGTTTATGCTGAAATAAACGGAGATGAAAGAGATATTAAAGTTTTAGAACTTTTTGCAGGCACACGCTCTGTAAGCAAAGTTTTTGAAAAGCGAGGGCATAGTACATACAGTATAGAATGGGATAAAAGTTTTGATGATATAGATATGTATGCCGATATTGGCAATATATCAGCGGAGGATATACTGAGAGAATTTGGTAGACCTGATGTTATATGGGCTAGTCCCGACTGCACAACTTATTCTATTGCAGCCATAAGTCATCTTAGACGGCAGAATGCAATTACCCATAATCTTGACCCAATAAGCGAATATGCTAAATTTTGTGATACTGTCAACCAACATATGCTCTCACTTATAAAAGAGCTTGACCCTCTTGTCTATTTTATTGAAAATCCACGAGGAGGGTTAAGAAAGATGAGTTGGATGGCAAACCTTCCACGATATACAGTCACATATTGTCAATACGGCGATACAAGAATGAAGCCTACAGATATATGGACTAACCACCCCGACCCTAAATTCAAGCCTATGTGTCATAACGGAGACCCTTGTCATACTCCTGCGCCAAGAGGCAGCAAGACAGGGACTCAGGGATTAAAAGGCAGTAAAGAAAGGGCTAGAATACCAAGTCTGCTATGCGAACATATAGTTGATATTTGTGAGGAGTTGATGTGCAAAAAATGACAGACAGAAATGCTTGGACAGAGTTCAGAGAAGCAGGCTTACTATGGTTTATAAACACTATTTTACATCTTTTTGGCTGGGCTATAACTGTAGAGATAGACGAGAAAACAGACGAAGTCATATCCTGCTATCCAAAAAGGTGTGGTTTCAGAGGTTTTACTACCGAATGTAATACACAAGGCTATATAAGGTTAAGTAAATATCTGCAAAAGAATATTGATGAGCTTGTACAAGAAGCAGAAAGTTAAGGAGTGTATACAACTGAATAACAAAGACTGGACAGGCAACAAAAGAACTGCTTTTGCCATATTAGGCGCAAGCAACCACTGCTAAGTGCTATGCTTGGTTCGTATGGGTAAAGGGCTTCAAGGAAATACCACAGATAAAATGGATAAATTAAGAGGTATTATATGACAGACCAAAGATTAATAAACACATTGAAAAGCAAATTAAGGAAAGAACTCAACGAGCATAGACAGGAATTGTTGCTCCACGACCCCCAATATGTTTACGACCGTTCAGACAAAACCGCTTTTTTTATTGAAATATATCATTATATTTGCCACTATGATTTTTTAGGTATTGAAGAAGAACAATTATTTACTAAACTTCTGGAAGAGCCGAATGCTTTGGAATATCTGTATAGCGAATATATCAAAACGGACGTAGCCGATGTTTATTATGAGGTAGAGAGACTTTTTACATATTTAGGCGAGAAATGTACTGAATAAAATCGGGATTTTATCGAAAGGAGACGGGGAATGAAACAAAAAAGCGTATACGAGTGTGAGTTATGCCATTCAACCTTTAATAACAAAGATGAGTGCGAGCAATGCGAGAAAAGCCATTATATTCCTAAGAAAATAGAGTCGTGTTATTACGACTCTGGACTGGATATAGGTTTTCCAAAAAATATAATAATTAGGTTTGAGAATGGTAGTTTAGTTAAATATGAGGCACAGTATGAACTTCGGTAAAGATACCAATAAGAAATATACCCTTTATATCCGCACAGGTTCAGAGTTAAAAGCACTTGGTAAATTCAGCAGAAAGACAGAGTTAGATACTTTGATACATTCCTATCTAAACTCAATTAATTATAAAATGCACTATTTCAGATTTAATATTTTAACAGCAGATAATTCACTGGAAATAGACTATGGCAGTCATACAAACTTTTTTGTAATACAAGATTTAACTATTGATGAAATAGAATGTATAATTAATCTGTTTGGGTATGTCCCCCAATCGGTCTTTCATAATATCAGGAAAAATTTCCCGCAAATAAGGAAGTAATATATGGCAAAAGAAAAAGAGTATGTCTGTGTTACATACACAGCGCCAAGCGGATTAGTCTATCGTATCACCCGAAGCCGTATTGACGGTCTGTTTCGTCTTTACAGACAGACCCCAAAGGATAAATGGGAGTATACCAAAAACAAATCGGATAACCCGCTTGATTTGGAACAATTCATAGAGCAAAAGGAGTGATTTATATTAAGCATTATACTTATGATAAGCTTATAGCCGAGGGCTACGAGGTTTCCAATATGTACATTGACGATGTATCTTTATCTATGGCAGACCACGGCTGTCTGACCCTTTGCCTTTCTCTTGAAGGTGAATTCGGCGTAGGATATGGCGGCTATTGTTTAAGCAAGGGCTATTTAGGCGCACCCGATGATTACTTTGAGGGATCTGCCAAAGGTATGGAGTCTATAATCCGTATTATGGACGTTATCGGCGTAGACGACCTTATAAAAGCCAAAGGACATTATGTCAGAGTAGCACATAAGGGATTTGGTTCTACAGTAAAGATAATCGGCAATATCATTGAAGACAAATGGTTTGACTACGGTACATTTTTCAGTGAAAGTACAGAAGATACTTCTGCCGAAAATTCAGACAAAGACAATGCCGATACAAATGCTAAAGACAACACCGATACAGATTACGTCTCAAAGGCTAAAGACCTGTATGCACGTATGCAGAAATGGGCTGACGAGCATAATATTATGAAGCTTTGTGACGATGCCCGATATTATCTTAATTTTGACGAGGCACTTGAGTGGAGTATATCTATAATACATGAAACTTTATGTCCTTTTGAAATATATTTCTGTAGTGAAAAACTAGCAGCACAAGCCCTGAAAGAGTTTAAGCCTGAATTAAATGAAATATTTGTAGACGGCTTATGGAAGCGATGGATTAACGATTAAGAAAGGAAGGTATAATTGGCAAAATTTGTTCCTCTGTCTTGGGAGTTTATGGAAGCCCCAAGACCTAAAGAAATGCTTAGACTTATAGAAAAGGCAGCCCGTACCTGCTATAAGAGCGAGGACAGAATTACAGAACATAGCGATGAGCAGATAATTCGTAACTGCATTAAGAACGGTCACGAGTCCGTTTTAGAACACGCCAAGCTCACAGTTAAAATTGTATGCGACAGAGGCACATCTCACGAGCTGGTAAGGCATAGGATAGCAAGCTATTCACAGGAAAGCACAAGATACTGTAATTACTCTACGGGTAAATTCGGCTCTGAATTGACCTTTGTAGAACCATTTGAATTAATGGTAGGTAAAATAGACACCGCAGACGCCACAGACCAGCGCGTAGTATGGGAACACGCTATGACACAGGCGGAACAAAGCTATCTCCATCTTGTTAAGCTTGGGGCAAAGACCGATATTTGCAGAGGCGTTCTTCCCACAGACATTAAGACCGAAATAGCAGTCACAATGAATATGAGAGAATGGCGGCACTTCTTTAGGCTTAGGTGCAGTAAGAAAGCCCACCCTAATATTAGATATATCGCAAGAGATATATTACAAACCTTCTATAAAATGATGCCTTGTCTTTTCGAGGATATATATAACGAAATCTTTGGAGAGGTAAAACAATGAGGAGTAGTATATGAGTTACAAAGAAACACCGCCGTATTTATTAGCTTCGCCAAGCGGACTTGTTAAGGGTACCGAATTAAAATATGTTTTGGAAGCACTTGAATTTTACAATAAGTTTAATGATACTAATTCCGACCAAGTAAAAAAGTTATTTGAGCTTGTGTTTGAAAACCCCAGCCTTCCTATTGTGCCTATAGTTGACGGAAAAATTGTAGGAGAAGACCGTGGATATTGGCTTGGAGAATGGGGAAGCGCTAGAGTTGATGAATATCTTGTTACAGAAAAAGGTGTTTGTTTCAAGAGCGATGATGATGTGTTTTATACGCTTCACCGTTATTTGAGCGATGATGAATACGAGGTGCTGCCGGACACAGAAAAAGAATGTAAACCACATTACGACAAGCTCCCGTGGAGGAAAGCAATCATTATATATATTAATGCAAAATTATAAGGAGAGATTTTATGACAAAAGAATTTTTTGTAGATTTAAACAGCATTGATAAGGTCAAGTCCTTTGTAAATGATATGAGCAAGGTGGAAGGCGATGTTACCGTCAGTAGCGGACAGTACATAGTAGACGGCAAATCCATTATGGGTCTGTTTTCTCTTGATTTCAGCAAGCCTTTAAGAGTTACATGCAACGGCTCTGACAGCGAACAGTGTCAGAAATTCATAGACCTTATAGGAATATATACAGGTTGATACTTAACTGTAACAATATGAACAGAAATATACAAGACAAGATAGTTAAAGACAAAAAGCCTTTTAATATAAGACCCATAACATTAAAAGTAGCAAATGAATATGTTGCGGACAACCACAGACATCACAATGGTACTGTCGGTTGCAAATTCGCTATAGGCTTATTTGTAGAAGAGAAAATGGTCGGCTGTGCTATCTGCGGGCGTCCTGTTAGTAGATATTTGGATAACGGACTCACATTAGAAATTAATCGTGTATGTACCGACGGCACTTATAACGCTTGTAGTAAATTGTATGGTGCTTGCTGTCGTATCGCAAAAGAAATGGGTTATAAAAGAGTTATTACATATACCCTAGAAAGCGAAAATGGGTCAAGCTTGAAGGCAAGCGGTTTCATTTGTGAGGGCAAGGCAGGAGGTAAAATGTGGAATGGCAGTCGAAGAAAAGATAACGGGGTACCGCCTGAATATAAGAATAGATGGGCTAAATATTTTAAGTAAGGTGATATTATGAGCGATATGAATAAAAGACCGATTTTATTAATAACGGGCAGGTCGGGAGTAGGCAAAGACACTATTGCCGACTACCTGTGTGATAACTTTGGCTACACAAAGGTCAAGTCCTATACCACAAGACAGCCGAGATATGAAGGCGAAGAGACCCATATCTTTGTTACTAAAGAGGAATTTGACAAACTATCACATAAGGTAGCCTATACCAACAGAGAGGGCGTAGAATACTGCGCTACGCAGGAGCAGGTCGATAATGCGGATATATACATAATAGACCCTCCGGGTATAAAGTATTTCTTGGAAGTTTATAAGGGCAATAGACAGCCTATTATTATAGTAATAGATTGTCCCGAACCTGAAAGAAGGCAGCGAGTATCTAATAGATGTGTTGACGGTAATAAGGAATTAGCCAACAGGCAAAATTTGGATAATGAATTTAATGTTCCATTAAGGCACCCTTATAAATATGTTATAAGTCAAGACGAAAATATCTCATCTGCTATTAACTCGATTATGTCGTATGTACGAAAACAAACCTTTGGAGCGGGAAGATTAAAGCGCAAGTTTATATATGTATCCCACCCATTTCAGAATAAGCCTGAAAATGTCAAGGATATAGAGCGTTATATTACAATATGGGAACGTATACATCAGAGTTATGTATTTGTATCACCCGTTCATTGCTTTGGCTTTATGTATGAAAAAATGAGCTATGAGGACGGTCTTAACTGGTGCTTGCAGCTCCTGTCCGTATGTGATGAAATGTGGGTATGCGGAGACTATGAAAACAGTACAGGCTGTTGTGCAGAAATAGATTTCTGCAAAAACCACTATATACCATATTCGTTCAAACATAACGGCATAGTTACATTATCCTGATATACACCACCCTACAAAGGAGAGATTAGTTGAAGAAATTATTTCTTGTGCTGACTGTCATACTTACAGTCATAACAAACGTCATAGTAAACGGCGCAGGCTATACCACAAAGCCTGTACCATCGAATAATAGTTTTAAGGCGTATATGTCCTATAAGTCTATTACGAGCAGAAATTCACCGCAGTACAAACTACAGCAAAGAGCAGTTATAGGAAATCACGGTATCAGGACTGTAAACGGCAGATATTGTATAGCCGTAGGCAGTTATTATACCACAAAAATCGGCACTAAGATAGATATAGTTATGGATAATGGCAACGTTATTAATTGCGTACTGGCTGATTGCAGGGCGGACGCACATACAGACCATACCAACAGAGCCAATCCCAACGGCTGCATAGTAGAGTTTATAGTCGATATAAACAGCCTTGACAGTAAATGCCGCAAAATGGGAGATATGAGTTATGTTCCTTCAGGTGGTCTGCAAGGCAATATAAAGGCTTTAAGAATTTATGACGAGGTGATTTAAATGCCGCCTAAAACATCTATTAAATTCAAAGAAGGGGAAATAATGTTAGGGCAAGCACGACCCATAGCCCCGTTCCCTGATGATATAGAAACAGAATATTCATTTTCAAATCCGCCGTCTTTTACCACAACGATACCCCTTGATGGTATGACATTCTCTGCGGTACTTAATGGCAGAAGTGCAGGATTGATTTTAGGACAAGTCCTCCAAAAACTAATAGATAGGGTCATATTCAACGACCCCGCCACCATCATCAAATGGAAGGACGGTACTAAGACAATTGTTAAATGTAGACAAGGCGATACATACAACAGAGAAGTCGGTTTTATGATGTGTATTATAAAGTACCTTTGCGGCAATCAATCCAATGCCACAAAGAAGTTTATCTCTAAGTATTGCGGAAAAAATGAAAAGAGCGACAGTATAAATAACGCCGATAATGACGAGATAGACTATGAACAAGAAGAACGCAGATTAACACAAGACTGTCATATTACATGTGCAAACTGTAGATTAAGCAAGTATCGTAATGGGACAACCTTATCATGTAAGGACTTTTATAACGACCGTTATGATGAATACAAACAAATCATACGCAAATGGGCTAAAGACTGCCCTGCCAAGAAGGAGGGTACTGATTGAACAATGTAACATTATATTCTACAGGTTGTCCAAAGTGTAAGATAGCCGAGAAATTACTTTCGGAAAAGGATATATTTTATTCCGTTATTACCGACAAGGACAAAATAACAGAAATAGCCGACAGTCACGGCTTCACCGCCGTACCCTTTGCGGAGATAAACGGCGAAATTACAGACTCAACAGGTCTGTTCAAATGGATAAATAATCAGTAAAGGAGGAATTGTGTGTATTTCAAAACTACATACGATGAAGAATTTGACGATTTATATATGCACTTAAAGGCGAAATATCCGCCTAAACTCTTTGACTTAGACGGCATAGGTAAGCAGCTTGATATGTCGGCTTTCAGCAAAAATTTTTTTGCTTCACGCACTACATCGGACGCAAGTATAGACGCCAATGCCAATGTTGACGATATAAGCGTTATCGCCTACACGACAGAGCTGCCTAAACCCTTTTTAAGGCTTAACAGCTATTATGTAATGTGGAAGGAATTAAAAAAGCTCTACGGTCTGTCCGTTGCCAATCAGATAGTGGAAATGCAGCTTACAGGCGATATATACATTCACGACTTCCACGGTGTAGGCGCAGGAATGACCTATTGTTTCAACTACAGTACATACGATATTCTTGTAAACGGTCTGCCAATGATAAAGAAGGTAAAGTCAAGTCCTCCTAAATATTTATATGCTTTCAAATCCCAGTTAGAGCAGTTTACGGTCATAGCCTCAAATTCTACACTTGGAGCTACAGGCTTGGCAGATATGCTTATTGTTATGAGCTATTTTGTCAAGAATATACTCGACACCAAGTCAGACGCTCACTTCCATTTTGAAACGGAAGAGGACTGCTGGAACTACGTCAGAGAGAATATAGTATCTTTCATATATACTATCAATCAGCCTATGAGGGCAAATCAGTCGCCCTTTACAAACGTAAGCGTTTACGACGATGTTTTCCTCAATAAGCTTAAGGACGACTATGTATTCCCGGACGGCACCAATCCCGACTTGGATATAGTCAGAAAATTGCAGGCTATATACTTAGACGTTATGAATACCGAGTTAAGAAGAACGCCCTTGACATTCCCCGTTACAACAGCTTGTTTTTCTATAAATGCCGACCACGAGATACAGGACGAACACTTCCTTAATTTCATTTCGGAAGCCAATAAAGAATTTGGCTTTATCAATATTTACTGCGGCGACAGTTCAACTCTTTCCTCCTGCTGCCGTCTGCGTTCAGAGCAGCACAGCGAATACTTCAACTCCTTTGGCAGCGGTTCAAGTAAAATAGGAAGTCTCGGAGTTTGTTCTATCAACTTCCCTCGCTTGGCAATAAAACATCCTGACAGAGAGGACTTTTTAAAAGAGCTTGCCAAAATGGTAGAGGTATCAGCAAGAGTAAATAATGCCAAAAGACATATTATCAAAAAGAGGATAGACAACGGCAACGAACCCTTATACACTCTTGGCTTTATGGATATATCAAAGCAGTATTCCACTACGGGAGTAAACGGCTTTAATGAGTGTATAGAGCTTCTTGGCAGCGATATTCTCACAGAGGAGGGACAAGCCCTTGCTCTTGAAATATTAGACGTTATAAATAGCGCAAACGCTAAATTCCAGAAGCAGTATAACGCACCTCATAACTGTGAACAGGTACCGGGCGAAAATATGAGTATCAAAATGGCTGATAAAGACAAGCTCTTAGGCTATCAGCACCAATACGATATATATAGTAATCAGTTTATACCGCTTACTACCAATGCGGATATGCTTGACAGAATTAAGCTTCAGGGCTTATTCGACAGTCATTTTTCAGGCGGAGCTATATGCCACTTAAACTGCGATACCAAAATAGAAAATACACAGTACATAGCAGACCTTATAAAGACCGCAGCTAAAAAGGGCGTTGTATACTTTGCTATCAATTATGTATTGTCCGAGTGCGAACAGGGTCATATGACGGTTTCTAACGATGATATATGTACAGTTTGCGGCAAGCCTATTATCAATAAGTATACAAGAGTCGTAGGCTTCCTTACCAATATCAAGAACTGGCATAAGACCAGACGCGAAAAAGACTTCCCCAACAGACAGTTTTACAAGGATATAAGGATTGATAACTGATGAATATTCTTGCAACTCAATATACCCTCAAGAATAAGTCTTTTGAGATATATATATCGGGCTGTAGGGGTAATAACGGAGTCCATTGCAAAGAGTGTCACAACCCTTTGTCTTGGGACTTCGACAACGGCGACCCCTTAGACGATGATTATATACATCATATCAAGGATAAGATAAGAGAGTTTGACGCTCTTGTTGAGAATATATGGATATTGGGCGGAGAGCCTTTGGATAACGATATACCTACTCTAAAATGGCTTATAGCGGAATTAAAACCTCTGAATAAAGCCATATGGCTCTTTACAAGATACCCATTTGAAACAGTCCGTGATATGCTTGACGTCAACGCCCTAGACTATATCAAGTGCGGAGAGTACATACAAGAACTTAAGACCGATAATAATATTCAGTACGGAGTGCAGCTTGCCACATCTAATCAGTGTATTTATAAGCGTGGTGTAGACTATTGACAAAAATCATATTAAACAGCGACAAGGAATTGGTAAAGGAAATAAGACAGGGATTAAAAGATAATGACGGCTATTGCCCTTGCGCTCTGACAAGAACAGCCTCCACCAAGTGTATGTGTAAGGCTTTCAGAGAAACAGACGAGGGTATGTGTCATTGCGGATTATATATCAAGATAAAGGAGTAAAATATGAATCCCGTATTATTGCTTATTATTATATTGGCTTTAGCTATGTTATATCTATGCTTAATATCAGTATTCAAACCCATAGCTAAAATCTATTATAAAATAAAGGAAAAGTTCATAAAAGCCATTGATGAAATTCATAATGATGATGAAATTAATGGTGAAATTGACAACTAACAAAGGAGAGATTATTAATAATGAAAACAGGTAAAATCGGAGCTATTATTTTAGCTATCGTTATTATTGTAGGCGCAATATCAGTATTTTTATGTTCAGAGGTAGTGCCTGCGGGATATGTAGGCGTACAGTATTCCCTTAACGGCGGTATCAAAGACGAAGTTCTGCCACAGGGATGGCATTTAGTCGCTCCCACTATTAAGGTTTCGGAATATTCTATCGCTACCGAACAGCTTCTTATGACGCAGGACGAGAGAGAAGGCTCTAAAGATAACGACAGTTTTGACGTTATATGTAAGGACGGCAAGCTCAATGTCGATTTTGAAATGAGCTATCATTTTGAAAGCGACGATGTTGTCAGAGTATTCACCAAGTACAGAGGTATGACAGGTCAGGACGTTGTTGACAGTATTATCAGAAATAAAATCAAGGCTAAAATATCAGAGGTCACTTCTACATATACGGTTCTTGAAGCCCATATGGACAAAAAAGCAGAACTTAATAATGAAATTACCAAGGTATTACAGGGTTATTTATTAGAGTATGGAATTACCGTAGAGTCAGCTAATCTTTCAGCCACAAGACCCGATGATCAGATACAGCAGGCTATTACAGAAAGAAGCAAAGTAGCGCAGGAATTGGAGATAGAAAAGCAAAAGCAGGAAAAGGCTAAACTTGAAGCCGAAACAAAGACTATACAGGCTAAAGCTGCGGCAGACGTTAAGAAAATTCAGACCGACGCCGATGTTGACAGATATACCAGATTAGGACAGACCATCACGCCACAGTTGATTTCCAAGTGGGAAATGGACGCAAGACAAAAGCACGGCTGGGTAACAATTCAAGGCGCTAACACAGTAGTAAAATAATATTAGTCGAGATGATGCTATATCAAGAAAAATCCAAATGAAAATAAAGAAATAAATAATATAAATTTAGAAGGCAGACAGGCTATATGTATTCAGTGTAAAGACGGTCGCAGTCGTCCCATACCAAGCAGTTGGGATTTACCTCACTTTCAGTACAATCCCAATGCTAAGTATGATTACTATTACTGCGGCTGTCTGCATACAGGAGAGTAAATTTAGTCTGTCCTATAACCACATAGAAAGGAGAAAGAGTTGTGCGCACATAAAATTGCAATTTCTCCTTACTTACAGAACACGATAAAATAAATATTTTATAGCAATATTGAAAGGAGTACAGAGGTTTAGCCGGCTATTAAACATATGTTTACTCCGAAAATAATTTGAACTGGAAATTAATTAACTTTTGTGAATTTGATAAGTATGCAGTTAAAAGCTATTGCGCCATACACAATGTCGATGAAAGCCTTAATCTAGGCGACATTACCAAAGTTAATGAAAACGAAATAGCAGATTTCAATATGATATGCGGCGGATCGCCTTGTCAGGATTTCAGCATATCGGGCAAACAGAAAGGCTCTGTATGGGAATGTAACGACTGCGGACACACATACAATCCTCTTACGGTACACTACAGTCAAAGAGAACATTGTCCTCATTGTCACGGTACGTCTCTTAACAAGTCACGTTCTTCTCTGCTTGTAGAGTTTCTGCGAATTGTCAGAGGCAAACGCCCCGACTTCGGCATATACGAAAATGTAAAGAATATCGTAGGTAGGAAATTCAAAGATACCTTTAATATGTTCACAGGCGAACTTAATGAGTATGGCTATAATGTTCATTACAAAGTCCTCAATGCTAAAGACTACGGCGTCCCGCAGAACAGAGAGCGAGTGTACCTCGTTTTTATTAAGAAGAAGTTGGATAACGGCAAATTTGAATTTCCGCAGGGCTTTGATAACGGTATCAGACTTATAGATATACTGGAACAGGAAGTTGACGAAAAGTATTATATTTCTGATGAGAAAGTTGAAAGGTTTCTAACCGACCTTAATAAAAATGCATCTTATACAGCAAAAAAGGATAGTGCAGTACAGCAAATCAGCAACATTGTTCATACAGGGCATTATAACAATCCACAGAGAGGATGTATATATGCACCATCAGGTTGTAGTCCTGCTTTAAACTGTGTGGGTGGCGGCGGATTAGAACCGAAGGTATTAACAGTAGGCAAACTAAGCACATCGCAAGACTCGGTCATCGTTTCTGCGTATGGCGTTGCTCCAACACATACGGCAGGACACGGCAATTGTCC
Organism: uncultured Clostridia bacterium; assembly: GCA_947624015.1. Taxonomy (GTDB): domain Bacteria; phylum Bacillota; class Clostridia; order Lachnospirales; family CAG-274; genus CANPXH01. The sequence continues at coordinate 25,745 of CANQIA010000009.1, forward strand.
TAAAGTCGCATTTCCTCTCAATCCGTCAGATGACGGTACTTGCAGAACTATCAAAGCTCAACAGTCTAAGAACACTCTTGCAAATTTTAAGCGTTCCGATAGTTTTGAAGCAACAGGCGTATTGGAAGACAAAGATAATATCCGTATCCGCAAGCTTACCCCAAAAGAATGTTTTCGCTTAATGGGCTTTGAGGATAAAGACTGGCAGGCAGCAGTCAACGCAGGTATATCAAATTCACAGCTTTATAAACAGGCAGGCAATTCCATAGTGGTAGACGTGCTTTATTATATATTTGTCGAGCTTTATAAGGCTATGCCGTATCTCTTTGACGACCTTAAATTAAGCAGCTTCTTTTCAGGTATCGGAGCTTTCGAGAAAGCCCTTGACAGGTTGTATAAAGATATAAATGTAGGCAATTATCCTCAAAAGAATTATATAAAGAATACCGACAAACCAAAGCTTGTCGGTGGCATAGGGTCAATTAACTATGGCAAACAATATAGACAAGGCAATAGGGTTTACGATAGTCGACATATATCTATGTGTTTAACGGCTTCACCGCTGGGAAATACGGGAGGGCATAGCTATTTATACGCTATACGAGGCAGATATAACCAAGACGGCAGTATAAGTCAGAAGCTAGAGCCTAGAACTGACGGGTATACAAATACTTTAACTACCGTACAAAAGGATAATATAATATTGGAGTTAGATAAGAATGTCTGAAGGATATATTGAGAGAAAATATAAGAAATTTATATCTAAACACGGCTATATACCACAAATGTTTAATGCGTATGACTGCAAGGAAGTCAAAGATTATGCACCTACCCTAACTACATATTGCGGCTCGCCGACCGCTACTGGAAGTATATTAATACTTGAAACAAAGCGACAAATATAAAATAAAATCGAAGTTTTATTCAAAGAAGGCGTTTTATGAAGCAGTATGAACTCTTCCATCAGTCACTACGAAAACAAAAACCCTATATTATAATTGAAAGTCTAGGATTTTTTCGTGACGGAGCGGAAATGTTGAAATTAGCAAAAGAATATATTAATAAAATCAATTATGGCTCTTGCGAATATAAAATGTGGATAGCAGACCATAATGAGATAATGATAGGTTATGGACATAAAACAAACTTCTTTTATGTAGCGAACATAACACGTTCAGAAGCGGAATTGCTAATATTAGAAACAAAGGATGATATGCTATAAGAAAAATTGAGGATAACTGTTGTAACTGCGCTGTTCCCTTATATCCATGTATAAGCACTTGCTATTTAAAACACGTTGAACATATATACTGTGATGTGTGTGGCAAAGAAATATATGACGAAGATGTGCATAGAAACATTTATGGCGAAGATATATGTGAGGATTGTCTACAGCGCTCATAAATATTGAAAAATAGGAGGTATAACTTATGTGTGATGCAACAAAGTGTTTAAAAAAACTCTTTAAAGGACGTCAAAAGCTTATTACTAGCGGTATAGAACAAACCATAGCTTTTAATATCATTGATTTAAGACACGAAAACAATACGGCTACACAAGACATAATTGACTATATCCAGTCTAAGGCGGATCTTAATAAAAAAACAGTAAAGCGTATTTTGAGTGGACATTTTGACAACTATCACCCCGTGGACGTTTTAATTGTATTAAAACTTACAGCCCAATACTTCAATACCACCCTTGACTATATATTAGGGCTGACAGATAAACCTTATTAAGGAGGCATACAAAGTGGCAAATAGAATAGATTGCAGTATAACTGAAAACTATCTTAAGGAAAAGGCGAGAGCATTGTGTCCCGATGCGACACATCATTGCACAATCAACTGTTCGGATTGTCCTATGCACACAAGAAACTGCAAGACCGATGAATTATTAAATCCTGCCGATGCAATTTCGCGCATACAGAAGTGGTCGGACGCTCATCCTCGCAAGACATATAAGGACGATTTCTTCGAAAGGTTGCCTAATGCCCGTAAGGACGAAGAAGGCTATCCCTTTGCCGACGCCTGCGATATATACGATAATGATATGAGGGTCTTATGCAGCGACAAATCTTGTCACGAGTGCTGGGATTTGCCTATGAAGGAATAATAAATACAGATAATAAGAATAGGGCTTTACCGCCCTGTTCTTTGTATATAAGGAGTGATAAACAATAAACACCAAACAGAATACAGACATTTATAACAAAGGTTTACTTAACGTCAAAGAAGTGTGTGCGTATCTAGGGGTAGGGCAAAACACCGCCCGTAACCTTCTTAATAAACCACATAACTCCTTTACTGTGAGGATCGGCAACCGACTATATGCCAACAAGAAGCTGTTGGATAAATGGATAGACGACCAGTCCGGGTTATAAGAAATTAATTTACAAACAAACTGCAATGTGTTACAATCAAATTACGGATAACACTATGGTTTGTTTGTATTTCTGACGACCACGAAAGGAGATATGACGAACTATGGGAAAAGACCTTAAAGGAAAAGAATTAGGCAAACATCTATTACAAAGAAAGGACGGAAGATACGAAGCTAAATATACAGACAATTTCGGCAAACGGCATAGTATATATGGAGACAGGCTGTCTGATGTAAGGAAGCAATTAAATGAAGCGTTATACCAAAAGGAACATAGCATATATGCAAACGATTTCAATTTGACATTGAATGAATGGTTTGACATTTATACTAAAGTGTATTACGTGAAAAAGGTAAAGTTTACTACATATAGCAGTTCCATAGCTATATACGACTGTCATATTCGCAATTCTTGTTTGGGGCAGATGCCATTAAAGGAAATAAAAAATATTCATATACAAAGTTTTTTAAATGACCTTACTGAAAACCAAAGCCTAAAGCGAGGTACAATTATAGATTATCTTTCTCCTTTAAAAGTGGCATTTAGACAAGCTGTGAAATGTGGATATATTCAAATAAATCCAACAGACAACATTATTATTCCACAACAAATATCAAGAACATCGGGCAAAAAAGAAGCATTGACCAAAAAGGAACAAGACTTGTTTTTGTCCTATGCTGAAAAAACGGTATATTTTCATTTATTTCAATTTTTGCTGTTGACAGGTCTCAGATCTGGTGAAGCATTAGCCTTGACATGGGATGATATAGATATGGAAAACCGCTTAATAAAAATTGATAAAAACTTATCCGTTGTTACCGGGGAAAGAAAAGAGATATGTAGAAACGCAAATATAAAAGTAGGGCATACAATGCATACATTAACTACCCCTAAGACAACTCAAAGTATAAGGACAATACCTATATCGGATAGTTGTTATCAAGTTCTTAGTTTATTATTTGAATCGAAAAACAAAGAAACAAATCTTATTTTTCACACAAAAAGCAATAACTATATTTCAGTTTCCAATGTTAATGTTTCCATAAAGAAAATTTGTGATCACGTCAATAAGAATTCTGACAGAATAAAACCATTTTCTTCGCACACTTTCCGTCATACATTTGCTACCAGATGCTTTGAGAATGGACTAAGCGCAAAGATGGTACAGGAACTTTTGGGGCACAGCAATATGGCAACGACTATGAATATATATACTCACATTACAAGAGATTTTGCGTTCAACGAGATAAATAAAATTACATTATAATTGCTAATTGTCGTCAAATTGTCGTCAAATGTCATCAAAGTACCTTGTAACCCTATTAAATAATAGTGTTACGTAAATTTAATATATATTTTTAAAGAAAATGGTTGAAAAATTAAAGAATATGTGGGAAAATAGAATTGTAAATGATCTGAACGGAGAGTTTGGGTAAAATATAAATTCAGGAAGGGAGAACGAAAATGAAAAAATTATTCAGAACCTCTGCCGCTTTGACACTGTCCGCTATAATGACTGTAAGCGCAATAGGTGTAATGGCAGCGGGAGAGGCATCCAAGTTTTTTGTTGATGTTAATCAGAGTAGCTATGCATGGGCGGTAAGCTATGTGGATTACCTTGCGTCCAATAATATTGCAAGCGGTGTGGGAGGCAACAGGTTTGCTCCGGGAGCAAATATTGAGAGAGGAGATTTTATAGTATTTTTAAGTAAGATATTTTCATTTCCCGATTCTGATAGCTTTGTATTTGAGTTCAAGGATGTACCCGAGGATTCATATTATCACGACGCTATTATAAACGCAAGAGGGGCAGGAGTTATATCAGAGCAAAATATGTTCTACCCGGAAACTGCCATTAAAAGGATAGATGCCTTTACTATGCTTTACAGAGCATTGGCTAACGGCGGATATGTAAAGAATAACGGAACCACTGATATTTCAATGTATTCGGATGCCGCTTCCGTTACGTCTATTGAACAGCAGGCTGCGGCAGGTACTCTTACCAAAATGGGTATAGTACAGGGCAGCGATAACAAATTGGATCCTGAGGCTACCATGACAAGAGCGGAAATGGCTGTTATTATCACAAAGTCAGCTCAATGTGTTGAAACGGTCAAGGCGGAGGCTTCAAAGCCTGTTGAAAAGACCGAAGAAGAAGTAAAGCGTGAGGAAGAAAAGCAGCAGCAGGAGGAAGAGAAGACCAAAGCCGAAGAAACAAAGGATTATAACGGAGAGATCGTTTCAGAGCCTATAGCTGTTGAAAACGGAGGAACCGTTTCGGTAACAGATTCAAATGTATCCATAAAGGATAAGGACGCTATTACCTCTGCAGGCAAGAGCAATGTAAATATTGACAATTCCACAGTATCCTCTGTTTCAAGTACAGCGGTAAATGCCAATAACGGCAATGTGACAATAAAGAAGTCAACAATAAAAGGCAAGGACGGATATGCCGTTTCAGCAAGCGACGGCGCAGACGTGGAGATCGATGACAGCAAGCTTTCCTCAGAGGGTATACGCAATACTGTAAACGTGAAAAATGCAAAGCTTGAAATAACTGATTCAGAGCTTAAAGCAGGTAAGGAGCGTTCAGTATTCTCTCTTGCGGAGGGAGCAAATGTAAAGATCAAAAACAGTGAGATAACGGCTGACTGCGCTTCTGCCGCAGGAGCATATGAGGGTATATTCTCAATTGTTTCCGACGCCGATGCCGAAGAAGCAATAACCATCGATTTTGAAGATGTTGTCCTTAATAACAGCAGAGGCGCCCTGTTATATGCAAGAGAAAGCGACATAACCATTAACTTCAACGGCAGAAACACAATTAATGCCGCTAAGCTCATATATTCGCCTTATATACTGAGAAAGGCTCAGAAGAAAGGCAACAAAATAACTATCAATACGGAAAAGAATCAGATATTTGACAACATGAGTATTGAGGTTGACGAAATGACTTCCGTTGAGCTTAATCTTGCCGACGGTTGCAGCTACACAGGCAGTATCAATTCAAGCGGAGCTTCAAATGACGTAGATCTGAATATAAGCGCAGACGCTACTCTTACGCTTTTGGGAGATATGAATTTTGACAGCTTTGTAGATGAAGATTTTGATCTGAACAATATAAATGATAACGGTTGCAATATTTATTACAATGTAGGAAACAGAGATAACGATTATCTTTTCGGTAAGGAATATGAGCTTCCTTACGGCGGAAGATTGATACCTGTTGACTATTGATAATAATATTTGCAAGAAATGCAAGCATTTCTTTCAAACGTGTCGATTTTATCGACACGCTAAAAGGCTGCCATTAGGCAGCCTTTTTTATGCCATAAGCCTTAAAATACCGTTAATGCACATACACAGTATTATTCCCGTAACAGTAGGAACAATAAATGATATCACAGTCCATTTTATGCTGCCTGTCTCCTTCTTTATCGTAAGAAGAGACGTTGCGCAGGGAAAGTGGTTCAGAGAAAATACCATGGCGCATATTGCCGTTATATAGGTCCAGTTGTGAGCTTTTAAAAGCATACCAAGCTCGGCAAGAGAATCGAACTCTATCAGACCTCCGTTTCCCGTATAGCACATAAGCACTATGGGTATTACGATCTCGTTGGCAGGCAGTCCCATTATAAAGGCTGTCAGTATATAACCGTCAAGTCCCATAAGCTGCGCAAAGGGATCCAGAAACATGGCTATATGCGCAAGCAGAGTTATGTTGTTATAGGTAATATTTTGGAGAAGCCATATGGCGGCTCCTGCAGGCGCAGCTACGGCTACGGCTCTGAAAAGCACATATACTATTCTTTCTCTTATGCTTCTGCGTATTATAGCCATGGGCTGAGGCGCCCTGTATGGCGGAAGCTCCAGCACGAAAGAGGACTGTTCGCCTTTTAGTATTGTGTTGGAAAGTATATATGAAACAGCAAATGTTATAAATACTCCCGACAGTATTGCCGCCGTGACCGTAAGGGCTACCTTTATGCTTACCAGCATTCCTCCCGATATGAAAACCGTTGCCAGCATTATAAGGGATGAAAAGCGTCCGTTACAGGGCATAAAGTTGTTTGTTATAATGGCAATAAGTCTTTCTTTTTTGGATTCAATTATTCTTGTGGATATGATACCCGCAGCATTGCAGCCAAGCCCCATACACATACTGAGTATCATTTTGCTGTGGGCATTTGCCTTTTTGAATATATGGTCAAGGTTAAAGGCGATCCTGGGCAGATAGCCAAGATCCTCCAGTATAGTAAACAAAGGGAAAAATATAGCCATAGGCGGCAGCATTACCGCAACTACCCATCCCAGAGTTCGGAACACGCCTTCTATGAGAAGCCCTCTGACGATAATATTGGAATCGGCAAATTGCTCTGAAAGAAAGTTCTCTATACCTGTGAAAAAATGGCTCAAAAGCCCTGAGGGGTAATTGGCGCCCCATATGGTTATCCACAGTATGCAGCAAAGCAAAAGGAGCATAATGGGAATGCCGAACATCCTGCTTGTAAGTATACGGTCTATTTTTCTGTCCCTGTTGTTTATAATGTCTTGATTTGAAAATACGCAGTTTTTATATATGCATTCGGTAGAACAGCAGCAACACCCACAGCTTTTATTATGAGAATATATTTCATCTTTAAGACGAGCTATCCCTTTGCCGCTTCTTGCTCTTGTGGGTATTACCTTTGTTTTAAGCATTTCTCCAAGCTTTTCCGTATCGACGGTTATTCCCTTTTTCTCCGCTTCATCCATAAGATTTACGCATACTATCACATTAGTACACATTGCGGCAATGTCTGCGGCAAGTATAAGATTTCTTTCAAGGCAGGTGGCGTCGAGAACCACTACTATAAGGTGTGCCTTTTCCGACTTAAGACAGTTTACCGCCTGCCTTTCGTCCTCTGATATGGGATTGAGGGAATATATTCCGGGCAGGTCTATTATTTCATAGCTTTCTCCCTTGTACTTCATTATTCCCGATGCGTTTCCCACTGTTTTTCCCGACCAGTTCCCCGTGTGCTGATGCTTTCCCGTAAGAGCGTTGAATATAGTGCTTTTTCCTGTGTTGGGGTTACCCACAAGCAATACCTTTTTAGTCATGACAGCTCTCCTTTGCGCTTACATATATTGTATCGGCGTCAGTGTTTCTGAGGGCGATGACCGCACCTCTAACAAAATAGGCAACGGCGCTTTTGCCGGGATTGGCGTGAAGAGGAATGACTCTCGTACCCTTTGTAAAACCAAGCTCCCTCAGACGGTCACGGCAGGGACTTTCATCTATATCAAAAATAAAGACAGCAGTATTAATGGGTACTGCTGTCAGTGAGATTACATTATTCATAGCACACCCTCAAATTTTTGCTTCTGTTTTATATTATAGATCCGAGGGTATATATGTGCCTGTTTTATCTTATGAAATTGGTAGTGATCTTGGCTTCCGGTTCGGGTGCGGGAGCGCCGTTTGATCTGCCGGCTTCGATACACTTTATGAGCCATGCCATATTTTTACCAAGTATGCTCATTATCTGCATACCTTCCTTATCCTGCACTACTTCTTCGGGAGTGTTTCCGTGAGCCATATTCCAGTAGTTTGAGGCTACTATTGGCATATTGTTTATAGTAAAGTATTTATTAAGCTGATCGAATGTAGCTGTGGCGCCTCCTCTGCGGCAGGTACATACTACGGCGCCGGGCTTATAGGCAAGAGCGGATCCGCTGCTGTAGAAAAGTCTGTCCAGAAATGATGTAACAGCGCCGCTTGCAGATGCGTAATGTACAGGCGTGCCGAATACATAGCCGTCTGCCGACTTTATTTTATCCAGCAGAGAGTTAAGGCAGTCGTTATCGTTTACGCACTTACCTGCTTTTTTACAGTAGCCGCAGCCCATACAGCCGCTTGTTACATTGGCGCCTACATGTATTATTTCAGCCTCTACGCCGTTTTTTTCAAGGCTTTCTGCTACTCTTGAAAGGGCGGTGTATGTACAGCCTTTTGCTTTGGGACTTCCGTTTATAAGTATTACTTTCATTATTTTTCCCTCCTTGATATTACTTGATTATAATTATACCACAAAAATTTACTTCTGTACAAAAATTTATAAATTCTTGATATAAATAAAAATATGTGATAAAATTAGAAAAATGAATTGAAAATGAAAGAAGGCATAAAAATATGAAATATCTGGTATTGCTCTGCGACGGCATGGCTGATTATCCTATTGACGAGCTGGGCGGAAGGACTCCTCTGGAGGCGGCTCATACGCCTAATATGGATAAACTTGCAAAGACGGCTACCATAGGTCTTGTAAAGACCGTTGCCGATAATTTAAAGCCGGGCAGCGATGTAGCAAATTTGTCTGTACTGGGCTATGATCCTCAGGTGTACTATACGGGACGTTCCCCTCTGGAGGCAGGATCAATAGGTATCGATATGAAGCCTACCGACGTATCCTTCAGATGCAATCTTGTAACTCTTTCCGATGAGGAAAAATATGAGGACAAGACGATACTTGATTACTGCGCCGACGATATAAGCACAGAGGAAGCAGCAGAGCTTATTAGCTATCTTAAGGATAATTTTGACAATGACGAGTTTCGGCTTTACAGCGGCGTAAGCTACAGACATTGCCTTATATGGAACAACGGCACACTTGATGTAGCGCCTCTTACGCCTCCTCATGACATTACGGGAAAGCCTATCAAAGAATATATACCGACAAACCCCAACGCTTCAAAGCTATATTCAATGATGGTAAGATCCTACGATCTTTTGAAGGATCATCCTGTCAACAAGGCAAGAGAGGACAGGGGCTTGCGTCCTGCCAACAGTATGTGGCTTTGGGGAGAAGGCGTAAGGGCAAGTCTTACACCCTTTATAGATAAATACGGACTTAGCGCATCTATGATATCAGCAGTCGATCTGTTAAAGGGAATAGGTAAGTTTTCAGGTATGAATGTTGTAAATGTAGAGGGCGCCACAGGTTATATGGATACCAACTTTAAAGGCAAGGCGGAGGCTGCCGTAAAGGAATTTGAAAACGGCAGAGAGCTTGTATATATACACGTTGAAGCTCCCGACGAATGCGGTCACAGACACGAAATAGAAAATAAGAAAAGATCTCTTGAGATAATAGATAAAGAAATACTTGGAACTGTGCTGGAAGCTCTTGAGAAATATGATGATTATAAAATCATGATACTTCCCGACCATGCAACACCTCTAAGCGTCAGAACCCATACAAACGATCCGGTTCCTTTCCTTATGTATAAAAAAAGCGCTCCGGACAAGGGCGGCATATTCAATGAAAAAGGCGCAAAAGATAGCGGCAATTTCATTGAAACGGGACACGAAATAATGAAAAGATTCATTGAACTGTAATGAATAGAGGTAATTACAATGAGTGAACAGATACGGGGCATATTGCTCCATATACTGGACAGATTGGGAAAACTGTTTAAGTGGGTAATGTTTTCTATATATACAGGGCTGGTGCTGGGAATAGTCTGCGCTCTGTTTACATTCTTGCTCAGAAAGGGCATAGCTTACAGAGAAGGGCATCCCGTTATGATATTTCTTTTGCCCGTGGCAGGTCTTATAATAGTAGGGCTGTATCAGCTTATGGATTATAAAAATGACGAAGGCACCAATCTTGTGCTTGAATCCATACAGTCGGACAGAAGCATACCGATGAGGATGACGCCTCTTATATTTATGGCGACTATAATAACCCATCTTTTCGGAGGTTCTTCGGGCAGAGAAGGGGCAGCTCTTCAGATAGGCGCAGGTACAGCCGAATTTCTGGGAACTCTTTTTAACTTCAACAATTATGACAGGCGTATATTTATAATGTCCGGCATGAGCGCAGCCTTTTCGGCTGTGTTCGGCACTCCCGTAGCGGCTGCGATATTTGCTATGGAGGTAATAAATGTAGGCACAATGTATTATTCCGCATTGGTACCCTGTACAATATCGGCGCTTATGGCAAGCGCAGTAGCCGTAAGGCTCGGCAACACACCCGAACACTATATAGTAGGCAATATAGTGGATTTTTCGCCCAATACTGCCATAGCTACAATATTTCTTGCCTGCATATGCGCAGGAGTCAGCGTTATATTTTGCATATTGTTACATAAAACAGGCAGTATTTTCAAAAAAGCTTTTTCAAACCCGTACATAAGAGTGTTTATAGGAGGCACACTTATAGTTATTTTTACCGTTCTGCTCAGAACAAGGGAATACAGCGGCACGGGAACGGAAATAATAGAAAGGGCTGTGGAAGGGGAAGCGGTACCCTATGCCTTTATACTCAAAATGCTCTTTACGGCAGTTACATTGGGCTGTGGCTTTAAGGGCGGCGAGATTGTACCCTCTTTCTTTATAGGCGCAACGCTTGGCTGTACCTTTGGACATATTGCAGGGATATCTCCTTCCCTTTGCGCATCAATAGGAATGATATCTCTTTTTTGCGGCGTTACAAATTGCCCTCTGTCATCTCTTATAATAGGGCTCGAACTTTTCGGTATGGATGCTCTTCCCTATTATCTTTTGGCAATAGCTATAAGCTATATGCTTTCGGGATATTATGGACTGTACCACTCACAGCGTTTTGCCTTTTCAAAATACAAGGCAAAATATGTGGACAATCAGGCTCACGAATAAAATAAAACAGGGGCGCTGCATCATTTGATGCAGCGCCCCTAAATTTTTTAAATTATTTAGTTTAATATTCGTCTGGCGCCTACATATGTCTTAACGGAATAAGCATCGTCTATGCTTGATATAACAACGCCGTTTCCCGAACCGTTGGTGGAGTGTATGTATTTACCGTCTCCTATGTACATAGCTACATGAGATATTGCCGAATCCCCGCCGGAGTTAAAGAATATAAGATCGGCAGGAGCAAGATTTTCCTTTTCTATGGGAGTACCCTGTGTAAACATATCTCTTGAGGTTCTGTTGAGCTTAATGCCAAAGTTGTCGTATACGCTGTATACAAAGCCTGAGCAGTCAACGCCTGCCGTAAGGCTTGTACCGCCCCATACATAAGGGGTGCCTAAAAACTGCTTGGCATATTCTATAACATCTACTGCCTGTACGGGACCGTTGTTGTGATATTCAATAGGCGTGATAACGGCTGTGGCAGATGCGTTTGAAGGCTTTTTGCCATTTTTTATAGCTATGTATTCAGCCTTTACAAAGCCTCTTGTATCCGAATCGTCAGTTACCTCGATCCAACCGTTTTTATAGCCGTTTACCGTAAGAAAATATCCGTCGGGCAATGCTTTGAGCACTGTGGAGTTTGCATCGGCTTCTGCTCTCATATTGAGAGAGGTTGCCTCAACCACAGCATATACATTGTCCGTAGAGCTTGTTACCTGAGCGGTGGGCGTGGGCGTCGGCGTCTTTGCGGCGGCAGGCTGAACGCTTGCCAGATATGTTAAAAGACTGCCTTGCATGTAATCGCCGTATATATATCCCGTTGCGCCGTTAAACTTTACCTGATACCATTCTCCGCACTTGCCTGTGGTAACAAGGACTTGTCCCTTTTTGGCAACCCCAATGACAGAAGAGGATGTGGAAGGAGCGGAACGTACATTTACATTTTGTTCTATACAAGTGGCGTCGGTTTGATAAATTGATATAAACTGGGCATTGACGAAGGATTCGCCTACTCCGTTTTTCTTTACCTTGAACCAACCGTTGTGAGCGTTTGCCAATATTGTGACAGTATCGCCCGTATTGGCTGTGCCTACGACACGAGCCTCCGTGGAATTATATGAACGCAGATTAACGGATGAAGCTGTTATCTTTGCCAGATTTGAAGCGAAAACTGAAGATGTCGAAAGCAGGGCAACAGAGCCTGCTAAAATGGTACTTGCCAATAATTTGTATTTTACCATATCCAACACCCTTTCTGAAAATTGTTACATAATTGTTACAATATATTTTACATAAAAATTCATATTTTGTCAAGAGGTTACAGAGGCTTTTAATAGATTTGTAATAAATAAAAAACACTGCTGCCATATTTTGCCTTTTTAATTAATTAAGAAATTCTTACTTATATTGAAAAACTGTGGCATATATGATAAAATAATCATTGGTGGTGAGAAAAATGGATGTTAAAGACTGGGAGAAGGCTCTTTTACCGTTTCATCAGGCGGTAAATGAGCTTGTAGTCAAATTTAATGGAATGAAAAGGAATTTTACAACTCTTGAAATGGCTCCGCCTATCGAACAGGTAGAGGGCAGGGTAAAGAGGATATCCAGCATTATAGAAAAGGCGAACAGAAGGAATATCCCTGTGGACAAGAGTCTTGATATACTTGAAGATATAGCCGGCATAAGGATAATATGCCGTTTTGTAGACGATATTGAAACAGTCGTCGGTCTTATACACAAAAGAAAAGATATCGATATGAAAATACTCCTGGAGGAGGATTATATCAAAAATTATAAGACCAGCGGCTACAGAAGCTATCACATGACAATAAGCTATCCCATAGTATTCAACGGACAGGTAAAGGATATAAAGGTCGAGATACAGATAAGGACCATGGCAATGAACTTCTGGGCGACAATAGAGCATTCCCTTAAGTATAAATTTGACGGCAAGATACCCGAAAATTTACAGGAAAGGCTTAAAGCATGCGCAGAGGCCGCCTATAATCTGGATCTTGAAATGGGCAAGATAAAAGATGAGATAAAGGAATCCCAAAGGTATATAAACGAAAAGGAAAGTATTGTAAACAAGATAATTGAAAATATACACACCGTTTATATCAAGATCGGCGCAGAGCAGATGAATGAATACAATTATCAGTTTATGAAGCTTTATCAGGAAGGCAATATGGGCAAGCTCTATGAGTTCAATTTGGATCTTGAAAGACTTCTGGGCTTGAGCTAGACGGAGGGCATTATGTCGTTGTTTGCAATGTCAGATCTGCATTTGAGCCATTTTAAGCCGAAGCCAATGGATGTTTTTGACCCGGTGTGGCTTGATCATACGGATAAGATATACAAAAACTGGAATGATATAATATCGGATGAGGATACCGTTATAGTAAACGGAGATATAAGCTGGGGCGGTAATCTTGAGGAGGCTGCGCCGGATCTGGATTTTGTACATTCTTTAAAGGGCAGAAAAATTTTGTTTTGCGGCAATCACGATTATTTCTGGAATTCCACCTCAAGGCTCAACTCTCTTTACGAGGATATGGTCTTTGTCAAGAATTCATTTGCCGTTTACGGGGAATATGCCATATGCGGCACAAGAGGTTGGCTCTGTCCCAGAGATGAATACTATACGGATCATGACTTTAAGATATACAAAAGAGAAGCGGGCAGGCTGCGCAGATCCCTTGAAATGGCTTTTGATAAGGGATATGACTGCAACAGTATAATAGCCGTTACGCATTTTCCTCCTACAAACGATAAGAAGGAGGATTCCGAATTTACAGCAATATACAGAGAATTTGGCGTCAAAAGAGCCATATACGGTCATCTTCACGGAAAAGATAAGTATAACAACAGCTTTCAGGGTATTGCAGACGGCATTGAATATACGCTGGTATCTGCAGACTATCTGAAATTCAGACCTGTTAAAATAATGTAAAAGGAGATATATAATATGGAAAATCCCATTGTAACATTTGAATTTGAAGACGGAGCAAAAATAGTTGCAGAGCTTTATCCCGAGATCGCTCCCAACACGGTTAATAACTTTATAAGCCTTATTGATCACAATTTTTATGACGGACTTACATTCCACAGGGTAATACCCGGCTTTATGATACAGGGCGGCTGTCCCGAGGGCAACGGAACAGGAGGTCCCGGATACAGTATTAAAGGCGAGTTTGCAATGAACGGGTTTAAAAATGACTTGAAGCATAAGGCAGGGGTACTGTCTATGGCAAGGGCTATGGATCCCGATTCGGCGGGTTCCCAGTTTTTTATAATGCATAAGGATGCTCCTCATCTTGACGGAGCCTATGCAGCTTTTGGCAAGGTAACGGAAGGCATGGATATTGTAGACGATATTGCCAATGTCAAGACTGATTTTTCGGACAGACCCATAATGGATGTTGTTATCAAAAAAGTCTATGTGGATAAAAAGGGCGTTGAATATCCCGAACCAGAGATACTGTGATTCTAATGCAATTTTAATCTTTGGCTAATTATACTTTAAATTTAATATTTTAATATGATATACGGATGATGATTGTCATCCGTATTATTGCATAAGGGGTGAAAGCAATGGAGAAAAAAACAACAAAAATACTTATAGTAGAGGATGAAGCAAAGCTTGCGCGTTTTATGGAGCTTGAGCTGAAACACGAGGGCTACGATGTGGTAATAGCCGAAAACGGCAGGATCGCTATGGAAAAATTCCACGAAGCATCTCCCGATATAATGCTTTTGGATCTTATGCTCCCTGAACTCAGCGGTATAGAGGTATGCAGACGAATAAGAAAGGTATCCGATATACCCATTATAATGATAACGGCAAAAGGCGAGATAATGGATAAAATAGCTGGTCTTGACAGCGGCGCCGACGACTATATCACAAAGCCCTTTGTTATAGAGGAGCTGCTTGCAAGGATAAGAGCGGCTCTCAGAAGGACCGCTCACGAAAAGACAAATACAGAAAATGACATTCTGTCCCTTAAGGGGTTGACTGTGGATATAGCAAGGCGCACCGTTATGTTTGAAGATAACGAGATAGAGCTTACCAAAAGGGAATTTGACCTTCTGGCATATCTTATAAGAAATAAAAACATAGTCATTACAAGAGAACAGATATTAAATCAGGTATGGGGCTACGACTATTTTGGAGAAACAAACATAGTCGATGTGTACATAAGGTATTTGAGAACAAAGATAGATGACAGATTTGGCGTTAAGTTTATACATACTATAAGAGGTGTGGGATATTTTGCAAAGGATGAAGAAGAAAATAGCTGATCGTTTTAATTCGCTTACCATAAGCAGAAAAATAACAGCCATATACGCAGGAGTATTTTCTGCTATGCTTATAATAATATCATTAATATTTCTTTGGAATATGTGGTACTATTACCGCAGTGTTTCAAAGAGCGAGATCACTGCTCTTGCCGATAAGATAGAAGCCTATATAGAAGAGGGAAACGACGTAAATATGCATTCTATAAACGATCTGAACGACAATCCCTATATAGAGGTAATGGTAAGGCAAAAAAACCGTCCCGATATGTTTTTCGGCACCATGAAAAGACCTGATGATTTTTCCGATATAGACAAGGGTCTAAAGAACAGAGAAGGCGGCTTTTACAGAAACGATATCGGAGCGGAGCCCTATATATACACTCAAAGGGACGTAAGCTGCAACGGAGCCGACTATGAGATAGTAATATTGAGAAGATATAATCATGAGCAGAAGATAATAAATATTTTTATGCTCATATTTATGATATCGGATATTTTATCCATAGCCGTTGCCGTTATCATAGGCAGATATATAAGCGGCAAGATACTTAACCCAATAAAGCAAATAACGGATACGGCTGAGAGCATAAGTCTTTATGACCTTTCCCAGAGGATAGAGGTACCCGATACGGATGACGAGATAAAAACGCTTGTTCTGACATTTAACGATATGATAGAAAGGCTACAGATATCCTTTGAAAAGGAAAATCAGTTTATTTCCGACGCTTCCCATGAACTTAAAACGCCTATTGCCATAATACAGGGATATATCAATATGGTAGACAGGTGGGGCAAAGAGGACAAGGAAATACTTGACGAAGCGATAGATTCAATAAAAAGCGAAACTCAGCATATGAGCTTGCTTATACAGCAGCTCCTATATCTTGCAAGGGATACAAGGGATGAAAATATAATAAACAAGGAAGTAATATCGCTTACGGAAATTGCCGATGAGGTCAAAAAGGAAGCGGAGGTAGCCGTCGATAATATAAATATAAGCCTTGAGGCTGATGAAAATGTGTATATATACGCAGACAGCTCTCTTATAAAGCAGCTCATGTGGATATTCATAGATAATTCCGTAAAATATTCTGCCGGTAAAAGGTGTGAAATAAAAATATCCGTAGGTACGGAGGAGGACAGAGCATATTTTGCTATCGAGGATAAGGGCATAGGAATACCTCAGAAGGCTTTGGACAAGATATTTGACAGGTTTTACAGAAACGACCGTTCCAGAAATAAGGAGATACGAGGAAACGGTCTGGGACTTTCAATAGCAAAGACTATTGCCGACAGGCACAATGGTGAAATAACGGTAAAAAGCGTTGAGGGAAAAGGTAGCGAATTTAAGGTATCGTTTAGCGGAAGTGTAAATAAAAAATGTATAAAAGACGGTAACAACGGCTAAGGCTTATTTCAAAACTGTTACGTTTATCTTACATATTTGTTAAATCAATTCCTTTTTATAGTAATGTATGGTATAATAACGATATATAAAAGGGAGAGTGATAAAATGAGGTCAAAAAGGATAATAGCTTTTATTGTTTGTCTTGCGCTTATTATGCCTAATATGGTATTTGCTTCCAATAACAAGTATATTACTCTTAATCTGAGATACGATTATCAAGATCACTATTACAATGCAGAGGAAGTATTTGTGGAAATAGACGGCAAAAGGCTTACGGATCTGCCTATGCCGCCCATTATATTAAACGGATATTCACTGGTACCTGCAAGAGAGGTTTTTGAAGGCTTGGGGGCAAAGGTAGTATGGCAAAAGGAAGTGGAACAGGTATATGTGACCTATGGCAGCAATAAAGTCATGATCCCTATTGGTTCCTCAAAGGCATATGTAAACGGCGAGGCTCATACAATGCAGACGGTAGCCCGAATAATAAATAACAAGACCATGATACCCCTCAGATTTGTATCGACAGCATTAGGCTTTGATATAAACTGGGATAAGGATACCAGGATCGCCAATATCATTACAGATAAGAAGGTAACCGAAAAAACTACGGTCACTACAACGAAGGCAACTACCACAACCACTAAGGCAACTACCACAACAACCACAACCATAGAAACCACCACGGAAAAGACTACTGCCGCCGTTACGGAAAAGAAAACTGAAACAACTACAAAAAAAGCGGCAAACACTTCTTCCGGCGGAGCTTCATCAGCCGTGGCAAAGGGCAACTTCGGATATGATTATGACAACGACCGCCTGTTTATAAAAAATACATCGGGCGCTATAAATATTTCAAACATAATACACTATGACGATTATTACGACCTTAATTATACCTGCGAGATCCCTGTTAATCTTTCATCGATTATAAATACCGAAACATTTGATCCTCAGTCGGAAAAAATAAGCAAGTGTACCGTTACGGTAACGCCTCAGAAGACCTCGGTCTCATTTGACGAAAATATGATACTTGCAATGAATATAACTCAGGAAAACGGATATGTGTATTTCAGTCCCGTATTTCCAAAGGAAAAGTATGATAAGATAATAGTATTGGACGCAGGTCACGGAGGAGGAGATCCGGGAGCCCAGGCAAACGGTCTTGTGGAAAAGGATCTTACACTGAAAATGCTGTTAAGCGCCAAGAAGAAATTCGATCATGACGGTAAGATAAAGTGTTATGTTTCAAGAGCAACGGATGTATATCCAAGCTTTGACGACAGGACAGATCTTGCCAATGAAGTAGGCGATGCATTTATATCGATACATATCAACTCAGCTACCAATACAACGGCTACAGGTACGGAGACATACAGCCTTTATCCCAACGATCAGGGCAACGGGCTTACAAGCTATATCCTTGCGGAAGAAATGCTTGATCAGCTCCTTGAAAAGCTGGGTACCGTAAACCGAAAGGTAAAAAGCGAAAATTGGATAGTGCTGAGACAGTCCGTTGTTCCCGCTACCCTTATAGAAATAGGATTTATAAGCAATTCCGGGGAAGCCGCTATGATGAACAACAATACGGACACGGTAGGACAGGCAATATATGACGGCGTAACAAAGCTGTTTAACGAATATCCGCCTGTGAGATAAGCATTATAAAAGGGCGCTAATGCGGCGCCCTTTTTTACATACATCATAAGGATCGAGCAAAAAGCCGAGTTTAAAAGCGATTATCTATATTACCCATCAGGTTTGCCATTTCAATGGCGGAGACTGCTGCGTCAAAGCCCTTATTTCCTGCCTTTGTGCCGGCTCTTTCCACAGCCTGTTCAATATTATCCGTAGTAACGATACCGAATATAACAGGTACGCCTGTATCAAGTCCGACATTTGCAATGCCCTTTGAGACCTCTGCGCAAACATGGTCATAGTGACTTGTGGCGCCTCTTATTACGGCTCCTACGCATACAACAGCGTCATATTTGCCGCTTTTTGCAAGCTTTTGGGCTGTAAGAGGTATTTCAAAGGCGCCGGGTACCCATACGAGAAATATATCATCCGCCTTAACACCATGCCTTATAAAAGCGTCTTCTGCGCCGGATACAAGCTTATTGACTATAAACTCGTTGAATCGTGACGCCACTATGACGAATTTTTTGCCGCTGCCCAATAAATTTCCTTCAATTGTCTTCATTTTTATTTCCTCCTATAAATTCAATATATGTCCCATTTTTTCTTGTTTGGTATGCATGTATATATCGGCGTCTTTACTGTAATTTACAATAATGGGTATCCTTTCGGTTATTTCCGTTCCCAGCGCCTTAAGTTTATTTATTTTATCGGGATTGTTGGTCATAAGCTGTATTTTGCTTACTCCCAGATCTTTCAGTATTTCTGCCGCTCTGTTATATTCACGCATATCATCGGGGAAGCCAAGAGCAATATTTGCCTCTACGGTATCCATGCCTTGTCTTTGCAGTTCATATGCCTTAAGCTTGTTTATAAGACCTATGCCACGACCCTCCTGCCGCATATATATGAGAACGCCTCTGCCTTTTTCTCCTATACGCCGCATTGCCTCGTCATACTGCTGACCGCAGTCGCATTTTACCGATCCCAAAGCATCTCCCGTAAGACATTCGGAATGTATCCTGCAAAGAACGGGCTTGCCGTTTGCTATATCTCCCATGTACATAGCTATATGCTCCTTTCCCGTAATGCTGTCCACATAACCGTTTATATTAAAAATGCCGTATTTTGTAGGGAGTATTGTAGATACCTCTTTTTTTAGCGCCTTTTTTGTTATGTATTCTATAAGGTCGGCTATGGTAATTAGCTTAAAATCGTATTTTTGTCTAAGGATTTCCACATCATTTATCCTTGCCATAGTGCCGTCGTCTTTCATTATCTCACAGCATATGCCACAGGGTACAAGTCCTGCCAGTTTGCATATGTCGACGGTAGCCTCGGTATGACCGTTCCTTTCAAGAACGCCCTTTGGCTTGGCAAGAAGGGGAAACATATGCCCCGGTCGTCTAAAGTCAGAGGGCTTTGAACTGCCGTCTGCAAACTTAACAGCCGTTACGGCTCTTTCGTCGGCAGATATGCCCGTTGTTGTGGATATATGGTCAACGGATACGGTAAAAGCTGTGCAGTGATTATCGGTATTGTGTACTGCCATTTGAGGAAGTTCAAGCCTTTTGATAATGTCCTCATCGGAGGGAAGACATATAAGTCCTTTGCCATAAGAAGCCATAAAATTAATGGTTTGAGGGGTGCAAAGCTGAGCGGAAGCTATAAGATCGCATTCGTTTTCCCTGTCTTCATCATCAGCCACAATTATAATATTCCCCTGTCTTATCTCTTCAACAGCTTCTTCCACAGTATTTTTATTTATCATACAAATGCCTCCTTAAAAACCGTTTTTTATTAAAAGCTCCATATCCAAGGGCTTATTGTTCGCTTTATATGTCAAAAGCCTTTCAACATATTTACCTATTAAATCTGTTTCAATGTTAATTATATCTCCTATCCTTTTTTCCAAAAGCGTTGTTTCCGACAGAGTATGGGGTATTACCGAAACACTGAAGTGACTGCTGCCTACATTTGCTACCGTAAGACTTATACCGTCCAAGGCAACGGAGCCTTTCATTACTATACCTTTCAGTATCGTATCATCTGCCGATATTGTATACCATTGGGCGATACCGTCTTTTTTAATATGGGTTATTTTTCCCGTGCCGTCTATATGACCGCTTACAATATGACCGCCAAAACGTCCGTTTGCCGACATTGCTCTTTCAAGGTTTACATTGCAGCCCGTATTTAAAAGCCCCAAATTGCTGCGACTTAGTGTTTCATTCATAATATCAAGAGTTATTGTATTTGCAGAATTTTCCGTAACGGTAAGACACACTCCGTTTACGGCTATGCTGTCGCCTATACAAATGCCTTCTGATATTTTGCCGACTTCCAGCTTAAGCTTGGAAGAGTTCTTGTACTTGATATTCCCTATCTCTTCAATTATTCCTGTGAACATAGCTGACATCTCCGTATATGATATGATCTTTGCCTACTTTTTTTATTTTTGTATTCTCAAGCTCAATGGCGTTATCCATCAGCCGTATCCCTTGTCCTTCAACGGGAGTTTTTGCATTTTCTCCTCCTATTATTTTAGGGGCAATAAAAAATACCGCCTTGTCTATAAGTTCCTCCGAAAGCATTGAATAATTCAGAGTGCCGCCGCCCTCTAAAAGTATGCTGTCTATTTTCATTTCCGCCAGCCTTGTCATAAGCTCCTTAAGATCGACTTTATCCTTGCTGTGAGTAATGATCGTTTTGACTCCCATTTCTTCAAGAGCTTTTTTCTTTGCCATATCGCAGCCTTCGGCGGCGCCTATTATACATTGTCCCTTAAGTGCATTTGCATCAAGGGGTATACTGAGCTTAGAATCCACAATTATCTTGATCGGATCCATACCGTTTTCTATACGGCACGTAAGGAGAGGGTCGTCTGCGATCACAGTATTTATACCGACCATTATGCCTTTAAGCTCATGGCGCATAATGTGTACCATACGGCGGGCTTCTTCGCCCGTTATCCATTTTGAATCGCCTGTATAGGTGGCTATCTTTCCGTCAAGGGTCATGGCTGCTTTAAGCACCACATAGGGCATATGCTTTTCGATATATTTGAAAAATATCGGATTTATTGCTTTGCATTCTGCCTCCATAACGCCTATCGCCACTTCAATGCCTGCATTTTTAAGCATTTCTGCACCCTTGCCCGATACCTTTGGATTTGTGTCCAAGGAGCCTATGTACACCTTTTTGATGCCTTCTTTTATTATTCTTTCGGCGCAGGGAGGCGTTTTGCCATAGTGGGAGCAAGGCTCCAAGGTAACATACATTTCGGCGCCTTGCGGACTTTCGGTACAGCTTTCAAGGGCATTTATCTCGGCATGGGCTTCGCCGTATTTTTTATGATAGCCTTCTCCTATTATTCTGTTATTTTTCACTATAACGGCGCCTACCATAGGGTTTGTGGACACATAGCCGGCGCCTTTTTTTGCCAGATATATTGCACGCTTCATATATTCCATTGTAACATCCTCCTTATAAGGCAGGTGGTCTTTACCACAGTACCTATGACCTTATTGCAAAAAAATATCCCCGAAAATTTCAGGGATAAATAAAATAAAAAAACTGAGCGTTTATGCTCAGGAATTTATATCTGTGTATATCTTCTTTCATCCAGACTTTACTGTCGGCTCCGTAATTGCAACGGATCATGCCATAAGGCTCGTGGGCTTTACCACCGGTATGGAATTTCACCAATCCCTGAAGACAAATATGTACTTGTTAATATAAGTATAGCACTATACGGAAGTTTGTCAATACATATTTTTTAATATTTTTCCGCTTTTTAAGTGAAGCTCCGTATGATATTCTATATAGTCGTATAAAAAATGCCAAAGCTCCTTGATATAGCTATCCTCCAGAGTAAATGAAAAAATACTGTCCATATCCTTTTGCTGAACGTAATTTATAGCGTATTTAACGGCTTCGCTCAATGAGGAGATACTGCCGTCATCCGTATCGGGACGATAGCCCATGTATTCCA
The DNA here is from genome assembly GCA_947624015.1 of uncultured Clostridia bacterium. Classification (GTDB taxonomy): domain Bacteria; phylum Bacillota; class Clostridia; order Lachnospirales; family CAG-274; genus CANPXH01. Next base: position 48,135 of record CANQIA010000009.1, read on the forward strand.
TAAGCTTTAAAAGATATATACAGGAGGTAAGCTTTATGTCACAATTGTCGGAACACAATTTCTTAAGGGTTTTAATGGTAAGCAAAAGCGTGTTGTTATCGGCTACCTCCTCCAGAAAGGATCGGTCTATAAGCTCTGTAAAATATGAAGCGAACACAGTTTTTTCATAGTCGTTCCTAAGAGCGTAGAAGTTGTCTATAACATCGGCGGATATAAGCGTAGGCGTTTTTGATGCGGTGCGTATTACAAAATCTCCGTATGTAAACAGGGCGGTCGCTGCAAGGAATTTACTTTTAGTATTCCTTGCGCCCTTGCAAAAAACAGATATTTTACCTATGTCCTTTGCGAATATGGTTATAAATTTATCAGCTTCGCCCGAAAAATTCTCCCGTATCACAAGACCCCTTATTTTCTCCGCCGCCATTATTTTCACCCTTTTTATATTCTTTGTATGCCATAAATGCATCTATATTGCCGCTTGTTTTAAATATATTCCAGAAAAAATCGTTCATAAGAATTCCTCCCTATGATAATATTTTCTGTATATGCTTTTATTATATTCTATTTAAAAAATGGAAGTTATATATTCTTAAAGTCGTAGCCAAAATTCTTAAGGAGAAAATCGCTGTCACGCCAGTCCTTTTTTACCTTTATCCATATCTGTAAATTGATGCGGGTCCCTAAAAATCTCTGTATATCACGCCTTGCGTTTGAGCCTATTTTTTTAAGCATGGTTCCCTGCTTGCCTATTATAATACCCTTGTGGCTGTCCTTCTCACAGTATATGGTGGCTTCGATATCCATAATATCCTTATCCTTTCTCTCCTTCATAGAGGTTATTTCCACAGCTATGCCGTGAGGTATCTCATCCTGAAGAAGATAAAGAGCCTTTTCTCTTATTATTTCGGCAACAAGCTGTCGCTCGGGCTGATCCGTTATCATATCCGCAGGAAAATACTGAGGTCCTTCGGGCAGATATTTTTCTATATTGCTCATAAGCAATTCCTTGTTCAGACCTTTAAGTGCCGATATAGGTATTATCTCTTTAAAATCGTATTCTTGCCTGTAAGCGTCTATTACCTTTAAAAGCTGTTCCTTTTTAACGGTATCTATCTTATTGATAACAAGGAAAACAGGGGTCTTTACATTTTTGAGCCTGTCCAGTATGGCTTTGTCGCTGTCCTTTATCTTTTCATAGGGCTCTATCAGATAGAGTACAAGATCTATGTCGTTAAGAGAATTTTCGGCGCTTTTTACCATATAATTTCCCAGCTTTGACTTAGGGTCGTGTATACCGGGAGTGTCTATAAAAATTACCTGAAAGCTGTCTGTTGTAAGTATAGTCTGTATTTTGTTCCTTGTAGTCTGAGGCTTATTTGAAATTATGGAAATTTTTTCTCCAATAAGGCTGTTCATAAGTGTGGACTTGCCTACGTTTGGTCTTCCTATAAGCGAAACAAAGCCCGATTTGAAATTATTTGTCATTTGAAGTAACCTCTTTTAATCTATCTCTGATCTCCTTAAAGTCCTCCCAAGCCTCTCTCTTTTTTTGCAAGGTCTCATCTCTGAGAAGGGCGGAGGGATGATATGTAGCGATAATATCGATACCTTTTTTATTATACCATATACCTCGCTGTTTCGTTATCCGAAAATCCGGAGATATTATGGACTGAGCTGCTATCCTGCCCAGACACACTATTATCTGCGGTCTTATAAGCTTGAACTGTTGTCTTAAATATACTATACATGCTTCTCTTTCCATTGGAAGAGGATCTCTGTTTCCCGGCGGTCTGCATTTTACTATATTTGCAATATATACATTATCTCTTGTAAGGTCTATGGCGGCAAGCATTTTGTCAAGAAGCTGTCCTGCCGCTCCTACAAAGGGGATGCCTTGTATATCCTCGTTATAGCCCGGTCCTTCTCCGACGAAAAGTATTTTGCTGTTTTTATTGCCTGTGCCTACGACTACATTTGTCCTGGTCTCACACAGAGGACAGCGTTTGCAGGAATTACATGCGGCATATAATTCATCCCAAGTCATAGTATCCCCCCTTATTTATCAAGCGCAAAAGCATGGGGAAGAAGCTCAGAGACCTTATAGGCTTTGATCTCATTGTCATTGCCTACTATTATCTCCCCTTGGCTCATGAATTCCCAAATGACCTGCCTGCATATGCCGCAGGGATAGGTAAATTTCTTGTTGTCTGAGGCTATGGCTATTTTTATTATATTCTTTCTGCCTTCGGATACCGCCTTGGCAATAGCTGTCCTTTCGGCGCAGATAGTGGCGCCGTAGGAGGAATTTTCCACATTGCAGCCTGTGTACACAATGCCGTCGTCGGTAAGCGCCGCTGCGCCTACCTTAAAGCCTGAGTAGGGAGCATATGCGTTTTCCTTAGCCATAAGCGCTATTTCATAAAGCTTTCTGTTTTCATCCATATTTATCTCCTTAAGCCTATGCTGTTTAGTATTTCCTCCTGCTTTCGGAACATTATTTTTTCCTCCTCGGGGGTCATATGATCGTAGCCGAGAAGATGCAGCATGCTGTGAGCCGTAAGAAATCCTATTTCTCTGTCAAGGGAGTGTCCGTATTCCTCAGCCTGTTCCGTTGCCTTATCAATGCTTATGACTATATCTCCCAGATATGCCTTTGAACCGTCGGAAGGAAGCTGCTCCTTTGTAAAATCTATAAGAGGAAATGAAAGTACGTCGGTAGGTCTGTCCATATTCCTGTGCTTTAAATTAAGAGCGTGTATCTCATCATTGTCTACTATGGTAACGCTTATCTCACAGTTATCCGTTATGCATTCATAATCAAGGACAGCCTTTATGACCTCTGTGATAAGCTTATTATTAATATTGGTATTTGTATTGTTTTGTATTAAAATATCCATTACTTCTTACCCTTATTCTTTTTGCTTTCGTATATCTCATAGGCGTTTATTATCCTTTGTACAAGGGGATGCCTTACAACGTCTTTGTTTGTAAGCTTATTTATGCTTATGCCTTCCACACCGCTTAGTATGCTTGTAGCTTCCATAAGTCCCGAATTTTTGCCTCTAGGAAGATCTATCTGGGTAATATCTCCCGTAATAACAGCCTTTGAGCCGTAGCCAAGACGTGTAAGGAACATTTTCATCTGCTCCGGCGTAGTATTCTGAGCCTCGTCAAGCACTATAAAGGAATTGTCAAGAGTTCTGCCTCGCATATATGCAAGAGGAGCCACCTCTATAAGTCCCTTTTCCTTGTTACGCATATAGGTCTCAGCCCCCATTATCTCATAAAGGGCGTCATAAAGAGGTCTTAAATAGGGATCCACCTTCTGCTGCAGATCTCCGGGAAGAAATCCCAGATTTTCCCCTGCCTCTATTGCCGGGCGTGTAAGTATTATCCTGTTTACATCGCCGTTTTTAAAGGCAGTGATAGCCATAGCCATGGCAAGATATGTCTTTCCCGTACCTGCAGGACCTATTCCAAACACTACGGTATTGTTTTTTATGCTGTCTATATAGCGCTTTTGTCCCAATGTTTTCGGTCTTAAAGCCTTGCCGCCTATGGTCATGCAAATAATATCGCTGTTAAGTCTGTCTATTTCCGCAGAATGCTCCTCGTTTACTTCGGTAATTATATAGTTAATGTTCTGCTCCTCTATGGGCTGCCCTGATTTTACCAAATTTATAAGGGAATTTATTACCTGTATGGAATTTTTGACATTGTTGTTCTCTCCGCTTATGAGAATATCGTCTCCTCGGTTTATTACAGTAACGGAATATTCCTTTTGTATTTTTTTAATATTCTCATCGTAACTTCCGAAGACAGCGGAAATTATACTGCTTGGTATCTGTATTCTCTCTTGTTCCATTTATTGACTTTCCTCCTGAACAGGGCTTTCACGTCCTACGTTTTCCTCCGATATTATTTCAGAGCTTACCATTAATTTGTCCTTATCGGTCTTATATTTGGTGTTTACGGATATTATATCGCTGTCCACGGGATAGTGGGATATAATATGCTGTGTAATTTTGGTATCTGCTTCTTTTTTGGCTTCCTTTTCCGTGATTTTTTTATCGGTAAATTTATATTCTTTGTACAGATCCTTATAAATGATTATGGGAAGAGGACAGCTCTCGCTTAGCTTTAATTGTGTTACTGTAGTTATTTTATCATATTTATTGTATTTTGGCTTGTACTTTATTGAAAACAATTTGTTAATTATTTTAACGCTGTATAGGGATACTGTATTGTTAGTATATTCCTTTAATGAAATATTATAAGGCACCGTAAAGCCGTATGTCCTTGTAACAAGCCCCCTTACAGTTCCCGCTGCGGATACCTTGTCTGTTACGGGATTTTCTTCCGTACCGCTCTGTACGAGCCGAGAGGCTATAAGCACGTCTCCCGACAGGACTACATCCTTGGATTTTACCTGCGGAGTCCCTCTTGTGGTAACGATGGAAGATATGCGGCAGTCGGCTGAGGCTACTATATCACAGGGGGCGGTGTCTATGCTGTTTACCTGCTTGTCGCTGCCCTCTGCCATTTTGATATGTACTCTTGACCCCTTAAGGCTTACATTTACCCAAGATATATTTTTAAAATTTAATTTAAGCTCTTCCGCAATAAGACGGCTGTCTATATGGTTTTTGTTGCAGCCTATATAGAGATCGTTTTTGGCGCAGCATTCCAGTATATAATAAGAGTCAACAGAGGAGTTTCCCTCAATATCTATGAGCCATACTCTCTGGGTCATAATATACAGAAGAACAAGCGCAGAAGCTATTCCCAGAGGATAGCATATATTTTTGGAAGCATTGTGTATAATGCGAAAAATGCCGTCCTTATGGACAATAGATACCTTGCATTTATACTTGCGGGCAAGTCTTCTGAAATAAAAAAAATCAACGGGTCTTATTTCAAGGGTATATCTGCTGTTGTCCTTTTGTATGTTGTACAATACTATATTGCATTGGACTGCTTTATCCAGAAGCTTATGAGCGTTAAAGCCGTATAATGATATTATAACATAACCTCTGCAAAAATTCCATAGTTTGCTTATATAAATCACTCCTGTTTTTCAAATCTGAAGGAGGTAAATGTACCATTTATCTTTATATATTCCTTGTTTATCTCTTTTATGGTAATATTTTTACCCTCCGCCCATATAAGACCCAAAGATGTCTTAACTGCCACAGATGTATCGGTAAAGCTTTTTATGCCCTTGTGATTTTCAATATACAGCACCTTTCTGCCTGTAATTTCCAGCTTGGGCGTATCGGATATTACTTCGGCAGGTATACCTGTCGATTCAGATACGGAGCTTCCGAAATTTTTGATCATATCCACACACCCTTCGTTTTATATACATTTTATGTTAGAATACTTGAAATATAACTTTTATTATTATATACTGAATATATACGGTAAATGAAAAAACGGGAGGTAAAAATTATGTCAGGATTTTTCTACAATAGTGATATTGAGCTTCAGGAGCTTGAAGCGGGAAAAAATTACAGAAAGGTGCTTGCTCACGGCGGGAATATGATGCTTGTGGAGGTCTATTTTGAAAACGGAGGCATAGGCGCCGTACATACTCATCCTCATGAGCAGGCGACATACTGTATAGAAGGGGAATTTGAATTTACGATAGAGGATGAAAAGAAAATAATAAAGGCGGGAGATACTATTTATTTTTCTCCCAATGTAAGGCATGGCTGCAAAGTGCTTACGCCAAAGGGAAAACTGTTGGATATATTTACGCCGCAAAGAGAGGACTTTATTAAATAATGAGATCTATCACAGCAAAATCGATACTGTCTTTTTCGGTAGTTATGCTGCTGATATTTATGGCATTTGCAATAATCGTTTCTCAGGCGCTTAAGCAGAATTATTACAGCACCAAGAGAGACGAGATAGCCAATATAGCCATTAAAATATCGGACGCCTACCTATCTGACTATTTTGATGACGGTCAATGGAATAGAGAAGAATTTGTAAACGATATGGAGGTTTTCAACAGATATACGAACTATCACTATGTTGTTACGGATAATGAGCTGAATATAATCACTCTTTCGGACGGGATCGTTGCGCCCTATAACAAGATCAAAATAGAGGAAACGGAAAAGCTCAAAAGCATTATGAACGGCAACGTAGTATGGTCTGTTAAAATGATATCGGACATATTTAACAATGAAATATATAACGTAGGTTATCCCGTGCTGCTTGACGGCAAGGTAAGAGGCATAATATTCGAGGGCGTATATACCAGCGATCTTAAGAAGAAAATACTGGAGCTTTATATGTATGTATTTGTATTTCTGATCATAGGTCTGCTTATAGGCTATGCCGCAATATATTACTATATGTATGAGTTCCTTTTGCCCATAAAGAAGGTAAATGAGGCGGCAAGACGTATTGCAGGCGGTAATTTCAGCGAAAGGATAAGCTTTACGGGAAATGACGAAATAGCCCAGCTTTGCGACAGCTTTAACAATATGGCTGAAAGCCTCAGCGAGCAGGATAAAAGGAGGAGCGAATTTACATCAAATATATCCCACGACCTTCGTTCTCCCCTTACATCCATAAAGGGCTATGCCGAGGCTATGACAGACGGTACCATACCCCCTGAACGCTACGGCAAATATTTGAAGGTAATATATTCCGAGGCGGACAGGCTCAATAATCTTGCCAATTCCATAATGGACTTCAATACTCTTTTTGCTCCTTATCAAAATACTATACTTGAAAATTTCAATATAAATACAGTTATAAACCAAGTGGCTCTTGCATTGAGAGAAAGAGCCTTGGAAAAGGGGCTTAGGCTCATATGCAAGTACGGGGAAAAGAAATTGACAGTATATGCGGACAAGGAAAAGATACAGAGAGTAATATTCAATCTTATGGATAATGCTATCAAGTTTACCGATGAAGGCTCCGTTACCGTAAAAAGCTATATAAAAGACGGACTTGTCCATGTAAGTGTTTCGGACACGGGCATAGGGCTTACGAAGGAGGAGCAAAAGCAGGTATTTGAAAGGCTTTATAAGGCTGATTCATCAAGAGGAAAGGATAAAAACGGCGTAGGTCTGGGGCTTGCCATAGTTAAGGAAATAATCGAATGGCACAAGCAGAGCATAAGCGTTGAAAGCGAAGTGGGAAAGGGTACTTGCTTTGACTTTACTCTTGAGCGGGGCAATGAGTGATGTAGGGTCTGCTTGCGATATTTACGACCGTATAGACGCTCTGTACTTTCAAAAGGGGCTTTATTAATGGTCAACGAGCTTATAAATACTTATTCAAGCTGATAAGAATGATAATATGCGCCCCGGTAAAAAAACAGTATATTATATAAAATTTAGGCTTATTTATCTTATGCCTGAATATTTTCATACCAAAAAGACCACCCAAGCCTCCGCCCAAAGCGGAAAAGAGGAAAAGGGTGGTTTCTTTTATCCTGAATTTTTTATGTATTGCCTTGTACTTATCTATGCCCATAAGCACAAGGAGATAAATATTGATCACAGTATAGTATACTGCTATATATTTCATTATACGTTTTCCTTTACTAAATTTCTCCAGTCCAGATCGCCACGGTCGAGAGCCAAAAGCAATACCTCCGCTGTTGCCAGATTAGTGGCAAGAGGTATATTATGATCGTTTGCAAGGCGAAGGACTGCCTCTGTATTATAGTCGATCCTTGTAGTTGCGTCGGAATCCCTGAGGAATATGATAAGGTCTATCTCGTTGTTGGATACCTGTGACGCAAGCTGCTGCTCGCCGCCCAGATCTCCTGCAAGGTACTTATGTACAGGCAAAGAAGAGGTTTCCTCAATAAGCGAACCTGTAGTTCCCGTTGCAAAAATATCGTGTTTTATGAGAATGTGTCTGTAAGCTACACACAAATTCTCCATAAGAGTTTTTTTGTTGTCGCTGGCAACCAGTGCAATATTCATTTTTAATCACCCCTAAAAAATAGTTTTCTTTTTCTTTTTACCCACATTTAATACCATTCCGACTGCGATCATATTAGCCCACATGGAGCTGCCGCCATAACTGAAGAAGGGCAATGCCATGCCTGTATTGGGAAGCAGACCGGTCGCCACACCTACGTTTACAAAGGTCTGGAAAAAGATCATGCCTGCGACACCGCCGGCTATAAGCATACCCAGATCATCCTCTGCGCTTATTGCTGCATTTATACAGCGGCTTATTAATATAAACATGAACAAAAGTACGCCGACACAGCCCAGAAAACCAAATTCTTCTCCTACCACCGAAAATATGAAATCATTATAGGAGTAGGGCAGATAGTTGAGCTGATTTATGGTGCCGTTAAAAAGTCCTTTGCCTTTCAGTTGTCCTGAACCTATTGCCCATATGGAATTTTTTGTCTGATACATTCTCGGATCCGACAAATTATCTGTAAATGCAGCGGTTATTCTTTCTATCTGATAGTCTGTCAGGAATGTATGGAGTATTCTTTGTTCATTTGACGCAATGTCTATATACAGTATGATCATTATCGGTATAACGATCATAAGCGCCCACTTAATATATTTGCCTGATATTTTGCCCAGATAAAGCTCCGTTATAAGTATGGCAAGTATAACAAGGCTGGCAGAAAGTGAGGGCTGTATCTTAATGAGTACAAAGGGTATTACCGATGTAATTATAATCAAAAACAGCCTACTTATATTATTAATCTTTTCTTTCGATTTGTCAACCAGTTTTGACAAATAAATTATCATAAATATTTTTGCAAATTCAGAGGGCTGTATGCCGAAAAGCCAGCGCCTTACATTATCCTCTCCGCTGCCCTTTACAAGAACAAGAACAAGAAGGGCGATATTTATTAAGTATATGGGTATATAAAGTCTGCACAGCTTATGATAATCCAAAAACGCAAATATAAACATAAGGGCAATACCTGTTGCAAACCAGATGATCTGGCTTATAAATCTGCCTTCTATGCCGTTTATGTTGATCCTTGTTGCGCTTCCTATTATAATAATACCGAAAACCGTAAGGGCAAATACGGTAAATATAAGTGTAAAATCAAAAGCCGGGGGATTTTTATTCATATTGCATCTATCCTATAAAAAACTATCGTATTATTTCTTTAATATGTATTTTTGCATTGAGATATGATGACGAAGGCTTGTCGCCTTGCTCAAACATCAGTTCAATATTTTCGTCTATATCCATGTAGTTGGAAACGGTTCTGTATATATCCTTTCTTATCATGGAAAGCGTTTCTGCCGTACAGGCTACTCTGTCGTTGAGAAGCATATATTTAAGACGGCTTTTTGCTATGTTCCCGGAATATTTTATATTACTCACAGCTATCACTCCTTTTCCTTTGCAAACCACTTTCTTATCCTTTCAAAGAGAGTGGTGCGTGTAGGAGGTATAAGCTCCATAAGGGGAACGTCCTCGCCCATTATGCGCCGCACGATATTTCTGTATGCGTCTCCCGCTATGGAATCTCCGTTGGCTACGGCAGGCTCGCCCTTGTTTGTGGAAACGACTATACTTTCGTCATCGGGTATTATTCCAAGAGTATCTATGGCAAGTATTTCCGACACGTCTTCAGGGGACATCATTTCATTTCTTTGTACCATATCCACTCTTATCCTGTTTAATATGAGGGTAGGGCGTTCAAGACCGTTTGACTCAAGCATACCTATTATTCTGTCGGCATCTCTTACCGCAGAGATCTCAGGCGTGGTCACTACTATTGCCTTGTCCGCTCCCGCAATGGCATTTTTGAACCCCTGTTCTATACCGGCAGGGCAGTCGATAATAATATAATCAAAACCCTCTTCTCTTATGCTCTCGCACAGCTTTGCCATTTGCTCAGGAGTGACCGCCGTCTTGTCCCTTGTCTGAGCTGCAGGGAGCAGATACAAGCCCTCATAGCGCTTATCCCGTACAAGAGCCTGTCTAAGTCTGCAAGTGCCTTCTATAACGTGTACAAGGTCATAAATGATCCTGTTTTCAAGCCCCATTACCACATCAAGGTTCCTCAGACCTATATCTGCGTCTATCATCACAACGGTTTTGCCTGCAATGGCAAGACCCGTGCCTATGTTGGCTGAAGTAGTGGTTTTGCCCACACCGCCCTTTCCTGATGTTATTACTATTACCTCACTCATTATTATCCTCCTAAGTATAAATATATAAGTCTATGATAACACAATGAGTGTTAATATTACAAAGCTCAAAACTGAAAAATTATATCAAATTTCTGCAATTTATTTAAGTATAGTATCATAGCTCCTGTTTTCTATGGTGGTTTGCGTTTGCATATATCTGCTTATTACAGCCTTGGCAACGGTAGGAGCAGGCGCCGTGTTGGCATTGTCTCCATAGGGTATCATTACGGCTATGGATATTTGGGGACTTTCGTAGGGGGCAAACGCCACGAATACGGTATGCTCGCTTCTTTTGTCCGATTCCTGAGCCGTTCCCGATTTAGCGCCTATATTTATATCATATTCCGCAAAGCTTCTTGAAAGCGTACCGCTGCCGCCTTTTGTAACAAGGTTCATGCCCTTAAATATAGCGTCAAGATTTTCCTTTTTTATGGGTATCTTTTCTTCTTCGACGGTCTTATAGACCAAGACCGTGCTGCCGAAAGTATCCGATACTCTGTCCAAAAAGTGATTTTTGTATCTGGTGCCGCCGTTTGCTATTGTTGCCACATATTTTGCAAGTGTGGCTGAGGTGTAGTTGTTGTAGGACTGACCTATGGCGGTCCTTATGGTATCGCCTGCAGACCACTTTATTTCTCCGGGAGTAGGATCGTCATATCTCTGTTTTGTAACATAGGCTTTATATTCGGGAGACGACATTCTGGAGGGATAGTCCAGCATTGTCTTTGAATTGTAAAGCTCATATATTTCAACGCCTGTGGGAGAATTAAGCCCAACAGCCTCCATATATTTGTTCAGAGTGCCTATTCCCATTTTATAGCCCAGAGTGTAGAAGAAATAATTACAGCTTACCTCAAGGGCAGAGGATACATTTACCGCTCCGTGGGAACCGTTTCCGCCGCCTATCCAACAGCGTGCAAAGGGTCTGCCCGCATCTGTAAATGTACCCTTGTCGTATATAGTGGATGAAGGTGTGATTATACCCTCCTGCAGTCCCGCAAGAGCCGTTATCATCTTAAATGTAGAGCCGGGCGCCCTTGGTTCCGTAAAGGGTCTGTTTACCATAGGAGTGGTGGGATCGCTTTGAAGCTGTAGATAATATTCGTTGTTAAAACTGTTTACAAGCTCATTGTTGTCATATGACGGATAGGACACGGCTGCAATGATACCGCCGTTGTGTATATCGTTTACAACAACTGAGCCTGTACATGGATCCATAGCTGTCATCTGAGGGGTTATTTCACGGGAACGCATTTTTGATACAAGAGCAGTACCTGCCGACATTGTCCCCTTTTTAAGAGCTGTAATAACACCGTCGCTATCGGTTATCTGTCCCTGCTCGTAGAGAGCCAGCATGATCTGAGAGGAGGATATTGCTCCGCTTTTATATCCCTTTAAAAGCGTTTGTGACGCAAGGGATGTGTCCTGGGCGCAGGAGCTGTTCACAGAGAGAATATATTTTTTTATATTCCCCTGAACTGTACCGTCTTTGGAATTCATTATATTTCGTATCCTTACGGTATTGCTTTCTATCATAGACGCAAACACATCGGAATATGAATATCCGAATTTTCCTCCGCTGAGTCTGTCCAGTTGAGCGGCGGTAAGAGCGTCCTCCAGAGCATTATATGCGGTCTGCTGTATATCTCCGTCTACCGTAAGATATATATTGTTGCCGTTTACAGGCGCCGTTCCCTCGTTCTCGATAGTTGATATCCTTCTGCCGGAGCTGTCTATCTCTATATAACGGCTGCCGTCACTACCCTTTAAATATCCTTCAAATGCCTGTTCGATACCGTCTTTGCCTATCTGATCGTTAAGACTGTATTCGCTTTCGTGTCCCTTAAGCTCGTCTTCGGAGATAGTGCCTATATATCCCAGCATATGAGAAAAATATTTGCCGTAGGGATATTCTCTTTGTGATCTGTCATCCACATAGGCGCAGGGATAAGAGGAACCGTTTTCCTGAAGGGCGGTAAGAGTTTTTTCCGAAATGTTGTATGCTATCGGTATGGGGATATACTGAGAAAATCTTTTTTTGTAAAGCTCACAGCGAAGAGCCATTATTTTTCCCGCTTCAATATCGTCAAGTCGGGGATCTATCTCAAATTTATCCCTGAGCGCCGAGAAGCACTGCTCGGCATTCAGTCCCTCGTCAAGGTTCATATCCTCTTTCCATCTTTTTTCCTGATTGATACTTCCGCTAAATAAGAATTCGTGAGGAAGGGCAGAAGTGATCGGAAGAGATACTGTCATCTTCTCGTTGTTTTTTTCAAGAAGTCCTATAAGATCGAAGAGAACGCTGTTTAAATTGTCAACGCCTACGCTTGGGTCAAGACAAACGGCATAGGCTGTATTGTTTACGGCAAGGGGTCTGCCGTAGCGGTCATATATGGCTCCTCTGGGGGCTTCTATCTCAACGCTTCTTATAGCTGTTCCCATTACCTCACGGCTGTAATAGTCGCCCTTGGTTATCTGCAGAGAGAACAGCTTGACTATAAGCGCACAAAACAGAATAATGATCACAACGTGCATAAAATACAATCTGTAATTTTCTGATTTTGTTATATTACGAAAAAAATCTTTCATATTTATAATTCCCGTCTATATATTTATCTTGTCCGCCGTAAATTTTCCGTTAATTGCCGAAACGATATAGTATACAGGCACGGTAATAAGAGAATCATATACCAGCTCAGGCAGTATCCTAAGGTATATAAAGCCTGTAAAGTCCGTGTAGCCTTTAAGTAAAATATTAAAAACAAAAAAGCCGAAATTGTAAAACAAAGCGGCTATAAAAGTAAAAAAAACAGGAGTGGCAAAATTATTTCTGTAAAGGCTGTCGGAAAGAACGCCCACAGTATATCCTATCACACCGTATAAAAACAGATTGCATCCTATATAACAGCCAAAGAAGCAATCCTGAAGCAGACCTGCCATTATACCTGCAATAAGACCGTCTTCAGCATTGCTCTTATGACCCGTACATACAACAAAGGCAAGCATTATATTGGGTACAATGCCTGCTATCGCAATATATTGTCCGAGAGTTGATTGAAACAAAAATATAATGAGAGAGATCAGAAAGTAAACTATATATTTCATTTCTCATTATCACTCCCGGTCGTTGCGATCTCTTTGAATTCGTATTCTGTATTCTTATTAATTACCAATACATGGTCAAGCCTTGAAAAGTCTACCGACGGTTCTATAATGGCGTATTTCATAGAAGTTTTGTCATCGGTAACAAGCTTTTTGACATGACCTATGCTTATACCTCGGGGATATATTTCGCTTATATAGGAGGTAACGATTTCGTCCCCGACAAGTATATCCGAACTGCTTTCCGAATACTGCATTTTACACTGGGCTTCCTCGGAAAAATCGGCAGTTACGTATCCGACGCTGTTAGTTCTCACGCTCTGAGCGCTTACGGCGTCGGTATCATCGATTATGGAAACTACTTTTGAGTAGTTATATCCGCATTCTGTTATCTTTCCCACAAGCCCTTCGGCAGTTATTACAGCCATATTCTTTTTTAAGCCGTAATTGGCGCCTTTATCTATAAGAAAGGATGTAAACCAATTTCCCGGATCCTTTGCTATGACTCTTGCGCCGATAGTGGGAAGATCTGAATATTCCTCCTGCATTTTAAGCAGAGAGCTGAGCTGAGCGTTTTCTTGTTCCACCAGCTTAAGTGAGCTGAGCTGAGCCCTTGCCGAGAGAAGCTCTTCCTTGAGCTTTTCGTTCTCGGAATTAAGACGGCTTATGCCCTTGAAATAAGATACCGTATTGCCCAGCTTGTCTATAATTTTTACATTGAGAGATGCTGCTGTGGCGGCAACATATCCCACTGCGGCGTCAAAAGGCGTGGGTACGCTTCTGTTGTAGGAAAAGCCTGCGCAGCCTATGGATACCGCCGCCAATGTTATAACAACAAATTTATATTTACCTTTCACGATATCATAACCCTTAATTCAAAGTTCTTTTTTCAGTTGTAGACAGCTTGTTTATTATATCTATATCTTCAATGATCTTGCCTGCGCCTGCCGCTACACATTCCAGAGGGTTTTCCGCAATATATACGGGCATTCCCGTTTCCTTGTTTATAAGCTTATCCAGTCCTCTCAAAAGTGCGCCGCCGCCTGTAAGATGAATACCTATCTCCATAATGTCGGCAGCCAGTTCGGGAGGAGTGTCCTCCAGAGTGCATTTTATGGCGTCTACTATTGTATCGACAGGCTCGGCAAGAGCCTTTTGGACCTGTGAGGAATTTATCGTAAGAGCCTTTGGCAGACCTGTCATAAGGTCACGTCCCTTTACGGTGATCTCCTCGATTTTTGTATCTGCATCCATGTAGGCGCAGCCTACTGTCCTTTTTATTTTTTCGGCAGTTATTTCTCCTATTGCTATGTTGTATTGCTTCCTGACATAGTTGATTATATTGGCATCAAACTGGTCTCCCGCTACTCTTACCGAACGGCTTGCAACGATACCGCCCAGAGATATAACTGCGACCTCGCTTGTGCCTCCGCCTATATCGACTACCATACTTCCCGCAGGCTCTTCAACACGCAGATCTGCGCCTAAAGCCGCCGCCATAGGCTCAGCGATAACATAAACGTGCTTTTCCTTTGCGCCGGCACCTGTGGCTGCCTCTATAACGGCTCGCTTTTCAACGGCTGTTACGCCTGAGGGTACGCATATAACTATCCTTGGCTTAGGAGCAAATGAATTCTGGGGATAGACCTTCTTTACAAAATATCTGAGCATAGCTTCGGTAACGGCATAATCTGCAATAACACCGTTTTTCATAGGTCTTATCGCCACTATGTTGTGGGGTGTTCTGCCTATCATTTCCTTTGCCTCGTTGCCCACTGCAATTACCTCTTTGGTAACGGTATCTATGGCAACAACAGACGGCTCGTTTATAATAATACCTTTGCCCCTTACATAGACAAGAGTATTAGCTGTTCCCAAATCTATTCCTATATCTTTTCCGAACATACAGTTCTACCTCCAAAAAATTACAAAATAACCATAATACTATAATACACTCTTTTCCGCTTATTTACAATTACAATTTTATTACAATAAAATAAATTACGCATATTTTTTATCAATAAAATTAGTATGGTCAAAATTTATGAAAAATATTTACAAAAAAATAATGAGATAGTATAATAAATGTTTGAAATGAGGTGATTTATGTGAAACCGCCTTTAATAACGATAGCGGGTCCCACAGCGTGCGGCAAGACGGCAGTGTCCGTTGAGCTGGCGAAACTCATCGGCGGCGAGATAATATCGGCAGATTCAATGCAGGTATATAAAGGAATGGATATAGGCACAGCCAAAATAACCCAAGAGGAAAAGCAAGGCATAAGGCACTATCTTATCGATGTTCTCTATCCTGATGAGGAATTTTCCATAGCCGTGTTTCAAAGGCTCGCAAAGGAAGCCCTCAATGAAATATACGCCAAAAACAAGATACCTATACTTGTGGGAGGCACAGGCTTTTATGTAAACGGTCTTATATATGACAACGACTTTACTCCCGGCGAAAAAGACGCTACGCTGAGGACTGAGCTTGAAAATGCCGCAAGAGAAAAGGGCAGCGACTATGTACACGATATACTTAAAAAGCTGGATCCCGAGTATGCTCTTACGGTACACCCCAACAATGTTAAAAGGGTAATAAGAGCGATAGAATACTGTCGTGACACAGGAGAGAAGTTTTCGGAGTATAACAAAAGAGAACGCCTCAGAGAGCCTGCCTATAATGTTAAGGATTATATACTCAACATGGAAAGGGATATGCTCTATGCCCGTATCGAAAAGAGGATTGACATTATGCTTGAGCAGGGGCTTGTAGATGAGGTAAAGGGACTTATGGAGAAATATGACCGCTCTTTGGTTTCAATGAAGGGTCTTGGCTATAAGGAGATAATAGGTTATCTGGAGGGAGAATATTCTCTTGAAGAGGCTGTGCGTATACTCAAAAGAAACACAAGGCACTTTGCAAGACGCCAGCTTACATGGTTCAGGCATCAGAGCAAGGGTGTGTGGATAGATGTCAACGATCATAAAAATGCGGAAGAGATCGCAGCATTTATAGTAAAAGACGCTAAGGAGATATTATGCTGAAAAATTATATTACAAAGGAATTCGGAATAAACGAGAGGGTATTGGATATATGCCTTGAGGCAGAGAAGAGCATATGTCATAAATTTAATGAAATAGATAAAATAAGCGAGTATAATCAGTATAAGGTACTGAGAGCCATGCAGAAAAATAATCTGAGCGATTCTGCCTTCGGAGCTACCACAGGCTATGGTTATAACGATATTGGAAGAGATAAGCTGGAGGATATATATGCCGATGTTTTCAATACAGAGGCGGCTCTTGTAAGAGCTCAGATAATATCGGGTACACACGCTCTTACCGTGGCGCTTTTCGGCAATCTTAAGTACGGCGACGAGCTTGTGTCCGTTGTAGGCTCGCCTTATGATACGCTGGAGGGAGTTATCGGAGCCAAAAGAAGGGTAAAAGGCTCTCTGACCGAATACGGCATTAAATATAAGGAACTGCCCTTGCTAAAGGACGGGACTGTGGATATTGAAAATATACCATCGGTAATAAGCGATAAGACAAGGCTTGTTTTGATACAGCGTTCAAAAGGCTATGAGTACAGACCGAGCCTTACCGTGGAAACGGTAAGGAAGATAATAGATACCGTAAAGGGGATATCCCCCGATATTATATGTATGGTGGATAATTGCTACTGCGAATTTGCGGATACATTGGAGCCTACGGATGTAGGCGCAGATCTTGCGGTAGGCTCTCTTATAAAGAATCCAGGCGGCGGTATCGCCCCTGTGGGAGGATATATAGTAGGTAAAAAGGAGTATGTGGAAAATGCCGCATACAGACTTACGGCGCCGGGCATGGGAAGGGAAGTGGGTCCCAGCTTAGGCGTTACGACAAGTCTTTTGCAAGGGCTTTTTTTGGCTCCCAATGTAGTGAATGCAGGACTTAAAACATCGCTGTTTGCTGCGGCAATATTTGAAAAATTAGGCTTTGAATGTATGCCAAAGGTAAATGAACCCAGACCCGACATAGTAGAGGCAATACAGATGAAAACGCCCGAAAACGTAATTGCCTTTTGCCGCGGTATACAGTCGGGAGCGGCTGTGGACAGCTATGTTAAGCCCGAACCCTGGGATATGCCGGGATACGATTGTCAGGTAATAATGGCGGCAGGCGCCTTTGTACAGGGCAGCTCAATAGAACTGAGCGCCGATGCGCCCATGAAGGAGCCTTACACCGTATATATGCAGGGCGGTCTTACATGGTTCCACGGAAAGATAGGCGTAATAACGGCTTTGGACAAAATGTATAGGGAAGGGCTTATACGCATATGATCGAGGGAATGTAGGAAACATTCCCTTTAGCGTGTCGATAAAATCGACACGCTTGAAAGAAATGCTTGCATTTCTTTCAGTTTAATTAAGGT
>CANQIA010000010.1 GCA_947624015.1 uncultured Clostridia bacterium
CGAAGAAAATGAATATATAAAGGAATGGGAAAAGCCTGAGCATAAAAACAAATTTAAAAGAATAGAGAGATCCGTGGAGGATTCTGTCAAAAACCCGCCTGAGGATCCTATATTTAGCAATGTCGCAGGAGGAGGCGGCACCTTTGTACTGCAAACCTTGCCGAATCAGCCCTACATTGCCACATGTAGTTTTTCAATAGACGATCTGCAAAAATATAAAGACGGTATCGATATCCCTATGACATCAGAGCCGGAATTGGCAAATTACAGGGGTACAAAAAAAGGACTCCTCTATGCGCTTACAGGCTGTACTTATACAGAAAATCATTTGTGCGAAGTGACCAACGAGGACAGAAAAATGCTTATGGCTGCGGCAAACGCCATATTAATAAACGGTGTTCCTATGTCTGAAAGGTTCCATCTCAAGGAAAACGACATTGAGGAAAACATAAAGGCAGCGGAAAAAAGGCTTGCGGATATTATATTGAACAGCAGTACCGATGTGGTTTCCGTCAAAAACGGAAAGAATTCCATATCCGCCGTCACTATAAAAGCTCCCCAGCCCAGGAGAAGCTTTTACGATTCCCAGGAGGAATACGAGCAGGCAAAAGTTATGTCCGAACATCAGGCTAACAAAAAAAATATATCAATAGCCTATGCCCAGCTTTCCAACTGCATTGCCGATGATAACGAGCTTGATACATACGCCAATGTACTCAAGGAAAACGGTATAAAGCTTCCTGCCAGACATATAAGTCGTGGAGCGGCAGAGGATATATTCGAAAAAAGCAACCGAGACAGGATACTTCCAATGATAATAGGTAAGAATCTCAATGATAACAATGAGCTTGCAGAAGCCGCAAAAAATATATACATAGGCAACAGCACTCTTTCGGATCTGTGTCCCGTAGACGCAAACAAGAGCATTAAAGAAAACCTTGAAGAAATGGGAAAGCTCCTGAGAGATACCATGAATAAGAATATGCACACAGACAACGAGTGTACACCTATTATGTTCAAGGACAAATACGGCAAAGTGGAAAGCGTTATGCTTGATATGGAACCGCCCGTAAGGCCAAAGCCCGTAGAGCTTTTAACGGGAGCAAAAGCCTTTTTCAGCATTAAAAGCACCCGTGAAGCAAACAAAAGGGAATATGACGAATATGTAGCGGCTGAAAACCGATACATTAACGACTCCGAACAGTATAAGAGATTTGCAAAGTACAACGAAGCGGTTGAAAAAGCCAGAAGAAATATGATAAGAGTTCAAAACGGAGAAGAGCCTCAGCAGAGAAATGTCAGTCTTAATCAGATAGTAAGCGAACGCAGAGGCAACAGTCCCGTAAATACTCCCGCCAATTCCCTTACGGCGCCCGTCGAGCAGCATACGGTACAAAACGACGGTCCCGCATTGAATTGATATCATATGGGACCCTTGTAAATAACATAAGATATCATACTGCAATATATTAGGAGGATTATATATGAGATCAAAACGATTAATTGCAACAATATCAGTAATAACGATGCTTTTCGGTTCGGTCGGCGTATATGGAGCAGGCACGCCTATCACAAGGGGCGAGGCTGCCCGTATGCTTGCCCTTGCGGCAGACGATTATACCTACGGCATAAGCCCCGAGGATATACTCAAGGACAGCGAAGAGGATACGGCTCTTACCCGTGCTCAGGCTCTTGTAATGCTTAAGAGAGCCTTCGGCGAATTTCCCGCTCCCAAGGGAAACGATCTTAGGAGCGGCTATCCTGCGGAAAATTTTACGGATGTACCCGACAGTACAAAGGAAGAAATAGCAGACGTTCTTGCTTCAGGCATAGTTGCTGGAACATCTGAAAACACGCTTTCCCCCGACGCTCCCATTACCGCAGAACAGCTTGAGCTTCTTATAAAGCGTACATATGCCTATATGGGCAAAAACTTAAAGGACGACTATTGGGCATCTGTAAACAAGCCCCTTCTGGATACTCTTGAAATACCCGAGGGCAACACTTATGTAGGCGGCGCCTTTGCAACTATTACAGATACCGTAGATAAACAGATAAAGGATATAATAGACGAGCTTCTTGCGGGAAATTATGAAAAGGGTTCAAAGGAGCAAAAAATAGCCGACTTCTACAGAAGCACACTGAATAAGGAATACAGAAAGAAAACAGGAATGGCGCCTATAATGCCATATATTGAGAGTATAGACAAAGCCGAGAACATTGACGATATCGTTAAGGTAAACAACACTCTTATAAATGAATTGGCATTGGTTCCTTTTATGTGCTTTAACGTAATTACGGATATTAAGGACAATTCAAAAAATATGATGACTTTTCAGGTAATATCCGGATCCCTCGGCGCAAAAGAACTGTATGAGTATGAAGATATAATAAACGAGTACAAAAAGGTCATAGAAACCTATTTCAAAGCCATCGGAGAGCCGGAAGACAAAGCGTCAAATGACGCCGAACTTGTAATAGGCTATGAAAAAAGGGTAATGAAATATTTTCCCGATTATAACGATAGAATGAATGCGGAGGGAGCATACAACCTTTTCAAATTAGATGATATAAAGAAAATGTTCCCGGAGGTTGATATGGACTCTGTATATGACGCCTTAGGCTATGACGAAAGCTGGAAAAACACAGATATGCTCATAGGCTTCCCCAATTATACAAAAGCCATAGCGGCAGAGTTTACCCAAGACAATATAGATACCCTTAAGGCATACGCCAAATTTATGTTAGTCTATTATAAGGGAGGTATGCTTTCAGATGAGCTTCGGGATGCCTATTACGACTTTGTGGAGGCAACAGGCATGGGAGTAAGGAGTACTCCCGAACAAGATGCTCTGGACGCCGTAAAAGAGACCTTCCCCGAATACTTAGGTAAAATATATATCGATAAATATTTCCCTGCCGAAAATAAGCAAAATGTTGAAAACATGGTAAAGGATATAATAAATGTTTATAAGGCAAATCTCAAAAATATCGAATGGATGAGCGATGAAACAAAAGAAAAAGCGCTGCTCAAGCTGGATGAGATGAAAATACTGATAGGCTACCCTGATGAATTTAAGGATCCCTATGAATACGCAGAGATAAACAGCGACAGCTATTTCGAAAACGACATCAGCCTGTCATTGTCCGCTCAGAAAAAGAATATTGAAAATCAGTTCGAACCTGTGGATAAAAACGATATGAATACGGCTGTTTATACCGTAAACGCTTTCTATAATCAAACAATAAACGGAATAATATTCCCTGCGGCAATACTTCAGGCGCCATTCTATGACTATGACGCTTCCTATGAGACCAATCTTGGCGGTATAGGTTATATCATAGCCCATGAAATATCTCATGCCTTCGATAACCACGGCTCAGCCTTTGACGAAAACGGTAATGTGGCAAACTGGTGGACAGATGAGGACAAAGCAGCCTTTGATGCTCTCTGTGATAAAATGGTGGAATACTATGACGGTCAGGAGGTAGCTCCCGGTATTATCTCAGACGGCGAAATGACACTTGGCGAAAATATTGCCGACAACGGCGCTATGAATTGTATACTTGAAATAGCATCTCATCTGGATGATCCAGACTATGACGCTCTTTTCAGATCTGCGGCGCTGTGCTGGGCGGAAAGCTATGACCGTGACTCTCTGAAATACAATACCATTGATGATCCCCACAGCAACTCAAAGCTGCGTATAAACAGAGTGCTTGAAAACAATCAGATATTCTACGATACCTATGGCATAAAAGAAGGCGACGGTATGTATGTGGCGCCGGAAAACAGAGTGAAAATATGGTAATATAAATAAATATCCCCCGGCTTTGCCGGGGGATATTTATTGCTGTAATAAACAAGGGACTCTGTGAAAATATCACAGAATCCCCCGTTATAAAGAAACAAAAATGGAAAACTTATTTATTAGGCTTACTTATCCATTTCAGCCTTTCTTGCAGCTATGACCTTATCCTGCACATCCTTGGGCGCTTCCTCATAGCGAGCAAATTCCATAGTGAATTCGCCTCTGCCCTGAGTCATACTTCTAAGGTCGGTAGCATAGCTCATCATCTCTCCCAAAGGAGCCTCAGCCTGTATAGTCTGCTTGCCGTGCTTTGCTTCCATACCAAGTATACGTCCTCTTCTCTTGTTAAGATCGCCCATAATATCGCCTGTATAGCTGTCGGGAACTATTACCTGCACAGTCTCTATAGGCTCAAGTATAGCGGTCTTGCCCTTTGCAAAGGCATCCTTGAACGCCATGCTTGTAGCTACCTTAAACGCCATTTCGGATGAATCGACTGCATGGTAGGAGCCGTCTACAAGAGTAGCCTTTATGCCTACTACGGGATAGCCTGCAAGAGGACCTGCCTTAATGGAATCCTGTATGCCCTTTTCTACGGCAGGGAAATACTGCTTGGGAACGGAGCCGCCGAATATCTGCTCTTCAAATATATAGCCGCCGCTCAGATCGCCGCTGTTTTCAAATATGATCTCAACATCGCCGTACTGACCTGAACCGCCTGACTGCTTCTTATACTTGCTTCTTATTCTCTCCTGGCTCTTTATCATCTCTCTGTAAGGGATAGTAGGCTCGGACAGATCTATATCTATCTTATACTTGTTCTTTAGCTTGTTTACGAACACGTCGATATGAGTATCGCCTATGGCGTATATAACAGACTGCTTTGTTTCCTTATCGAACTTGTAATCAAGAGTTTTATCCTCTTCACGGATCTTTGATATAGCGCCTGCCAGCTTGTCTTCATCGCCCTTTGTCTTTGGAGTGATAGCCTTTGAAAGAAGAGGAGCGGGATATACTATCGCAGGTATCATAACGGGTCTGTCATTGGAGGCAAGTGTATCGCTTGTAGATGTATTCTGGAGCTTTGCAACGGCGCCGATGTCGCCTGCCTTAAGCATATCTACCTCTATCTGCTCCTTACCTCTGAGTACATAGACCTTGCCTATCTTCTCTGTAATGTTCTTATTTACGTTCCTAAGCATGGCATCCTTTGTAAGAGTACCGCTGTATACCTTAAATATGCTCAGACGACCTACATAAGGATCGGCAATGGTCTTGAACACAAATGCGCATACGGGATCGTTTTCATCGCAGTTTATCTCAACCTTATCCTCAGTCTTGGGATTGATCGCCTCGGCAACGGGATTTACATCGGCTGTAGGCGGAAGATACTTGTTGATGGAATTCATCATAACTCTTATACCGATAGTCGTAATAGCTGCGCCGCATATAACGGGAGTAACTGAGCCGTCTACTATACCGACACGAAGACCCTTGTTTATCTCATCTTCGGTAAAGCTTTCCTCAGCAAAGAATTTCTCCATTAACTCATCGTCTGTCTCGGCAACGGCTTCCTCTATCATAAGACGCATAGTATCCACTTCGTCCTCAAGACCGGAAGGCATATCGCAAGGCTCTACAAGACCGTTTGCAAACTTGCGGGCTTCCTTCTTTACGGCATTTACAAAGCCTATGAACTTGCCGCCCTCATAGAAGGGAACCTGTAAAGGCGCAATGCTCTTGCCGAAAACGGACTGAAGCTGCTCTACTACCTTTTCCATATCGGCATTTTCATCATCCATGCCGTTTACGAATATCATCTTGGGAATATTCATTTCAGTAGCCATTTCCCAAGCCTTTTCCGTGCCGACCTCAACGCCTGACTTGGCGTCTACAACTATAAGCGCCATATCGGCAACGCTGAGCGCCTGCTTTACCTCGCCGACGAAATCAAAATATCCCGGAGTATCTATAAAATTGATCTTCTCATCAAGCCACTCTACAGGGATGATAGAGGAGCTTATGGATACCTTTCTTCTTATTTCCTCGGGATCGTAATCGCTTACGGTATTTCCTTCCTCTACACGACCGAACCTTTTGGATACGCCGCTTACATGCAGACAAGCTTCTACTATGGTGGTCTTACCGCAGCCGCTGTGACCTAATACAGCAACATTTCTTATTTCCTTTGCTGAATAACTTTTCATGAATTTCGCCAACTCCTTTGATTTTATATTTGTGCAATATTTATGATATGACTATATACGAATTTTCTTTATCTTATACTTTGCACAAGCTATTTTGCCTTATAAATTATAATATTCCACAAATAAACCAAATTTCCTTTATTTTTTCTGTAAATTTATGCATTTTGGTAAAATTGTATAACTTACCCTCGGTACAGTCGGTAAAATGCCATGCCCGTTCAATATCTCAGTGTCGGTAACTTATCTTCAGATAAGTTATTTACATTTTGCTTTCCCTAAGAAGAGCTTCCCATCTTCTGTCCACCTCCGCCTGTATCCTTTCGACTATATATTTATATTCTTCCTTTACAAGGTGCTTTGTTCTGCCCATAGCGCCTAAGAAGTCCGTAACATCTGTTTTCTCCTTTGGCATATAGGTAATGCGTGTTTTTCCGTTTTCTATTTCGAAAAGAGGATGATAGCAGCATTCAACTGCCTTTGCTATGACCTCCCTTTCGTGCCTTGGCGGATCGTTCCAGTTAAGAGGACAGGCGGAAAGCGCCTTTATATATACAAGCCCGTAATTATCCGCATAGTACTGCGCCTTCTTTGCCTTTTTTATAAAGTCCATAGGCTGATTTTCCGCAACTGTGGCAATATAGGGTATGCCCGTTGCCTTAAAGAGCATTGGCGTGTCCTTATGGATAAAGGGCTTTCCGCTTTCAGCCTTACCTACATGGCTTGTAGATGATCTTGCGCCCATAGGCGTAGTATAGCTGTACTGATAGCCTGTGTTCATATAGCCGCCGTTGTCGTATTCAAATATTATCATATTGTGGTTCCTTGCAGCCGTACCCAAGGCGGAACCCAAGCCTATATCCATACCGCCGTCGCCGCATACCATTATAAATGTTATTTTGCCCGGCGGTATCTCTCCTCTTCTCTGTCTTTCCTTATAGCCCTCCACAACGCCGCTTAATGTGGCGGCTGTATTCTGGAAAAGATTGTGTATATAGTTTACTCTGAAAGCCGTAGAGGGATAGCCTGTGGTCACTACCATTCCGCAGCCTGTATTGAATATAAGCACGACATTTCCCTCTATGCCCTTAAGAAGCAGATTTACATTTACGGGTATGCCGCAGCCTGCGCAGGCGCTGTGTCCCGCAACAAGCCTTTTAGGCATATCCGTTGCCTTTTTCACATTTATATTTTTTACAACAGTATGGTCAAGCTCTCCCTGCTTGTTCTTTATTTCTTCTATTTCATAGCCCAGTATTGAATTCTTATCCGTTACAGGCTCGAAATACTTCTTATTCTCATAATTTTCTCCTCTGTAAGCGCCGTAATAATCGAATTTATATATATCCTTGAATTCAAGAGATTCTATGCCCAGCCACAGCATATTTTCGGCATCTTCTGTATAGAATTCCTTGCCGCCCAGACCGAACACCCTTGTTATGACCTTTGCTCTTACGTCGTGATCGTAAAAGGCAGACTTTATTTCTTTTGAAAGATTTCCTCCGTTGCTTCCGTAGCTGTCCTGCCTTTCGCCTATTACCACAACCTTTGCATTCCTGCAAACTCCCGAAAGCTCTCTGGCAAAGAAGGGTCTGAGGAGCTGCAATGTCAGTACGCCGACTTTATGACCCTTTTCCCTCATATTGTCAACGGCTTCCTTGCTTGTTTCAAATGCCGAGCCAAGCACTATGAATATGACCTCTGCATCTTCTGTCATATACCTGTGTATAATATTGTAATCTCTGCCTGTAAGCTCATTATAGCGGTCGAATTCGCAGGCTATAACGCCTTTTGCTTCCTCCATAGCCATATTCAGTTGATATTTGTTGTTTATAATATCGGGTTCATTCATATAGGAGCCTATGGTCACCGGGGCGTCACAGTCGATACAGGTAAAGTCAGCCTTGTATTCGCCCAAGTATTCCCTTACATCACTGTCATTTTCAAATATCTCCATTTTGTTTTTCTGGTGGCTGGTAAAAAAGCCGTCGTAAGCAACAATAACAGGCAGCTTTACCTTTTCGGCTACCTTAAGCCCTATGATATTGAAATCGTACACCTCCTGATTGTCCTTTGCAAAGAATATTATCCAGCCGCAGTTCAGAGTATACATTATATCGCTGTGATCTCCCTTTATACAAAGGGGCGCCGATACGGTACGACAGGCTACGTTCAATACCATCGGAGTCCTTGTGCCCGACTGTACGGGCAATTGTTCAAGGGCGTACAAAAGACCGTTGGCAGAGGTGGCGTTCAATACTCTTGCCCCTGTAAGAGAGCTGCCGTAGCATATTCCCGCCGCAGAATGTTCTCCCTCGGCGGCTATCATTACCGTTGTTACCTCTCCCTTGCTTTTTAAAAGATCCAGCCCCTCGGCTATCTGAGTTGAGGGGGTAATGGGATAATATCCCATAACATGATAATCTATTTGTCTTGCGGCGTGTACTGCCGCCTCGTTTCCGCTTGCAAAAACCATTTTCTGTGAAAGCATATTACTCCTCCTGATTATTTGTACTTTCGCTGTCTACCCAGCTATTTGCGCCTATGTCCGTAAACAGGAAATGCTTGTTTATAAGGTCTGTACAGCCTATATTGTCATCATATTCTCCTTCCTCCGCCTCTACAAGAGCATTTGTGGGACATATCTCAACGCATCGCATACAGCCCTTGCAATGGTACACATCCATACCCTTGTTCACTCCCTTTTCAAATTGGAACACCATATCCGGGCAGGTGCTGTCACAAAGACCGCAGTCGATACATTTCTCTCTTATAAAATGAGGCACATATCCTTCACGGCAGCCTACAAGACTGTTTGTTACGGAATTGCCGAACTCGGGATTTACGCCGCCTCGCTCTCCCGTTTTCCAGCCCTTTATCCTCCGTGGTTCCTTATACTCCTCATAGGGGTACTTATCGTCCTTGTATTCAACGCACTCCGCTCTTGTATAACCCATTTTAAGCGCCATAAGATTAGCCGTGGTCTTTTCGGGATATTTGCCGCCCAATACATCCTTTATTACCTCCTCGGCAAATTCAAGAGGTATAAAGCCGCTTGCCCTGACGCAAGCCCCCAGCATTACCATATTGAGCCTGCTTTTACATTCAAGAGCTATGTCAAGAGCGTCTACTGTCCAAAGTCTGCCCTTATGCATCCTCAGTCTGTCTCTTACTCTGTCATGATCCTCATGGGAATTTACCACCACGTCGGTATTTTCGTCTACTCCTGCCATAAGATTTTCCTTTCCCGCAAGGCTCATTACAAATATGCCCAGCAGATCGGGCTTTCTTACAGGCTCGTTCAGTCTTATATCCCTGTTGGAATAGCGCACATACGCCTTTACGGGAGAACCTCTTTTCTCCGAGCCGTAAGATGCAAAGCTCTGAGTTTCTACTTCCATATGTGAAGCGCCTATCTCGCCTAAAAGCTTTCCCGTCAGATTGGCTCCGAAGCCGCCTATGCTTTCAAGCCTTATTTCATACAGATCCTTTTTTAAGTACATATTGACCCTCCTTGATAAGTGGTATTGCTGTTAGTATGTGCCAAAAATAGAATTGTATGCAAAAAAAGAAGGCGCCGCATCGTCTTAAATGCAGCGCCCTGTTTCAGCTTGCTTGTCCCTTTCTCACAGCTCTTTCTATTGCCATTTCCATTACATATGTGCCAAGAGAGCCTACTATATTTATATCGGCTGTTACATCTCCTACGGACAGAGCATATACGCTGTCTCCGTCTGCCATAGTATGCACGGGGAATATCCGCCTTGCAAGACCGTTTTGTCCCATAGAGGCTATTTTGCACAGCATAGATTTGTCAAAGCGGGCATTTGTAATAACGGCTCCTATGGTCGTATTGCCCGTAAATTGATTTTTAGGCTCCAGGCTTTTATACATTTCCTTGGTAAAATCAAGGAATTTTGTACCCTCCCTATTGGTAAGACCTGCGATCTTTTTGCCGTTGCCATCAAAAACATCGCCAAAGGCATTTACAGTTACAATGGCGCCTACCTTTAACTCGCCTATCTGCACCGCATACATACCAATGCCCGATTTTTGGCTCTGCTCCATGCCGTAGAGCTTGCCCACGGTAGCTCCCGTGCCGCTTCCTACCGAGCCTTCCTCAGGCTCGTTTCTTTCAGAGTCAAGACAGGCTTCATAAGCCATTTTTTTGTCGGGACGTGCCTTTGGATCCTTATAGCCAAGGTCGAATATACAGCTTTGGCAAACAAGGGGTACCTTTGCAACTCCCGTATCAAAGCCTATATCTCTTTCCTCCAGATACTCCATTACTCCGCCTGCGGCGTCTAAGCCGTAAGCGGAACCTCCGCTTAACACAAGTGCATGTATCTTATCCGCCTGCATAAGAGGATCCAGCAAGGGTGTCTCTCTTGAGGCAGGTCCTCCGCCCCTTATGTCTATACCCGCAGCCATACCCTCTTTGGATATTATGACGGTTATTCCTGTGCCTCTTTCAGTGTCCTGAGCATTTCCTATATTTATATTTCCTATGTCTGTTATTTTAATTTCTTTCATATTAGCTCCTTTTAAAATCGGGATGATCTCCTCTTCCTCCGTCTACCTCATATCCTATGGAATTAATGCGCCTTTCAAGGCAGTTACGACATTCTGCCGCTTCCTCGCCTGTACATATCTTATTGTCATACAGAGAGTATTTCTTTCTCTGGGAAACAGGCGAAAGGTTTGGCATAAGTACGTTTGCCCCTGCCAGTATACCTTTTTCACGACCCATGGGATCCGCTGTGCCAAGGGCTGTGGTAGCGGGCAGCAGTACCTTTGGAAACATTATCCTCAGTATGCTCAGCAGTATAAGGGTTGTACGGGTGCTGCCGTTTTCAAATTTGGCAAAGGGCGTATCCTTATGATGTATAAAGGGTCCTATACCTATCATATGGGGCTGCAGCTCTTTCATAAACTCTATATCCTTATATATCGTGTCGGCGCTTTGGTAGGGAGAACCCACCATAATGCCGCAGCCAACCTGATAGCCTATCTCCTTAAGAGAGTAAAGGCACTGCTTTCTGTTTTCAAGAGACATTTCCTTTGGATGAAGCATGGAATAGTGAGCCTTGTCCGCTGTTTCGTGTCTTAACAGATATCTGTCGGCGCCGCTGTCATAGTATTTCTTATAGCTTTCATAGCTCTTTTCGCCCAGGGAAAGAGTTACTGCGCAGTCCTCATGCCTTGACTTTATGCCTTCCACCACAGAGCAGATCACATTATCCGAATACCAAATATCCTCGCCGCCCTGAAGCACAAATGTCCTAAAGCCCAGCTCATAGCCCTTGTCTGCGCAAAGAAGTATTTCCTCGGGAGTAAGTCTGTAACGCTGAGCGTTATGATTGCTCCTTCTTATGCCGCAGTAATAGCAGTCGTTTTTACAATAGCTGGATATTTCTATAAGCCCTCTGAGATATATCTTTTTGCCAAACTCGGCAATACTTATTTCTCTTGCTCTTTGGCTCAGATACTCTCTGTCCTCCTCTGATATATCCAAAACGGCGCTCAGCTCTTCCTTGGTCAGCTTCTTGGTTTTGCAAAGAGCGTCTATTATCTTTTTCATATGTTCTCATTCCTTTGATCAAAAAGCCTTATGTTCAATTAATTTTATCACAAACAAAATTCAATATCAATATTTAATAAGCAAAAAGACTGCCGCAGCAGTCTTAATGGATCTCCTATTCCTCTTTGATCGCATCTACGGGACAGCTTTCCACCGCCTCATGGGTATTCTCCTCATTGTCATCCGTTACATCGCCTATAACATGAGAAAAATTGTCCTCTCCCATTTCAAACACAGACGGCTCGATATTTGCGCACAGACCGCAGCCTATACACAGATCCTCGTCAATATAAACTCTCATAATATCACCTCATAGGTAGTTTATATAAATAAAGAAAATTTATACAGTATTTTTGTAAAACTCTTATATCTCAATATATACTATGCGCCTTTATTTGCATTTTTCCACTTGGCAGCCGTAGCCTTTCCTCCCAGTATATGTCTTTGCGCCTTGTGATAGGCAAGTATTACCTTTACATTTTCCGCAAGCACAGGGTCGATTTTAGGCAGTCTGTCCACCAGATCCTTATGACAGGTGGATTTGGATATGCCCCACACCTTTGCGGCAGCTCTTATGGTCTTTTTGGTCTCGCATATATATTTCCCTATTTCAAGGGAGCGTTCTGCTATATCGGCTCTCATTAAAAAAAAGCCCTCCTTGTTCATACCTAATTGATTATATGAACAAGAAAAGAGCTTTATACTAAGTATTTCAGTTCCCAAGCCTGTTGAGAGCCTCTGTAAGAGCCATGGATATCTGGTCGGGACAAGACGTGGAACGGAAGCCGCATTTTATGCCCTTCATCCTCTCTATGGCGTCCTCTGCTTTCATTCCCACGAGCAAAGAAGAAATGCCCTGAGTGTTTCCCATACAGCCGCCTACTATTTTACAGCTATTTATGATATGGGTATTATCATCTACATCCAATATGGTCTGTGTTGAGCATACGCCTTTGTTGGAATATTTAAGCTGCATATTATGACCTCCTTGAAATAATGAAAAACGGACTGCCGCATTGGTAATGGGACAGTCCTATAAGCGCGAGACGGGATTTGAACCCGCGGCCCTCGCCTTGGCAAGGCGATGCTCTACCACTGAGCCACTCGCGCATACAGCGGCTGAAAGAATCGAACTCTCAACTTTCGCTTTGGAGGCGAACGTTATACCACTTAACCAAGCCGCTATAATCAACAGAAATATGATAACATATATCACTGTGTTTTGTCAATATGTTTTTTTTCAACACGGGTTGAAATAAAGTAGCCTACTATGCCCAACACCGTTCCTATCAGCGCGCCGAAAATAACGTCTGTGGGAAAGTGTACGCATAGATAAAGTCTGCTTATGCCAATAAGAAAAGCCAAAATAAGCATAGGTATGCCCAGCCTTTTGTTGCAGCAAAGCACGGCAGTGGAGGATGCAAAGCTTGCTGCGGTATGTCCCGACGGAAATGACGCATCCCAGGGCAGCTTTATAAGAACGGCAGCCAAAAGTCCCGGATCCGCTTCAAAGGGACGTATCCTGTCTACAATAGGTTTTATTGCCAGATTTACGGATATAAGCATAAGAATAAGGGCTGCGGCAGAAGCGATACCCGCCTTTCTTGTGCTTGCAAAAATAAGCATAAGCGCCGTAAGGGTTATCCATATTATACCGCCGTTACCCAGGTGTGTTATAAACACCATAATCTTATCCATAGCTCCGCTGTGCAGATCGTTTGCTATAAAATTAAGGATATCCAATTCCCAATCCATAATATTGCCTCCAAAAACGTCAATACGCCGCACAGCTTATGCGCCGCCTATGTCAATATATTACATTTACGCCCGTATCCGTATCTATTGTGTTCATATTGTAGAGTATAAGCACGTCATCGATATTGTTTTCCTTTACAAAATCACTTACGGCGCCCTTATAGCTTCTTGTATCAAACACATATATTTTCTTATAGTGGTTTACAAGGAACGGTATCATAGAATTGGCATAGCTGTCCTTGGCTATGGCAAGCGTCCTTGTACTGTCTGTTTTATTATTGGTTATTTCCACAAGAGAATGAATGTTGTTGAGAAAAACAGAATACTTATCCTTTTTCTCCAGATAGTCGTAGTTGTAGAGAGAATTGCTTTCCTCTCCGTCATAAAGCACCGTTATATCATTGCTTTGCTCATATACCTTTATTTCCTCGCCCTTAAGGGTAATGTCGTTTAGCTTTGAATATACGGTACCCTTAAAATCCTCCGTAACGGTCTTGATGTCAAAGGCACTCTCAGGCTGAGGCTCAAAGCCCTTTGCCTTACAGTAGGCGGTATATCCCACATAGGCTCCCTCGGTTGTCCAGTGGTGGTCAAGACGATAGTAAAGCTTCCTGCCCTTTTCCTTTTCAAGAATAAGCCGGTCATACAGAGAATCTATATTATTACAGTCTACGGCGGAATATATCTCATCCATTGTCTTAAGCTGGGATAAGGGAGAGGCAAACCTTGGCAGTCTGTCGCCGTAAATTTCTATCCCCGTAGGCACAAGCATAAGATCAACGACCCTGCCCTCAAGATTTTTGCTGAATTTATTGAAGGTCGCTATTATCCTGTCTGTATTTTGGGGCTTGGCATAGTCTTCTATATACATATCATTATCGCATATATATATGCCGTTTACAAGCTTATTTCCCATTATTTTTTCGGCAAAGAGCGTCTTAAGGGTCACAAAGCTGTCTCTTAAGGGAAAATGATCGCTTATATACAAAGTGATATCCTCCGTATAATCGCCTGAAGCAAAGCTCTCAAATGTCAGCTTTGGAAATTCCTGCAGCATTCTGTTCTCGTTTTGGGAAAAATCGGACTTAGGCATAACAATAAAGGCTGTACTCAGCCCAAGTATTAAAATTGTGACCGTAAGCGAAATAGATCTGTTCATATCAAACACCTAAAATCTGAAGTAAAGGAAAGGATTATACCCGGAGCCTACAAGATAAGCCACCGTTATTATAAACAGCAGTGTAAATACAATGCCCTCCGCCGTCCTTGCCGCCACATTGTTTTCAAGCTTTGCTTCAAGGCTTTTATATACAGGCATTGAAAACAACAGAGCAGCGGCGATAAGTACAATATTGCCTGTAAGAGCAAACATAAAGCTGTTATTTACAAGGACATGGTTGGAATTGAGGAGCATTACCGCTAAGTATTTTTTAAGCTGCCCCATATCCGTTATCGCAAATATAACAAAGCCCAGAACAACTACCCAAAGGGTATAAATATGGTTCAGCACCTTGCATTTTTTAAGTATTTTTTCAAGACCAAGCCTTTCTATAACGGAAAAAAAGCCGTGCCAGGCTCCCCATATAACAAAATTCCAGTTTGCGCCGTGCCATATGCCTGTGCATAAAAATACTGTAACGAGATTGATATAAGTCCTTATATTCCCTTTTCTGCTGCCGCCGAGAGGTATATATAAGTACTCCTTGAACCAGGTGGAAAGTGAAATATGCCACCTTCTCCAGAATTCTCTTATGCTCTTTGAAATATAGGGATAATTAAAGTTTTCAAGGAATTCGAAGCCGAATATCCTGCCTAAGCCTATCGCCATATCGGAATAGCCCGAAAAGTCAAAATATATCTGCAGGCTGTATGCTATGGCGCCGAGCCATGCGCCTGCCATAGACACAGATGAGATATCCGAGCCTGATATACTTTCCCAAAGCATACCGGCATTGTTGGCTATAAGCACTTTTTTGAACAGTCCCATAAGAAATCTTTTGCAGCCTTTACTGTAACCTGCAAGGCTGACCTGCCTTTGCTCTATCTGTTTGTCTATGTCGTGGTATTTTATAATGGGACCCGCTATAAGCTGAGGGAAGAATGATATATACAAAAAAAGAGCAGAGAGCTTTTTCTGAACGGGAACATCCCCTCTGTACACGTCTATTACATAGCTCATAGCTTGGAATGTAAAAAAGGATATGCCTATGGGCAAATGAATAACAGGTACTTCAAAGCCTGCTCCGAAAACGGAATTTATGCTTGAAACAAAAAAAGCCGTGTATTTATACCAAAATAAAAGCCCAATATTTACAAGTATTGAAGCCGTAAGAAAGAGTTTTTTTGCGCTTTTGTATTTTTGTGTCAATATGGCAAGTCCATAGTTCAATACTATGGACATTACCATTAAAACAACTGCCTTTGGCTCGCCGAATGTATAGAAAAACAGACTCGCCAATATAAGTATATAATTCCTTATTTTAGTGTTTTTGATCAAAAAATAAGGTATGCATACCGCAGGCAAAAACAGAAATATAAATTCAAGACTGGAGAATAACATTTAAGCCTCCGTAATTATAGATTGCTTTCTATTGTGCAGTTTATATCATCCGATGCGAAAGAAATCACCACATATACAAGAGGACCCTTTTCCTGTATTTCACTTTCCTGAGCCAGCTTAGCCTGTTCGGGCTGATCATAATTCGTAAGCTCGATAGCCTTCTGCTTTATGGCATTTTCAACAGATGTAATATACTTTTGTCTTTTGGCATCGTCATTGCATTTAAACATAATAACGGTCTCGGCGGAATTGGGATCCTCGCTCTGGGCAAATACATAGCCGTCAAGGTCGGCAGTATCTATACCGTAGTAATTTGAGATATAGGTATCGTCAAGAGTGACAAGCTCTCCGTCTGTTATTGAAGAAACCGTGTCATAAACAGCATCTACGTCAAAGCTTTCTATTTTGCTTTCGTCAACATTATCGCCGCAGCCTGCCGCAAGCATAACAAGGGCAATAATGGCAATTATTTTCTTCATAAAAATTCTCCTTTAAACATTATTGGCTGCTATCTTTTCAAGATAAGGTATCCATACCTCTCTGAACGCCTTGGGCTGATGATGTATACCGTCTCTTGCATACTCAGGCGCAAGCGCCTGTCCGAATTCTGCTGAAAAATCAAGATAGGTTATGCCCCATTCCTCTGCCTTTTCCTCTACGGATCTGTTGAACTTCCTTATGGTCTCGTTGTTGAACATATTTGTTTGCTTAGCGGCAGTACACGGAGGCACGCTCATAACATATATTTTGGATTCGGGTACGGCTGACTTTATACGGGCTATAAGCTCGCCGTATTTACCGTTGAGCTTTTCTATTGAATAGCCGGGAGAGCCAAGACCGTTCATCTCGTTTATCCCCAGATTTATAAAGACCTTTTCGGGCTTTATGCTGCCCAATGACAATGTGATATCCTGAGCCTTGCCGTTATACATAGGTCCCGAACCTTTAAGCGCATCGTCTATGCCCCAGCTTACCGCCGTTATAAATGTACACTGCTTAAGCCACTTGGGAGCATCCCCCGATGTATTTTGCACAAAGGTGGCAAAGCCTGACATAATGCTGTCGCCTGTAAAAACAGTATTTTTATAATAATTTTCAAGCATTGCCTCGTCTGCCGTAGTGGTTTCAACGGTCTCGTCAGAGCTTGTAAGCTCTGTTGAAGACTCTGTTGAAGGCTCTGTGAAGCTTTGGGTAGTGATCTGCTGAGTGGTATCTTCCGTGTCCTCGGGGCTTTGACCTCTTTTGTCATCGGCAAGTATACACACGCCCATTATCAATATCATTATAAGCAAAAGCCAATAAACTCTGTTAGCTCTTTTATTCATATTACCCCTTCTATCCTTACTCAACAATAGAATATCTGTCTATTATTGCATCCTCCACTCTAAACTGCGGTTCCCAATCGATAGTCTTTTTTGCAAGCTGTATATTGGCATAGCTTCCGCCTATATCTCCGATCCTCCTGGGTCCCACCGTTGTGGCTATTTTCTCTCCCGCAATATTTTTAAAGGCGATCAGAAATTCCTTTACCGTAACATCTATGCCGCTGCCTATATTAAGGCTCAGATAGTTGGTATATTCCGGACCCGCCTTTTTAAACGCATGGTCAAAGTTCATAACAGCCTTGACATTTGCCATGGCAAGATCCGTAATATGTATATAATCCCTTATGCAGGTACCGTCACGGGTCTCCCAGTCATCGCCGTTTATCACAAAGCATTTTTCCTCTCCCGTATATACCTTTATTATTCTTTCGAGTATATTGGAGCCTGTTCTTAAGGGAAGCTTATTTTTTCTTGTGCTGTAATAGTGGTCTATACCTATGGGATTAAAATTTCTGAGAGCTATACACTCCATATCGTAAGCGTTGCAAAAATCCCTGAGCATCATTTCAAAAATATATTTTGAACGACCGAAGGGACTTCTCGGCTTCAAAGGAGAACGCTCCGTTACCATAAAGCCCGGCACATCGTCGTATACGGAAGCGGAGCTTGCAAATATTATCTTCCTTATGCCTCTGTCCTTTAAAAGGCTGACAAAGGAAAGAGCTCCCGATACATTCTGAAGATAGAACTCATAAGGCTCCTTTACCGAATTGGCAACGGCAGACACCATAGCTGAGTGTATAACGATATCAATATCATTGTGTTCGTCAAGTATTCTGCTTACGCTTTCAATATCGGTAATATCACATCTGTAAAAGCTGCATAGGGGAAGACTCAGATCCTCCGTACCCTTAACGCTGTCCAGCACTACCGTTTCAATACCGCTGTCCGCAAGAGCGTACACAATGCTTCTGCCTATAAATCCGCAACCCGTCAACAGGACCTTCATACAAGACACCTCCGACTTTATGATATATATATGACCATTATTATTTTAATGCAATTTACATTAAATTTCAACATTTATTTTCAGATTTACAAAAAAAGAAAAACCGCTGTAATATAGGCGTCAAAAACAATACAGGGACTGCCCTAAAATGTCGATGCAGTCCCTAATATATATTTATCATAACCTTAATTATCGGTTTTTATGGATTTGGGGAAAATAAGCACCATAGTGGTACCTACTCCAAGCTCGCTGTAGGCTTCTATCCTTCCGCCGTGAGCGTCCATTATCTCCTTTGCTATGGCAAGTCCCAAGCCGTTTCCGCCCATTGCCCTGCTCCTTGCCTTGTCAACTCTGTAAAATCTCTCAAATATCCTGCCCAAAGCCTCCTTAGGCATTCCTATGCCGTTGTCGGATATCTCAAGGTGGTAGGTATTCTTTTTCTCCTTAATGGATATTTTTATTACGGCGCCCTCTCCGCTGTATTTCATTGCGTTGGACATAATGTTCGTTATTACCTGATTGATCCTGCCCACATCGGCGAATATGAGCATTTCCTCACGGGGAGGATCAAACTCTATGGTCTGGTTCTTATTTTCAGCTACTATAACATTTTGTCTGCAGCAGCCCTTTACTATCTCCACAAGATCCACGTCTTTCCTACTTAGCTTATTTACCTTTGTGTCAAAACGTGAAAGATCCAGAAGATCGTCTCTTAAAAGCTTCATTCTGTCGGCAGCAATATTTATCTCTCTTAGGAAATCCATAGCCACA
This sequence comes from uncultured Clostridia bacterium, assembly GCA_947624015.1. GTDB lineage: Bacteria > Bacillota > Clostridia > Lachnospirales > CAG-274 > CANPXH01. The sequence goes on from CANQIA010000010.1 coordinate 19,018, forward strand.
TCCTTGTCGTCTATGGCGCCGTCAAGAAGAAGCTCGGCATAACCCTTTATGGTAGTAAGAGGCGTGCCTATTTCATGACTTACATTGGCAACAAATTCCTGACGCATATTGTTGAGTTGGGACTGCTTTGTAATATCATGAAGAACGACTATTATGCCGTTTGTCTTGCTCTTTATGGCATAGGGAATAAGAGCCACGGATATATATTTGTCATTTTCATCCAGCACAAGATCCATTATGGAATTGGGTCTTATGTCGGACACGCTTATTTTCAATTTTTTCAAGAGCCATTTAAGAGATATGCTTACATCGTTTATATCAAGCATTTCATAGGAGGATCTGTTGATATGTATAAGATTACCTCTTTCGTCAAATGCCAGTATGCCGTCTGTCATATTGTGGAGTACTATTTCAAGCTTGTTTCTCTGATCCACTACCTCGCCCAGACTTTTTTTAAGCTCCCTTGCCATTGTATTGAAGCTGCGTGTAAGCTGACCTATCTCGTCGTTGCTCCTTACCACAGCTCTCTGTTCAAGGCGTCCTTTAGCCATCATATCGGCTTTTTTTGTAAGCACGGCAATAGGCGCAGTGATAGTATTTGCAAATATAAAGCCTATTATAGCCGTAAATATAAGAGCCAGCACAGAAGCAACAAGTATGCTCCTTATAGTCTGAGCCACCGTCGAATCTATGGCGGCTGAACTCATCTGCACATAGGCAACGTACTTTACTCCTCCGTCCTCGTCTTTACACGGATAAGCATAGCCCATTACCCCCGAAGTCTGACCGTTTGCATCGGTTACCCTTATATCGTCGGTAAAGCTTTCCTTTCCGTTAAGGGCAGCTATTACCGCAGAATTGGTAAAATCCCGTAGTTCATCTGTATCGGCAGCGGTAGAGCCTGCAATGGTCTTGCCCTTGGAATCCAGTATATGACCGCTTACGGCTCTTTGGGATGAGCTTATAAAGGGCAGATTTACTATACTGTCCTGAAAATATCTGCTGTCGTACTGATCCACCACCTGCTCCTCAATATATATGGCGTATTGCCTTAATTCCTCCGAAGCCTTGCTTTTCTCTCGGTTTTCGGTACCGGTAATAATTACGGTGCCTGTCAGTATCATTACTATAAATACAAGCGACAGATACAGAAATACCAGCTTCCAACGAATACTTTTCATAAAATATCACCTTATGAACTGAAATAATAGCCTATACCTCTCTTGGTAATAATATACCTTGGCTTTCCCGGATCGTCCTCGATCTTTTCTCTCAGTCGTCTTATAGTTACGTCAACGGCTCTAACATCGCCGAAGTATTCATAGCCCCATACCTTTTCCAAAAGAGTTTCTCTGTTGAATATCTGGGTCTTCTGAGTGGCAAGGAATGTCAAAAGCTCAAATTCTCTTAACGTAAGATTGATGACCTCGCCTCTTTTTGTTACCTCATATCTGTCAAAATCAATGGTCATATCCCCATAAGTCTGTATATTGCCCTTTGTGTCGGGCATATCCTTGGCAGCGCTTCTTCTAAGATGCGCCTTTACTCTTGCTATAAGCTCTCTGTTGCCGAAAGGCTTTGTAACATAATCATCCGCCCCCATTTCAAGACCTATGACCTTGTCTACCTCGTCGGCTCTTGCCGTAAGCATTATAATAGGCACATTGCTCTTTTCTCTTATCTTGCGGCATACCTCATAGCCGTCTATTTTCGGCATCATTATATCAAGCAGTATAAGGTCGGGACTTTCGCTGAGAGCAAGCTCAAGACCCGCTTCCCCGTCCTCGGCTGTAATAACGTCATATCCTTCCTTTTTAAGATTATAGGAAATAATATTTACAATACTGCTTTCATCATCTACCACAAGCACCTTTGCCATAATAAACACCTCCCTGTCAATTTATAAAAATGCATATATAAATTATAACCAAAATATACAAATTTATCAAGTATTGTATAGGCATGTAACATAAATGTAATGGAAGTAAAAAGTAGACTCCGTCTCATCTGTAATGCCAATATCTCTCAGCCCTTTTTCCTTTTATTTTTCTGTACCCAATAGCACGCCCTCAGCATTATTCTCTCCGGGGAAATATGAGAGAGCAGAGCCGTCAGCTTGCTCAGCCTTCCGGGAATAATGGTCATCCTTCCCTTCAGAAGCTTGTCCACGGCATATTCCGCCACATACTTATCCGTAAGCGGCTTTACGCTGAATGTAACATTCGCCCTTGCGTTAAAGCCCGTATCCACAGGACCGGGACACAGCACGGATATCTTAACATTGCTCTTTTTTATTCTCAGCTCTTCGTTTATTGCGGTGGTCAGCTTGTAAACATACGCCTTGGTGCCATAGTAGGCAGCCATAAGAGGACCTGAACCGAAGGCTGCAAGAGAAGCCACATTTAGTATATATCCCTTATCCTTTTTTACAAGATCTCTCAAATAAAGCTTTGTCAGAATATGGAGCGCCTTTATATTCAGATCTATCATATTCAGCTCGTTTTTAAGATCTGCGCTTACGAATTCTCCCCATGCGCCAAAGCCCGCATTGTTTACAAGAATATCTATGTCCCTTACTCTTTTATACAGCTCTGCGCAGCTTTTACCGCTGCTCAGATCCAAAACCAAAAAGCTGCAATTTTCAATACTTTTTGCCGCTTCTTTAAGCTTTTCCTCATTTCTGGAAACAATACATACCTCATAGCCTCTTTTGGAAAGCGCTCTTGCTATCTCAAGACCTATGCCGCTGCTTCCTCCCGTTACAAGTGCCTTTGCCATCACACTATCTCCTTTATATATTTCATAAGCTCATTTTTACTGTTTTTTTCAGGGTTTTGAAGAACGTAGTCAAGGACGCTGTTTAAAATATCTCCGACCTTGCTGCCCCTTATACCCAGCGCCGTTATATCATCGCCCTTTACAGCCAGTTCCTTAAGAGAACAGCAGTCCTTTATCACGCTGTCATACAGCTTTGTCATTTTATACTTATCGTATCCGAAAAGGGCGCATATAAGCTCTATCAAAAGCAGAGAGCTTTCTCCCGAGGCGCTTATAAGCTTTCTCATGGAATATTTGTCATATACCCTTACGCCCATATTTTTTACGAGAAGCTCCGTAAGAGCAACAGTCCTGCCGTCGCTTCTCAGCCGCAAAAGCATATCTTTTATATTTTTTTCGCCCAAAGGAGCAAATATATATGCAAGCCTTAAAGGTATATTCTCACTTAAAAGATCTGCCTTGGCAAAATCACAGCTTATTTTGTAGAGCTCGGGAAGTATATACTCAGCTATGCCCGAGGTTTTAAGTATTTCAAATCTTTCGTTATGAGAGGACAGTATGAGTTTGAAAAGCTCCTCCCTTATCCTTTCTGCGCTTATGTTTTCAATAAGCGCTGCATTTTTTGTTATGGCATTTAATGTGTTCTCCTCAATCTCAAAGTCTAGCTGAGCCGAAAATCTCACAGCTCTCATCATTCTCAGGGCATCTTCCTTAAAGCGCTTATCGGGATCTCCCACTCCTCTAATTATTCGGTTTTTGATATCCTCGATACCGCCAAATCTGTCAACGAAGCCTGTGTTATGATTATAGGCTATGGCATTTACCGTAAAATCTCTTCGGGACAGATCTCCCGTCAGCTTGTCTGTAAATATAACATTTTCGGGATGCCTGTTGTCCTTGTACTCTCCGTCTATCCTGTAGGTGGTCACCTCATAGGCGGTCTTGTTGAGTATTACGGCAACGGTGCCGTGCTTTATGCCCGTATCAACGGTATGTTGGAATATATCCTTTACCTGATAGGGCAAGGCGGATGTGGTTATGTCATAGTCATGGGGTATTGCCCCCATTATATGATCTCTTACACAGCCTCCCACTATAAACGCCTCATAGCCTTTGTTATTCAGTTTTTCAAGTATAAATTCCACATCGTAAGGAAGCTTCATGCCATTTCACCCTTTTTGCTTTATTACAGATAATTTTACCATATTTTATCAAAATAAACAAGGCGCGCAAAAAAAGAAAAACGGATATAGTTTTTGCCGTGTAAATAGGGAGTATCACAGCAAAGCCCATCTCCGTTTTTCTTTTGGTATAAAATGACAAGCCTTAAAGCTCAATATAATGATAAGACTTAAAGGAAGCTTTAAGTCAAGCATTTTATACCAATAAAGTTATTAAGATTATATTAAGCTCCCTTGCGAAAGCTGTTTATGACCTTTTGAAGGGCAACGGGGATCTCTTCACGGCTGTATACAGCCGTTATGTCATCGGGACCTTTTCCCTTACAGGTTATGTAATATTTTCTGTCCTTGGCAAAATAGCCTACGTGTATTTGAGCTCCGTCGGCATATTTTATAAGAAGCATATTTTCCCCTTCGGCAGATATAGGCGTAAGCCTTCCTCCCCTCAGATCAAGCACTGTATATTTTTTCCACCAAGGAGGGGCAAATATACCTTTAACGGAGGCTATGAGCCGCACTAGTATAATGACAGAGCTTATTAAAAATGCGGTCTTTGATATAAGCATAATATTGGCGTCGGCTCTTAAAATACCAAAAAACCAATAAAACTCTCCCTTTATCTTGTAGTCGGGCATTGTAATATAAGCTGCCGTGTAGGATATATACAAAAGGCAGCCGAGAATATCCCATGTCCTTCCCGTTCTTTTCCATGCGGATACGGATACGCCGTAAAAAAGAGCGGTGTGCAGTATTACGGGAATAAGCACATATACCCTGAACCAGCCCATATTCACGGCATAGAATACGACCGCCGTTATTATACACATAAAGGCGGCGCTTCTGCCTGTCATGTTTTTGATACTTGTCATAAAAACACCTCCCCTTGTATTTTAGCATATATGCGAAATATTGCGTACCGTTATAGTCCGTGATATAGAGGAATGTATAATAGTCGGCATAATCATATTCCTGAGAGCCGCTCTCAGCTTCCTTATATACCGGGAAATCAAGCAGGAGGAAAAAGAAAGTATGATTTGAAACGGCGTAGACTACATCCGCCCCACAAGAAATACAAGCATTTCTTGCAAGCGTGTCGATAAAATCGACACGCTATACCCCTGCATAGCCGGGGCTTTTATATATCCATATATTTTCTATTTGCTGTTGCTTCCGTGATATCTGGAGATATTCATAAGAACGCCCATGGAACCCAGCATCATTACAAGAGAGGTTCCGCCGTAGCTTATAAAGGGCAAGGGTATTCCCGTATTGGGAATGGTATTTGTAACGACCGCAATGTTTATAATGACCTGAACGGCTATCATTGTGGTAATGCCAGTTGCGATAAGCATAGAGAAGGACTCTCTCGCCTGTCTTATGGCTATGTATACGCCTCTCCATATAAGCACTATGAATATGGTTATTATTACAGCCGCGCCAAACCAGCCCAGCTCCTCGCATATAATGGCGAATATAATATCGTTGTGGGCTTCGGGCATATATCCCAGCTTCTGACGTGAACCGCCTATTCCAAGACCGAACATACCGCCGCTTGCAATGGAATACAGCGACTGGAGTACCTGATATCCCTTTTCATCGGCAACGGATTCAGGGTGCAGCCACGCCTGTACTCTGTTGCTTCGCCATGAGCCGAATATCATAAATATAACTCCCGCAACTCCCAGCACAGTAGGTACTAAAAAATATTTCAGCTTGGGAGTGTAAACAAAGAGCATTATCATACTTATGGCGCCCATAACAATGGCTGTACTCAGGTTTTCCAGAGCTACAAGTCCGCAGGGTATACCCATTATAACTATATATCTTGCAAAGCTTTTCCAGGAAGTAAAAATATCCTTATCTTCCGTAAGCACTGTTGCCAAGGTAAGTATAAGCACTATTTTGGCGATCTCGGAAGGCTGGAATTCAAAGCTGCCTATACCAAGCCACCTTTTTGCTCCGTTGTGTTCTATTCCCAAGGGAGTAAGCACAAGCAAAAGCAGTGCGCAGGAAAGTATATAGCCGGGACGCACAAATCTTTTAAGAAATTCGTGAGGGAACTTGCTTGCCACAAACATGGTTATAAATCCCGCTACTGAGAAAAACAGCTCTTTTTTAAGATAGGAGTACATATCTCCGTTTCCTCTGCCTGCCGTATAATAGCTTGAACTGAATACCATAACTATACCGAAGCCTACAAGAAGTATAACGCAGAGCAATATGATATAATCTATCTCTCCTATAAATATTCTCTTTTTCTTTTTGGGCGGTCTTCCGTACCGCATATTGCCGTAAGATGACGGCAGGCTGCCGCGATCCCTTCCTATGGGAGGCAGATCATATCGATTGTTCATAAAATTCCCCCAATTACTTTAATCTCTTCACATAGTCCTTGAAGATCTCTCCTCTCTGCTCGTAGGAATCAAACATATCCCAGCTTGCGCAGGCAGGAGAAAGAAGCACACAATCGCCCTCTTTTGCATTATCGTAACACATATCTATGGCTTCTGTAAAGGATTCCGCTATTTTGTAGTTGGTAAAGCCTGCTTCTTCAAGAGCGTCCTTTATCATAAACTTAACGGCGCCTATAACTGCCACAAACTTTACCTTATCTCCAAATGAGGCTATAAATTCCTTATAGTCTGAGCCTTTGTCGTAGCCTCCCGCTATAAGGCAAATAGGTCTTTTCATAGCCTCTACTGCCTTTATGGAGGCGTCGGGATTGGTACCCTTTGAGTCATTGTAGAACTCTATATCGTTTATCGTTGCAACGTACTCTATCCTGTGTTCAACCGCAGTAAATTCCTTTAAAACTCTCCTTATAATATCCATAGGCACGCCAAAAGCCGCAGCGCAGCCTATTGCCGCCATGGCATTCTCCACATTGTGTCCGCCCAATATTTTCAGCTCGTCTATGTCCACTACCTTCTCGTCATAGCCAAGTGTCCTTATATATATACTTTTTTCATCGGAATATATGCCCTCCACAAGCTCTGTATCCAGCGCAAAGTATATGACCCTTGCCTTTGTCTTTTCAGCCATTGAAAATGTGGCTTCATCGTTGTAATTGAGTATGCAAAAATCCTCCTCGGTCTGATTTTCGAATACTCTTTCCTTGGCTGCAATATAATTTTCAATAGTGTGATGTCTGTTAAGATGGTCAGGCGTAATATTCAGCACTGCGCTTACCTTCGGTCTGAAGGTCTTTATCGTTTCAAGCTGAAAGCTTGAAAGCTCCGCTACGACCCCGCCGTCTTCCGTTGTATCGAGTACCTTCTCGGCAAAGGGCGTACCGATATTGCCTACCACATAGATATTTTCATTATAAGCCTTTAATATATCTCCCACAAGTGTGGTGGTCGTAGTCTTGCCGTTGGTTCCCGTTATACCTATGACGGGAGATTTACAGTATCTCCAAGCCAGCTCTATCTCGCCTATGACCTCTATGCCCTTTTCTCTTGCCTTTATAACAAAGGGCAGATCCGTAGGCACGCCGGGACTCATTACAAGCATATCCATATCTTCTATTATATCGTCGGGATTTACGCCCAGATAAAGCCTTATACCGTCTTTTTCAAGGGCGTCAAGAGTTTTTCTGTCCAGCTTATCCTCTGTCTTTGCATCCTGTATAACAACGTCGGCGCCTAATTTTTTCAGAAGATGAGCAGCCGCAATGCCGCTTCTTGCAATACCGCTTACAAGCACCTTTTTATCTTTCATATCCATTATAAACACCTCCTCATCTAAAAGAAATTCTTAGTTGCCATAAAGCCTATAAGACACATTACCGCCGTTACTATCCAGAAAAGCTGCACTACCTTTATTCCCGGCATTCCGCTCAGCTCAAAATGATGGTGTATCGGCGCCATTTTAAATATCCTCTTGCCGTGGGTCGCCTTGAAATATGTTACCTGTATTATTACAGAAAGGCTTTCGCACACATATATAAGACCTACTATTACAAGCAGCACAGGCATTTTTGTTATAACGGCTATGCTTGCCACAAAGCCTCCAAGGGCAAGAGAACCCGTATCGCCCATAAATACCCTTGCAGGATGAGAATTAAATACAAGAAAGCCCAGAAGCGAACCTGTTACGGCTCCGCACAGGGGAACAAGATCGTAATGACCCGAAGCGTTGGCAATGAAAAGGAAAAATACCGCTACAAGAACAGTTACTCCGCTTGCAAGACCGTCAAGACCGTCTGTAAGGTTTACACTGTTTACGGTGCCTACCATTACAAAGAAAAGGAAGGGGGCATAGAGTATGCCAAGGTCTATGGTGTAGCCCTTGGTAAAGGGGATATATATATCCGTACCCATACCGCTCATTCTGATGTATATATAGAAAAGCACCGTTACGACAATCTGGAACACTATTTTCTGAATAGGCGTAAGTCCTTCGTTGTGCTTTCTTACGACCTTAATATAGTCGTCTACAAAGCCAACGATACCGTAGCATACCGTAATAAGAAGCACTACTGCCGCATCCGTATTTCCCCATATGAAAAACAGCGAAGCCGCTATAAGGCTTATAAGTATCATTACGCCGCCCATTGTAGGGGTACCCTGTTTTTTCATATGACTTTTGGGTCCCTCTGTCCTTATGGGCTGTCCGAACTTCATTTTATGAAGTATGGGAATTATAATGGGACAAAGTATTACATTTACCAAAAATGCTATAAGCATTGCATATACCGCACTCATAAGTTCACTGTTCATTTCTCATCACCTCTTAAGCATTTCTACGGTTTTTTCAAAGTGCATCCCTCTTGACGCCTTTACAATGACAACCGCCCCCTTCGGGACTATATTATCGCAAACGCCCATAAACTCCTCCTGCGTTTCAAAGTAATATACATTATCTTTTCTGACGCTTAGGGCGCCTTCATACATATTCTTTGAAACAGGACCTATGCACACGATAATGTCAATGTTTTTTTCTGCCGCATATTTACCCGTTTCATAATGGAGCTGAGGAGCCATGTCCCCTAACTCAAGCATATCTCCGAGTATACAGCATTTTATACCCTTGCCCTGGGCTATTACGTCTAAACCCGCTTTTACGGACTGAGGATTTGCATTATATGTATCATCCACTATTGTATATTTTTCCGTTTTTATAATATCCATTCTTTTGCCTGTAGGCACAAAGGTCTCTATACCTCTTTTTATCTCATCGGGACTTAAGCCCAGCTCAAAAGCAACGGCAGAGGCTGCAAGAGCGTTGCCTACCATATGCCTGCCGGGTATGGGGATATCCACGTCAAATGAAATATCTCCCCTATGTATTGTACAGCTTATGCCTTCGACCCCCTTGGACTCTATATTGTCGGCATATATATCAGCCTTCTTTTCCGTACTGAAGTAGCATATGTTTTTATATTTATCCTTTACGGTTATGAGCTTGTCGTCATCTCCGTTAAGCACCTTAAAACTATCCTCTGCCATAGAGCCGAATATTTCGCATTTAGCCTTTAGTATACCGTCTCTTGAACCAAGATTTTCAATATGGGACACGCCTACGTTTGTAATTACGGCTATGTTCGGTTCGGCTATGGATGAAAGATAGCTTATTTCATTAAAGTGATTCATGCCCATTTCTATTACGGCGCACTCAATATTTTCACAGAGTCTGAAAAGAGTAAGCGGCACGCCTATGTCGTTATTGAAATTCCCCTCTGTTTTAAGGGTGTTGTATTTCTGAGAAAGAACAGAAGCTATTATATCCTTTGTTGTAGTCTTTCCGACGCTGCCTGTGATCGCCACAAGGGGTATATTGAACTTTCTTCTGTAATATCTCGCTATATCTCCCAAAGCCTGTCTTGTATCAGCCACCCTTATACTTGGGCAGGGACACTCCATATCCCTGCTTATAACAACAGCGGCAGCGCCTTTTTCGACAACCTGATCTATAAAGCTGTGTCCGTCGAATTTTTCTCCGCAAAGCGCCACAAAAAGACAGCCCTTCTCTATTTTTCTGCTATCTGTGGAGATCCCTGTTATCTCAATATTATTTCCCTTTAAGCTGCCATTGGCGGCAGCAGCCGTTTCTTCCAAAGTCATTTTCATGTTAAATTTCTCCCAGCGCTTCCTTTGCGACCTCTGTATCGTCAAAATGTATCGTCTTGTCCTTTAATATCTGATAGTCCTCATGCCCCTTGCCTGCTATTATTACGCTGTCGCCCTTTTTTGCTATGGCAACAGCCCTTTTTATAGCTTGGCGCCTGTCAACTATCATTTCGTATTTATCGGTAACGGGCTTTACGCCTGCTTCGATCTCCTTTAATATTTCCTCGGGTTCCTCGGAGCGGGGATTATCCGATGTAACAATGGCATAGTCGCTGAGGCGTGCCACGATCTCTCCCATTATGGGTCGCTTTGTTCTGTCCCTGTCGCCGCCGCAGCCGAATACCGTTATGATACGTCCATGGGTAAACTCTCTTACGCTGCTTATAATATTCTCAAGTCCGTCGGGAGTATGGGCATAATCCACTATTACGTTAAAGCCCTTGTCGTTTTTGATATTTTGTATCCTGCCGGGAACACCGTGTATATTGCCTATTCCTTTTATAATATCCTCACAGGATATTCCCATGGAAAGAGCCGTACCTATGGCGCAAAGAGCGTTGTACACGCTAAAGCGTCCTGGCACCATAAGTTCAAAGTCCCTGTCTTTGCCTTCTATATTTACGGTAAAAAGCACTCTGTCCATTTTATACTCTATATTCTTAGCCCGTAGGTCGGAAGGCTTATCGATACTGTATGTCATTATTTGGCAGGTAGCCTTTTCCATTATTTTGTCCGCCCAAGGGTCGTCAATATTAATTACGCCCTTTTCACACATTGTAAAAAGCTTTGCCTTGGCATCGCAGTAATTTTCCATAGTCTTGTGGAAGTCAAGATGATCCTGAGTAAGATTTGTAAAAACGCCTACCTTAAATTTAATACCCTTGGTCTTTTTAAGGGCAAGACCGTGGGATGAGACTTCCATAATGGCATCGTCGCAGCCCTTGTCTGCCATAAGCTTTATTATGCTGTTAAGCTCAAGGGTGTCGGGAGTAGTGCTTGTGGTCATGTGTATATCCTGCTTTACACCGCCTACTGTAACGCCTACGGTTCCTATTACGCCTGATTTTCTGCCGCAGCAATTTAGTATTGATTCTATAAAATAAGTAGAGCTGGTCTTTCCGTTAGTGCCTGTTACGCCTATCATATCCAATCTTTCGCTTGGATGAGCGTAGAAATTGGCAGCCATAAGGGCAAGAGCATCTCTTGCCGAAGCTGTGCGAAATACCGTCATATCTTGGGGACAGTCCGCTTCATGCTCTGTAATAACGGCTCGGCAGCCCTGCTCATAGGCAGATGGTATAAATTTGTGAGCGTCTGTACTCAATCCTACCATAGCGACAAAAAGTATATTCTCTTTTGCCTTTCTGGAATCTATTACTATATCTTCTATATCCGTATCCAAGCTTCCCTGTACGAGAGAGCCTTCAACATTTTCAAGTATATCCTTAAGCTTCATTTATACCATCCCTTCTGTAGTTATTCCGTATATACAATAATTTTGCTTCCTTGATTTATGACCGTATTTTCAGGCGGGAACTGGGACACAACGGTATCTCCCTTTCCTATTACCTGGAGATTTACCTTCTGCTTGGCAAGCTCCAGACGAAGAGCCGATATTTTCTCTCCCGTATAATTTCCTGTGGTAACGGGAGCAACACCGTCAATTTCCAGCTCAGCCTCCGTATATTCAGGCTCTATGCCCAGATAGGGCAAGGCATTGGAAAGTATCTCCTTCATAACGGGTCCCGCTACCTGACCGCCATAATATACGCCCTTCGGCTCGTCTATAAGCACAAGAGCTATCACACGAGGAGCGTCGGCAGGAGCAAAGGCGCAAAAGCTGGCTATGTACTTGCCTGATTTTCTGGGGAGCTTTTCGCTTGTGGCAGTCTTGCCGCCTATCCTGTAGCCCGGAATATATGTCTTGTTGCCTGTTCCCACAGACACAACGCTTTCCAGTATGGCTTTCATTCTCTCTGAGGTCTGAGCGGATATGGGATTTCCACCGTCATTATATTTGAATGTTCCTCCGTTGCTTCCGTCTTTGTTTTCAAGCCTTAGTGCAAAGTGAGGAGTCACAAGTCTACCGCCGTTTACGGCGGAGGATATTGCTCTTATAAGCTGTAAAGGCGTTATCTGAAAGCTCTGACCAAAGCTCATGGTAGCCAGCTCCACAGGTCCCATTTTCTCCTTTTTATGCATTATGCCTACGGCTTCTCCGGGAAGATCTATGCCCGTTTTTTTGTCAAAACCGAATTTGAGCATATATTCATAAAATCTATCGGGACCCAGTCTTGCGGCAACATCCATAAACACAGGGTTACAGCTATTTTGCACTCCCTGTACAAACGTTTCTCCTCCGTGGCTTCTGGGACTTCTCCAGCACTTTATATATCTGCCGCCTACCGTCCTTCCGCCGCCGCAGTTGAAATTATCATTTTCAGTTACAACGCCTTCCTCAAGACCTGCCGAGGAGGTAATTACCTTAAATGTGGAGCCGGGTTCGTAGGTATCGTTTATACAAAAGTTCCTCCACATTTGGTTGAGCGCCTTGTCCTTGTCCTTTTGGGACATTGACTGCCAACCTGCTTTAAGCTCTGCATTATTTATTTCAAAAGGCTCGTTAAGGTTAAAATCAGGCTTACATGCCATGGCAAGCAGTTCTCCGTTTTGAGGATCCATCATAATGACGGCGCCTCTGTTTGCATTTTTTGCCTTTACGACCTTTTCTATTGTCTGCTCTGCATACTGTTGTAAATTTACATCTATACTTGTAACGAGATCATAGCCCGCCTTGGGAGCAACTCTGTCCTGCTCGCTGTTTTTAAGCTCTATACCCCGTCCGTCTGTCTGTGTAAGTATTTTCCCCTTTTTGCCCTTTAAATACTCGTCATATTTGGATTCCAGTCCTATTATTCCCTGATTGTCCTTTCCCACAAAGCCTATTACATGAGATGCAAGGCTGTTGAAGGGATATATCCTCTCTATGTCCTCGTCTACCATTACGCCCTTTAGCTTAAGGGCTGATATTTCCTCGGCAGTTTTTTTGTCCACCTTGGTTTTGATACGCATAAGGGCAACTCTCTTATTTACCTTTTCCAGTACACTGTCATAGTCCAGCTCCAGCCTTTTTGAAAGCTCGGCTGCCACCTTTTCGGGTTCTTCTATCTGAGCGTGTATAACGCTTACGGAGGCGACGGTTCTGGAGGTCGCTAAGGGTATACCGTTTCTGTCCAGTATATCTCCTCTTTCGGGAGCTATGAGCCTGTCTCTTGTCTGCTGCTCGAACGCAGCCTTTTGCAGCTTAGGTCCCAAAAACATCTGTATGTAGAACACACGGCATATAAGCCCTATGAGTACAAGCTCGCACACCGCAAGGCACAGTATAAGATGCCTTTTGGCAAACAGAGGTATTCTTTGCACTTAAACCATCTCCAAACTTGCAAAAAAAGATATTGCAGCGAATGTCCACTACAATATCTTATTTTTACAATGGTTTAAGTATACCTTAAAAATAATTACCTTGCCCTTATTTTCACGGTAAGACCACTTTCGACCTTTACACCTGCCGACGGCATCTGTATATATACCGTAGTATCCGACTTACTGTTTTCTTCCTGTTTTTCATGTGTATCGGTGGTTTTGTCTTTGTCCTCCCTGTTATTACCCTCATCTTTTTCGGAATCGGTATCCTTCTCTGTCTGATCCTCCTGCTCCCGAGTATTGTATACCTTTTCGGGAATATCCGTATCGTCGTCATCGTCTCTTTCCTCGCTTATATCCACGGTAAAGCCTGCGGATTCAAGCATTTTGACGGCGTCTTGCGTACTCACTCCCGTTACATTGGGAACAGGCACAAGAGTTTTCTTGCCCTTGTCTGTTATATTGAGCAATATCTTGGCAGGCTTCTGCTCAAGCTTTGCTCCGCCTGCGGGAGACTGCTTTGTAACAGTGTCTCCTGAGCCTATTATCTCAAAATCTATTCCCTGTCCTATAAGCTCGCTTACAGTTGACTTAAGGCTTGAGCCTGTGTAATCCTTTACGGTATAAGTGGTATCGTTGTTTGCCGCTGCCTTTTCTCCCTCCTCCGTATCGGGAGGTATTGCCTCGTATTCTATTATCTTCTCAAATAATTCCTTTATTACGGGAACGGGCGTTGCTTCGCCTCCCGCATCGCTGTAGCCTGCAGGCTTATGCATGGTAGTGGCAACAAGTATATCGGGATTGTCCACATTGTGGTATGCTATAAAGCTCAGATTGTACTTCTGGGCGCTTCTTGGGGACTGCTGAGCGGTACCCGTCTTTCCGCCGAAGCGATAGCCCGTAATTACCGCCTTTTTGCCTGTACCCTCTGTAAATACGCTTTCAAGAGCCTCTCTTACCCAGTCGGAGGTCTCCTTTGAAATGACCTCTCTTACTACCTGAGGTTCGTTTTCCTCTATTACATTGCCGTCGTTATCCAGTATCTGCGCCATAATATACGGCTTCATAAGCTTACCGCCGTTTATAACTGCGGCAAAGGCATTTACCATCTGTATGGTAGTACAGTTAAAGCCCTGACCGAAGGAGCTTGTAGCCATTTCCGCCGAATGAAGATTGTCAAGAGTATATATAAGGGGCGGAGCTGCGTCTACCTCGCCGGGAAGATCTATGCCTGTTTTTTCGCCGAAGCCAAAGTCGTGCTGATACTTAAGATAGGTCTCAGGCGACATTTTGGCTATAATGTCCATCATACCTACGTTACAGGACTGCGCCAGCACACCTCTTACGTCAAGGGTACCGTGACCGCTCCTTACATGACAGCTTATATCTCTGTCGGCAACTCTCTTATATCCGCCGCAAACAAAGCTGTCCGTAGGCTTTATTATACCCTCCTCAAGAGCCATAGCCACAACAACGGGCTTGTACACTGAACCCGGTTCATAGGTCTCGGATACCAAAAAGTTCTTCCACGCCCTGTTTGCCTCTGTGTTTTGCTCCTCCTCGCTAAGCTCGTCAAAAGCCTTTTGGTCTGCCTGGTCTTTTATATCCGTAAGCTTCATGGGCGAATTGGGATCGAAGGAAGGATACTGAGCCATAGCGTAAACTTCGCCTGTATTTGGGTTCATTATCATAGTTGCGCAATATTCGGGCTCATAGGCGTCATAGGCTTCCTTGCTTACCTGATCCGCAAACTTCTGCAAATTCACATCAAGAGTGGTAACTACCTTATTGCCCTTTACGGGAGTTTCTCTTTGAGTAACAATAGTTCCGTCGGACTCATATGTCCTGAATGTTCTGCCGGGGACTCCCAGCATCTCGCTGTTGTAATAATTTTCAAGTCCCCACGCCGTATTAAAGCCTATTACCTGAGATGCAAGAGTACCCAGAGGATAGCTCCTCTTTGTGTCCTGCTCTCCGTAAAGCCAGTTATAGTCCAGATCGTTTATTTTCTTGCCCTTATCATAGTCCACCTTTTTTGCTATAATCAGATAGTGGGTGTCCTTTACAAGGGAACCGTCGGAGTTTGTGGCAACATAGCCGTTAAGAGTCTCCATAGGGATACCCAATATCTTATTGATATTGTCAAGAGTATCTTTCATAGGATATCTTCTTTTCTCCGGATCTCTTTCTGCATTTTTCTTTTGCTGGTTTGCCTCTTCCTCTGCCAGAAGCCTTACATCCAGTATTATATTGTAAACGGTCTCGCCTACTGCCAGACTTTCGCCGTTTCTGTCTACAATATCGCCTCTGTTGGGACTTATTACCTTATCCTGAACCTTATTCATCTGGTTGGTAATGGCAGCGGTCTCCCACTTTGAGCCGTTTGCCTTTATCCTATACACACGGAAATAGCCTACATAGCAGAGAACTGCCACGCAGGCGAAAAGAAAAATAACAAGTCTTCCTATATATGTATTTACATTAATGCCCCTGTATACAGGGGCATTGTTTGAAACGCTCTTATTTTTTCTGTTTTTTTTCTTAGCCATTCAAATCAATCCTTAAACCAACTCTTTATATACTCCAAAAAGCTCTGCTCTTCGGTACGGGAATTCGTATCATACTGCACCGTATAGCTTTCCTTGGGAACCTTTATCTTCATAAGCTGATATTCCGCAGGCTTCTGCATGCCCAGCTTTATCGCTTCCTGTTCAAGGGTCTTAAGATCCAGATTGTCATCTATGGAGGTTCTCAGATATTCGTTATCCTCCTGTATAGATTCAAGCTGTGCCTTCATAGACGCGATCTGCTCTCTTCTGCTGCTGTTAGACGCATATGTACACAAAAGAGAAAGAGTAAATATAAATATTATAGCAATTGTGGCATAGGTCTTGGGAAGGCTCAACTGAATACTCTCCTTTTCACGGCGTCTGCGAGAGACAGCCTTTTTTCTGTAAGCTTGTTCATAGGAACGGTAGGAGTAATCATGGGCAACAGATGTATTGTTATAGCTTGAATAGCCATAGCCTCTGCTTAAGCCCCTGCCGTTTTGAAAGGAGCCGTATCTTCCTGCACCGTACTGCCCTCTGTAGCCTGCTCTGCCGTATGAAATATTTCTTATATTGTTTGCAGGTCGATCATATCTTCCTGTCCTTTTGTAGACATTTCTGCCGTTTACTGATGTTTTCACTTTAATCCATACCCTTCCTACCCTATGGTTTAAAGCCTTTCCGCAATTCTCAGCTTTGCACTTCTTGCTCTGTGATTTTGCTCAAGCTCCGTTTTGTCGGGAACAATGGGTCTTCCGGTTATTATTTTTACCCTAGGCTTTTTGCCGCAGACACATATGGGAAAGTCTCTGGGGCAGGTACATGGGTTTGCAATACTTTTAAATGCGTTTTTTACTATCCTGTCCTCAAGAGAATGGAATGTTATAACACAAATCCTGCCTTTGGGTTTAAGCAGATCCACCATAGTATCTATGGTTTCTTCCAGAATCCCCAATTCGTTATTTACTTCTATCCTTATAGCCTGAAAGGTTCTCTTTGCCGGATGAGGTCCGTCGGATCTTGCGCCCTTAGGCACAGCCTTCTTTATAACGGAAACAAGCTCAAAGGTCGTTTCCACAGGCTTTACTTTTCTTTCCTTTACTATAAACTCCGCTATTCTCTTTGCCCATCTTTCCTCGCCGTACTCCCACAACACATCTGCAAGCTTGTCTTGTGGATACTGATTGACCACCACGTAAGCAGACAGAGGAGAACGCACGTCCATACGCATATCCAGAGGTGCGTCGTAATTGTAGGAGAAACCCCTGTCTGCTTCATCTAATTGGTGGGAGGATACACCGAGATCGAGTAAAAATCCATTTATACTGCCCTGACCTAAGCCAAGGCTTTCAACTATATTTTTAATATTTGAGAAATTATCGTGAACATATTTTATATTTTCAAAGCCCTTAAGTCTCTGAGATGCCGCCTCTATTGCGTCTATATCTCTGTCTATACCTATTAAAGTACCCTTTGTGAGCCTTTGGGCTATTTCGTAAGAATGACCTCCGCCTCCGAGAGTGCAATCCACATATATACCGTCGGGGGAAATATTAAGTCCTTCTATACTTTCATTAAGGAGAACCGAAACATGTTCAAAATTCATATTCTCAAATCCTTATATTCCATATTCCTCAAGAGCTTCAAACTCGGACTCATCGAAATTACAGCCGGAATTATATTCCATCCATTTTGCCTTGTCCCATATCTCGACTCTGTCCCCATTGCCTATACTTACTATTTCCTTGGTAATGCCGGCATATTCTCTTAGGGATAAGGGGATCATTATCCTGCCGTTGCCGTCAGGCATACATTCCCCTGCTCCCGCCAGCTTAAAGCGTCTGAAATCTCTGGCTGATTTTTTGGTGGTAGGTAATTTATTGAGCTTGTCCACAAGCTCATTCCAAAGCTCTTCCTTATATACGCCAAGACAGCCGTCCTGTTCCTTGGCAATATAAAAGCGATCCCCCAGTCCGTCACGGAACTTTGCGGGAATTATAGCTCTGCCCTTGGCATCTATACAATGTTCATATTCGCCGATAAACATAAAAATCACCGCTTTCATTACCAATGGATATTCACAGCATGGAACCTGCTGCCCTTAGCAACCACAATTAAACCATTTTTATCCATTGGCAACCACTTTCAACCACTTCACGTATAATAATATAACATTTCGATTGAAATTACAAGTAAAATTTTTAATAAAATTCGGCAGAATTCAATAAATTTTTGTATAAATGATATGTTGAACATAAATAGAGCTATTGACCCTAAATATAGTATAGCACAAAAATGTAATACTATATATAGTTATTTTAACATTTCTTAATATTTTTTAATATTTACTCAACATTTTTATATTGCCCTATGCTACATATCAAATTTATACAAAAAATGACATATATTTATGATGTCTATTATCGCATTTATATATCTTATTTTACAATTATATTGTTTTTATATGTCATTTTTAAATCTCCTAGTTATTTTTTACAATAAATGTATCTTTTTTTTGACGAAATCGTTATTTGTGCAGTTTTTATTGACGAAATTTGGTGTTTTTGTACAAAACAGCCATTTTATGGCAGTTTGCAAGAATATGATCCAATATGGATTTAAGGGTTTATGGGGTTATGGGTTTATGGGGGTTATGGGGTTATGGGGTTATGGGGTTACATAGGGTTATGGATTTATGAGGTTAAAGGTTTTTTTTTGGCTTATGATAAAAATACGCCTTGAGGAGCGCATAGCCTTTGCTCTGCCTCAAGGCGTAAAAGCAGCGGACCTGCCCGCTACAATCCGAATTTTTCCATCCAGTAATTTACCTGAATAATATAGGCGAGCATCTGCACGGACGCCATAAGCTGACCAAACCAGGGTCTGCCGTAGTCCGAGCTGTTTTCAATAAGCTTATATATATACTCCCTGTTCAGAAACTGCACAACAGGCGAATTGTTGTTATGCATAATATCCCTTACTCTTTCTTTCAGTATGCCTTCATAGGCGGGATTGTAGGTCTTGGGATAGGGCGATTTCTTTCTGTACAATATCTCATCGGGCAAAAGCCCCTTTGCGCTGTCTCTTAAAAGCCCCTTTACAATACCGTTATGGCACTTATATTCCCAGGGTACATTCCACATATATTCTATTATCCTGTGATCGGCATAGGGTACCCTTGCCTCCAGTCCCGAATACATTGAGGCTCTGTCCATTCTGTCAAGAAGAGTTGTCATAAACCACTTAAGATTAAGGTAGGATATTTCACGTCTTCTCCTTTCAAGGGCATTTTCGCCCTCCAGATATGGCACCTCCTTAAGAGATCTTCTGTAACGCAGAGCAATATATTCTTTTATATTAAGCATTTCAGCCGTTTCAGTATTAAGTATATTTATCCTCGGTTCGGGATCTATGGACCAGGGGAAGGTATCCGCCTTTATAAAATCCTCTCTGTGGAACCAAGGATAACCGCCGAATATCTCATCGGCGCACTCTCCCGTAAGCGTTACCTTGTTATGCTCCTTTACAAGGCGGCAAAAATACAGCATTGAAGCGTCAACATCAGCCATGCCCGGCAGATCCTTGGCATCCACCGAGGTATAGAGATAGTCCGCAAGCTCTTCCTCATTGCACTCCAGATAGGTATGATCCACGTCAAAAACCTCAAGCATCTTATCTACATAGGGTCTGTCCTGTTCGGGCTGGAATGAATTTGATTTGAAATATATATCGTTGCCCGTAAAGTCAAATGAGAAGGTGTTGAATGTCTTTCCCTGCTTTTTAAGATGCTCTGCCGCTATGGCAGTAACTATACAGGAATCGACGCCTCCGGAAAGAAAGCTGCACACAGGCACATCCGATACCATTTGATACTCTACGGCTGTCCTGACAAGATATCTTACATCGTCTACCGTTTCCTCATAGCTCTTATTGTGCTTTTCCGATCTCAGCTCCCAGTATTTTACCTGCCTAAAGCCGTTTATGTCATATACGCCATAGTGACCGTACTTTATCTCATACACATCTCTGAATACGCCTATGCCCTCTGTTCTTGCGGGACCTATGCCGAATATCTCACGGAGAGAATTCTTGTCTATTTCGGGAGAGATATTTGGGTGTTCAAAAAGAGCCTTTATTTCGGAAGCAAATACTATCGTATTGTGTCGTATCGTATAGAACAGGGGTTTTATTCCGCTTCTGTCTCTGAAAAGATACAGCTTTTTTTTACCGCTGTCCCATATGGCATAGGCAAATATGCCGTTTAGCATATTTACAGAGTCCACGCCGTATTCTATATAGGCGTAAAGTATTATTTCGGTATCCGTTGTGGTCTCAAACACATAGCCCTTTGATATAAGGTCGTTTTTCAAAGGCTCCGTATCATATATCTCTCCATTATATATTATAACGTATTCCACGCCGTTTACCTTTCTTATTATAGGCTGATTTCCCCCGTACAGATCCCTTATTGTAAGCCTTGTCTGACTCAGCCCTATATTCTTGTCAAGATACTCTCCGACAGTATCGTTTCCCCTTCTGTATATTGATTCTCTCATTTTTATCAGTATGCTTTTCCAGTAATCGTATCTTAATGTGAAATCGATATCAAAGGAACAAAAGCCTGAGATCCCGCACATGATATTACCCCCTGCTATATATTCTAATACATATAATTTATGCCAAAACTCTTGACATTATTATTTTAAATTGTTATACTAATGTTTAGTTTTAATAACCGTGAAGATGAAAGTAGATACGGTGGATTTAGCAGAGATAGACTGTCGTCGGCTGTAAGCAGTCTTTAAATAAAGCCGTATTGAAGTTCCCATCGGAGTTGGTACCCTGAAACAGCAGTAGGGGTATCCGGTCGAGGTCGTTATTCCTCAGAGAGAGTCCGCATCATATGCGGGAATTCGGGTGGTACCGCGGTTATTTGTCGTCCCTTTTGCAAAGGGATTTTTTTATTGCGGTAAATGAAAGGAGTTTAAAAATGAAAGAGAAACTGGCTCAGATAAGGGATAAAGCCATTCAAAAGCTGAATGAAGCCGCCGATCTTAAGACATTGGAGGATCTGAGGGTACAATTCCTCGGCAAGAAAGGCGAGCTTACGGGCATACTCAAGGGTATGGGCGCCCTTTCAAAGGAAGAAAGACCTGTTATAGGTCAGCTTGCCAACGAAGTAAGAGCAGATATTGAAGGAAAGCTGGAGGCTATGAAAACGGCTCTTGCCGCTAAGGCTCAGGAGGCTAAGCTCAAAGCGGAGACCATAGACGTAACAATGCCCGGCAAGGTAACGGAGCTTGGTCATAAGCATCCCATGACCCAGGTCATAGACAATATAAAAAACATATTTATAGGTATGGGCTATGAGATAGCGGAGGGACCCGAGGTGGAGACCGCCTACTATAATTTCGAGGCGCTCAATATCCCCAAGGATCATCCCGCAAGAGATGAGCAGGATACATTTTATATAAACGGTATGGGAGATTTTCTTTTAAGAACTCAGACCTCCCCTATGCAGGTAAGAGTTATGGAAAATAAAAAACCTCCTATCAGGATAATCGCTCCCGGCAGAGTTTACAGAGCAGACGAAGTAGACGCTACTCACTCTCCCATATTTCATCAGCTAGAGGGTCTTGTAATAGACAAGGGCATAACCATGGGAGATCTTAAAGGCGCTCTGGCTGAATTTGCAAAGGGTCTTTTCGGCGAAGATACGAAGGTGCGTTTCAGACCTCATCACTTCCCCTTTACAGAGCCAAGCGCAGAAATGGACGCCTCCTGCTTTGCCTGCGGCGGAAAGGGCTGCCGTGTGTGTAAGGACAGCGGCTGGATCGAGGTACTGGGCTGCGGCATGGTACATCCCAAGGTTCTTGAAATGTGCGGCATAGATCCCAAGGTATACTCAGGCTTTGCCTTTGGTATGGGTCTTGAGAGAGTGGCTATGCAAAAATACGCTATTTCCGACCTAAGATTGTTGTTTGAAAACGATACAAGATTTTTAAAGCAGTTCTAAGGAGGTTTTGAATAATGGATTTACCTATGAAATGGTTATCCGAGTATGTGGATCTGGATACGACTACTCAGGATTTTATAGATAAGATCACTCTTTCAGGCTCTAAGGTAGAGTCTGTAAGGACACTTGCCAAGGACATTACAAATGTTGTAACGGGCAAGGTACTTGAAATAGAAAAGCACCCCGACGCCGACAAGCTTGTGGTCACAAAGGTGGATATAGGAAAAGACGAGCCTTTGCAGATAGTAACAGGCGCGCCTAACCTATATGTAGGGGCTGTCGTTCCCGTTGCGCTTGTAGGGGCTACGGTATACCACGGCGCAGGTCTTGAAAAGATAAAGAAGGGTAAGCTGAGAGGCATCGAATCAAACGGTATGATGTGTTCCATAGAGGAGCTTGGCTTTACAACAAACGACTATCCCGAGGCTCCCGATTACGGCATATACATTTTCAAGGATGAAGTGCCTTTAGGCGCCGACGTAAAGAAGCTTTTGGAAATGGAAGACGACATAGTGGAATTTGAGATAACATCCAACAGACCCGACTGCTTCAGCATAGTAGGTCTTGCAAGGGAGGCTGCCGCCACTTACAGAAAGCCCTTTAAATACCCTGATATAAGGGTTGAGGAAAAGGGCGATGAAAACACGGCGGATATGATAGATGTAGAAATACAAAATCCCGAGCTTTGTCCCAGATATATAGCAAGGGCTGTTAAAAATGTTAAGATAGGTCCGTCTCCTCTTTGGTTAAGACACAGGCTCACAGCCTCAGGCGTAAGACCGATAAACAATATAGTTGATATTACAAACTATGTAATGCTTGAAATGGGTCAGCCTATGCACGCCTTTGATATAGACACTATCGATGAACACAAGATAATAGTAAGAAATGCCAAGGAAGGCGAGAAGATAACAACTCTTGACGGACAGGAAAGAGATCTGGATCCCTCCATGCTCGTTATATCCGATTGTAACAAGGCTGTTGCCATAGCCGGAGTAATGGGCGGCGAAAATTCCATGATAACTGAGGGCGCAAGAGCCATACTTTTTGAATCGGCAAATTTCAACGGTCCAAGCGTAAGAATAACCGCCAAGAAGGTGGGACTCAGAACAGACGCCTCTGCCAAGTACGAAAAGGGACTTGATCCCAATCTTCCTCTTGATGCGGTAAACAGAGCCGTTCAGCTTGTGGAAATGCTGGGCTGCGGAGAGGTATGCAAGGGCATGGTAGACTGCTATCCCAACAAAAGAGAAGGCTGGAGCGTGGAATATTCCACAGAGAGCATAAACGCTCTTTTAGGTACTAAACTCAGCCAGCAGGAAATGATAGATCTTTTTAAGCTTGTAGAGGTTAAAGCCGACGGAAAGACTGCCCTTATCCCTACCTTCAGACCCGACCTTGTATCCGAGGCGGATCTTGCGGAAGAGATCGCCAGATTTTACGGCTATGACAATATAGAGACCACTCTTGCGGCAGGTACGCCTACCGTAGGCAAAAAATCCCATTCCCAGATAGTTGAGGATAAGGTAATAGACACAATGCTCAGCCTTGGCATAAGCGAGGCAAAGTGCTTCAGCTTTGAATCTCCCAAGGTATTTGACAAGCTTAATATACCTGCCGACAGTCCTCTGAGGAATACCGTTACGATCTCAAATCCCTTAGGCGAGGACTTTAGCATAATGAGGACCGTTACTTTAAACGGTATGCTTAATTCACTTTCCACCAACTATAACAGGAGAAACGAAAGCGCTCATCTTTTTGAGATAGGCAAGGTATATACACCAAAGGCGCTTCCTCTTACAGAGCTGCCTGACGAGATCCGTATGATAACCATAGGTATGTACGGAAATATAGATTTCTACGGAATAAAAGGCATTACCGAGGAGCTGTTTACGGTGCTTGGCGTAAGGGAGAGGATAGCTTATTCTCCCAAGAGCGATATTTCGTTCATGCATCCCGGAAGGCTGGCAGATATTTCTCTGGACGGGGAAAGCATAGGCTATGTTGGAGAGATCCATCCCTCTGTTGCCGCTGCCTATAACATAGGCGCAAAGCCTTACGTTGCCGTTATTGATTTTGAGAAGCTTGCGGAAAATGCCACATTTGACAGAGAATACAAGGCTTTGCCAAAGTATCCTGCCGTTGCAAGAGATATAGCGCTCCTTGTAAAGGAAAATGTCATTGTAAAAGATATTGAGGATATTATAAAGGCCAAGGGCGGAAAGCTCCTTGAAAGCATACAGCTTTTCGATGTATTCAGAGGCAAGCAGATACCCGAAGGCTATAAGTCGGTAGCATACAGCATATCCTTTAGAGCAGAGGACAGGACACTTACAGACGACGAAGTCAGCCGCCCTGTAAAGAAAATACTTGAAGAGCTTGAGGAAAAGCTGGATGCTCAGCTTAGAGGATAGTACAAAATAAGAGACCATATATTACCGGGCATTTTAACAAATAAAAGAGGATGGACATTACCCATCCTCTTTTTGATTATAATGCAAAAGCCTTTTTATCGTCAATAAAATTTAACGATATTCTCAATGCTCTTTCTGGCAGGAGCCGACGGCTCTATATTTCTGTAGCCCAAAGCTATGACCGCAACTACCTCCTGAGTATCGGGTATATTCAGCTTGGTTCTGAGAGCCTTTTCATCCCTTATACCCATTATAAGCGTGCCCAGTCCAAGCTCTCTTGCTTTAAGTATCATATTTTCATTTTGAAGTCCCAGATCGTATGCTCCCCACTTATCTCCAAGCTCGTTCACAGCGTTTTTGTCATTGTCAAAGCCTGCTATCCCCTTCTCAAAGGCAGTAATTATATATACGGGAGCGTCGGCTGTGTTCTTTCTGTTAAACTCAGGGAGACAATGCTCTCTTATATGATCCACATTATCCTTGCTCATTACTGCATAATATCTGCCTGTCTGAGAATTTTTCCATGAAGGCGCCTGCTGCGCCGCAGCAATGATACTTTCAACATCCTTTTTGTCTACGGCATCCTTTCTGTAAGCTCTTATACTTCTTCTTTCGCTCATAAGCTTTCCGAATTCCATAATATTCCTCCTTTTTATTCCAATGTGACAGGATCTTTGGCTTCCTTGCGCATCATGTCCCATTTTTCCACTTTTTTGTCTACCTTTAATTTTATTATCTGCTGGGGATGAGGAGCCTGTGTCAGCGCTTCTCCCTGAATACTGTACATTTCGGTTATTTCCTGGGAGAATACCTCTCCTCCGTGTCTTAAAAACTCTACCTTATCGCCTATTACGAATTTATTTCTCTGCTCTACGGTGGCAAAGCCCGTATTTTCGTCATAGTCCAGTACCATGCCTATAAAGTCATATGTCCTTATATAAGAGCTTGTGGTATATATCTGATCCTTATCCGAGGGCTTGCCGTAATAAAAGCCTGTGGTAAAGCCACGATAGCTTGCCTTGGCGACCTCCTGCAAATAATACTCCTTTTTGCTTTCGTATAACTCAGGGCTTTTCATATAATCGTCTATGGCTTCTCTGTAAGCCCTTACAACGGTACCCACATAAAAGCAAGTCTTTATTCTGCCTTCTATTTTAAGGCTGGTTATACCTGCCTCTGCAAGCTCAGGTATATGCTCTATCATACAAAGGTCTTTGGAATTGAATATATATGTTCCCCTGTCATCCTCCACTATGGGCATATATTCATTGGGTCTTGTCTTTTCCGTTACATAATACTGCCAGCGGCATGGATGGGAGCAGGCGCCCTTATTGGCATCTCTTCCGCTGAGATAGTTGCTCAAAAGACATCTTCCGCTGTAGCTTATGCACATTGCTCCGTGTACGAAGGCTTCTATCTCCATATCCTCAGGAATATTGCAGGATATATCCTTTATCTCCTTAAGAGAAAGCTCTCTTGCCATTACTATTCTTTTGGCGCCCAGCTTATGCCAGAAAAGAGCCGATCTGTAATTTGTGTTGTTTGCCTGTGTGCTTATGTGTATATTCATATTGGGCACTGTTTCGGCGGCTATGGCAAATACTCCCGGATCCGCCACAAGTATGGCGTCTGCCCCAAGCTCTTCAAGCTCTTTAAGATATCCCGGCAACTGGGGAATATCCTGATTGTGGGCAAATATATTGCAAGTAACATATACCTTTACGCCGTGAGCATGGGCAAAATCTATGCCTTCTTTCATATGCTCATAGTCGAAATTCTTTGCCTTTGCCCTCAGCCCGAAGCTTGTGCCTCCCAGATATACTGCGTCTGCGCCGTATAACACTGCGATCTTAAGCTTTTCAATATCTCCGGCAGGAGCAAGCAGCTCTATTTTATTATCCATAACTAATCCTCCAGCTTTTCTATAAGAGCGACGCCGTCGCCTATGGAAAGTATAGATGTTCTCAGCTTCTCGTTGTGGGTTATCTCATGTAAAAATTCATTTAGCCTTTTGTGTATGGTTCTCTGGCGTCTTGGTATCTCGGTATAGCCCTGAGCAACTCTGCCCTCCTGGAGAACATCGTCTGCCATAATAACCCCGCCTTTTCTCGTAAGTCTCAGTACATGAGGCAGCATATATATATACTGCCCCTTTGCCGCGTCCATAAACACAAAATCAAACTTATCTTCAAGAGTGGGAAGTATGTTATTGGCATCTCCCTCCAGTATGGTCACCTTATCCTCTATGCCCAAGAGCTTAAAGTTTTCCTTTGCCTGCTCTATCATCATAGGATATCGGTCAATGGTGGTTATAGAACCGTTTTCCGGAAGGAATGTAGACATAAAGCCTGACGAAAAGCCCACAGCCATACCTATTTCAAGTATTTTTACGGGTCTGTGTATGCCCAGTATAAAGCCCATAAGCTTTACGACCTCGTTGGAAATAATGGGAAGTCCCTTATTATAGGCGTCTAGCTGTATTTCTCCCAGCTTGCCCTTGCATAACGGCTGCATATCATATATATATTCCGCCAAATAGTTCTCCACTAAGCTCATATCGTTACTCCTGATCTATCTTTTTCTTATAATCCGAATTTGCATTTTGAAAATCTTCATAATCTCCCGTAAAATGATGCTTGCCTGTTTTTGTATCCTCCACTACATAATAGAGATAATCGGTCTGTTCAGGCTCAACGGCAGCCACAAGAGACGCCGCCCTTGGCGCACCTATGGGACCGCTTGGCAGACCGTCTACATAATATGTATTGTGAGGATCCGCAGTTTCAAGGTCGGAATAGAATACCCTTGTAACTCTCTTTCCCAGAGAATATATAACAGACGCATCTATCTGGAGCTTTATATTCTGATCAAGTCTGTTATGTATGACAGAGGAAACAAGAACTCTCTCAGGCTCATACTTTACCTCTGCCTCTATAAGAGAGGCTATTATGACAGCCTCGTCAAGAGTGAGTCCAAGCTTTTGCGCCTTTTCCTTTATTTGATTTTCCTTTATTACCTTTTCAAACTGTGAAAGCATGGTATCAACTATGGTCTGAGCCGTGCTGTTCTTATCGAAATAATATGTCTCGGGATAGAGGTAGCCTTCCAGCGTATTGTCTCTTTCAGGTATCGCCTCTATAAAGTCATAGTCATAGTCCCTGCTGTTGGCGGCAGCCATAAATTCATCATATGTACATATGCCCGAGCCTGCCGCAGTCTGAGCCATTTCCGTAAGCCACTGACCCTCCTTAAATGTAATTACTATCGCCTCGCCGTCCATAGCTCCCGTATCCAGCTTATCCGTAAGGCTTTCAAAGGTCTCTTTTCCGCTGAAAACATAGTTGCCCGATTTAAAGCCAGAGCCCTTGCCCTTTACCTTACATTGCATCCTAAAGCGAAAGGCGCTGTCCACAATGCCGTTTTCCTCAAGTATATCGGCTATTTCGGAAACAGTGGAGCCTGAAGGAATCTCCACATTTACGCTCTCTTCGGATAAATTGCCTCTCATATCCTCCGACATGAAACGGCTTGTGATAAGCAGACCTGCCATTATTATGATTATAAGTATAATGACGATTATCACAGGCATATTTTTCTTTTTCTTCTTAACAGGTTTTCTTCTTCGTCTTCTTTCGATCTCACTCATAATGTACCTCCGTTAATGTTAATCCGTTAGGCGCAAGTGTCTTGCCTGCCCTTGTCCTATCCCTTGAGGCTATTATTTCCTCGACCTCACGGGGCTGTATCTTGCCCTTGCCCACATCGGCAAGAGTGCCGGCAATTATGCGCACCATATTATATAAAAAGCCACTTCCCGTAACCTTTATGCACACTATGTTTTCTCTTTTGTCAACTGTAAGGCTGTATATTGTTCTGACGGTGGTCCTTGCCCTTGAACCCGATGCGCAAAACGCCTTGAAATCATGCTCTCCCAGAAAGTATTTGCAGGCTTCCCGCATCTTTTCTATATCAAGCCTTTCCCTTATAAAATCCGTATATTTAATAAGCTTTGGATCTTTGAATTCATCGTTTAATATAAGGTATTCATACGTCTTGTCTATAACGCTGTACTGAGGATGAAAGCTTTCCGTCACCTCTCTGGCGCCTGTTATCACTATATCCTCAGGGAGGAATGAATTAAGGGCATAGGGTATATTTGCGATGGGTATAGTCGTATCGGTCTCAAATACGGCTCCCTGAGCCAGAGCATGAACGCCTGTATCCGTTCTGCTGGCGCCTCTTACGCTTATTTTTTTACCCATAAGGGCGCTAAGTCCTTCCTCCAGCTTTTCCTGTACGCTGATAAAGCCTTTCTGTTTTTGCCAGCCGTAATAATTGCTGCCGTCGTAGCTGACCTTAAGTAAAATCCTCATAGTAATATCCTCAGCAATATAACACATAACATAAGGGTACTCACGATACTAAGAGCATATATATCTCTTCTGCAATATACAAGCTCCCTCATTTTTGTCCTGTTTATATCTCCTCTGTAACATCTTGCTTCCATAGCCATGGCAAGCTCGTCTGCCCGTCTGAACGCCGATACGAAAAGAGGCACCAGAAGAGGTATCATAGCCCTTGCCTTTTTTACCAGTCCTCCTGTGTCAAAGTCAGCGCCTCTTGCGGTCTGAGCCTTTTTGATCTTGTCCAGCTCCTCTATAAGAGTCGGTATAAATCTCAGAGCGATAGACATCATCATAGCTATTTCGTGAGACGGAACTCCTATTTTCTTAAAGGGTCTTAAAAGCCTTTCTATGCCCTCGGTAAGGGCAATGGGCGTAGTAACAAGAGTAAGTATCGAAGAACCCATTATAAGAAGTATAAGTCTTGCACACAGCTTTATAGCAGTAAGTATGCCCCCTGTGGTAATGTGAACAAAGCCCAGTGAAAATATTTCCCTGCCTGTTTTTATAAAGAGCATATTAAGCGCCACCGTAAATATTATTATAAATATGATGCTCTTAAGACTGCGGAGCATAAGCCTGAACGGTACCCTGCAAAGAATTATTACCGCTGCCAGAAATCCTATGCATATGCCATAGCCCGCAACTCCCTTTGCGCAGAACACCGCTATGATATATATTATGGTCGCCAATATTTTAGCCCTTGCGTCAAGCCTGTGTATAACAGAGTCCACAGGATAATACTGCCCAAGAGTTATATTCATATTACAGTCACTTCCCAAATCAAATTTGCCCGTTAAAAGTTCCTTTAGCTCATGGCTGAAATAAGTATTTCAGCCGCCTCGTTCACATCGTATACATTAACGGGTACATCCATAGCCAGCTCATCTCTCAGCCTTTTAAAAAGAAGCGTGAGCTGAGGAGCGTTAAGTCCCATAGCCGTAAGTCGTTCAGGTTCTCTGAACACATTATCCACCGTATCGTACATGGCAACGCTGCCCTTATTCATAACAAGTATCTTATCTGCTATGGCTGCAATATCCTCCATGGAATGAGATACAAGTATGACCGTTATACCAAGCTTGTCGTGCATACTCCTTATATTTTTCAGTATTTCGTCACGACCGTAAGGATCAAGTCCTGCCATAGGCTCGTCAAGTATAAGTATCTCAGGTCTCATTGCAAGTATACCCGCTATGGCAACACGCCTTTTCTGTCCTCCGGACAGATCAAAGGGAGACTTTTTGCACATACTCTCGTCTATGCCCACAAATTTAAGGGCTTCCTTTACTCTTATATCTGTCTCCTCGGCTGAAAGTCCGCAGTTTCTGGGACCGTATGCCACCTCGTCGTATATAGTGGTCTCAAATATCTGATATTCGGGATACTGAAAAACAAGACCTATCTTTTGCCTTATATATTTAAGCTTGGACTTGTCCTCAAATATATCCTTGCCCTTAAAATACACGCTGCCCTCATCGGCTTTTACAAGGGCGTTAAAGTGCTGTATAAGAGTGGACTTTCCCGAACCGGTATGCCCTATAAGCCCTATAAAATCTCCCTCGCCTACGGTCAGGCGGATATTTTTGACTGCCACCTTTTCAAACGCCGTTTCCTTGCCGTATATATGGGTAAGATCCCTGACCTCAAGCAGAGGCTTGTTGTTCTTCGGCTCACGGCTTTTCTTGGCATAATGAAAATCCTTGTTGTAGCCATAGTACTTAAATGCGTCTATAAATTCCTCAATATTGAGTATGTCTGCAGGAAATTTACTTACGGAGCCGTTTATTATAGAGGAAAGCTCCGTTATCTGAGGCACGTCCAGATGAAGCGCCTTCATTTCCCCCACTCTTGAAAATATCTCTCTCGGAGTACCCTCCATAGCGACCTTGCCTTCATTCATAACTATTATCCTGTCGGCAAGAGCGGCTTCCTCCATATAGTGAGTGATCAGTATTATGGTTATGCCCTCTTCCTTATTGAGCATTGTAACGGTTTCCATTACCTCTTTCCTGCCCTGTGGATCAAGCATTGCCGTAGGCTCGTCAAGTATGATGCAGCGAGGCTTCATTGCAAGTATGCCCGCTATGGCTACCCTCTGCTTCTGACCTCCGGAAAGATAGGCGGGAGCCGCATCCCTGAATTCCTCCATGCTTACCGCCTTAAGAGCCATATTTACATTTTTGACTATTTCATTAGGCTCCATACCAAGATTTTCGGGACCGAAGGCAACATCCTCCTCAACTATCGTAGCTATTATCTGATTGTCGGGATTTTGGAATACCATACCTACGTTTTGCCTTATGTCCCATATATTCTCCTCCTTGGAGGCATCCAGTCCTTTAACATACAATGTGCCTTCCGTAGGGATATTAAGCCCGTTTATAAGCTTGGCAAATGTAGACTTGCCCGATCCGTTCCTGCCCAATACCGCAACAAATTCTCCCTTGCTTATGGTTATATCCACGCCTTTGAGAGCCGTTACGGCTATATTTTCATCTGTTTCA
Source organism: uncultured Clostridia bacterium (assembly GCA_947624015.1). Taxonomy (GTDB): domain Bacteria; phylum Bacillota; class Clostridia; order Lachnospirales; family CAG-274; genus CANPXH01. The sequence continues at coordinate 50,360 of CANQIA010000010.1, forward strand.
TCGTCATATTTTATATATTTAAACTGTAAATTTCTGCTTTCAACAAAGTTCATTACAGACCCTCACATTACATAATTATTCAATATAAGTATACTACAAAGGACTTTAACAATCAAGAAATGAATTACATAGCTGTAAAAATATTCCTTTTTTCACGGCAAAAAGCTGTTATCATACAAAAAAGCCTAAATTTTTGTAAAAAAATTGTACAATTATTACAAAGGGCTTTTTAAAATTAATTCAAACTATATTATTTGTAAAATTTTCTTTAAAAATCTATAAAATATTCTAATTTTCAATATTTGACATTAAGCTTAAATAACTTTATAATAAATGTATAACGAAATTCTGAAACCAAATGCACAACAGGAGGGCTTTTCAAAATGGATGTAGGAAGCGGCAGTATCAAAATCTTTAGCTGTAACGGTAACCCTGTTTTAGCCGAAAGGATAGCGGCTGATCTGGGTCTTTCACTGAGCAAGTGCGAAATCTCCAAGTTCAGCGACGGAGAAATAAGCGTAAGGATCAATGAAACAGTAAGAGGCTGTGATATATTTATAGTTCAGCCTACAAGCAATCCCGTAAACGACAATCTTATGGAGCTTCTGATTACCATAGACGCTGTAAAGAGAGCATCGGCAGGCAGAATAAATGCCGTGATCCCCTACTACGGCTATGCAAGACAGGACAGAAAGGCAAAAGCCAGAGATCCCATTAGCGCAAAGCTTGTGGCAGATCTTATTACAAGCGCAGGAGCCGACAGAATTATAACAATGGATCTCCACTGCGCTCAGATACAGGGCTTTTTCAACATACCGGTCGATCATCTTGTAGGAATGCCTTTATTATCCAAATATTACAGCGATAAGTTTGGCTACGGCAACGATGAGCTGGTTGCTGTATCTCCCGACTTGGGATCTGTTACAAGAACAAGGAGCTTTGCCGAAAGTCTGGATATACCCATTGCCATTGTAGACAAGAGAAGACCCAAGCCCAATGTATCAGAAATAATGAACATAATAGGCGATTTTAAAAACAAGAAGGTAATACTTTACGATGATATGATAGACACTGCCGGCACTATTACAAATGCCGCAAACGCCATACTGGAAAGAGGCGCCAAGGAGGTCTATGCCTGCTGTACTCACGGTGTACTTTCAGGCGCAGCCATAGAGAGAATAGAAAAAAGCTCTATAAAAGAGCTTCTTGTACTGGATACCGTTCCTCTTACTCCCGACAAAATGATACCTAAGATCAAGCAAAAGTCTGTGGCAAAGGTATTTGCCGACGCTATATACAGAATACATGAGGGACTTCCCGTTTCAAAGATATTTGAATATTGATGGGAATATGATAAAAAGGGGCTGTCACGTTATGACCTATGAAAAAAGGTCATAATGGGACAGCTTTATATTATGGATAAATTTTTGTTTATGCGAGCATCGACCCTTCCACCGCCTAACGGCGGTTCCCCTCCCCTTTACAGGGGAGGCTAGCGGTGGGGAGGGGCTGGCTTTGCCGTAGGCAAAGTTCTGAATTTTATCTGAAGGGGAAGATTTCGTATAGGTGCTTCACATATTTAAAGCTAGTTGAAAAAAGCAAATTTTTCAACATTATTAAAGCCTTTAGGGAGCATAAACTTAAAGCTCCCCTTACGAGAAGGTTCAGCACTTTTGCTGCGCAAAAGCGACACTGCGTGTCGGCGGATAACTTCTTCCGCTGCAATGGAGCCGGCAGGCACGTCAAAAATTTCGGATTAAGATATTTTTGAACGTGCCTGACTGAAGGGTCGATATTGTACTCAAAAGGGGCTTTTGCCTCTTTTTTATTTATCCTTCATTATCTCTTTAAACGATGTTGCAAGACCAGCTATACCCTGAATGTCTGAAGGTATTATGATCTTGGTAGAGTTGCCTTCCGAAAGCTTGCCTAAGGCATCAAGGCTCTTTAGGGTAAGAACGCTTTCGTCTGCTCCTGCTTCCTTGAGCATCCTTATACCCTCGGCATTTGCCTGCTGTACCTTCATGATCGCCTCTGCCTGACCTTCGGCTTCCCTTATCTTTCTTTCCTTTTCAGCCTCGGCGTGAAGTATAGCCGCCTGTTTCTGGGCTTCCGCCTCCAGTATTGCGGATTCCTTTTTACCCTCGGCAACAAGTATTGTAGATTTCTTTTCGCCCTCGGCAATAAGTATGGCTTCTCGTCTTTCTCTTTCTGCCTTCATCTGCTTCTCCATAGATTCTTGGATAGCTGCGGGAGGCATAATATTCTTAAGCTCTACTCTGTTTACCTTAATGCCCCAAGGGTCGGTAGCCACATCGAGAGAAAGCCCCATTTTGGTATTTATTATCTCTCTTGAAGTAAGAGTTTCGTCAAGCTCCATATCGCCTATGATATTTCTCAGGGTAGTGGAGGTAAGGTTCTCGATCGCCATAATAGGATTTTCGACGCCGTAGCAATAGAGCTTGGGATCTGTTATCTGGAAGAACACGACCGTATCGATCTGCATTGTAACATTGTCCTTTGTAATAACAGGCTGAGGAGGAAAGTCTATTACCTGCTCCTTAAGGTTCACATTCCTTGCCACTCTCTCGAAGAACGGTATCTTAAAGTAAAGTCCCGTCTGCCATGTCGTCTTATATGCGCCCAGAAATTCCACTACATATGCTCTTGCCTGAGGCACTATCCTTATACAGGAGCCTGCCACTATTACCGCTATTATTATAAGTATTATCAACAAAATGATCATTTTATATCCCCCTTATATTTTTTCTACAATAAGCTTATTGCTTTTGGCATCTGTTATTTTAACCATTGTATCGGTTTCTATGTCATTTCCGTCTGAGCTTTCCGCAAGCCAAAATATATCTCCTACCTTAACTCTTCCGCCCAAATCGGTTATTTTTTCCGTAACAACAGCCTTTTGTCCTATAAGCCTTGATGTATTGTTTGTACTGTTCTTAACAGGCATAAATTTTTTGAGAAAAGGTCTCAAAGAAGCAAAGCTTATAACAGATACGGCAGCAAACACTGCAAACTGCACATATATATTGCCTGTAACAAAAGATACGATAAACGCCGCAAAAGCGCCTACTGCCAGCCATATACAGGTCAAGCCCACAGTTATTGCCTCCAATATGAGCATTACGCCCGACAAGGCTATCCACAACTCAGGTCCCATATAAAACTCCCCCTTTTTTATTTATCTAAAGCTTGGCTGTCATATTCTTAACGATCCTGCCTGCGGTAACGGCAGTTTCTCTGAAAAATCTTGCATAGTTTATATCGCTGCCCTCTTCGGCATTGTCAGATATCGCCCTTATTATAACAAAGGGTATTCTGTTAAGGTAACAGGCATGAGCAATGGCAGCGCCTTCCATTTCACAGCATAGAGGGGAAAACAGCTTTGATATCCTGCTCTTATCCTCAGGTGCCGATACGAACCGATCGCCGCTGGCAACTCTGCCTACATAGGCATTTAAGCCAAGCTCCTTTACCACATCATATGCAACGGAAACAAGAGAATTATCGGCTTTGAACACGCTTGTGTCCAAGCCTGATATAACGCCGGGTTCATCCCCTATGGCTGAAGTGTCAAAATCGTGCTGTACAGCCTCGGATGATATAACTATATCTCCTATACTCACATCACTGCTTACGGCTCCTGCTACTCCCGTGTTTATTACTACATCCACGGCAAAAAGGTCGGCAAGTACCTGAGTACACAAGGCGGCATTTACCTTGCCTATGCCCGAACGCACAAGAACAATACTGTGGCTGCTTCCTTTAAGACTGCCGATGTAAAAATCAAGACCTATTGCATTCTTGGTGGTAAGCACAGTCATATCCTCCAGAATATTGGCTATTTCCGCTTCCATAGCGCCTATAATGCCTATCGTCATAACAAAACCTCCGTTTATTCAACAGTAACACTCTTGGCAAGGTTCCTCGGCTTATCTATGTCTTCGCCAAGACCCAGAGCCATATAGTATGCAAAAAGCTGCTGAGGTATATTGGCAAGTATGGATGTAAGCATCCAGTGAGTTCTTGGGATATATATTACATCATCTGCCACCTCTTCAATGCTTGAATTGCCTTTCATGGCAATGGCAAGCACCTTTGCGCCTCTTGCCTTTACTTCCTTTATATTGCTTTTAGTCTTATCAAATAGAGATTCTTGTGTAACAACGCCTACTACAAGAGTAGCCTCTTCAATAAGGGCAATAGGTCCGTGCTTAAGCTCGCCTGCCGCATAGGGTTCCGAATGGAGATATGCTATTTCTTTAAGCTTCAGAGAACCCTCCATACCTACTACATAGTCAAGTCCTCTGCCTATGTAGAACACATTCTTTGAACCTATATATTTATTTACAAATTTTCTTATTGCCGGTACCGCCTTTGTAAGTATGTCATTTATCTGAGAAGGAAGCTTATCCAGGGCGGTCTTTATCTCAGCAAAGTCCTCGTCGCTTATCTTTCCAAGCTCTTGAGCGATATGCAGCGTTATAAGATACATTGCCGTTACCTGAGCCGAAAACGCCTTTGTTGAAGCAACGGCTATCTCAAAGCCTGCAAGAGTATAAAGCACATCGTCGGCTTCTCTTGCAATGGAGCTGCCTACGGCGTTTACTATTGCCAGCACTCTTGCGCCTCTGTCCTTTGCCAGCTTAAGGGCTGAAAGAGTATCCGCAGTTTCTCCTGACTGGGATACCACTATTACAAGAGTATGCTCGTCAATAAGCGGATCCTTGTATCTGAACTCGCTTGCCACCTCCGAATTGACGGGTATCCTTACTATCCTCTCTAAAAGATACTTGCCTACAAGACCTGCATAATAAGCTGTTCCGCAGGCTACTATATAAATCTGATTTATATTTTTGAGCTGCTCTTTTCCAAGCTTTATGCCGTCAAGCTCTATGTGTTTGCCGTCTTCGGAAAATCTGTGAGCAAGGTTATCCTTTACAACCTTTGGCTGCTCGTATATCTCCTTAAGCATAAAGTGATCGTAGCCGCTTTTCTGAGCCGCCTCCACATTCCACTTATAGGAATATACGCTCTTTTCTATTTCATTGCCTTCTATATCAAATATCTGAATACTGTCTGCCTTTACAAGAGCAAGCTCCTTATCGTCAAGTATATAAGCATCTCTTGTGTATTCCAGTATTGCAGGGATATCTGACGCTATAAAGTTTTCCCCCTGACCTATGCCTATGATAAGGGGAGATTCCTTTCTTGCGGCTATTATCTGGTCGGGACAGTCTGAGCAGAGTACGCCTAACGCATAGGAACCCTCTATCCTTTCCAGGGTAAGCCTTACTGCCTCCAGAAGATCGTTGCACTCCTTATAAAAATCATATATAAGGTTAGCCGCCGTTTCCGTGTCTGTTTCGGACTCGAATTTATAGCCCTTTGCCTCCAGCTCGTCCTTAAGCTCCTGATAGTTTTCTATAATACCGTTGTGAACAACGGCAATCACTTCCCCATTGCTGAAATGAGGATGAGCGTTTCTGTCCGAGGGAGCGCCGTGAGTAGCCCACCTTGTATGACCTATACCCACTTTGCCGGATACGGGATTGTTAAGAAGAAGCGTTCTCAGATTGTCTACCTTTCCCTTTGCTTTTCTTATGCCAATGCCGTCATTTTGAAGCACCGCAACTCCCGCCGAGTCGTAACCTCTGTATTCCAGGCTCTCCAGTCCGCTTATAAGCACGGGGACCGCATTGTGCCTGCCAACATATCCAACTATACCGCACATATTTTATCCTCCTTAGCTCAAAAGACCTTCTATAAGTCTTGCAAGTCGCTGGGCTTCCTTCTGAATAACGGCTTTGTCTCTGCCCTCTATCATAACCCTTACAATAGGCTCTGTGCCTGACGGTCTTATAAGAACACGACCTTCTCCGCTGAACTTCTTCTCAAGCTTTTCGATCTCAGACTTGATAGTTTCGTTTTTAAGGTAGTCATTCTTTCTCTTGTTGTCAACTCTTGCATTTACAAGAGACTGAGGAAGTACCTCCATTATGTTCTTTGCTTCCTTAAGCGTCTGACCTGTTTTCTTAAGAGTTGTAAGTAATTGTATGGCAGTGAGAATTCCGTCGCCTGTGGTATTGTAGTCAAAAAATATGATGTGACCTGACTGTTCGCCGCCAAAACAGTCGCCGTTTTCAAGAAGATGCTCCAGAACGTATCTGTCGCCTACCTTTGTTCTCTCTATATATATACCGTTCTTTTCGCCCATTATGAAAAGTCCCAGATTACTCATAACGGTAGCAACAATAGTGTCATTTTTAAGCTTGCCGCATTCCTTCATATATTTGCCGCATATAGCCATGATAACGTCGCCGTCAACTATATTGCCGTCGCTGTCCACAGCAAGGCAGCGGTCTCCGTCGCCGTCAAAGGCGATACCTATATCGCACTTGTTCTTTACAACAAATTTTGAAAGGCTTTCCATATGAGTAGAGCCGCAGTTAAGGTTGATATTTGTACCGTCGGGTTCCCTGTGTATTGCAAGGACTTCTGCGCCCAGACCCTCCAGAGCAATAGGGGCAGCCTTGTATGTAGCGCCGTTTGCGCAGTCGATAGCGATCTTTATACCGTCAAGCTTAATATCCGTAGAGCTTTGTACAAAGCTTACATAGTCGTCAATAGCAGTATCGCTTACGGACTTGGCGCCTACATTGTCGCCGTAGGGTCTCGGTATCTCATTCCACCTATCGTCCATGTACATCTCTATTTCATCCTCTATATCATCTCTCAGCTTAAAGCCCTGTGAATTAAAGAACTTTATGCCGTTGTCCTGTACGGGATTATGAGAAGCACTTATAACTATACCTGCATCAGCCTTATATTCCTTAACAAGATGAGCAACCGCAGGCGTAGGACATATGCCTAAGCTTACTGCGTGAGCGCCTACGGAGCATATGCCCGAAACAAGAGCAGCCTCGAGCATATCGCCGGAAATTCTTGTATCCATACCTACTATTATCTTAGCAGTGTGATTGGTGTGCTTCGTAAGAACATAGGCGCCTGCTCTGCCCAGTCTGTACACTAGCTCAGGGGTAAGCTCTATATTGGCTACACCTCTTACACCGTCGGTTCCGAAATATTTTCCCATCTATAATTCCTCCTGTTTTTATAACCGTTCTTTGATACTTAATTATAACACTTATACGGCATAAGTACAAGAAAATTTTATAAATATGACAGTCAAGGCATTTGTATTCGTCTCCCCGGTATTGTTTTTGGGACAATGGTGTGATATATTATAATTATGAAAACAGAGGAAGGCGATAGTATATGGAAATAAGGGTATTGAAATATTTTTTGACCGTTGTTCGTGAAGAGAGCATAACAAAGGCGGCTGAGGTACTGCATATTACACAGCCCACCCTTTCACGTCAGCTTGCTCAAATGGAGGATGACATAGGCGTAAAGCTTCTGGATAGGGGAGGAAGAAAAATAAAGCTTACAAACGAAGGTATGCTTCTCAGACGCCGTGCCGAAGAAATATTGCAGCTTGTGGACAAAACGGAACGTGAACTTATAGAGCAGGAGGAATGCATAGAGGGATATGTGAATATTGGCTGCGGCGAGCTGGCTTCTGTCAATATTCTTACAGATCTGTGCGATTCCTTCCTTAAAAAATATCCCGGAGTTCGGTTTGACATTTACACGGCAACTGCCGATGTTATAAAAGAGAGAATAGAACGTGGCGTAGCCGATGTGGGACTTCTCCTTGAGCCTATTGAAATGGAAAGATTTGAGTTTATAAGACTTAAATTGCGAGAGCGTTGGTGCGTTCTCATGAACGCAAAGGATCCCCTTGCGCAAAGGGAAAGTCTTTCGGTCAGCGACCTTAAAGATCTGCCCTTATGTCTGCCAAGACGTTTAAATATTCGCAGCGAACTTGCAAACCTGTTTGGCGACGACTTTAAGAACTTGAATGTTGTATTTACTTCGAATCTCTCTGCAAACGCTGCGATAATAGCCCAAAAAGGTCTTGCGTATCCCGTTATCGTAACGGGGAATATATCCCTTTGGGATAAGTCAAAGGTAGTCAGTGTTCCCTTGTCGCCAAAGCTTACGGCAACAAGTGTGCTTGCATGGAAACGTGAACAGCCCTTTGGCATTGCCGCAACAAAATTTATAGAATTCTCAAAATGCTTTTTAGGCATAGATAACACATACGAACCAAGTATTTGATATATATGTAAAACAGTATTATAATGTAAGCATAGGAGCAATATAAGATATACTGCCTTGTGCTTACATTTTTTAATTATGAGAGGAGGTATTGAAGGCTGTGACCATCGATATTCAAAGTCTATTGAGTATAGGAATGAGACCCGATGAGGCAAAAACCGTCATGCAGTACAAAAGCAGTGAAGATGTGATACGCAAATTAAGGATATTCCGCTCTCATGTTCTGGAAGACATACACATCAGACAGCAGGCATTGGACAGGATAGACCACATTATCAACCGCTTAAAAACGGAAGTGACTTGAAAAAAAGGAGGTCATGAAATATGAAATATACAAAGCTTGGAAGATCGGAGCTGAATGTTTCCAGAATATGTATGGGCTGTATGGGCTTCGGAAACGCCTCTACGGGACAGCACAGTTGGACGATAGGCGAGGAAAAGACAAGGGAAATAATAAAACACGGCTTGGATATTGGAATAAATTTTTACGATACAGCCATAGTCTATCAGAATGGCACGAGCGAACAGTATGTAGGCAAAGCCCTAAGAGATCTTGCAAGGCGTGAGGACTATATTATAGCCACAAAATTCACTCCCAGAACACAGGAGGAGATAGACAACAATATAAGCGGACAGCAGCATATTGAAAACTATCTTGACCAAAGCCTTAAAAATCTGGGTATGGATCACGTGGATCTTTATATTTACCATATGTGGGACTACCACACGCCTATGGAGGAAATAATGGAAGGACTTCACAAGGCTGTAAAGTCGGGAAAGGCACGGTATATAGGTATTTCAAACTGCTTTGCATGGCAGCTTGCAAAGGCGAACTTCTATGCCGGGGAAAACGGTCTTACGGAATTTATATCCATACAGGGACATTATAACCTTATCGCAAGAGAAGAAGAACGGGAAATGGTTCCCTTCTGCAAGGATCAGAACATTGCCCTTACGCCGTACAGCGCCCTTGCAAGCGGCAGACTTTCAAGGCGTATGGGAGAAAGCACAAAGCGTTTTGAAGAGGATTCCTATGCGCACTTCAAGTATGACGCCACTGCCGAAGCAGACGGAAGGATAATAAAGCGTGTAGAGGAGCTTGCGGAAAATAAAAACGTGTCTATGACGGAAATATCATTGGCTTGGCTTTTGACAAAGGTGGATTCTCCCATTGTAGGCGCAACAAAGCTTTCACATATAGACGGCGCCGCAAAAGCCGTTGACCTTGAGCTGACGGAGGATGAGATAGATTATCTGGAGGAGCTGTATGTTCCCCACGCTCTTGCGGGAGTTATGGCGCAAAACGGTAAACAAAAAGCGGGAAATGTAGTATAAAAAAAGGAGTGTTACATTATGAGCAAAATTTTAACGGCATATTTCTCAGCAAGCGGAAACACAAAAAGACTTGCAGAGACCATAGCAAAGGCAGCAGGCTCAGATCTGTTTGAGATAGCGCCTGTAACGCCTTATACGAATGACGATCTGAACTGGATGAACAAAAAAAGCCGCAGCAGTATAGAGATGAATGACAAAGGCTCCCGACCCGAAATATCAGGGACTGTGGAAAATATGGGACAGTACGACACGGTTTTGATAGGCTTTCCCATATGGTGGTACGAGGCGCCCAGAATAATACAGACCTTTCTTGAAAGCTATGACTTTTCGGGCAAAAGCATTGTGACGTTTGCCACATCAGGCGGCAGCGGTATGGGAAGGACAAACGATATACTGGCAAAGTCCTGCGCCGCAGACGTAAAATGGCTTGACGGAAAGCGTATGAGCGGCAATACAGACATAAATACCATAAAGAATTGGCTCTCAAGCCTTAAAATATAAAGGAGGTATATGTATATGAAAAAAATAACACAAACTGCAGGAAGAGATCAACTGGGCAGCTTTGCCCCGGATTTTGCCCATTTTAACGACGATGTGCTTTTCGGCGAAAACTGGAACAATGAAGATATAGATCTAAAGACACGCTGCATTATAACAGTTGTTGCCCTTATGTCATCTGGCATAACCGATTCTTCATTGACATATCATCTTGAAAACGCCAAGGCTCACGGCGTAACAAAGGAGGAGATAGCCGCTATCGTTACGCACGTTGGCTTTTATGTAGGCTGGCCAAAGGCTTGGGCTGTTTTCCGTCTTGCCCTTAACGTATGGAACGAAAGCAAAGCAGAGCAAACAGAAAAGGACAAATATCAGAACACTATTCTTTTCCCAATAGGGGAGCCTAACGACGCCTTTGCAGAATATTTTACAGGTCAAAGCTATCTTGCTCCCGTATCAAAGGAGCAGGTGGGAGTATTTAATGTGACATTTGAGCCGAGCTGCCGCAACAATTGGCATATACACAATGCAGATAAGGGCGGCGGTCAGATACTTATTTGTGTAGGCGGTCGTGGATATTATCAGGAATGGGGCAAGGAAGCCGTAGAAATGAGACCCGGCGACTGTATCAATATACCCGCAGGCGTAAAGCACTGGCACGGAGCGGCTCCCGATAGCTGGTTTTCACATCTTGCAATAGAGGTACCCGGCGAAAACGGCAGCAATGAATGGCTTGAACCTGTTGACGATAAACAATACGGTGTTTTAAAGTAAGGAGAGTTTAAAATGAAATATTTATCTGTAATATTATCGGTGTTGCTGCTTACCTTTGCCCTTTGCGCCTGTACCTCAGACAGCAGAGAAGAGACGCCGAACGAAGCTGCGGCGCAGGAAACAGATGATAAAAATACACAAGAGAGTAACGGAAAGATACTTGTGGCATATTTTTCAGCAACGGGAAATACAAAGGCTGTTGCCGAAAAGACAGCGGAATTAACAAATGCTGATATATTTGAGATCGTACCCTCTGTGCCTTATACAGAAGCCGATCTGAACTACGGAGATGACAACAGCCGTACAACTGCCGAACAGAATGACGACAGCGCACGCCCCGAGATAGCGGGAAAGGTAGAAAATATGGAGGATTACGATACTGTATTCATAGG
>CANQIA010000011.1 GCA_947624015.1 uncultured Clostridia bacterium
GCTCAGTCCATAGGCGAACCCGGTACTCAGCTTACAATGAGAACATTCCATACAGGCGGTATTTCAGGAAACGACCTTACACAGGGTCTTCCGAGAGTTGAAGAGCTTTTCGAGGCAAGAAATCCCAAGGGACGCTCTATTATAGCCGAATTCGGCGGCAGAGTGACCATTAATGTTACGGGAAGCGCAAACAACAAGAAGGAAGACGTTATAGTTACCGCTGCCAACGGAGAGGTAAAGGAATATTCCATTCCTTACGGCTCCAGAATATGCGTTCTTAACGGCGATGTTATAGAGGACGGAGATCAGATAACAGAAGGCTCCATTAATCCTCAGGATATATTGAGGATAAACGGTGTAAGAGGCGTACAGGACTATATCCTTAAAGAGGTACAAAGAGTGTACCGTTTACAGGGCGTTGATATCAACGACAAGCATATTGAGGTAATAGTCAGACAGATGCTTAAGAGAGTAAGAGTTGAGACCGAGGGCGATACCGATATGCTTCCCGGCTCACAGGTAGACTGGCTTGCATTTGAAGATGCCAACATCAAGGCTGTGGCAGAGGGCAAGGAACCTGCTACCGGCACAAGGACCCTTTTAGGTATCACAAAGGCTTCTCTTGCAACAGATTCCTTCCTTTCAGCGGCATCCTTCCAGGAGACCACTAAGGTCCTTACAGACGCTGCCGTAAAGGGCAAGCTGGATCCCCTTATCGGACTTAAGGAAAATGTTATAATAGGTAAGCTCATACCCGCAGGCACAGGTATGAATCTTTACAGAAAGGTAGATCTGAAGCTGGATAAGCCGGACTATGTTCCCGAGACCGAGATAGAGGAAAGCTATACGGAGGAAATGATAAGCTCCGAGGATATTAATACTGAACCTGTCGCAAACGACGAGGAATGATAACAAGGGGCTAAAAATAGCCCCTTTTTATTTTTATATCGACCCTACCGCTCGCCCAACTCAAGGCTGTTAATGTTCAAATTAAATAATTGGGCGGGCACCTCCCCTTCTCGTAAGGGGAGGCAGACTGTCAAAAAAGTAAAATACTACATTAAAAATGAATTGTCAATGCGAAAAACTTGTAAAAGCGCTGGTCGCATTACTTCGTAATGCTGCTCGCCATGCATCCGGGTCGCAGACTTTAATCCGCAGGAGGAATTTACTTCCTCCGAGGACAGGAACTTTTCTGTAATTTTGGCAGAATTGCCAAAATTGCGGAAAACACGGCTGGTTCCAACCTTAATTAAACTGAAAGAAATGCAAGCATTTCTTTCAAGCGTGTCGATTTTATCGACACGTCTTAAACAAGACCTATCATATAAGGAGGACAATATGGACATACAAGTAGGCGATATAGTTACAATGAAAAAACAACACCCCTGCGGTTCAAAGGACTGGGAAATAATGCGTATAGGCGCAGATTTCAGAATGAAATGCTGCGGCTGCGGGCATATGGTAATGGTAGCCAGATCAAAGGCGGAGAAAAGCATTAAAAATGTGACCCGCAAGGAATAATTATTTATTTTGCATAAAAAAGTCATGATATGTTGTTTACAATTATCATTGTATTATAAAGGGATAATGTGATATACTTAAAAAAAATATAAAGGAGAGATTGGATGAAAAAAAGATTGACGGCTATGATACTTTCCTTTGCAATGCTTATGTCCTCAAGCGTATCTGCCATTACCTTCGGAGATGCTGACGGCGATGAAAAAGTGACTGTAAAGGATGCGGCTTTGACAATGGACTATGTGCTTGACGGCAGGAATATCCCTTCCGTTGAGAAATTCAGAACAGTACTGGATATGGATGGCAGCGGCGTTATAGACAGCCGTGACGTGGCTTTTGTCCTTCAGAAGGCATTGGATGCAGGCTTTCAGTCTCCTGTGGAAAAGGGAGAAGTGCCTCCTTACGAGCCTCCCGTGGAACCGGGTAGCGAAGAAACACCGGAAGGCACAACAGATGATCTCTCCGACGGCGTTATATCATCCGATCACGAAATGAACGTAAGCAGCTTTGATACCGATGCATATTTCAAAAAGACAGGAGATTTTCCACCGCCAAAGGACAGCACAGCCGAGCCGAGGATAAGGATGACTCCCGACAACAGTATTGAGTTTACCGTAGCAAACGGCGCCAATGTATATATTACGGCAAAGCATGCAAGTACAGATAAGGAGGGTACAAGAACTCTTACGCTTTCCGGCGGCTCATTTATAAGATCCATAGGCTATGAAAAGGGCGTGCCTTATTCCGAGCAGCTTTACGGCGCAGGTCTTAAGGCAGGTACATACAAGCTGACGGCAGACAACCATATAGATATAAAGAGCATAAGGATAACATTTGACAAGCTGGAGATAACGGAAACGACCACAGCCGTTTTTGAAGCGCCTTCCGAGATAAGCACCACGGGTCATAAGATAGAGGTTAGGGATTTCAGTCAGTTGAAATCGGCTCTTTCAAATACCAATGTGGATATATATGTGAAAAATGACATTGACTGTTCGGAAGCTCTTTCTCTTTCGACTAAAAATGCAAGAGTAAATATAATAGGAGAGGTACAGTCTGACGGTACCATTCCAAGTCTTGATTTTACAACATTCAGAAACAGTATATCAAAGACTGCCACAGGCATAACCATATCAGGTTCGGGCTATGCCTTTGAGAATATTATAGTCGAAAAGGCTCCCGACTGCGGTATCAGAATAAAGAACACAAGCTCTCCCGCAGGCAACTGCTTTTTCAAAAACTGTATATTCAGATATAACAATAACTCAGGCATATCCATGACCGACGGTACTCACGATGTTACATTTATAGCCGTAGACAGTTATAGGAACGGCGATATCGTGCAAAAGTGCGGAGCAGATGCAGACGGCTTTTCTCCAAAGCTAAATTGCGGCGGAAATATTTATTTTTACAACTGCCGTGCATGGGACAACAGCGACGACGGTTGGGACAGCTTTGACAGAGGTACGCCCTATATAGGCAGCATATATTATATCGAATGTCTTGCATGGAATAACGGTAATCCCTATGTATTCACAGGAGAATACGACTATGAAAACAACAGACCATTGGACAAGGATCTGATATATATAGAGCAGCTTTTAAAGAGCGATCCGAGTTTTGAAGCAAAGTATAACGGCAGACAGGTCACAAGCTGGCCAAAGATAACAATGAAGCTTCTGGGAGCCTCAATGAGCTATGACAAAATACATTCAAGCTCATGGGAAGGCAATCCTAACGGCTTTAAGTTCGGCTCAGCGGAAACTCCTTCAAGCTCTTACAGATATATAGAAAACTGTATTGCCTTTGACAACAGATCCAATGTCAGCAAGAGACCGGGCAAGGGCTTTGACCAAAACAACGGTTCCGCTCGCTTTGACATTGTAAACGGACTTAGCTTTGACAATACGCAAAATTACTGGATGGACAAAATGACGGCTCTTTCTCAGCAGGGTACGGCTCTGAGCTTCGGAGGCGAAGAAAAGGATACCCAAAAGAATATGGCTATAACAAGTCCTTCTCTTGCCCGTCAGGAAGAGTTAAGAACGACAGTGCATAAATACAGAGATGAGATACTTGACTGTGTTTACAATAACAAGACGCCGGGCATAAAGCTTTGTCCCGTATTTTAACAATAGTATAATAATTAATATGCCAAAAGGCATCATAAGGAGGCTGTCGCTGACAGTCTCCTTTTAGCGTATTGACAAAATTCCTTATGTATTTTATTATATATAGAAAAAAGAAAAAAGGAAAATTGATATGAACAAGATCATCGATTTCATAAAAAGGGAAACTATACTTTGCGTTGCAATAACAATGGGTCTTTTGTCAATGCTTCTTGTACACCCTGACAAGGGCTATATTCAATACATAAATACGGATACGCTCATACTTCTTTTTTGCCTTATGGCAGTTATGTCGGGTCTTGACAGTATAGGCGTTTTTTCCATGGCAGGAGCCGAACTGCTGAAAAGGGTACACAACGCAAAGACCCTTGAAATGACCCTTGTAATGCTGTGTTTTTTCACAAGCATGGCGATAACAAACGATATAGCCCTTATTACATTTGTACCGTTTACGCTTCAAGTGTATAAAATGATGGGTATGGGAGATACCAAAAGGCTTATAAGCATAGTGTCGCTCCAGACGGTAGCAGCCAATATGGGAAGTATGCTCACGCCCATAGGAAATCCTCAGAATATCTATATCTATTCCGTTTCCGGCATGAGCATAGGCGAATTTTTTGACGTAACGCTGCCCTATACCTTGGTCGCCTTTGTACTTCTTGTTATATTTGTAATGTTTGGAAAGAAGGAGAGTATAGAAAATATAAATGTGGAATACGACAGATCGGAGTTTTCTGTGGGAAAGGCTCTGCTTTACGGCGGACTGTTCGCTCTGAGCCTGTGCGCTCTGGGCAGGAAATTTCCCTATGGGGTGCTGCTGGGCGTGGTCATAGCGGCTCTTGCAGTATTTGACAGAAAAATATTCAAAAGCATAGATTACACTCTGCTGCTGACGTTTGTGGGATTTTTTGTGTTTACGGGAAATATAGGAAGAATGGAAGGCATCAATTCATTTATTGGAGAAACCATAAACGGAAGCGAAGTGATAATTTCCGTATTTTTGAGCCAAGTAATAAGCAATGTACCTGCGGCTCTGCTCCTTTCGGGCTTTACCAATGAGTGGAAGCTGCTTATCGCAGGAACTGATATAGGCGGTCTGGGTACTCTTATTGCTTCTATGGCAAGCCTTATCTCCTATAAATATATAGCCAAAAATCATCCCGAGCTTCGTTTAAGGTATCTTTTGTATTTTACGATCGTAAATATAATTTTCCTACCGGTAATGCTGGGATTGTATTTTGCCGTTTCATAATTTTGTTAAATAGCTTGACTACAAGCCAAATATTTAATATAATATTATAATAAATATACTTTGTAAGGAGATAATGAAATGAGTTTATTATTAGCATTATTGGATACGGTTCCGTCTGTTGTAATGGAATCGGGTGCAGGAGAGGCAGCCGCCAATGCAGCCCAGTCAGCAGGCGCTGCGGCAGGACAAGCAGCAGAGGCTGTGACTCAAGCCGCACAAAGATCGGGAGGAGGTTTAGGCACCATGGGTCTTATTCTCTATAT
Source organism: uncultured Clostridia bacterium (assembly GCA_947624015.1). Lineage (GTDB taxonomy): Bacteria > Bacillota > Clostridia > Lachnospirales > CAG-274 > CANPXH01. The sequence goes on from CANQIA010000011.1 coordinate 5,166, forward strand.
ATTAGCTCTTGTAGCCATATTCTATTTCTTTGCCATAAGACCGTCTAAGAAGAGAGAAAAAGAGCTTAAAAACATGCAGGAGGCTATAAAGGTAGGCGACGACGTTATGACTTCCTCAGGCTTCTACGGCAAGGTAACAGAGGTAAACGATCAGGTAGTGATAGTGGAATTCGGAACTAACAAGGGCATAAGGATACCTGTTAAGAAAAGCGAGATCTACGGCAACAAGGCTCCCAATATGAACGGAGAAACTGAAAGTAAATAATAACGATATAAGGGGCTTTACAGCCCCTTAAGTTTTAGAATAAGCCTTCCGTGTCTTTTGTATGCAGGGGAAACGGAAGAAAAGGAGAATGTATATGTTGGATGTTGCGCTGCTGGGTACGGGAGGCATGATGCCTTTGCCCGACAGGTTCCTTACATCGTTGCTGCTGCGTCTTAAGGGGCATATGCTCCTGATAGACTGCGGAGAAGGTACTCAGATCACTTTAAAGCAAATGGGCTGGGGCTTTAAAAATATAGATGTGATATGTTTTACTCATTATCATGCAGACCATATTTCGGGACTTCCCGGACTGCTGCTTACCATAGGTAATTCCGACAGAAGGGAACCTGTTGTGCTTATGGGTCCCCATGGACTGAAAAGAGTGTACGAGGGTTTGAAAACAATATGCCCCGAACTGCCCTTTGAGGTCATAATAAACGAGATCGACCCGTGGGAAAATATGGAGGTAGGCGTATTCAATATATCCGCCTGTAAGCTGGAGCATAAGATAACCTGCCTTGGTTACAGAATAGATGTTAAAAGGATAGGTAAATTCAATGTGGAAAAGGCAAAAGCCCTTAATATCCCCATAAAGCTGTGGTCTTTACTGCAAAAGCGGGAAAGTGTTGAATTTGAAGGCAATATATATACCTCGGATATGGTTTTGGGCGACGAGAGAAAGGGCATAAGAGTGTCATATATTACAGACTCCAGACCCGTCTCAGCCATACCGGGCTTTATAAAGGGTTCGGATCTGTTCATATGCGAGGGTATGTACGGCGAAGAAGAAAAGCTGCAAAAGGCTAAGGAATACAAGCATATGCTCTATTCAGAGGCAGGCAGATTGGCAGCGGAGGGCTGTGTAAAAGAAATGTGGCTCACTCATTTTTCCCCCTCTATGCCGTTTCCCGAGGAATATATCAGAAATGCAAGAAAGTATTTTTCAAATACTTATGTGGGCAAAGACAGAAAGAATGTAACATTGTTGTTTGAGGATGATATAAATGGATAAGGACATTTTGATACTGGCTATAGAAAGCTCCTGTGACGAAACGGCTGCCGCTGTTGTCAAAAACGGCAGAGATGTGCTTTCAAACATAATATCATCACAGATAGCCACTCACAGGATATACGGCGGCGTTGTGCCGGAAATAGCTTCAAGAAAGCATATCGAAGCCATAGATCAGGTCATAGACGGCGCCCTTGAAGAGGCAGGGGTCAATAAGCAGGATATAGACGCAGTTGCCGTTACCTATGGTCCCGGACTTGTAGGAGCGCTGCTTGTGGGATTGTCGGAGGCAAAGGCTCTTGCTTTTGCATTGGACAAGCCTCTTGTACCTGTACACCATATTGAGGGACACATAGCTGCCAACTATATACAAAACAAATGCTGGGAGCCTCCCTTTGTGTGCTTGGTAGTTAGCGGAGGACATACGCATATTGTGCATATCAAGGACTATGACAGCTTTGATATACTTGGGCGCACAAGAGACGATGCGGCAGGCGAGGCAATGGACAAGGTGGCAAGGGTACTTGGGCTGCCCTATCCTGGAGGACCTCATATAGACAGGCTTGCAAAGGAGGGCGACCCTCAGGCTATAAATTTCCCCAGAGTTACACTTGAAAGCGGAAGCTATGATTTCAGTTTCAGCGGACTTAAATCGGCGGTACTCAATTATATTAACAGAGCCGAAATGTTAGGCGAAGAAATAGTTGCAGCCAATGTGGCAGCGGGATTTCAGCAGGCTGTTGTAGACGTTCTGGCTGAAAAGGCAATGAGAGCTTGCCAAGAGCTTAATGTCAAAAAGTTTGCCCTTGCGGGAGGTGTTTCCGCAAATTCGCAGCTTAGAGCTGTAATGGAGAAAAACTGCGCACAAAGAGGTATAGAATTTTGCGTGCCTGCGCCTATACTTTGTACGGATAACGCCGCAATGATAGGTTCGGCAGGCTATTATGAATTTATAAAAGGCAATACTGCGGATATGAGCCTTAACGCTTATCCGTCTTTAAAGCTTGGGGAAAGATGACAAGCAGCATAGACAGTATAGGATATTTAATAAATATCTCATTTAAAAAAGACCGGGTGGTAATATGATAAGCTATATTAAGGGCGAGCTTGTGTATATAGGCAGCGATTCCGTTATTGTGGACAACAATGGTATAGGCTACAATATCGGTATCTCCGCCAATACTCTCACAAGGCTCCCCCACATAAACCAAACAGTTAAGATATATACATATATGAATGTTAAGGAAGACGAGGTCTCTCTTTTTGGATTTATGAGCAGAGAAGAGCTTGATATGTTCAATATGCTCATAGCCGTAAACGGAGTGGGTCCCAAGGGCGCTTTGGCAGTGCTTTCCGTATTAAGTCCCGGAGAAATAGCCTTAGCCGTTGCTTCCAACGATATAAAGACCCTTTCCTCAGGCAAGGGAGTAGGCAAAAAAATGGCAGAGAGGATAGCCCTTGAGCTTAGGGACAAGGTAGCCGACAACATGGATACCACAAAAGCATCGGTAGAGCTGCCTGCCTTTAAGGATAATACGGAAAGATCCGACGCTCTTGCGGGACTTATGGTACTGGGTTACAGCAGAAGCGAGGCTGCAAGGGCTGTGGACACGGTATATAAAGATGGAATGACAAGCGGAGATATAGTAAAGCTGGCATTAAAGACGTTATATTAAGGGTGGCATATGGAAAAGAAAATTTTAAATACAGGCGAAAACAGAATAATTACCCCGGATATGCGCCCCGATGACAGGGAAACGGAGCTTACCTTAAGACCTATGAGCCTTGATACATATGTGGGACAAAGCAAGGTAAAGGAAAATATGAAGGTCTATATGGAGGCGGCTAAGCAGAGAGGAGAAAGCTTGGATCACGTGCTTTTATACGGTCCTCCCGGTCTGGGAAAGACTACTCTTGCCAACATTATAGCCAATGAAATGAATACTCATATTAAGATAACATCGGGTCCTGCCATAGAAAGACCGGGAGATATGGCAGCCATACTCAATAATCTCAATGAGGGCGATATACTCTTTATAGATGAAATACACAGGGTAAACCGACTTATAGAGGAGGTACTCTATCCTGCAATGGAGGACTATGTACTCGATATAGTAATAGGCAAGGGCGCAGATGCAAAGAGCATAAGGATAGATCTGCCTAAATTTACGCTTATAGGCGCAACTACGAGAATAGGACTTTTGACGGCTCCATTAAGGGATCGCTTCGGCGTTATAAGCCGACTTGAGCTGTATACTGCCGATGAGCTTGCGGATATAGTAAAGCGCTCTGCCAATGTATTGAAAATAGAAATAGACGAAAAGGGCGCCTATGAACTGGCAAGACGCTCCAGAGGTACTCCTCGTATAGCCAACAGGCTTTTAAAGAGGGTAAGGGATTTTGCCCAGGTCAAGTACGACGGTGTGATAAATGAGGAAGTGGCAAGAGAGAGCCTTGATATATTGGAGGTAGACAGAAACGGTCTTGACCTTATAGACAAGGAGCTTCTGCGCTGTATGATAGAAAAATTTGACGGAGGTCCCGTTGGGCTTGAGACCCTTGCCGTTTCCATAGGGGAGGAAGCCGAGACGATAGAAGACGTTTACGAGCCTTATCTTATACAACAGGGCTTTATAAAGAGAACTCCTAGAGGCAGGGTCGCCACAATGTCTGCCTATAACTATTTCGGACTTAAGCTGTTGGGAGGCGATAGCATTGATCAAGATGGATATTGAGGATCTTATTTACGAGGTCAAAGAGGAGCTTATGTGCTATGAGGAAATAGGCAAGGAAGGCGCAGAGCTTTGGGAAAAGGGCTTTAGGAAATGGCTGAATACTCCCGGCAGGAAGACCAATGTGTATGGCTCAGGGGATAAGACTAAATTCGGTGTAGAGGATGAAAGCGAGATATTCGATATAGCCGACGAATACCTGGAGGCTGTTGAAAATAACAGTATTGAACAATACTGGAAAAAATTCAATTAAGAGAGCGCCAAGGCATAAAAAATAAAGGGGTACGCATTATTTCAATGGGTATCCCTTTTATTTTTTACCGTTGAGCCGCAGCTCAAAGCTTGTTCATTTTCTCAAGCAGCGGTATTATTTTGCTTCCGCCGGGTATAAGCTGCAGATCTTCTCTGTTCAAGCCCTTTATAAATACCATTACCGCAAAGTACACCGCAAGGGCTACTATTATTGCAACCAGTGTGGCAACTGTGTTGATCGGCAATATCATATAAACAGCCTTATAGGCAAGTATGCAAACTGCCGCCATGGCTATTGAAGCAAAGCCGGGCTTTACAAGCATACCTACAAAGTCGGGCTTTACGCCTGTTGCCTTTATAAGCGCTCTGAAATTCAAAAGAGAGCATACTATGTAGCAAATAGTCGTACTCAATACTGCTCCCACTACGTTTATAAAAGGTATCGCCACCAATATATAGGTAAACGGTATCTTTGTAAGAGCGCCTATAAGAGCGTTGAAGGCAGGGGTCTTTACCTTGCCTATGCCCTGAAGTACGCCGGTTGATATCTGGCTCAGGGAAAGGAATATAACGCTGAAGGAACCTACCTGCAAAAGTACGCCGCCCTCCGGGTAATTGGGGAAGAGCATTGCCAGTATAGGCGTACCCAAGGCGCCGAGACCTGCCGCTGCGGGAATAGATATCATCATTGTTATCCTAAGTGTCGTATCTACCTTTGACTGTACCGCTTCCTTTTCCTTACGCACAACGCTTGCCGCTATACTGGGTATAACAGCCGTTGCAATAGCGGTGGATATGGCGACGGGAAGAGTGGTAAGAGTCACATACTTTCCGTTTAGCTGACCGTAAAGGTCTATTATCTTATTGGGTGCAAAGCCTGCTGCCGCAAGCCTGCTGTTTACCATTATCATATCCACCAGATTTGTCATTGAGAATATGGCGGTACCCGTTATAATAGGTACTGCTATTTTTATAAGGGTAACGGTTATTTCCTTAAAGCTCTGTACCCTGTAATCGCCCTTATCCTGTGAAAATTCAATATCTCTTTGCTTCTTTGTGCAATAGAATACTGCCACAAGCAGCACAAGTCCCGCAAGAGCGCCTATGCCTGTGCCTGCGGTACCGCCTGCCGCCGCATACTCAACGCCCATATCAAGCAGAAGATAGGCGAGAAGTATACTGAATACAGCATGAAATATCTGCTCTATAAGCTGTGACATGGCTGTGGGAACAGTCGTATGAAGTCCTTGGAAAAAGCCTCTGAACACAGCCATTATACCTACTATGAAAACAGTAGGCGCAAGAGTGTATATACATCCTATGCTAAGGTACCACATACTGTCCGTGTTGCCTATCATCTCACAGTACCGACCTACGCCGTAAGCTCCGCATACCATAAGCAGCGCGCAAAGAAAGCTTAGGGAGCCTGCCACCGTCATAGATACTCTGAATACCTTTTTGGCGTTGGTGTATTCTCCCAAGGCGACTCTTTCCGAAACCATTTTGGATATGGCAACGGGAAGACCGGCGGAACTCATTATAAGGAAAAAGTTGTATATGTTGTAGCCTGCTCCGTAAATGCCGTTTCCTTCATTGCCTATCATATTTGTAAGGGGAAGCCTGTATAAAAAGCCTACTATCCTGACGAGGATACCTGCTCCTGCCAGTATGGCTGCCTGCTTTATAAAGGAGCCTCCGCCTTTTTTACCCTTTTTTCTCATAAAAATTACCTTCCTCTGGCTGCCAGCTTTTTCCTAAGCGAAGGATCAAGCACTTTCTTTCTTATTCTGAGACTTTCGGGAGTTACCTCCACAAGCTCGTCGTCTGTAATAAAGTCTATACACTGTTCAAGGCTCATTACCGTATGAGGCGTCAGCTTAAGCGCATCGTCGGAGCCTGCGGCTCTTGTGTTTGTAAGCTGCTTCTTTTTACATACGTTTACATCTATATCCTCGGCTCTTGCATTTCTGCCTACTACCATACCGCAGTATACCTTGGTGCCTGCGCCTATAAATAGGTCGCCTCTCTCCTGGGCGTTGAAAAGACCGTAGGCAACGGCGTCGCCTGTTTCAAAGGCAACAAGAGAGCCTTGGGGTCTTGATACGATATCTCCCTTATAGGGTTCGTAGCCGTTGAATATGGTATTTAATATACCGTTTCCTCTTGTATCTGTAAGGAATTCGTTCCTGTAGCCTATAAGACCTCTGGCAGGTATGTTGAATTCAAGCCTTGTATATCCGCCTTGACCGGGCTGCATATTTACCATTTCGCCCTTGCGTGTACCCAGCTTTTCTATGACTGTACCTACAAATTCTTCGGGTACGTCTATTGTAGCCATTTCCATAGGCTCGTATTTTTTGCCGTTTATTGTCTTGTAAAGCACCTGAGGTCTGGATACCTGGAATTCGTAGCCTTCTCTTCTCATTGTCTCTATAAGTATAGAAAGATGAAGCTCTCCTCTTCCGCTAACTTTAAATGCTTCTGTGGTATCCGTTTCCTCCACTCTCAGCGAAACATCGGTATTAAGCTCTCTTTGGAGTCTGTCACGAAGATGTCTGCTCGTTACGAATTTGCCCTCCTGTCCTGCAAAGGGCGAGTCATTTACGCTGAATGTCATTGAAAGGGTAGGCTCGCTTATTTTATTTACCTCTATGGGTTCGGGAGCTTCAAGACAGGCTATCGTGTCGCCTATGTGTATGTCGGGCATACCTGTTACGGCTACTATGGAGCCTATTGTGGATTCCTTTACCTCAACTCTTTCAAGTCCCTCAAATTCATAAAGCTTTGATACCTTTATCTTTATATTCTTTTCGGGATCGTGATAATTGACTATACATACATCGTCATTTACCTTGACGGTGCCGTTCTCTATTTTGCCTATACCTATCCTGCCCACATATTCGTTGTAGTCAATAGTGGTCACAAGCATTTGCAGTCCTGCGTCGGGATCGCCTTCGGGAGCGGGTATATGCTTAACAATAGTGTCAAAGAGCGCCTTCATATTGTCCGATTCAAGAGCCTGCTCGTATGTCATTGCAGCCTTGCCAAGCTTTGCTGAGGCAAATACAAAGGGCGAATCCAACTGCTTGTCAGTAGCGTCAAGCTCCATAAACAGCTCCAGTACCTCGTCTACCACCTCGTCGGGTCTTGCTTCGGGTCTGTCGATTTTGTTTATACACACCACAACGGGAAGTCCCAGAGCAAGGGCGTTTTTAAGCACAAACTTAGTCTGGGGCATGGCGCCTTCATAGGCGTCTACCACAAGCACTACGCCGTTTACCATCTTAAGCACACGCTCCACCTCTCCGCCGAAGTCCGCATGACCGGGAGTATCCACTATATTTATTTTGGTATGTTCATAGTATACGGAAGTATTTTTTGAAAGTATGGTTATGCCTCTTTCTCTTTCAATATCCCCGCTGTCCATTATCCTTTCCCTTACCACTTGGTTGGTACGGAACGTACCGCTTTGCTTAAGCAGTTCGTCTACAAGGGTGGTCTTGCCGTGATCAACGTGGGCGATTATGGCTATGTTCCTTATATCATCTCTTGTAATTTTCATGAATGTCACTCTTTCTTTTTGTTTATACGGTAATCGTTGTTTTAATACCTCTCGGTCAGCCCCGCTCAAAGCATATCTCAATAGGGCTTATTGCCCTAGGCTGACCAAGGCAGTTATGCAAAAAACATACCTTATTGATAACATACCCATAATTTTACCACAGTCCCCGACCTATTATCAAGCCCCAATATAACAAAAATTGGCATAACTTTGCCCTTATAATGAACAAAATAACTAATTTATTACAAAATCTCATAACATTTATGACAAAAATGCATAATAATTATTTTAAGCCTTGAATTATGGCATAAAAGTGTGTATACTGATATGTAAATATCAAATATAAAAATATAAATCGAGGGAGGATAATTTCATGAATATGAATATTTCCGAGGTAGTAGTATTTATAGTATACCTCTTGTTTATGCTTTCCATAGGCATATTCTTTTTCATCAAAACGCGAAACGGCGGCGAAAAAACATATTTCTTAGGCGGTCGTCAAATGGGACCTTGGGTAACGGCTCTTTCAGCAGGCGCATCAGACATGAGCGCATGGGTGCTTATGGGTCTGCCTACCTCCATTTACGCTTTGGGCTTAGGTCAGGTATGGATATCCGTAGGTCTTGCTATCGGTTATACATTAAGCTGGATATTCCAGGCTCCGAGATTGCGCCGTTTTTCAATTGTGGCAAACGATTCCATTACTATCCCTCAGTACCTTACAAACCGTTTTCTTTCCAAGTCTAAGGTATTGCAGATAATATGCGCAGTGGTTTTCCTTATGGCATATACTATTTATGCGGCTTCAAGCGTTAAGGCGTGCGGTACTCTTTTCCACACGGTTATAGGAATAGATGCCAAGGTGGCAATGTACATAGCCGCTTTCATTATAATAAGCTATACTTTTTTGGGAGGCTTCTCAGCCGTATGCTGGACAGACTTCTTCCAGGGTCTTCTTATACTTGCGGCTCTGCTCATAGCTCCTATATTTGCAGCCGCTATGCTTGACACAAGCGCTGTTGCTCCCGTTGAGGCAGGCTACTGGAATCCCTTTGCAAGCTGGACAGATATAGTATCGGGTCTTGGCTGGGGTCTCGGCTACTTCGGTATGCCTCATATAATTATAAGATTCATGTCACTTGAATCTCAGAAGTCACTTAAGAAGTCTGCCAAGATAGGTATTGCATGGACTCTTGTGATAGTTATATTTGCAGCCATAGTAGGCGTTGTGGGACGTATGTTCTTAGGCTATGACGACGCTATTAATGAAAATTCACTTGTATTTATAAATATGGTAAGAAAAATATTCCCCGGCGTAGTATCAGGTATACTTCTTTCCGCCGTACTTGCGGCATCCATGTCAACGGCGGACAGTCAGCTTCTTGCTGCCGCTTCAGCCTTTGCCAGCGATGTTTATAAGCCTATATTCAGAAAGGACAAGGCAAGCGACAAGGAAATGCTCTGGGCAGGCAGATTTGTTGTTCTGGCAATAGCAATCGTTGCGCTTTTGGTTGCTTCCAATCCTAAGACAGGTACTATTATGGATCTTGTTGAGAACGCATGGGGCATATTCGGCGCATCCTTCGGTCCTGCCATTATGCTGAGCCTTTTCTGGAAGCGTTTTAATTTCCAGGGTGCAGTTGCAGGTATACTTGCAGGCGGCATAGTAGATATCGGCTGGTTCTTTTATCTCAAGAGCGCAACAAATATTTACGAAATAATACCCGGCTTTATAGCAGGTCTTGTTGTAGGAATCGTTGTAACCCTTCTGACAAAGGCTCCCGATAAGGAAGTAGAGGAGCTCTTTGACAAGGCGGTCGCATACGACGAATAAATATAATTATTGCTTGCAGGAGGGTCATGTTGGGGGAGGATCCTCTTGTTATAAAGGCGCCCGTAAGGGCGTCTTTCAGCGTGTCGATAAAATCGACACGCTTGCAAGAAATGCCTTACGACATTTCTTGCATATATTCGGGTATAAAAATATTGAGTTTTACGAAAGCCAATTTATGGCTTTCTAAGCTCAAATTTTTTCCTCAGGCGGGCAAAGCCCACCTTGCGGATTAAAGTCTGCGACGCTTTTTTGCAAACTGTTCTTTACTTAAGAGTATATTCTCTATTGAAATATTGTTTTTTCGACAATCTAATGCGCCCGTAAGGGCGTCTTTTTTTGTACAATAATGTAAAGCATACTTGACATTTATAAAATGTATGCTATAATAAAAATGTAAAGTATATTTTACATAAGGAGGCGGTGCTGTGGAAAACAGAATAAAGGAGTTAAGGAAACAAAAAAACATTACTCAGGAAAATCTTGCCGATGCCCTTTCCGTAACAAGGCAGACCATAATATCCCTTGAAGGCGGAAGGTACAACGCTTCGCTGCAGCTTGCCTACAAGCTGGCAAAATTTTTCGGAGTAAAAATAGAAGACGTATTTATATTCGAGGAGGAATAAAAATGGATTATAATAAGAAAATAAGACAAAGGATAATTATATCTGCCGTATATGCAGTACTGGGTATAGCGATTACAATAAGCGCCAATATTTTCGGCGACAAGGTCAATGGGGGATATATGTACTCTCTGGGCTGTGCATTTACAATATTGGGAGCTGCTCTTCTCGTAAAATTCATAAGAATAAAGAGAAGTCCTGAGCTTATGCGAAAATTCGAGGTATCCGCAAGTGACGAAAGAAATATTATGATAGCCGATAAAGCAAGAGTATATGCCTTCGGCGCATACAGTATATGCGCAGCCCTGGCAATTGTAGTATTCAGCATATTCTATATGCAGAGAGAGGCTCTTATAGTGACATGTAATCTGTGCGCTATTGTGCTTTTGTATCTTTTGTTTACCATAATACTTCGCAAAAAATATTAAAGGAGCATCCTTATGAATTTATTTGACATAATGGGTCCCGTTATGGTAGGTCCTTCCAGCTCTCATACCGCAGGCGCAGTGCGTATAGGCAGAGTATGTCTGCGTATACTTGGAGAAAAGGCAGAAAGGGCAAAAATACATTTTCACGGCTCCTTTGCTCTTACGGGAGTGGGACACGGCACGGATAAGGCGGTAGTGGCAGGTCTTATGGATATGGAGACCTATGATATAAGGATACCTCAAAGCTTTGAGCTTGCAAGGGAAAACGGAATGGAGTTTACAATAGATACCGTTGACCTTAAGGACGCTCACCCCAATACTGTGCTTATGGAGCTTAAGGGCAAAAGCAAAAGCATAAAGATACAGGCTTCTTCTCTGGGCGGCGGTCGTATATCCATAGACGAAATAGACAATATAAAAACAAGCTTTACAGCCGAATATCCCACACTTGTGGTACACAATGAGGATAAGGCGGGACACGCTGCCCATGTCACAAAAATGCTTGCGGAAAAAAATATAAACATAGCCTCTCTCCGTTCCTACAGAGATAAAAGAGGAGGCTTTGCCATTATGGTAGTTGAAACAGACGAACCTATACCCATTGAGGTCATAGGAGAGCTGGAGAAAAAGGAAGGTATAATAAAGGTCACATATGTAAACGTAATATAGGAGGGTATATTATGGCTTTTAAAAGCGTAAAAGAGCTTCTGGAGCGCTCCCGTGAAACGGGCAGGGAGGTGTGGCAGCTTATAATGGAGGAAGACGCCAACGACAGAAATGTCGGCACAGAGGATTCCTTTGAAAAGATGAGATCCATGTGGAAGGCTATGAAGGCTTCGTCCGACAGCTACGACCCTTCTCTCAGATCTTCGTCGGGTCTGTCAGGCGGCGACGGTCATAAAGTAAGAGAGTACAGGCAAAAATGTATAAGCGGCGAATTTATGGGCGATGTGATAGCAGAGGCGATAGGTATGGCTGAGAGCAACGCTTGTATGCGGTGTATCGTAGCTGCGCCTACGGCAGGCTCATGCGGTGTTATACCTGCCGTGCTTATACCCTATGTAAACAAATACGGTACCGATGAGGAGAAAATAGTAAGGGGACTTTTCGTAAGCGCAGGCTTCGGTCAGATAATAGCCGAAAGAGCCTTTATAGCAGGTGCTTTGGGCGGATGTCAGGCAGAGATAGGCTCAGCTTCGGCAATGGCGGCGGCAATGCTTGTGTATTTACAGGGCGGAAGCCCGCAACAGTCGGCATCGGCTCTTGCCTTTGCTCTTAAGAGCCTTCTTGGTCTTGTGTGCGATCCTGTGGCAGGTCTTGTGGAGGTACCCTGTGTAAAGCGAAACGTAATAGGCGCCGTAAACGCCATAACCTCTGCGGATATGGCTCTTGCAGGTATAGAGACCATGATACCTGCCGATGAAGTGATAGACGCCATGAGAGCCGTAGGCGCAGCAATGCCTTCATCTCTCAGAGAAACTGCCGAGGGCGGACTTGCGGCAACGCCCACAGGTATTGAAATAGCCGAAAGAATGCCCGTATTAAAATAAATGTTTTTTATATGCAGCTCCCTTTTTGAGGACAATGTTCCTAAGAAAAGGGAGTTGTTTTTTGCGTTTAAAAGGGGTTACAGTCTTATGTTTTTATAAAGCTTTTATATAACTTAAATTTCAAGTTTTAAATTCTCCAAAAGGGCAACACTATTTCTATAAAGCAGCGGAGGTTTTGACATGGAAAAATTTGTAATAGAGGGCGGCAGACCTCTTAACGGAAGCGTGAGCATAAGCGGTTCAAAAAATTCCGCATTGCCCATACTGGCTGCCGCCCTTCTCATAAAAGGAAGATGTACCATATATAATGTACCGCATTTAAGCGATGTATATACGATGATAGATCTGCTCAGATATTACGGAGCAGATGTTAAAGAGGGCATAGCCTTGGAAATAGATTGCAGCAACATAGAAAACAGGGCTGCCAATGACAAGGCAAAGAGCATAAGAGCGTCATTTCTCATAGTAGGAGCCTTGCTCGGAAGGTTCAAAAGAGTAGCCATGCATATGCCGGGAGGGTGCAGTATAGGTCTCAGACCTGTGGATCTGCATTTAAAGGGCTTTTGCTGTATGGGAGCGGAATACAGCTTTGACAAAGGAGTTATTACCATAGAGTATGACAGACTCAGGGGCAATGACGTATATCTGGATTTTCCCAGCGTAGGAGCCACCGAAAATATAATGCTGGCTGCCGTTTTGGCTGAGGGTACCACGGTCATCAGCAACTGCGCCATAGAGCCTGAAATAGTGGATCTTGCGGATTTTCTCAATTCCGCAGGGGCGGATATAAAAGGCGCAGGCAGCGATACCATAACAATAAAGGGCGCCGACAGTCTCCACGGCACACAGCATAGGATAATACCCGACAGGATAGAAGCGGGAACATATATGCTGGCTGCCGCAGGTACAGGAGGCTGCTGCCGTATAGAAAACATAATATGCGACCATATAAAGCCCATTATACTTAAGCTAAGAGAAATAGACGCAGAGGTAAAGGAGGAGGGGAACAGCGTAATAGTTTCCTCCGAGGGCAGACTTCCCAATACGGATATAAAGACGATGCCGTATCCGGGCTTTCCCACAGATATGCAGGCAATATTTATGTGCATAATGGCAAAGGGCATAGGCACAGGCATAGTAAATGAAACAGTGTTTGAAAATCGCTTTATGCACGTAGGGGAGCTTGCCCGTATGGGCGCCGACATAACTGTACAGGGGCGAACAGCCGTAGTAAAGGGGGTCGATATGCTCAAGGGCGCAAATGTAAAGGCAACAGACCTGAGAGCGGGAGCGGGGCTTATACTTTCGGGACTGTGCGCCGAGGGGATCACGGAAATAGGAGAGATACATTATATTGACAGAGGCTATGAAAAAATTGAGGAAAAAATAAGACAGCTTGGAGGCAAAATAAAAAGGGTACGGACATAGCCTTTTAATAAGGAGATGGTAATATGAAAAAGATCATTATGACTTTTGTAATAAGCGTAATGCTTCCCGTTACGCTGAGCGAGGGACAGGTAATGCCTGTCTGTTCCATAATAGAGGAAACTGCCGAAAATACCGCTGCCGAAAAAAACATAGATACGGAGCTTGAGGGATATGTGACAGGCGTCGTGGCAGGGGAAATGCCCGTAAATTTTCCTTATGAAGCCCTTAAGGCTCAGGCTGTGTCCGCAAGGACCTATGCGGTAAGAGTAAAAAAGGAAAATCCCGGCGTAAATTACAGCAATATAGATCAGGCATATATTACAAAAGAAGAGATGAAAAAAATGTGGGGAAACTCCTTTGAGGAAAATTACAATAAAATAAGATCGGCTGTACAGGCTACGGCAGGGGAGATACTTACCTATGACAACGAGCCTATACTTGCCGTATTTTGCTCTACCACAAACGGACATACCGAGGAATGCGAGAATGTGTGGGTACGGGATATACCTTATCTGACAAGCGTAAGCTCCGAGGGAGATGAGCTTTCCCCTTATTTCAGCGAGACTGTGGAGTATAAAAAGTCAAGGCTCAACTCTCTTTTGGGCGGAGGCAATATAGACGTAATAAAACGCACAGAGGCGGGATATGTTGCAAAAGCCAAATGCGGAGACAATATATATACGGGCAACAAAATAAAAAGCGTATTGGGTCTGAGATCCACATCCTTCGATGTGACGGATAAGGGTGATACGGTGGTCATTACCACAAAGGGCTACGGACACGGCGTAGGCATGAGCCAGTACGGGGCTTGCTACATGGCAAATAAGGGCAGCACCTACAGGGAGATATTGGCGCATTATTACAAGGGAACGGAAATAGCTTAACTTTTTATGAAATTAACATCATTATTGTTGATAATTGCAGAAAATTGGTATAAAATACTATTGAACGGAGGTTTGATATATGAACGAAGACAATAACGGCAATATAAACAATAATGACAATGAGGGAAACGGTAAACCCAATACGGATTTCAGAATATTTATAAGGATACTTATAATTTCACTTGGTCTTACTTTCATTTTCAACATATTGAATATGACAATGTCCATGAGGAGCCTGAGCGAGCTTGATTTCAGCGAGTTTGTGAACTGGGTAGAGGAAGGCAAGATAGAAAAGGTGGAATTCCAAAACGATAAGCTGGAGGTATACCCTATTGCGGAAAAGCTGGAGGAGGACGACAAAAAGCTTGCGGAGGGTTCCGACAGATTTTATGTGGGCAGGATATCCTATGACGAGCTTGTGTCCATACTCAGGAAGAACAATGTGGAGTTCTATGCGCCCATACAGTACAATTCGCCTATCATATCCTTCTTTACCAGTTGGATATTGCCTATACTTATAATGTATCTGGGACTTACTCTTGTTATGCGTTTTATGATGAAGAGAATGGGTACGGGAGGCATGGGAAAGTCAGCCGCCAAGATATATACCGAGAAGGAAACAGGGGTTACGTTTGCCGACGTGGCAGGACAGGATGAGGCAAAAGAATCTCTTGAAGAAATAATAGATTTTCTGCACAACCCGGAAAAGTATCATAAAATAGGCGCAAAGCAGCCCAAGGGCGCTCTTCTTGTGGGACCTCCCGGTACAGGCAAAACTCTTTTGGCAAGAGCTGTGGCAGGAGAGGCAAATGTTACGTTTATGAGCCTTTCGGGTTCGGACTTTGAGGAGATCTTCGTAGGCGTAGGCGCTTCAAGAGTAAGGGATCTGTTCAAGAGCGCACAGGACAATGCTCCCTGTATAGTGTTTATAGACGAGCTTGACGCAGTGGGACATAAAAGAGACAACAGAATGGGTACCAACGATCAGACGCTTAATCAGCTACTTGCGGAAATGGACGGCTTTGACAGTTCAAAGGGAGTAGTTATATTAGGCGCTACGAACAGACCCGAGGTGCTGGATCACGCTCTTTTGAGACCCGGTCGCTTTGACAGAAGAATAATAGTGGAAAATCCCGATCTGAAGGGCAGAATAGACGTGCTTAAGGTACACATTAAAAATGTTGTAAAGGACGACGACATAGACCTTGAAAAAATTGCCCTTGCCACAAGCGGAGCATCGGGGGCAGATCTTGCCAATATTGTAAACGAGGCGGCGCTCAGAGCCGTTAAAATGGGCAGAGATAAGGTCATACAAGAGGATCTTATGGAGTCTGTGGAGGTAGTTATAGCAGGTAAGGAAAAGAAGGATAGGATACTTTCCGACAAGGAAAAGAAGATAGTTGCCTTCCACGAGGTAGGACATGCTCTTGCGGCAGCATTGCAAAAAAATGCTCAGCCTGTTCAGAAAATAACAATAATACCGAGAACTATGGGTTCCCTTGGCTATACCATGCAAATGCCCGAAGAGGAGCGCTATCTTATGAGCAGGGAGGAAATACTTGCCAAGATAGTCGTATATCTTGCGGGACGAAGCGCAGAGGAGATAGAGTTCGGCTCAATCACCACAGGCGCAAGCAACGATATAGAAATGGCTACAAATCTTGCCAGAAATATGATAAGCCTCTACGGTATGAGCGAAAAATTTGATATGATGGCTCTTGAAAATGTGGAAAACAAGTACTTAGGCGGCAACAAAATAGCTATTGTAGGCGAACAGACCATAGCCGCTCTGGATAACGAGGTGCTTTCCGTTATAAAGGACTGCCATGAAAAGGCAAAGCAGATGCTTAGCGAAAATAAACAGGCGCTTGAGGAAATAAGTATGTACCTTTATGAAAGAGAAAATATAAGCGGCGAGGAATTTATGGAAATTTTCAGAAGGTACAGGAAAGATGAAAACGATGAAGAAGGCAGCAGATCTGCTGATGAGAATAATATATCCCGCTAGATGTATCGGCTGCGGCAAACTGCTTGCCATAGACGGCGATAAGTGGCTTTGTACAGACTGTACAGAAGACTTTACGGAACATAAGGGGCTTAGGTGCCTTGTATGCGGCAGACCCACAGACCACAAGGGAAAATGCTCGGACTGTCGGAGCGGCAGTATATACTTTGACAAGGGCTACTGTATTCTGGAGTACAAAGACGCAGTGAGAAATGCTATACTTAAATTCAAGTATAAATACAAATCGGGATATGCAAAATATTTCGGCAGCCTGCTTTCCGACTATGCAAAAAGAAATATAGAGTTTAAATACGACTATGTTACGGCTGTTCCTCTCCACAAGAAAAGGCTGAGGGAAAGAGGCTACAACCAGTCAGAGCTTATAGCCAAGATATTGGCAAAGAATATGGGCGTTGCATACAAGGAGCTTCTTGTAAGGCAAAAGCCAACTCTACCACAGAACAGACTTAACAAAAAGCAAAGACAGGACAATATAAAAAATGCCTTCATACCTGCAAAGGGCGCAGATATTGAAGGCAGGAGCATACTTATGGTAGACGATATATTCACTACCGGCACTACGATGAACGAGTGCGCAAAGATATTAAAAAGACAAGGAGCATATCGTGTGGACTTTATAGCCCTTAGCTGCAGAAGTGAGGAATATTAATCCTTTTTTACCACAGATATTTTAAACTGCTTTATTATTTTTTTGTAACAGTCTTCGCACAGGTCGAATTCATGCTCTTCCGAATCCATGGTCGTGCCGTAGCCCCATCTTTTGTATACTGAAAGATAGTCAAGAATATTGCCGAAGCGGTCTTTTTCTATAGGCTTGCCGCAGCAGTTGCACTTTACTTCTTCCACCTTGTATCGTGTTATTGTTTCAGGTATGAGCAGCTTCATAGCAATACTCCTTTCTTCAAGTCTTAAACTGATTATACTACATATTTTTTTATTTGTATACAAGCAATTAAATGTAAGGATGTGATATTATGGGAGAATATAAGCTGGATATGCATATACACAGCGTTTCAAGCGGTCATGCTTACAGCACCGTTACGGAAAACGCACGCTATGCCGCTCAGATGGGATTGGAGGCGATAGGCATAACGGATCATGCTCCCATGATGCCCGGAAGCTGCGGTCATCTGCATTTTCTTAATATGAAGATACTGCCCGATCACATAGAGGGTATACGGGTCTATAAGGGTATCGAGCTGAATATACTTGACAGCTCAGGCAGAGCGGACAAGAGCATATCAAAGGGTATATTGAGCCGTCTGGACTATGCAATAGCAAGCCTTCATATTCCCTGTATGGCGCCCCTTTCGGCAGAAGAAAACACAAACGCCCTGTGCAATGCCATGGAAAATGAATTCATAAAAATAATAGGACATCCGACATCCCCCAGATATCCTATCAATATAGAACAGGTGGTGGCATCTGCCAAAAGCACAGGCACTCTTCTCGAGCTTAACAATGCCTCCTTCAACCCCTCCAACGGCAGAAAAGGCGGCGAGGAGATGACTCTGGAAATGCTCAAGGAGTGCAAAAGGCAAAATGTTTCCATAATACTGGGCAGCGACGCTCACTACCACACATATATCGGCGATTTTTCATATTGCAAGCCCCTTCTTGACGCTGCGGACTTTCCCGAGGAGCTTATAGTGAACCGCAGCGTCCATATTTGGCAAAAATTTATTTTCGGGTAAGCATATTACCCGAAATTTTTAATTTTAAAATTGGGTGGGTATTTTTTGATTGGGTCAATAGAATTTTCGTCCCTTTCCAACTGTTGCTTGGGCAAAGAGCAAGCTTTACAAAGAAAGAGTGGCACCTCTCCGTCAGCCTGACGGCTGCCACCTCCCCTATTGTATGGGAGGTCAGAGTCGACCCTGCGTCATTCTACGCAAATCCCTTTGTGATTTGAAATTCAATTCTTTACAACGGAAGAAGTATCCGTCGCTCCACAGTGTCGCTTTTGGCAAAGGTAAAGTGCTGAACACTATGAAGTAAGAGTCTTTCATAAAAGAACTTCACATTTTTTAAGATAGTGAGAAATGTTGGCTTAATAACATTATAATGAAAGTTGAAGGGCATATTGCTAAACTTCTCATTCAGAGAAAAGGGGAAGTGGTAGCCTATCCTCCCCACCTCTAGCCTCCCCTAAAGTTTTCCTGCGACCTGGTCATAGGAAAATGAGTATTATTATTTTAGTAATAATTTGATTTGATACTTCCCCATGCCCGTAAGTCGTGCCAACTGACCTACGGTAGCATTGTTATCAATAAGCTTTTTTAATACAGAAGCCTTATCCTTATCGCTCAGTTCGTTGATATCGTATACGGAATTGGTCTTTGAGTATTTCATAATAAGCTGCGCAGCCTTTTCATCTGTTATTTTTTTCTTTATTTCTTTTATCTCAAGACAGCTTTCATCTGTAAGTGTATTGTTAAAATCCACAAAATTGTTTTTACCGATGATATCGTTAAATATAGAGTAATTTATAAATTTATTTTCGTTTATATAATCGTTATAGCTCGACCATTTATAGTTACTGACCGAGGTGACAATACCGGCTTTAAGAGGATTTTGATGGATATATCTGACAGCAGTTACAAAATAGCCGTCATTTTCTACAGGCTCGCTTAAAAATCTGTCTTGGAAAAGGTGCCCATTCCTCTCGTACTTTGTATTGAACCATTGAGCATAATTTCTTCCCAATTCACACATGAAAACACTTATGTTATCTGCCTTTATCAGCAAATGCACATGATTTGACATAAGACAATATGCATAAATTTCCCCTTTGTACTTTTCCTTGCAATCCCCTAAAACATAGAGAAATTTCCTGTAATCATAATCATCTATAAAAATATTTTGCTTGCCGACACCGCGCCATATAGCGTGATAGATATCGGTTGAGCTTTGTTCTCTTGTTTTCCTTGGCATAATGACCACCTTATACATATTTTTAGTATTATTAATAAAATACTCATTTTCCTATGACCAGGTCATGGGAAAATTGGGAAAATTATATGAGCTTAACGTAGAATTTGCGTGTGCGGGGTCCGTCAAATTCGCAGAAGTATATGCCCTGCCATGTACCAAGAAGAAGCTTGCCCTTATCTACGATGATCGTTTCGCTGCATCCCACAAGAGAGGATTTAAGATGAGCGGCGGAGTTGCCCTCGCTGTGTCTGAATTCGGGTCTGTCGGGGCATGTTTTCTTAAGAGCGAATGTCAGATCCCTTGTAACGTCGGGGTCGGCATTTTCGTTTATGGTAATGGCTGCGGTAGTGTGGGGAGTGTACACAACGCATATGCCCTCCTGCACTTTAGAAGTCTGGAGAGCATCGTTTACCATAGGCGTAATGTTGTAAAATCCTTCTTCTCCCGTAGATAAAGTAAAGGAATACAGATTCATATTATGACCTCCTTTGTGTAAAAGACTTTATTAATTAAAGTATAACATATATGAAGTTCATTGAAAATTAATAAAATAAAGTATTTTTTAATTTTTCTTAAATTAATAAATTATTTTTCAAAAAATGCTTGCATTATTAAAAAATATATAGTATTATATATGCAAGCAATGAGGCTTCCGTAGATGATTCATGTCTATGGAAGCCTTTTCTATACCGATAAAAAAAGAAAGGATGGTTATTGTGGTACAGAACGGATTACCCCAAAAGCAGGGCTTGTACGACCCTCGCTTTGAGCATGACAACTGCGGCATAGGCTGTATTGTGAACATAAAGGGAAAGAGATCTCACAGGATAATAAACAATGCCATTGAGATATTAAAGAACCTTACTCACAGAGGCGGAGTGGGCAGCGAACCCGATACAGGCGACGGCGCAGGCATACTTATACAGATACCTCACACCTTTATGAAAAAGGTGTGCAATAACGACGGCATAAAGCTGCCTAAGGCAGGGGATTACGGCGTAGGTATGCTTTTCCTCTCTCCGGACCTTGAAACAAGGCTCAACAGCATAAGCAAGCTTAAGGCTATCATAGAGGAGGAGGGCATGGAGTACCTGGGCATAAGAGAGGTGCCTACATATGCCAACTGCATAGGCAAGACCGCAAGAGAGGCTATGCCCCGTATAGAGCAGGTATTTATCAAAAAGCCCGATGACGTTGAAGCGGGTATCGCCTTTGAGAGAAGGCTTTTTGTGGTACTCAAAAGAGCCGAAAAGGAGATCCGATATAAGGAGAGAAATGACGAACATTACACCGAAAGGGACAGTTATTTTTACTTTGCTTCCCTTTCTTCAAAGACCATAGTATATAAGGGCATGCTTACTCCCGATCAGGTCTCAAGGTTCTACCTGGATCTTATGGATACTGATATGACTACGGCGATTGCTCTTGTACACAGCCGTTTCTCCACAAATACTTTCCCAAGCTGGGAGAGAGCCCATCCTAACAGATATATAATACATAACGGCGAAATAAATACCATAAGAGGCAATGTCAACTGGACAAATGCCCGTCAGAAAATATTCGAGACCGATATATTCGGCGATGATATAAGCAAGATATATCCCGTTATAAATGAAGACGGATCCGATTCCGCAATGCTTGATAACTATCTTCATATGCTTACGCTTACGGGCATATCCATGCCTCAGGCTGTAATGATGGCAATTCCCGAGCCTTGGGAAAATGATACCGCCATGGATAAGGCAAAGAGAGCCTTTTACGAATACAACTCTACCTGCGGAGAGCCTTGGGACGGTCCTGCCGCCATAGCCTTTACAGACGGAGAAGTGGTAGGCGCCACTTTGGACAGAAACGGCTTAAGACCTGCAAGATATGTTGTGACAAGCGACGATACCCTTGTGCTTTCCTCCGAGGTTGGCGTTATAAATATAGATGACGATAAGGTCGTTAAAAAGGGCAGGCTCGAACCGGGAAAAATGCTGCTTATAGATACTAAGGAGGGCAGGATAATATCAGATGAAGAGGTAAAGACTTCAGTTGCTTCCAAGTATCCTTATGAGGATTGGGTAAGGGAAAACCTTATGAGCATAGACAATATAAGCGCAAAGGCAAAGCCTATGGAATGGGGAGACCTTGTTAAGAAGATAAAGGAAGAGGCAAGCAAGCATCCCTACGGAGAAATAATGATAAACAGGCTTATAGAGCTTGAAAATCTTTTTGTAAACAAGGAGAACAACTTTAGCTCAGGCTTGGATCTCCTTACGGAGCAAAAGGCATTTGGCTATACATGGGAGGATATAGACACTACATTAAAGGGTATTATAGAAAACGGTACCGATCCCATAGGCGCAATGGGTACGGACTCTCCCCTTGCCGTGCTTTCCGATAAACCTCAGTTGCTTTACAATTACTTTAAGCAGCTATTTGCCCAGGTAACAAACCCGCCTATTGACGCCATAAGAGAGGAAGTCGTTACAAGCACATTTGTATACCTTGGCGGAGAAAGAAATATGCTTGAACCCAGAGCCAAGGTATGCAAGAGAATAAGAAGCAATACTCCCATACTTACAAACAAGCAGATGTCAGACCTTAAGTCTATAAGCGAAAAGGATTTCAAAGCCGTTACAATACCGATGCTTTACAACATAAAGGAGAAAAACGGTCTTGAATCGGCTCTTGACAACCTTTTTGAGGCAGTGGATATAGCCATAGACAATAAGTGCAATATAATAGTGCTTTCGGACAAGGGCGTAGATGAGAACAAGTGTCCCATACCTGCTCTTCTGGCAGGAGCGGGACTTCATCATCACCTTATAAAGACAGGCACAAGAATGAAGGTCAGCATTGTACTGGAAACGGGAGAACCCAGAGAGGTACACCATTTTGCAGTGCTTCTGGGCTACGGCGTAAACGCCATAAATCCGTATCTGGTATATAAAACCTTGGAGGATATGGCAGAGAATGATTATATTACAAAGTCAGCGGAGGATGCCATAAATACTTATATAGATGTGGTCACTCACGGTATAGTAAAAATAATGTCAAAAATGGGCATTTCCACTATACAGAGCTATCAGGGCGCTCAGATATTTGAGGCGCTGGGTATAAGCGAAGCCGTTGTAAACCGCTTCTTTACGGGAACCGTTACAAGGATAGGCGGTCTTGAGCTTTCTCATATAGACAAGGAGGCGCAGCTTCGCCATGCCAAGGCTTTTGATCCCCTTAAGAAGGTGGAGGCTCTTGAGCCGGGCGGCGACTATAAGTGGAGAAGAAACGGCGAATACCATATGTTCAATCCAAAGTCCATATATCTTTTGCAAAAGGCGTGCCGTGAAGGCGATTACAAGCTGTTCAAGGAATTTACAAAGCTCCAGAACGACACAAGTCGGCAGCTTTGCACCATAAGAGGACTTCTGGATATAAGACAGGTGGATAAGCCTATCAATATAGACGAGGTGGAGCCTGTAGAATCTATTGTAAAGCGTTTTAAGACAGGAGCAATGAGCTACGGCTCTATTTCCAAGGAAGCTCACGAGTGTATGGCAATAGCCATGAACAGGCTTGGCGGCAAGTCAAACAGCGGCGAGGGCGGAGAGGAAGCTGAAAGATTCACTCCCGACGCCAACGGGGATCTGAGACGTTCTGCCATAAAGCAGGTGGCATCGGGACGATTTGGCGTAACGATACATTATCTGCAAAATGCCATAGAGATACAGATAAAAATGGCTCAGGGCGCAAAGCCCGGCGAGGGCGGTCATCTGCCCGGCAAGAAAGTATATCCGTGGATAGCAAAGGCGAGAAATTCAACTCCGGGAGTCGGTCTTATTTCTCCGCCGCCTCACCATGACATATATTCTATCGAGGATCTTGCCCAGCTCATACACGACCTTAAAAATGCCAACAGAGATGCAAGAATAAGCGTAAAGCTTGTATCGGAAGCAGGAGTAGGCACCATAGCCGTAGGCGTTGCAAAGGGACGTGCAGACGTAATACTTGTAAGCGGTTATGACGGCGGTACAGGAGCAGCTCCCAGAACCAGCGTAAGACATGCGGGTCTGCCCTGGGAGCTTGGCGTTGCCGAAACTCATCAGGCGCTGCTTATGAATAATCTGAGGAACAGAGTGGTAATAGAAACCGACGGTAAGCTTCTGACAGGTCGTGACGTAGCCGTTGCCTGCCTTTTGGGAGCAGAGGAATTTGGCTTTGCCACAGGTCCTCTTATAACTATGGGCTGTGTAATGATGCGTGTATGTAATCTGGACACCTGTCCCGTAGGCGTTGCCACTCAGAACCCTGCTTTAAGAGCCAAGTTTACGGGAAAGCCCGAATATGTTGAAAACTTTATGCGTTTTATAGCTCAGGATCTGAGAGAGTGGATGGCAAAGATTGGCGTCAAGAACATAAATGAAATGATAGGACATGTTGAAAAGCTTACTCCAAAGAAGCTCAGTCACTGGAAGGCTAAGGAAGTGGATCTTACAAGTATACTTTACCAGCCCAAGATATGCTCTAACGACAGCGAGAGATACTTTAATGTAAAGCAGGATCACGAGCTTGAAAATTGTCTTGATGTAAATGCTCTTGTAAGGCTTTGTACTCCTGCAATACAGACAGGCAAGAGGATAAACGCTTCTATGGAGATAACAAATATAAACAGAGTTTGCGGCACTATCCTTTCAAGCGAGATCACAAGGAAGTACGGCGTTGACGGTCTTAAGGAGGATACTGTAAATCTTACCTTCAAGGGCAGCGCAGGACAGAGCTTCGGCGCTTTTCAGACCCATGGAGTGACAATGCGGCTTGAAGGCGATGCCAACGACTATATAGGCAAGGGACTTTCCGGAGGCAAAATAATAGTAGTGCCTCCGAAGGAAAGCAAATTTACTCCAGAGGACAATGTTATAATAGGCAATGTGGCATTTTACGGAGCCGTAAGCGGAGAAGCCTATATCAACGGTATGGCAGGAGAACGATTCTGTGTAAGGAATTCGGGAATAAGCGCCGTTATAGAGGGTATAGGTCAGCATGGCTGCGAATATATGACAGGCGGTCGTGTAGCCGTTCTCGGTAAGACGGGCAGAAACTTCGGCGCAGGTATGTCCGGCGGCATCGCCTATGTATATAACGACGGCGGCGATTTTGAAAAGCGCTGCAACAAGGAGCTTATACTTATAGAGGAAATGAAGGATACCAAGGATATTGCAGAGCTTAAGGAAATGATCGAAAAGCACGTTAAATACACAGGCTCCGCAAGAGGCAAATATATTCTTGAAAACTTTGAGACCGAAATAAAGAATTTTGTAAAGGTAATACCGAAGGCATATAAGGAAATGATAGAGGAAATAGACAGAGCCAAGGCAGCGGGATTAAGCGATGAGGATGCGCTTTTAGACGCATTCATTACAGTAAGCGGCTCTACTATCGTTCCCAGACCGGAAGGGAGTGTTGTAAATGGGTAAGCCCACAGGATTTTTAGAATATGAAAGGAAGCTTCCCCAAGACAGAAGCCCCGAGGAAAGGATAAAGGACTGGGGAGAATTTCACAACCATTTTGATATAGAGGAGCTTAAGACACAGGGCGCCAGATGTATGAACTGCGGCGTACCCTTCTGCCATACGGGTTCTCCCGTAGAGGGCGGATGTCCCTTGGGCAATCTTATACCGGAATGGAACGACCTTGTATACCATGGCAAAATAGAGGAGGCATATAAACGCCTTTCCATGACAAGCAACTTCCCCGAATTTACGGGAAGGGTGTGTCCCGCTCTTTGCGAGGGTTCATGTACACTTGGTATGCACGAGCCGTCAGTTACCGTAAAGAACATAGAGGTACACATTATAGACACTATGTTTGCTCAGGGCAAGGTAAAACCAAGGATACCCAAAAAATCAACGGAGAAGAGAGTTGCCGTTGTAGGTTCGGGACCTGCGGGACTTGCCTGCGCCGATATACTCAATCAGCTTGGACATAAGGTAACGGTATTTGAGAGAAGCGACAGGATAGGCGGACTTCTTATGTACGGTATACCCAATATGAAGCTGGACAAAAAGATAGTGCAAAGGCGTGTGGATATACTTGAAAAAGAAGGTATAACATTCGTTACAAATACTGAGATAGGCAAGAACTACTCTTCCGCCGCAGTTATAAAGGAATTTGACGCAGTGGTGCTTTGCTGCGGCGCCACAAAGCCAAGAGATCTGGTATGCGAAGGCAGGAATGATGTAAAGGGCATACACTTTGCCGTGGATTTCCTCAAGGCAAATACAAAGAGCCTTCTGGATTCCAACCTTGAGGACAGACAGTATATAAGCGCAGAGGATAAGGATGTTATAATAATAGGCGGCGGAGATACGGGTACGGACTGTGTCGGTACCGCTATAAGACACGGCTGCAGATCGGTCTGTCAGATAGAAATAATGCCTGAGGCTCCCCTGAGCAGGACGCCTGCCAATCATTGGCCTCAGTGGCCTCGTATCAAAAAGACCGATTACGGTCAGGAAGAGGCTATAAAGCTTTGGGGAAGGGATCCCAGAGAATATCTTACCACAGTTACCAAGGTCGTACCCGATGAAAAGGGTCATATAAAGGAGGTACACACCGTAAAGGTGGACTGGGTAAATAAAAATGGCAGGATGATACCTATGCCCATAGAGGGTACCGAAAGGGTATTGCCATGTCAGCTCATGCTCATTGCCATGGGCTTTACAGGTCCCGAGGACACGCTTATAAAGCAGTTGTCCTTAGATACAGATGAGCGAAGTAATGTAAAGGCAGAATACGGCAGGTATGCCACAAGTCTTAAGGGCGTTTTTGCCGCAGGAGATATGAGAAGAGGTCAGAGCCTTGTAGTATGGGCGATACACGAAGGTCGTGAGGCTGCAAAGGCTTGCAACGAATATCTTAATCAGAAATGATAGGAGGCTGCCGCATTTTTACAATGTGACAGCCTCCTTTTGCGTTATATAGTCTTTAGTTTTTCCATTATCCTATAACTTTATATCCCTGCTCTTCAATGGCTTTTGAAAGCAAAGACATATCCATATCCTTGTTGAGAGTAACAACGGCAGTGCCTTCCTCGTGGCTGGCAACAGCCTTGTCTACCTGGGGGAATGCCTCAAGGCATTTCTTTACGGCAGCCTCGCAGTGAGGACACATCATACCTTCGATCCTGATAGTTTTTTCCATAGTCTTATTCTCCTTTTTTATTTTTATTTTTTTATCCTTTTTAGAGGAATAAATATTAACAAAATTAAGTCTTAAAGCGTTTGATACTACGCAAAAGCTGGATAAGCTCATTGCCGCAGCGGCAAACATGGGATTTAGCTTTAAACCAAATAAGGGTATAAGCGCTCCTGCCGCAAGGGGAATGCCTATCACGTTGTAGAAAAATGCCCAGAAAAGATTTTCGTGTATATTTCTGAGTGTAGCTCTGCTCAGTCTTATGGCAGCAGGCACATCGCTTAGCCTACTGTTCATAAGCACTACATCTGCGGCGTCTATGGCTATATCGGTACCTGCGCCTATGGCTATACCCGTATCGGCAGAGGTAAGTGCAGGAGCATCGTTTATACCGTCGCCTGCCATTGCCACCTTGCCCCTGCTCTTAAGTGAAGCGATAGTTTTTTCCTTGCCCTTTGGCAGCACTCCCGCTATGACTTGGTCTACGCCTGCCTGTTTTCCCACGGAAGCGGCAGTCCTTTCATTATCCCCGGTTATCATTACAACGTGTATGCCCATGCTCTTAAGCTCTGAAACGGCTGAGGGACTGTCTTCTTTTATTATGTCCGCTACCGCTATGAT
The DNA here is from genome assembly GCA_947624015.1 of uncultured Clostridia bacterium. GTDB lineage: Bacteria > Bacillota > Clostridia > Lachnospirales > CAG-274 > CANPXH01. Next base: position 32,491 of record CANQIA010000011.1, read on the forward strand.
ACCCATGAACGCATTATCCACACCAAACAAAAGTGGAGTTTTTCCCTCTGCTGAAAGCTTTTCATAGGCTTGCGCCATATCGTCGGGTATCGTCATATGAGAGCTTATGAATTTAAGATTACCGCCTGTAAGCCTTTTGCCTTCCAGCAGGGCTGTAAGTCCGTTTCCGGGAAGAGCCTTAAAATCGGTAACATTGGCAGGGGTCATACCTTCGTCGTTTCCCTTTTGTATAACAGCCTTTGCAAGAGGATGCTCGCTTTTGCTCTCAAGGGCATATGCCATTGATATAAGCTCCTTTTCGGTCACATTGCGGCAAGGTATTATGTCCGTTACCACAGGCTTGCCTTTTGTTATGGTGCCTGTTTTGTCCAATGCCACAACATTTACTCTGCCTGTTTCCTCCAATGAGACCGCAGTTTTAAAAAGTATGCCGTGCCGTGCGCCTACTCCGCTGCCTACCATAATGGCAACAGGCGTTGCCAGACCCAAAGCACAGGGACAGCTTATTACAAGCACCGAAATGCCTCTTGCCAAGGCAAAACCGAAGGTCTGTCCTCCAATAAGCCATATTATAACTGTAATAAGGGCTATGGTTATAACGGCAGGCACAAATATGCCCGATACCTTATCGGCTATTTTTGCGATAGGAGCCTTTGTGGCTGCGGCATCGCTTACCATTTTTATGATCTGTGAGAGAGTGGTATCTTCTCCGACCCTTGTTGCCTTACATCGTATATATCCCGAGCGGTTTACTGTGGCAGCGGATACCCTGTCGCCCTCCGACTTGTCAACGGGTATGCTTTCTCCCGTAAGAGCGGATTCGTCAACTGCGCTTGTACCCTCAAGAACTATACCGTCTACGGGTATACTTTCGCCGGGGCGCACGGCAAACACATCTCCCTTTTGCACCTGTTCTATCGGCACAGTTATCTCTTTGCCCTGAGAAATAATAACAGCGGTCTTGGGAGCAAGCTTCATAAGACCCTTTATGGCGTCTGTGGTCTTGCCCTTTGAACGGGCTTCAAGCATTTTGCCTACCGTAATAAGCGTAAGTATCATAGCTGCGGATTCGAAATAGAATTCGTGCATATATTTCATCTCTGCCGCCATATCCCCTGCCACATATGTCATGGCAAAAAGGGCGTACACACTGTATACAAATGACGCCATAGAGCCGAGAGCCACAAGAGTGTCCATATTGGGAGCGCCGTGTAAAAGTCCTTTAAAGCCGTTAATGAAAAATTTCTGATTAATTATCATTATTATCGCCGTCAGCAAAAGCTGTAAAAGTCCCTGAGCCACATGGTTTTCCTCTAAAAATCCCGGTATACGCCAGCCCCACATCATATGTCCCATTGAAAGATACATAAGAGCCGCAAGGAATATAAGCGACCATATAAGCCTTCTTTTAAGGGCAGGCGTTTCCCTGTCCGCAAGAGCGTCATCGTCCACGGCTTTTTTTTCGGATCCCTTTAGAGAAGCGCCGTAGCCTGCCTTTACAACGGCGGATATAACAGCGTCGGGGCTTGCGCTTCCTTCAACGCCCATGGAGTTTGTAAGCAGACTTACGGAACAGGCGGTAACTCCCTCAACGGCATTTACCGCTTTTTCCACACGAGCGCTGCAAGCGGCGCAGCTCATACCCGTTACATTGTATTGCGTCATTTATTTCTCCTCCTTATGTCGGTAACAGCGGCAGCAGTCTCCGCAGCATCCGCCCTTGCCCTTAAAGTGTCTTATCGTTGGTCTTAAGGCAAGGAGTATCGTTATCGAAAGTATCAGTATTATTACTATGTTTCCCATTTTATTACCGCCTTATTTTATTATTTTCTTTAAAATTTCAACCAGCTCGTCGGCTGTTTCGTATTTGCCGTTTTTTATATCGTTTACAACGCAGCTTTTTATATGATTTTCAAGAAGCTCTCTGTTAAAGGAACTGAGGGCTGAGGTCACTGCAGCCACCTGTATAAGTATGTCGGCGCAGTATATGTTCTTTTCCACCATACCCTTTATCCCTCTAATTTGACCTTCTATTCTGTTAAGCCTGTTTATAAGGCTTTTGTACTCTTCGGGAGAGCGTTCCTTTGTTTTGCCGCAACATTCCATATTCTTTACCTCACTGTTAAATATCTTATATACATAATATACCCCCATGGGGTATTTGTCAAGCATTTTGTGTTAAAATCCATATTCAAAACATATGCTTTACAAAAGGAGCTGATGCTATGAAGGATCCCTATATATTAAGTAATGTTACAAAGGAATATCTTAATACATACCACTGTATCCTTGAGGATATGATAAAGGGAATGACGGAGGCTGAGCTAAACGGCAGTATTTCCCGTAACTTTATGGTACAGATGATACCTCATCACAGAGCGGCTGTGGAAATGTCCCACAATTTACTTAGATATACCACAAATATACCCTTGCAGAATATAGCGGAGGGTATTATAAGCGAGCAGACAAAAAGCATAGAAAATATGTTGGATATATTGGAGAGCTGCAGCAAAAAAATAAACCCCGACAGAGATGTATACCTCTATCAAAGGCGAGTAGACAGAATAATGGAGGTAATGTTTTCCGCCATGGAGAATTCTCGTACCAACAATAATATAAACGGGGATTTTATAAGAGAAATGATACCACACCACAGAGGTGCCGTGCAGATGGGCGAAAATGTGCTTCAGTACGAGATATGCCCTGAGCTTAAGCCCATAGTTTATGCCATTATATCTTCCCAGAGGAAGGGCATAACAGAAATGGAAGGACTTCTTATGCATGGAGTGTGACAAATATATCCATTGCTTTCCCCCGACTTTTTTATAAGGAAGTCGGGGGAGTATATTTGCCCTTAAATACATACGGGCATACAGTTGGACTTGCCTATAAAAATATATAAAAAATCCATATACAAACTACGATAATATTGACAAAATCAGCAGGAAATATTAAAATATATCTAAATACAACATTAAGATACTTATGAGGATATATATATGATAAAGAAAATACTTATTCTGCTTTCGGCATCGTCGGTATTGCTGAGCGGCTGCGCCAAAACAGTTCGGGTCGGGGAAAATACCCCTGTTCCCCCTGCGACCGAGGCGGAAGCGGATGATTTGGAGGAAACTCCTCAGACAGAAAAGACAGCTATAAAAATAGGCGCAACAAAAGGCGCAGGCTCTGTGAGCATAGCCCATCTTCTTGAAAACAGCGAGGATGATTCTGCCTACGAAACTTATTCCGCAGAGCTGTATCAGGATCCCAATCAGCTTATGGGCGCTCTTGCCAAGGGCGATGTAAATGCGGCTATACTTCCTCCGGACAAGGCTGCCAAGCTCTATAACGAGTATGATTTCAAGTGCTGCGTTGGGGCAATATCGTCTACCTGTAATTATTACATACTGGAAAACGGCGGTTCTCAGTCCTATTCGGATATAAAGGATTTTGACGGCAGGACTATAATTATAAACGAAACAGATAAAATGGCTGAACCCGTACTCAATAAAATAGCCGAGTACAAGGGCATTTCCTTTGAATACAGATATGTTGACACAAACGAGGCTGTTATAAAGGCGCTGAGCGAGACTCCCGGTTCACTTGCTCTTTTGCAGGAGCCCTTCTGTTCACAGGCGGAGCTTACGAGCAGCGGTATATTTGTTGTAGCGGATCTGTACGACTACTGGCAGGAGGCGGCAGACTGTACTCTTGCCACAAACTGTCTTGTTATTTCCAAAAAATTTCTTGACAGCAACAGGGAGGTCTCAGATCTTTTTATAAAAGACTATGTTGCCTCTGTTTCCATAACCAGACATAATATGAGCAAGACGGCGGAGCTTGCGGAAAAATATGAGCTTTTTGACAGCAAAGACGCAGTTGAGAAGGCTATACCGGGATGCGGCATAGGTATATTGACAGGTCCCGATATGAAAGTGGAACTGAACAAGCTCTATACGATATTATACGATATCAGTATAGATTCCGTAGGGCGTGCCGTTCCCGACGATGCATTTTACTATATGCAATAAAAAATCCTGTGTTTACACAGGATTTTTTATACTTTACTTGTAAAATCATAAAAAATGATTTACAATGAAAATATAAAGCTGAAGGAGGAAGTTATGAAGACCATAGAAAATGCAAAAATAATTTCAAAGGAATTTATAAGTGAAAATATATGCGACATGGTAATAGAATGCTCTCATATTACAAGAGAAGCAAAGGCGGGACAGTTTGTGGAGCTGTATCCCGACAACGGCATTAATCTGCTTCCCAGACCTATAAGTATATGCGGCATAAATAAGATACAGGGTACTGTAAGACTTGTGTTTCAGATAGTGGGAAAGGGTACGGAGTTATTTTCACGGTTAAGGGAGGGCGACAGTATAAGAGTGCTTGGTCCTTGCGGAAACGGCTATGATATTATCGATGATGTGGACGGCAGGGCGCTTCTTGTAGGCGGCGGCATAGGTATACCTCCTCTTTTGGAGGCATGCAGACAGCTTAATTGCACAAAGATCGCCGTACTGGGTTATAGGACAGGTTCGTTTCTGGCAGATGAATTCAGAGAAGCAGGGGCTAAGGTGTATATAACAACAGACGACGGCTCTTTGGGCTTTAAGGGAAATGTGGTGGATCTGCTAAAGGCTGAGGACATTTCGGCGGATATCATATACTCCTGCGGACCCAGGATAATGCTAAAATATCTTTCCGCATGGGCAGAGGAAAAAAATATAAGCTGCTGCGTTTCTATGGAGGAAAGAATGGCGTGCGGCATAGGAGCCTGCGTAGGCTGCGTATTGCCTGTAAAGGAAAATGACAAGATCGTATATAAAAAGGTGTGCAAAGACGGTCCCGTATTTGACAGCAGGGAGGTGTGCTGGTAATGAATACCAAGGTAAATATATGCGGTGTTGAGCTTAAAAATCCAATTATGACGGCTTCCGGCACATTTGGAAGCGGAAGAGAGTATTCAGAGCTTACAGACCTTAACAAAATAGGGGCTGTTGTCGTAAAGGGAGTGGCGGCAAAGCCATGGCAGGGCAATCCTCCGCCAAGGATAGCCGAGGTATACGGCGGTATGCTGAACTCTGTGGGACTTCAAAACCCGGGAGTGGACTATTTTATAGAAAACGATATTCCTTTTTTAAGACAGTACGATACAAAAATAGTTGTAAATGTATGCGGACATTCCATAGATCAGTACAAGGCTGTTGTAAAAAAGCTCAGGGGCAGGGATGTAGATCTTCTGGAGCTGAATATATCCTGTCCCAACGTAGATGAAGGCGGTATGGCATTCGGTACGGATCCCGTTATGGTAGAGAAGGTGGTATCAGAGGTAAAAAAGGAGGCGGATAAGCCCCTTATAGTTAAGCTCAGTCCCAATGTTACCGATATTACAGCCACAGCCAAGGCGGCGGTAAGAGGCGGAGCCGATGCTCTCAGCCTTATAAATACCATTACGGGCATGAAGATAGACATTCACAGAAGGGCTCCTGTGCTTTACAGGAAAATAGGCGGTATGAGCGGTCCTGCCGTAAAGCCCATAGCTCTTAGGATGGTATATGAGGTATGTAAATGCGTGGATGTGCCTGTTATAGGAATGGGCGGTATTTCAAACGGAGAAGACGCTATTGAATTTATAATGGCAGGTGCCACAGCCGTTGCCATAGGCACTGCCAATTTTGTAAATCCCAAGGCAACAGCCGATACGCTAAAGGGTATAGAGGAATATATGATCGAAAACGGCATAGAAGATATATGCCAAATAAGAGGTATAATAGAATAGGAGGATGTATATGAAAAAATTCAGATCTCTGGCAGTATGCCTTGTAGCATTATCGCTTGTGTTTACAGGCTGCGGCAAAAAAACAGAGGAAGGCGTAGCCGAGCAGAGTACGGAAGCGGTGGATGAAGGCGCAGATAAGGCTGTTGCCGAGACAGTAGAACAACTGGATGCTCTTTCACAACAGCTTAAGCCTCTTGTGGAAAGCGCTTTGCAAAAGGGCATAATAGACAAGACCAGATACGACGAGTTCACACATTATCTAAAGAGGATAAGCGATATTAAAATAAGCGGCGGCAGCTCCGATGCCGTAAAGAAGGAGCTTAAAAAAATAAAGGAGGAGCTGGCAGTGATAGCCTCACAGGTATCTGCCTCAAACGATGTTATAGATTCCCTTGTAAAGCATGAGGACTCTATCGAGACCGAGGAAGAGGATGAAGCGCCTCAGACTGGAGAGGCTGTTCAAAGTCCTGCTTCTCAGCCTCAGCAAGCAGAGCCGACTACCCTTAAAGACAAGGTAGCCAAGTTTTCCACAAGCTATATTTCTTTCCAGAACGAATGCTCCAGAAGAGTCGATTTAGGCGAAATAACTCAGGAGGACTATTCTCAGCTTATAGAGCTTGGCATAAGGCTTGCTCAGCTTAAGGAAAAGACAGACGCAGGTCAGACGGAGGCAGGGCTTGAAAATGAACTGAACAGCATCAAAAAAGGTGTTTACGGTATCGCTTCAAAGGTAAACTCCAAGCTTGCGTCCGAATTTGAATAAATTATATTGCAAAATAAATCAATAGTGATATAATTAAATTACATTTATTATTTTTTACATGGAGGGGAAAAGAATGAAAAAGAGACTAATAGCGTTGATATTGGCAGGCGTTATGCTTACTGCGCCTACGCTGAGCGTTTACGCAGATGATAATACCGCTTCCGGCAGCGAAGAAAGTGCGCCGACTCAGGGCGATACCGAAACCACGCCTGAGGCTCCTGCCGAGGATGTAACGGAGAAACCTGTGGAGGAAATAACGGAAGCTCCCGCAGGCTCCGAAGCCGAAAAGCCTGCCGAGAATGTTACAGAAAAGCCTGCGGAAAATGTTACCGAAAAGGCTCCCGAGGCTACCACAAAGTCTTCTTCATCCTCATCTTCAAGCAGGGATGATGATGTTACATCAGACAGGGATATAGAGATAGACATAGACGAGGAAAAGAATCTGTATAATTATGTAAACAAGGACATAAGCTCCAACTCTTATGAATGGAGATCAAGCAATACATCAATAGTGACCGTTACTTCAAGAGGCGTTATTACAGGTCAGAAGAGAGGTACCACAACTGTAAGGGCAACCGCCAGCGAGAAGGGCAAAAACTATGAATATACATTTAATGTATCCGTTTCAGGCTCAAGCTCATCTTCAAGCGATTCCAGAAAGATAAGCATAGATGTAGACGGTACAAAGAATCTTTATTCCTATGTTGACGACGACTACGAGGCAAGAGATTACGACTGGAAGTCCAACGACTCCTGCGTATCGGTATCCGCAAAGGGCGTCATAACAGGTGAGAGAGAGGGTACCGCAAGAGTTACCGCCACACTTGACGACGAGGATCTTAAGTACACGTTTAACGTAACGGTAGGCGAGGGAGGAAGCTCCTCTTCATCAAACGTAAAGGAAAAGACCGACTGGGAATTTTACTTAGGCACAAGCGACGAGGTAGACGTAAGCGAAATACTTGAGGACGATCCCGACGATTATGACTGGGATGTGCATGATGACGATGTTGCCGAGGTAGATGAAAGAAAGGGTATAATAAGCGCTGTTGACGAAGGCGATACAAAGGTAGAGGCTGAGGGCGATACGGATTATACCTTTGATATAAACGTAGACAGAGATTACACCTTTGAGGAAATGTCATTAAGCGGCAGTTCCTCCAAGAGCATTGAAAGATATCTTGACAACGATGTAGACGAATACGATTTTTCAAGTAACAGAAAGGACGTCCTTACGGTAAACAGAGACGGCGAGGTCACAGGCGTTGCCAACGGCATTGCGGCAGTACTTTGCGAGCATGAAGACGGCGAGATAGTGCAGATACTTGTAACAGTAACGGGTGTATCAAGGACTACCACCACTACCACTACCGAAAAGGCTGTGGAAGCGACAACTGCGGATCCGTCAATATTCAATACAAAGTCAAGCGCTTTTGGTCAGAGTGTAAATACAGTTACATTTAACGATATCTCTCACAGACCATGGGCGACAGAGGCTGTAAACAATATGGCTTCTCACGGCATTATAGTAGGTACCGGTCAGAATAAGTTTTCTCCCGATGCCAATACAAAGAGATGCGATTTTGCCATTGTGCTTACAAAAATACTGGGCATAGACGGGGAAGTCGCTTCAAGCAACTACACGGATGTACCCTTCGGCAAGTACTATTCCAACTATGTGGGTATAGTTAAGGCAAGGAATATAGGCTCAGGCGTTAAGAATGATAAATTCAAGCCCGATGAATATATTACAAGAGAGGATATTATGGTAATGACTTATAAGGGACTTGTATCCATAGGTAAGACATTCAATACAGATACATCCTGTCTTGACGCTTATACCGACTCAATAGATATTTCTGCGGGAAATGAAGAGGCTGTAGCCGCTCTTATAAACGGCGGTTATGTAACGGGAACCTCCGCTACGACTCTTGAGCCTGAGGCTAAGATAACAAGAGCGCAGATGGCTGTTCTTATGAATAATGTATTTAATAAAATATGATAAAAAAGGGCTGCCCCACTTGTAACAAGTGGGGCAGCTCAGACTGTCGAAAAAACAATATTTTGACAATAAACATGAATTAGAATAAAGAACAGCTTGCAAAAAAAAGCGTCGCAGACTCTAATCCGCAAGTTTGCAACCGCAAGAGAGTAATGCGGCTTGCTTTGCGAAGCAAAGTTGCTGATCGAGCTTTGCCCGCCTGAGGACAGGAACTTTTCTGTAATTTTGGCAGAATTGCCAAAATTGCGGAAAACACGGCTGGTTCCGACCTTAATTAAACTGAAAGAAATGCAAGCATTTCTTTCAAGCGTGTCGATTTTATCGACACGCTAAGCTGCCCCTTGTAATAAGGGGCAGCTTTTTTTTTGAGGATATGCGGCGACCTCTCCACCGCAAGCGGTCCCCCTACTTTGCATTGGAGAACCTCTCCGTCAGTCCTTCGGACTGCCACCTCCCCTTGCAGGGGAGGTCAGAGGAGACAACACTATGACTTAGTGTAGGTGTTTATTTTTTTAAGTAAATAAGTAAATTTAAATAACAATAACATAAAGCTCCCCTATCAGGGGAGCTGTCAGCCCTCGGCAACAAGTAGTATAAAGGATTACTGTGAGCGGGGCTGACTGAGAGGTAATAAAACGCCTCCAGCTAAAACCTACCGTTAGCCGAAAAGTCTTACTATATAGACTCCGCCATAGCTTACAATACACATGATCGCGCTTGCCAAAAGCACGCCGCAGGCAATGGCAGGTATTGCTCTTTTAAGCTTTATCCTGAGCAGAGAGGCTATTATCGCTCCTGTCCATGCTCCTGTGCCGGGCAGGGGTATGCCGACAAATATCATCAGTCCCCAGAATTCATACTTCTGTATTTTTTCGCTTTTGCCCATAGCTCTGCTTTCCAGCTTGTTTGCGAGCTTAGCCGTAAGCTGCCATTTTTTCATTATATCAAATATCTTGTTTATAAAAAGCAATATAAAGGGTATAGGCACCATATTTCCCGCTATACATATGAGCCAACCTCTTACAATAGGCACTCCAAGGAGAGCAGCGGCTATAATGCCGCCTCTAAGCTCTATAACAGGTACCATGGATACAATAAACAGTGTCAGGTCTTTGTTAAGACCATTGAGCAGTTCCAACAGAAAATTTAAAAGCGTTTCCATATTTTTCTCCAATCGATCAATTATTTTTTGATACCGGCAACTCCGGATCTTACAGCGGCTTCGGCAACTGCCTTAGCTATGTCCTTTGAAACATTTTTGTTAAAGGCGGAGGGTATTATTATTCCCTTTTCCAGATCCTCGTCAGTAACAAGTCTTGAAATGGCTTCCGAAGCCGCCAGCTTCATTTCGTCGTTTATATCTCTTGCCCTTACATCCAGAGCGCCTCTGAATATGCCGGGGAATGCCAGCACATTGTTTATCTGATTGGGATAGTCGGAACGCCCTGTTGCCACTACCTTGGCGCCTGCCTTAAGAGCCTCTTCGGGAAGTATTTCGGGATTCGGATTTGCCATGGCAAATATTATTGCGTCCTTATTCATCGTCCTTACCATATCTCCCGTAAGTATATTGGGAGCGGACACGCCTATGAAAATATCTGCGCCCTTGACGATCTCCGCCAGAGTACCGTCTTCCCTGTTGGGGTTGGTAATACTTGCAAGCTCCGTAAGGGAAGGGTCTTTATATGTTTTATCGGCTGTGATAACGCCGTCTATATTCCTCATAACTATATTTTTAAAGCCTGCAGTAAGCAAGAGCTTTGCTATGGCGGTACCCGCTGCGCCTGCTCCGCTCATGACCACCTTGCAGTTTTCGGCTTTTTTGCCTGTCAGCTTGAGAGCATTCCTTATGCCTGAAAGCACTACAACAGCCGTGCCGTGCTGATCGTCGTGGAATATGGGTATGTTACATTTTTCCTTGAGCCTTCGCTCTATTTCAAAGCACCTTGGCGCCCCTATATCCTCCAGATTGATTCCGCCGAAGCTGTCGGATATCCTGTATATTGTTTCCACTACCGTATCCACATCCTGTGAATTAACGCACAGAGGAAAGGCGTCTACATCGGCAAACTCTTTGAAAAGCACGCATTTGCCCTCCATTACGGGCATACCTGCCATAGGTCCTATATTGCCAAGTCCCAACACGGCGGAGCCGTCTGTGATCACGGCTACCAGGTTATGCTTTCTTGTAAGCTCGTATATCCTGTCGGGATCCTCCTTAATGGCAAGGCAAGGCTCCGCAACGCCGGGAGTATAGGCTACGGACAGTTCATCGGCACTGTTGACCTCCGCTCTTGATATTACTTCTATTTTACCTGCCCACTCCTTATGCTTCTCCATTGCGATCTTTTTGTAATCCATATTTATCTCTCCTTTGTTTTTTTTGTGAAAATTTTGTTGTCGTATGTTAAGTCAGAATTGCCGTAGTTAATATATCTGTTCGGTAACAGAGAAGTCTTATGCTCAAAAGATCATTGAAACTTTGCCTTAAACTCCTTCTGAGCTTCTCTTTGCTGATCCTTTTTGGCTATATCCTGTCGTTTGTCATAGAGCTTTTTGCCTCTTGCAACAGCTATATCCACCTTAACAAGAGAGCCTTTGAAATAGACCCTTAGCGGAACTATTGTAAGACCGTCTCTCGTAACTGCGCCTATAAGCTTATTTATTTCATACCTATGCAGAAGAAGTCTTCTGTCGGCAAGGGGATCGTGATTGAAACGATTGCCCTGTTCATAGGGGCTTATATGCATTTGCTTTATAATGGCTTCGCCGTTTTCTATCTTGACAAAGCTGTCCTTTAGATTGCAGCGACCTGCTCTCATGGACTTTACTTCCGTACCCGTAAGCGCAATACCTGCCTGAAAGGTCTCCAGTATGAAATAGTCGTGGTACGCCTTTTTATTGGCGGCAATATTCTTTATACTGTCCTTACTCATATGATCTTCTCTCCTTAAATTTCTCCAGTACATCAAGTACATCATAAGGTACGGATAAAGCGCCCTTGCCCGTACCCAGATCTATATTGGGCTTGTTGCTGCCGTGAAAATCACTGCCTCCGCTAAGCAAAAGCCCGTTTTTTTGGGCGATCGTTTTTATATACTCCGTATCCGAAGCATCGTGAGTAGAATAATAGGCTTCTATGCCCGTAAGCCCGTTTTTTGAAAGCGTTGATACCATATTTTCAAGCTCTTCTTTGCCAAGCTTATACAAAAAAGGATGAGCCAATACCGTAAGAGCGCCGTTATCCTTCAGTATTTCAAGTGTTGCTTCCAAGGGAAGCACCTCTCTTTTAACATAGGCGGGACCGTGCCTGCCTATATACTTGTCAAATGCTTCCGTTATACTGCCTGCGCAGCCCTTTGCCATAAGTACGTTTGCAATATGTGCCCTTGTTAGCACACCGCCTTCGGCAGCCTTTACAACCTCCTCGTAATGTATATCGATACCAAGCTCTCTGAGCTTTTGCACAATAAGGATGTTTCTGTTTTCCCTCTTATGACGCAGATCGGAAAGAATATTCAGAAAATGACGATCCCTGTTGTTTACAAAAAGACCGACGATATGTATATCCGATCCGTCATACTCCGTAGACACTTCTATACCGGGTATTACCTCTACACCTGTTTTCTTGCCCTCAAGTACAGCTTCATCTATACCGTCGAGGGTATCGTGATCCGTTATCGCTATGGCGGACAGTCCCTTTTTTGCGGCATATGCTACAAGCTCCCCGGGGGAATAGGTACCGTCCGAGCAGGTAGTATGAGTGTGAAGATCCACTGTTTTCATATATGCCGCCTCCCTCAAAAAAAATCTCTACCTTAATAATATAAAACAAAAATGGAAATAGTACAACTGTTTTTTCGCTTTATGCTTAATTTTTCTGTATAAAGTGGGTTTTTTGTTAATTATTTACTTGTAAATACTTAAAAATTGAGATACACTAATATACCGAGGTGATATTAATGCATAAAAGAGGCTCCGCAAAGGCAAATACCGAAATGATACTTGGCGGAAACATGACAAGAGCTTTGCTTTCTCTTGCAGTTCCCATAATGATAAACAACCTCATACAGACTATGTACAATCTTACGGATACATATTGGCTGGGGAAGCTGCAGACTACAAGAATGGCTGCAATATCCCTTGTATCTCCCATGCAGAATGTTATAATACACTTCGGACAGGGCATAACAATGGCAGGCGCTATACTGATAAGTCAGTATGTAGGCGCAAGAGATACTAAAAATGCAAAGGCAATGGCTGACCATATATTCGTCTGTTCAATGATATTTTCAATAGTCTGCGGACTTATATGCTTCCTGCTTACGCCGTCTATAGTGACATGGCTGGGAGCGGAAGGCGATGTATATACATTAGGCATTACATATATAAGGATAGTAATATGCGATCTGCCCTTTTTATTTATGATAAATATATATTCGGCGATCTCTCAGGCTCAGGGCGACACCCTAAGACCCATGCAGTTGAATATGCTGGGAATACTTATTAATATGATACTTGATCCCCTGTTCATAATGGGGTTCAAGTGGGACATAGCGGGAGCGGCGTTTGCCACGTTCCTTGCCAAGATACCCTGCGCTCTTATTGCCCTTATTGCCGTTACAAAAGGCGGCAACGATATTAAAATAAGTCTTAAAGGCTTTAGATTCAGCGGCAAAATGTTTGGCAACATTGTATCTGTGGGTCTGCCTACGGCTTTGGGAAATTCCACTATGCAGCTAGGCTTTCTCCTTATGACCAAAAATGTGCTTATGTACGGCGACGCCGCTATGGCTGCCTACGGCATAGGCAACAGGATAAACAGCATTATAACAATGCCTGCCAATGCCCTTGGCGGAGCGGTCTCCACAATAGTGGGACAAAACATAGGCGCAAGGCAGCAGGACAGGGCTGTGGAGTCCTATCGTAAGGGCAGGCTCATGTCTGTATTATTCCTTTTTACGCTGGGTATTATACTTTCAAAATTCCTTTCAAGACCTATTGTGGAAATATTTACCCATGACGAAAGCGTAGCCCTTATGGCGTCGGATTTCCTTTCAATTATGGCGTTCTGGTGCTTTACAAACGGCGTATACAATACCACCACAGGTATATTCAACGGCGCAGGCAATACGATAGTCACTATGATAGTGGAGGCAACAAGACTTTGGATATGGAGATTTTTAACTTTGTATATTTTCAGGACCTTCTTCCATATGGGCGTAGAAAGCGTATGGTACTGTGTTGTTGCCAGCAACGGAATATCTGCTCTTATTATATATATGCTCTATAAAGCAGGTTTATGGAAAATGCGTATAGGGAGGTTTACAGATGCTCATAACTGACATTAAGGTACAATCAAGGGATAAAAGCCGAGTTTCCGTGTATATAGACAACAAGTTTGCCTTTGGTATGTCGGAGGCGGACAGGCTGTTTTATAAGCTTGAAAAAGGTAAGGAGATAACCCAGGAAAAATATGATGAAATAATAAACGAAAATATATATTCAAAGGCAAAGGACAAGGCGGCTAAATTTTTGTCCTACAGAATGAGAAGCGAAAAAGAGCTTAGAGATAAGCTCAGAGAGGACTTTGGCGAAGAGGTCACAAAGAAGGTCATAGAGCTTTTTAAAAGATACGGCTATATAAACGACACCGAGTTTGCCCTTGCCTTTGCAAAGGACTGTATCAATATAAAAAAATGGGGCGGTCTAAGGATAAGACGGGAGCTGAGGCTAAAGGGCGTAAGCGACTCGGATGTGGATACGGCGCTTGCGAGCCTTGAAAATACAGAAGATACATACAATACCATAAAGGCGCTCCTTGACCGACGCATTAAAAACAAGCCTATGGATATAAAGGAAAAACAAAAGCAATTTAATTATCTTCTTGGCAGAGGTTTCAGACCCGATGATATAAAAGAAGTGCTGAACAAATATTTTATTTAGGATGTCATTTATATATTTTAAGCTCCAATATTCTCCAAAACCCTATTGACAAAAACAAAAAATGCGTATAAAATGTTAGGTGGCTAACATTTAGGTATTTATGAGCGAGGATATAAATATGAAATGTGAAAATGACGAAATAAAGCATATAGGGAAGAGGATCCATAAGGTCTCCAATCAAATAAAGAGGAAAATGGACGGTAAGCTTTCCGACTTCGGTCTTACTCATTCTCAGAATATCATACTGACATATCTGGCAAGAAATTCACACAGAGATATTTTTCAGAAGAATATAGAGGAGGAATTTGATATAAGGCGTTCAAGCGTTTCCTCCATACTTACTCATTTGGAGGAGAAGGGCTATGTATCAAGACAGAGTGTGGACTATGACGCAAGGCTCAAAAAGCTCATAATAACGGAAAAGGGGCTTGCCGCCGTCAGTAAAATGCGCTCCGTGGTAGTGGATTTTGAAAAGAGTATAGAAAAGGTACTCAGCCCGGAGGAGATCGATACCTTGCTCAGGCTTTTGGACAAGCTTTCGGAAATAGCCGGCATAAACGAATGTAAGAATGAATAGCGGGAGGATATATAAATGGCTGAAACGATGAGAGAAAATAAAATGGGTACCATGCCTGTAAACAGGCTCCTTATATCAATGGCGCTGCCTATGATGATCTCTATGCTGGTGCAGGCTCTTTATAATATAGTTGACTCAATATTTGTGGCAAAGTACAGCGCAGCCTGTATGACCGCAATATCCCTTGTGTTCCCTATGCAAAGCCTTATGATAGCCTGCGGCACAGGTATAGGCGTAGGTATGAACGCCATACTCTCCAGATATCTGGGCGCAAAGGATCAGGAAGGCGTCAACAAGACGGCTCTTAACGGCATACTTCTGTATATCATTTGCTTTGCGCTGTTTTTTATAGTGGGTATGACCGTGGCAAGATCCTTTATGGCTGCCCAGGCAAGCTCTAAGGAAATAGAAGACGCAGGCACCGTATATCTTCAAATAGTGTGCTGCGTAAGCATAGGTATGTACGCTCAGTTCTGCTTTGAGAAGCTTTTACAGTCTACGGGAAAGACTATATATTCCATGTTCACACAGCTTACAGGCGCTATTATAAATATTATATTGGATCCCATACTTATATTCGGTCTTTTCGGCGCTCCCAGAATGGGTATGGCAGGCGCCGCTCTTGCTACCGTTATAGGTCAGTGTATAGCAGGCATATTTGCCATTGTGCTCAATATAAAGGTTAATAAGGAAATACAATTTAAAATAAAGGAATTCAGACCAAGCAGGGAAACTATACTTAAAATACTCTATATAGGCGTACCCTCTATACTTATGGCGTCCATAGGCTCTGTAATGGTGCTGGGACTTAACACAATATTCTCACATATGATAATTACAGATACGGCTTTAGAGCTGACGGAAGCAAGAGATACAGCCATAGCCATATTCGGCATATATTTCAAGCTCCAGAGCTTTATATTTATGCCTGTGTTCGGTCTTAACAACGGTATGGTGCCTATTGTGGCATTCTGCCTTGGCGCAAAAAATAAGGAAAGGCTCGTAAAGACTGTAAAGCTCAGCGTAATATACGCCTTTTCGCTGCTGCTAATAGGCACTGTCATATTCCAGCTCATACCCGACAGACTGCTTATGCTCTTTGCCAATGAAAGCAATCTTGAACACATACTTTCAATGGGCGTGCCTGCTCTTAAGATAATAAGCATACACTTTACGATAGCAAGCTTTTGTATAATAAGCCTGTCAGTGTTCCAAGCCTTGGGCAACGGTCTGCTGTCAATGGGCGTTTCGTTTATGCGTCAGTTGGTAGTGCTTGTGCCTGTGGCTTTCCTTCTTTCCCTTACACAGAATGTAAGCAATGTATGGTTTGCGTTCCCTGTGGCTGAGTGTATTTCATTTACCCTTTGCGCCTTTGCTTTCAGATATATGTATAATAAAAATATAAAGCACCTGGGAGAAAAAGCCTAGCATCATATATAAATAAATAAATTTTTATATTTTTTTCAAAAAAACCGAGCGTCCATTGTGAACAATGAACGCTCGTTTTTTATACATATTTAGATGACCTGACCCTTTGTTATAACAATAGGCTCCTCTGCCGTACCTTCAACGTGCTTGCCGTCGCTTATTACAGCCTCCTTATCGATAATAGCGTTTTCTATAACGCAGTTCTTACCGATATAGGAGCTTTTCATTATAATGGAATTATTTACTCTTGCGCCTTCGGAAACGGTCACCTTCCTGAAAAGCACTGAATTCTTAACGCTGCCGTCAATAATAGTACCTGTGCCTATGAGCGAATTCTTGACCTCCGCATCGGAATTGAACTTAGCGGGCGGATCGTCGCTTGGCTTTGTATCGATATAAGGCTCTGTTGTCAATATACTTCTTACATTGGGATCAAGGAAGTCCATATTGGTCTGCATATAAGCCTGAATACTGTTCAGCGTATTCCAATATCCGTCAAACTGATAGCCGTATATATTGAGATGACTTCTGTTTCTTAATATGATATCCTTTACGAAATCATAATATCCCTTGGGTATAGTGTTTTCAAGAAGCTTTATAAGGAGAGTTCTTGAAATTACATATATACCGAGAGAAATATTTGTACTCTTGGGATCGATAGGCTTTTCCTCAAAGGAGGTAAGCTTCATATCTCCGTCAAAAGTCATAACGCCAAAGTCGTGAACATCTCTGCCTGTGCCTGCCATATCCTTGGTAACTATGGTAATATCGGCGCCCTTTGCAACGTGGTATTCAAGCACCTTGTTATAGTCCATTTTATATACGGCATCGCCGGAAGCGATTATAACATATTGCTCATGGCTTCTCTTAAGGAATGAGATATTCTGATAAATAGAATCCGCAACGCCTCTGAACCAGAAGCTGTTGTCGCTTGAAAGGAATGGGGTAAATATGTATAGACCGCCTTCCTTTCTGTCCAGATCCCACCACTTAGCTGAAGAAAGATGATCGTGAAGGCTTCTGGAATTGAACTGAGTAATTACAGCAACCTTTTTGATATTTGAGCTGGACATATTGCTTAATGTAAAGTCTATTGCTCTGTATGAGCTTGCAACAGGCATAGCCGCTATTGCTCTTACCTTACAAAGAGATTTAAGTCTTTCACTGTTGCCGCCGGCAAGAATAATACCTATCGCTTTCATTACATCGCCCCCTCAAAAATTACAGACTGACCGCTCGGAAGCTTGCCGTCTACATAGTCTTCACTGCTTGTCTTGCCGTAGATAACGCAGTTCTTGCCAACTTCTATACCGGCAGGAACAAGAGTGTTGCTTCCTATAACGGTAATACCTGTGTTATAAATATTAGGCTTCAATTCGTTAGGCGTATTATCTCCGCCGCCCATTGAAACATTGTCTTCGATAACTGTGTTCTGGTCGATTATACATCTGTCAAGATGAACATTCTTGCCTATCTTACAGCCCTCCATAATAATGGAGTCCTTTATAACAGAGCCTTCTCCTATGCTTACGCTCTTGCTTATTACAGAATGCTCGATAGTGCCGTATATCTGGCAGCCTTCGGAAACTATACTTGCCTTTACTTCGGCATTTGCTCCCGTATACATAGGGGGCTGATAGTTGCTGTTGGTGTATATCTTCCAGAAATCCTCATACAGATTGAATTCGGGAAGAGTTCTTATAAGCTCCATATTTGCAGCCCAGTAAGACTCGATGGTTCCTACATCCTTCCAGTAATCCTTGAACCTGTACGCATAAAGAGTAGCTCCGTCATTGAGCATAGCGGGAATTATATGCTTTCCGAAGTCGCTGTCCGCATGTATCTTATTGTCCTCAATAAGAGCTGCTCTGAGCTTATCCCATGTAAAGATATATATACCCATACTTGCAAGATTGCTCTTTGGATGTTCGGGCTTCTCCTCGAATTCATATATCTTATCGTTTTCGTCGGCATTCATAATACCAAAGCGGCTTGCCTCCTCCATGGTGACCTCAAGAACAGCTATAGTCACATCGCAGTTGTTCTGCTTGTGGAAATTGAGCATAGCTGCATAGTCCATTTTATAGATATGGTCTCCAGAAAGAATAAGCACATACTCAGGTCTGCAAGCGTCTATATAGTCTATATTCTGATATATCGCATTGGCTGTACCTGAATACCACTCGCCTCTTTCGCCCTCTCTCTGGTGAGGCGCAAGAATGGACACACCTCCGTTCTTGGTATCCAGATCCCAGGGTACGCCGATACCTATATGCTGGTTAAGCGTAAGCGGCTGATACTGAGTAAGAACGCCTACGGTGTCCACACCTGAGTTGACACAGTTGCTCATAGGAAAGTCTATTATTCTGTACTTTCCCGCAAAAGCAACGGCAGGCTTAGCTTTGTCCATAGTAAGAATACCTAATCTACTGCCCTGACCGCCTGCCAGGAGCATAGCCATCATTTCTTTTTTACGCATAGCTTTTAATCCCTCCCTATAATATGTACAAGCACAATTATGTGCTTTGGAAACAGCGAAAAAAACCGATTTGAATTAGCCGTTTCTCTATTTAATATTATAATAACACACATCACTGGTAAATTACAACAAAAAAAATTAATTTTGGTTAATTTTTTATGAACTATTTTAGGTTTTTGAGTATATTATATTACTTAGTGTTGTTATTGTTGGCAGTATGCAATATAATTATTAAAGAAATTTATGCAAATTATACAAAAATATGTCTTGGGAGTCTAAGCAGACATATTTTTACACAGTCACAGCCTTGGTCAATATGACTACTGCAGCGTGTCGATAAAATCGACACGCTTGAAAGAAATGCTTTTTGGCATTTCTTTCAGTTATTTAAAGAAGGAACCAGCCGTGTTTTCCGCAATTTAGGCATAAATGCCTAAATTACAGAAAAGTTCCTGTCCTTTGGACGCATAGGCGAGCAATAACACGAAGTGTTATGACCAGCCTCGGAGGAAGTGAATTCCCTCAGCAACTTTGCTTCGCAAAGCAAGCCGCATTATTCTCTTGCGGTTGCAAACCTGCGGATTAAAGTCTGCGACCCGGTTGCATGGCGAGCAGCATTACGAAGTAATGCGACCAGCGCTTTTTTTGCAAGCTGTTCTTTATTCTAATTCATGTTTACTGTCAAAATATTGTTTTTTCGACAGTCTGTACTGTTATTTTATTTGACAAAAGGGAATATTGATATTATAATGGACATAAGTTAATAGAGCAGTGCAGGGGAACTATGTGTTGAGAGGGCGATATTTTCGCCGACCCTTTGAACCTGACGGTCAACACCGTGGAAGGGAGCAGGATCTTAAGTTAAAGCTTTGGTCTTGTGCCAAAGCTTTTTTTGAGGTAATAATATGTACAAGATACTTACGATAGCAGGAAGCGATTGCAGCGGAGGCGCAGGCATACAGGCGGATATAAAGACCATAACCGCCCACGGTATGTATGCCATGTCTGCCATAACGGCTCTTACTGCGCAAAATACCACAGGGGTTTACGGAGTGCTTGAAAGTACCCCGGATTTTCTTAAAAATCAGTTGGACTGTATTTTTACGGATATTTTTCCCGACGCCGTCAAGATAGGTATGGTATCGGATGCCGAGCTTATAAATACCATAGCCGAGGCTCTTAAAAAATACAGACCCAAAAACATAGTGCTGGATACCGTAATGGTCGCCACAAGCGGAAGCCCTTTGCTTAAGGAAAGAGCCATGTCTGCCCTTGTTGAAAAGCTCATACCTTTGGCAGATATCATAACTCCCAATATCCCCGAAGCCAAGGTACTTCTCGGAAGGGATATAAACGATACGGAGGATATGAAGCGCTCTGCCCTTGACATTTATGAAAAATTCGGCTGCGACTGTCTTGTAAAGGGCGGACACAGTGATGAAAAGTCCACAGACATTCTCTGTAACAAAGGCAATATTTACATATTCGAAAGTAAAAAAATAGATACCGAAAATTCTCACGGCACAGGCTGTACCCTTAGCTCGGCGATCGCCTGCAATCTTGCCGCAGGCAAAAGTATACAGGAAAGCATAAAAAATGCCAAGGACTATATTACAAAAGCCCTTGCCGCAGGTCTTGATCTGGGAAAGGGCAGCGGTCCCGTGGATCATTGTTTCGCAATTAAACCACTTTTTTAACAGCAAGGAGGATAAATATGTCATACGCAACACAGATGGATGCCGCAAAGCAGGGCATCATAACAAAGGAAATGGAAACAGTGGCAAGGAAGGAGTACAAAACTCCCGAAGAAATAAGAGAGCTTGTTGCAAAAGGCTCTGTGTGTATTCCTGCCAACATAAACCATAAGGCGCTGAGTCCCGAGGGCATAGGCGAAGGAATGAGAACAAAGATAAACGTAAACCTTGGCATATCCGGGGACTGCAAGGACTATGCTCTTGAAATGGAAAAGGTAAATATGGCTATACGCTACGGCGCCGAAGCCATAATGGATCTGAGCAACTACGGCAAGACCAATACGTTCCGCAGGCAGCTTGTGGAAATGAGTCCCGCTATGATAGGCACGGTGCCTATGTATGACGCCATAGGCTATCTTGAAAAGGATCTTATGAAAATAACACCAAAGGAATTTCTGGAGGTAGTTGAAGCCCATGCAAAAGAGGGCGTGGACTTTATGACAATACACGCAGGTATAAACAGAAGAGCCGTTGAGGCGTTCAAAAGGGATAAGAGAAGAATGAACATAGTTTCAAGAGGCGGTTCCCTTCTGTTTGCATGGATGGAAATGACGGGAAACGAAAATCCCTTCTTCGAGTACTATGACGATGTACTGGACATATTGAGAAAATATGACGTTACCATAAGCCTGGGCGATGCTTTAAGACCCGGCTGCATGGACGATGCCACAGACGCAGGACAGATAGCGGAGCTTATAGAGCTGGGCTATCTTACGGAAAGAGCGTGGGCTAAGGATGTGCAGGTAATGGTAGAGGGACCGGGACATATGGCTATGGACGAGATAGCAGCCAATATGAAGCTCCAAAAAAGGCTGTGCCACAACGCCCCATTCTATGTACTGGGACCTATAGTGACCGATATGTTTCCTGGCTATGACCATATCACATCGGCAATAGGCGGAGCGATAGCGGCGGCAAACGGCGCTGATTTTCTCTGCTATGTGACACCTGCGGAGCATTTAAGGCTGCCTGACGCCTCCGATGTTAAAGAGGGCATAATGGCAAGCAAAATAGCTGCTCATGCGGCGGATATCGCAAAGAGATATCCTCACGCAAGGGAAAGAGATAACGCCATGAGCGACGCTCGTCACGCTCTTGACTGGGATAAAATGTTTGAACTGGCTGCGGATCCCGACAAGGCAAAAGAATATTACGAAAGCGTACCGCCTGCAGAAAGACATAGCTGTTCAATGTGCGGCAAAATGTGCGCCGTAAGAACAACCAACCTTATACTCGAAGGCAAAAAGGTGGAATTTTGTGAGGATAACGGAAGCTGCGATAAATAAATAATAATATCTGCAAGAAATGTCGCAAAGCATTTTTTTCAAGCGTGTCGATTTTATCGACACGCAAACTCCCCTGCCAAAGGCAGGGGAGTTTATTTAATGTTCTACAAGGTTCTATCGGCAAAGGTCAAGGTATTTTACTCTGTCATGCTTATAAATTCCTCTTCGCTTATAATGGGGATACCAAGCTCCTTTGCCTTTTTGTTTTTGGAGGAAGCGGAATTTACATTGTTGTTTATAAGATAGTCTGTTTTGGCGCTTACGCTTGAAGCGGCTTTTCCACCCAGCCTTTCTATATGAGCCTGAAGCTCCTTTCTGTTCTTATATATATGCACATCTCCCGTTATTACAAATGTCTTTCCCTCCAGAATGCTTCCGATCTCTTCTTCGGGTATAAAGGAGATATATTTTGTGGCGTTGTCTATTAGACTTATGTTTTTTTCGTGGCTGAAATACTTTTTCACGGAATTGGCAATGACTTCGCCGAAGCCGTCTATTTCAAGAAGCTCTTCGGCTTTGGCATTTTTTATATCATCCAAATTATATTTGTATTTCCTGCACAAGAGCTTTGCATTGCTCAGCCCTACGTTATTTATTCCAAGAGCATATATAAAGTTGGCAATATGGACATTTTTGCTTTTGTTTACGGCGGCTATCAAATTGTTGTAGGACTTTTCCCCAAAGCCCTCCATTTCAATTATATCGTCTTTATGCTTTTCCAGTCTGAACAGATCCGTATAATTGTCTATAAAGCCTTTTTCAATGAATTTTTCTATTGTTGCTTCGGAAAGTCCTTCTATATTCATAGCGTCTCTCGATACAAAATGCTCGATACTCAGCACTCTCTGAGCCTTGCAGTTGGGATTGGGGCATTTTAAGGCTTTTCCGTCCCGCATCTCTATTATTTCCGTTTCTTCTCCGCATACGGGGCATACCTTCGGTATCTCTGCATTTCCGCTTTGGGTAATGTTTTCGGCTACCTGGGGTATTATCATATTAGCCTTATATACCATAATGGTATCCCCTATGCCCAGCTTAAGATTTTCAACTATGCTAAGGTTGTGGAGAGAGGCTCTGTTTACTGTGGTGCCCTCCAGCTCCACAGGCTTGAACACCGCTATGGGATTGATAAGCCCTGTCCTTGATGTACTCCAGTCTATGGCGATTAGCTGAGTTTCAGCTAACTCGTCAGCCCATTTGAAGGCTATGGAATCTCTGGGGAATTTGGCAGTGGCGCCAAGGCTCTCGCTGTATTCCATGCTGTTGTAGGTAAGCACAAGCCCGTCTGTGGCAAATTTATTTTCGGGTATTTTGTCCTCAAATTCCCTTACGGTCTTTTCTATATTGCTGCCATTTACTATTTTTCGCTCAACGGCGGTAAAGCCTATTTTTTCGAGCCAATCCAATCCTTCGGACTTGTTGTCGCCAAATGTCATTCCCTCTGCCTTAACAAGTGAAAAGGCTATGAAGTTGACATTTCTTTCTGCGGCTATCTTGGAATTCAACTGCCTTACGGTACCGCTGCACAGATTTCTCGGATTTTTGTATTTTTCTTCGGGTCCCAGATCCTTGTTTATTTCATTGAAATCCTCAAAGGCTATAACGGCTTCTCCTCGTATTACGATCTCCCCCTTAAAGCTCAGCTTTAAAGGTATATTTTTGAAGAATACCGCATTATGAGTTATGTCCTCGCCTATTTCGCCGTTGCCTCTGGTGACCGCCTGAGCAAGCTCGCCCTTGTTATATGTCAGCACTACCGTAAGTCCGTCCATTTTATAGGAGAGTATACCTTCCCTGTCTCCCAGGAACTCCTTGAGCCTTCCCACATCCTTTGTCTTGTCCAGAGAAAGCATACGGCTTTCGTGCCTTACCTTTGTAAGAGCGCTAAGTACCTTGTGTCCCACATTTTGCGTAGGGCTGTCTGAAAGGATAATGCCCGTTTGCGCTTCCAGAGCGACAAGCTCGTCATATAGCCTGTCATAGCTGAAATCACTCATTATCTCGCTGTCCTTCTGGTAATATGCCTCCGACGCCTTGTTTAATATATCTATAAGCTCCTTCATTCTTTCCATAGCTATACTCCTTTCTCTTTTATAAGTATACCTCAAAACGATAAATTAATCAATCAAAAAACCCCGATACCAACGTATCGGGGTACTGTTAGCTGTAAAGCTCTAAAATGGAAGTTAGAAAGGGTAGGGGGAGAACTTCATTAAAGAGCTTTAGGTAAAAGATTGACAACTTTTTCATCAATCTAGGTGTATTATATAACATATATCATATAATGTAAATAGTTTTTTTGTAAAAAAAATTAGAACATTTTATGTAAAAAAAGTGGAAACTTTCTTAAAATTAATAAAATTTACAAAATTTGTAGAAGGATATCAAAATTTGTGAATAAATCGTTAAATTATTTAACAAATAATCGCCTTTTACAGTAATATACATATTATTCCGCCGTTTCCCTCGTTAATAATTTTTTGCAGACTTTCCTTAAATTTGAACTGGGTGTCCTCGGACAAACGCATAAGCTTTGTATTAAGGTCGTCTGTTATAAGCTCCTTAAGAGTTCTGCCGAATATGCTGTAATCCCATATGCTCTCGGGATCCGTGTCGTATCTGGATTCCAGATAACCCACAAGCTCTTTGGACTGTTCCTCGGAGCCGACTATGGGCGCAACGGCAGTCTTTATATTTGTTTTTATAAGATGTATCCCAGGAGCCTCCGCCTTTATCTTTATACCGTAACGGCTGCCCTGCTTCAGCACTTCGGGCGGCTCCAGTACCATATCCTCCACAGACGGAGTGACTATGCCGTAGCCTTTTTTATTTACCTCGTCAAGAGCGTTCTTGATCTTGTCATATTCTCTCTTGGCTTCCGACAAAAGCTTTATGGTGGATATAAGCTCAAATTCGCTGTTTATTTCCGTACCCGTGGTTTCCGTCAGCACATCATAAAAGAGATTGTCGTTTAAAAATACCTCTATAAAAGCCTTGCCCTTTCCCAGATCAATGTTCTCGGAATATATTTTCTTAACATTTTCATTGGAGCTGAGCATATCCGCAGCATTTGGCACATCTCTTATGCCCTTTATATTATCTGCCATTTCCTTTACGGACAATATGATACTTTCCTTAATATGATAGTCGCTGTCCATGGCTTCGAGCCACTTGGGTATTGCAATGTCCACCTCTCCCAAGGGAAATGCGTACAATGCCTCCTCCAGTATGGCGTTTATATCCTCGGCTGTCATATCCTTGCAGTTTACGGCAAGCACCGGCATCTTATACCTGTTTTCCATCTGAGTCTTTATTTCCTTGGCTCTTTCAGAGGAAGGATCTGCGCAGTTCAGTATTATTACAAAGGGCTTCCCCGTATCGGACACTTCCTTTATAATAGCTGCCTCGCTTTGTATGTAATTTTCTCTGGGTATATCGGTAATGCTGCCGTCTGTTGTCATTACCAGACCTATGGTGGCATGCTCCCTTATTACCTTGCGTGTACCGAGTTCCGCCGCCTGGGCAAATGCCATTTTGCTTTCAGCCCAAGGAGTGGACACCATTCTGGGGCTGTTGTTCACAATATGACCTCCTGCCCCCTCAACTATGTAGCCTACGCAGTCTATAAGCCTTACGCTTAGCTCAATGCCCTCTGCGGGACTTATTGTCACCGCCTCGTTTGGTACAAATTTAGGCTCTGTCGTCATAATAACGGTACCCTCCGCCGACTGGGGCAGCTCATCCCTTGCCCTTGTCCTTACATAGTCGTTTTCAATATTGGGTATAACAAGCTTTTCCATAAAGTTTTTTATAAATGTGGATTTTCCCGTCCTCACAGGTCCTACCACGCCTATATAAATATCTCCGCCTGTTCTCTCTGCTATATCCTTATATACATCATAGCTGTTCATATCATACCTCCGTTCAAAGCTATAAACATTGTATGAGAATTTGTATCTAAATATGAGATTTTGAACTTTATGAAATATTAACAAAATTTGAACATTAATTTTGTAGTTTGTTACTAAATTCGCTTTTCGGTTTACATAAAAATTACTCCAATGTTAAAAAAATGTAACACAAAACCCAATTTTTACATTTTTGTTTTACATTAATGGCTTTAACTGTGCAAAACTTACAAATAACACCGCAGAAAAATAAATTTGACAAAACTTCAATTTCAAGTTATTATTACATTGTAACAATAAATTTTTGGTGGTTTATCCATATAAAGGGAGGTAAACGATTATGAAGAATTTAACACTTAAATTAGACTCAATTGATAAGGTTAAGGATTTTGTAAATATCATTAATACTTTCGATGGCGACTTTGATCTTGCATCTGACAGGTATGTAGTTGATGCAAAGTCTATTATGGGTATATTCTCATTAGACGTAAGCAGTCCTATTCGTCTTGATGTACATGATGATGCAGCATTTGATGCTGTTAAGGCTGCTTTAAGCAAGTACGAAGCATAAAATCAAAGACATTATACCAAAAACCCCGCTTACAAGCGGGGTTTTTTCGTGTTTATATGGGTATCGACCCTTCAGTCAGGCACGTTCAAAAATATCTTAGTCCGAAATTTTTGACGTGCCTGCCAGCTCCATTGCAGCGGAAGAAGTTATCCGCCGACACGCAGTGTCGCTTTTGCGTAGCAAAAGTGCTGAACCTTATCTGAAGGGGAGCCTTTGGTTTACATTTTACAAAGGCTTTAATAATGTTGTAAAACTGAATTAATTACTAACTAAGAAATGAGAAAAGCGTAATACTAAGCTTCCCCTTCTCTGAAGGGGAAGCTTTCGTATAGGTGCTTCACATTTTTTGAGATAGTGAGAAATGCTGTTTTTTCTACATCATAAGGGAAGTTGAATAGCGTATACCTAAAGCTCCCCTTACGAGAAGGGGAGCTGTCAGCCTCGGCTACAGCTAAGTGTAACGAATGGCTTAGAGCGGGGCTGACTGAGAGGTCGATCTAACCCTTCCACCATGCTACGCATGGTCCCCCTCCCCTTTGCAGGGGAGGCTGGAGGTGGGGAGGGGCTGGCTTTGCCGTAGGCAAAGTGCTGAATTTTCTCTGAAGGGGAAGCTTTCGTATATAAACTTCGCATATTTAAAGCTAATTTATCAACATTATTAAAGCCATTAGAAAGCGTAAACCAAAGGCTCCCCTTCAGATAAGGGGAGCTGTCAGCCTCGGCTACAGCTAAGTGTAACGAATGGCTTATAGCGGGGCTGACTGAAGGGTCGATCTAACCCTTCCACCATGCTACGCATGGTCCCCCTCCCCTTTGCAGGGGAGGTTGGGTTATTGCTCTTCAAAACACTTTAAAAAACACAGAAAAATAAAAAAATCCCCTTTCGGAGATAAATGTCACGGTTTGGCACTTTACATATTGTATAATTGTGTTACATCAAGTATATGTAGAAATTAAGTAAATATACGGAATTGATGATAAATTAGAAAATTCATTTTTTTGCTTACAAGTTTATTATAAAATAAAAACAAATGTTTGTCAATAGCTTATTTATTAGTTTTATAAAAAATGTACATAGGTAACACAATTATACAACGAGTAAAGTGGAGGTAGATATATGAATACAACATATCCCATAAGGGATCAAAAGGACGTCCGTAAATTGGAGGATCATTTTCTTAGCAAAAATGAATACAGAAACTATATGCTGATAGTGTTTTGCCTTAACACAGCGCTGAGGATAGGCGACATTCTGTCTTTAAAATGGAGCGATGTTTTACACAAGAACGGAAGGATAAAAACGCACATGGTACTCATTGAGAACAAGACAGGTAAAACGTCTAAAATATTTTTAAACAGGCAAATAAAGTCGGCAATAGGGCTTTTCCTAAAAAATTCTCAAAAGAACACATACCTTTTTGAAAACGGCACAGGTGGACATATTTCAAGGGTTCAGGCTCACAGGATAATTCATTCCGCAGGATGCGCTTCGGGTATAGGCAGCATAAGCTGTCATTCTCTGAGAAAGACATTCGGTTATCATGCGTGGAAAAACGGTGTGCCGCCTGCTCTGCTTATGGAGATATATAATCATAGCTCCTACAGTATCACTAAAAGGTATCTGGGCATAGTTCAAGAGGATAAGGATAATGTATTCAACAAGATACTTTTGTAGGACACGGTATTTAAGGTTAAAAGGAATATGTTTATGAGTGAAATAGGTAAAAAAATACGACTGAAAAGAAAACAAAAGGGTATGATCATGGACAGGCTTTTAAGGCGTGATCCGAGTACAAAGAAGCCTATAGATCCTAAGACGCTGAGCGAGAGGCAGAGAATTATTGATAAAACCATAGAGGAAATGAATAATGCTCAGATAAAACGTATGACTCGAACGGCTAAGATGCTTATTGATAATATTAATAAGTAAGGGGAGTACCTCTCCACCATTTCTGCGTAATGCAAGCATTACTTGAAATGGTCCCCCTCCCCTTTGCAGGGGAGGTTAGAAGGGACAAGGTGGTGTAATAAAAATAGACTGTTGCGTTGGATGATTTTATGTTATCGACCCTTCAGTCAGGCACGTTCAAAAATATCTTAATTCGAAATTTTTGACGTGCCTGCCAGCTCCATTGCAGCGGAAGAATTTATCCGCCGACACGCAGTGTCGCTTTTGCGTAGCAAAAGTGCTGAACCTTCTCCTAAGGGGAGCCTTTAGTTTACATTTTTCAAGGTCGCTTATTTACATTGAAAAATAATACCTGAGCTGTTACCACTACTTCCCCACCTCTAGCCTCCCCTGCAAAGGGCAATGTCATCAACTTAAGAAATGCACAAAAACAGTTACCAAACTTTGTTTATTCTGCGAAT
>CANQIA010000012.1 GCA_947624015.1 uncultured Clostridia bacterium
CTGCCTTTTAATTTTTATAAAGTTATAAAGACCTTTTGCCGTTATGCTCGGATATAAACAGACCTGTCACCGCAAGCAAAGTACCTGCCGCAGAAAGCAATGTAACAGGCTCCTTAAGTATTATAAAGGATATCACTATGGTTATGACCGGCTGTATATATATGTAAACGCTTGTTCTCACAGGTCCTATTATCTTTACGGCAAGATTCCATGTAACAAAGCACAGAGCAGAGGCTCCCAGTCCAAGATATATGATATTGAGAAAGCATACGGGATGAACTATGTTTACCGGTACGGGACCAAAGCCCGATAAGGGCAGTACCGGGAGCATAAATATTATACCGTATATGAATATGCGCCTTGTGGTAAGTATTGTATTATATCCATAGGCGCTTATTTTCTTTGAAAGCACCGAATAAAAGCCCCATGTCAATGCGGCAAGCAAAGCCAATATATCCCCTGCGGGATCCAGCTTCATTTCTGCTCCGTTAAAGCTTATAAGCGATATTCCCACTATTGCCACAGCAAATCCCAGAAAGAAATTGACATTTGGCTTTTCGCTGCCCTTTGTAAATATATATGACAGTATTACCGTAAAAAAGGGCGCAACGGAAACAAATACAGCCACATTTGACGCCATTGTATATGTAAGGGCAATATTTTCAAAGAGAAAATACAGACTTATGCCGCAAAGCCCTGCGGCGGCAAATGTCATCTCCTGTTTTACGGACGTGCCTTTGAGCATTTTGGGATATACTATGTATAAAGCGGTCAATGCCAGTACGGATCTTGCAAACAGTATCTCCACAGGCTTAAGCTCCCCAAGGAGTACCTTAGTCGATATAAACGTAGTACCCCATACGATAATAGTAAACAGCGCCAGCAAATGTCCTCTTATATTACTTTTCATAATGCTCAGAAACCTTTTTCAGATCCTCTATTATAGGCAAATGCTGAGGACATACTGCTTCACACTGTCCGCAGGCGATACACCGGGATGCTTTCCCGAATTTGCCGCTCAATATATCATAGTTGGTAAAATTGACTGTCCAGCCCTTTTCGTCAAGCCTTTCTCTCATATCCTCGTTGTAAAGTGAGAAATACTGAGGTATTGCAATGTGCTGAGGACAGCCCTCTGTACAATAGCTGCAACCCGTACAGGGAATTGCTATCTGAGAGTTTATTATTTCCGCCGCCTTAAAGCATATTTCCCTTTCGTCATCGCTCAAAGGCTTAAGCTCTTCCATATAACTGATATTATCCTTCATCTGCTCAATATTGGACATACCCGAAAGAACCACCATTACTCCGGGCAGACTTGCCGCAAAGCGTATCGCCCAGCTTGAGATACTCATATCGGGAGCGCAGTTTTTAAAGAGCTTTTCGGCTTCCTGTGGCACATGAGCCAATGTGCCGCCCTTTACAGGCTCCATGACTATAACGGGCTTGTTGTGTTTGACTGCCGTTTCATAGCAGCCTCTTGAATGTATCCAACGGCTTTCCCAGTCCAGATAATTTATCTGAAGCTGAACAAATTCCATTTCGTGATGAGCGGTCAGTATCTCGTCCAGAAGTTCAGGCTTATCGTGGAACGAAAATCCTATATGCTTTACAAGTCCTTTTTCCTTCTTATCCATAAGCCATTTGAAGCAGTCAAATTTTTCGTATTTGGGATACATATCTGCCTCTATACCGTGAAGAAGATAGTAGTCAAAATATCCTGCGCCTGTTTTTTCAAGCTGCGCATTAAAAATATTATCCCTGTCTTCCATAGAATTTATAAATCCTGCATGGAGCTTTGTTGCCAATGTAAAGCTGTCTCTGGGATAACGCTCCACCAATGCGGTCTTTGCAACGCTTTCACTTGCAAAGCCGTTATACATCCACGCCGTATCAAAATATGTAAATCCTTTTTCAATAAACATATCCACCATTTTTTTAACTTGCTCTATGTCCACTGCCGCAGGATCCGTCTTGTCTGTCTGAGGTAATCTCATTAATCCAAAGCCTAATTTTTTCATTGTACAAATCTCCTTTCGGTATATTTATTATACTAATATTTTACAGGAAGTATATATAATATGTCAATTATTACTTACGGCAAATTTTTTTTCGAATAGGGATGCCTTATTTCCATAAAGCAAAGGAGCTGTCAATGACAGCCCCTTTGATATGAACTATTTTATATCAGTCCACTTTTCTCCCTCGTCTGAGGTATTGTAATCATGCCCGTTAGATGCTTCCATTATTTCATAATATGCCCAATGGCTGTTGTTGATATCCGCAAATATCCTTATATCACTGCCATTGTTGTTTATGAAGTCCTTATCGGCGCTTCTGTTGAGCATACGGTTTACAATGGTTGCCGTTTCTCCACGGGTTATAGTATTGAGCGGTTTGAATGTTCCGTCATTATAGCCTGATATCCAGCCATACTTTATGGAACCTACTACGCTGCCGTAATACCATGCGCTTTCCGAAACGTCGCTGAATATATTTTCTCCGCCCTCTTCAAGCTTAGCAAATCTCATTGCTATTGCCGTAAATTCTGCACGGGTAATATTTCTTTCAGGCGCATATTTGTTATTTCCTACGCCTGCTACTATATCAAGGGCTGCCAGTGTATTGACCGCTCTTGCATACCATGCATTTTCATCAACGTCATCAAAGGACAGAGTTTTCTCAACATTCTTGTCAATAAGAAGGTTGTAGAACATCTGAGCGACCTCGGCACGGGTAATATTGCTGTTCGGAGCAAATTTACCGTCGGTATATCCGTTGAGATACGCCATGTGATCCTTTGTATTGAGTACACCTGCCACACCTGTTTCATTAGTATCCGCTACAGGCTTTCCGTTTGCGTTTTCGGAAGGTGTTGCAGGCTTTGAACCGGCATTGTCTGAATGGTCTGTATCATCTGTATCTATCTTTTCAAAGAATGCTGTGATTATATGGTCTTTACGCACATTTTCAAATGTGTAGTCAGACTTTTTATCAAGCTTTTCGCCGTCTACTGCAATATACTTGATTCTGTAGCCCTCCTGCGGAGTGATATTAAATGTCTTATTGCTGCCTGCAATGACTCTTACATCTCCTTCAGGCGTGATACTTCCGCCATCAAGGGCTGATGCGGAAATGGTGTAATATGTGGCGCCGCCGCCACCTCCGCCACCGCCGCCGCCTCCGCCCGGAGTGCTGCTTGGGTGGCTCCATTTGCCGTAAATTACCATATCAGATAATATTATCTCTTCATTAAATCTTACCGTACATTCTTTATTCTTAAACCATCCGTTAAATACATAGCCTCCTATATTGCCCATTACATCGGGAGCAAAACTCATACCCTGCAGTATATGTACGGGCTGAGGAAGCACTGCATTCTCCGGCGCCGATGCGTCTGCCCACTCATATCTTATCGTAAACAGACTGTCATCATAGTCGGGTATGCCGTTGCCGTTCACATCCTCTGCCCATGCGGCATAGAGGGTAGTATTGTCGCCGGGCATCACATATGTATTGCCTATCAAAGACGATACTGCCTCGTCCTTTTGGTCAAGGGTAAATACAGAGCTACGTACATTGCTCCAGCCAATGAATACAGCCCCTGTTCTCCTGAGGGAATCGCCGCTTTGAACATTGACTATCTCGCCCTCAAGATATTCTCTGCTGTCGGTGGGAACATCGCCCTCTGTATTTTCGTTGCCGTCGTAGTACAGTCTGAAAGTCGGTTCCTCATAGTCCGGGGTACCGTTGTTATTCCTGTCTACCGCCCATACGGCATATACCGTGACGCCGTTTTCCTGCATGGTTACCTCTGTTACAAACAATGTAGCATCGGGAGCATATGTAAGGTCGGGGAGCTTTGCCTTTCCCCAACCGAGGAATATGGCATTTTCCTTATTCATCTGCGAAGGATCGTTCCAGAGTACTGCGTTTTCTCCCACAAGATACTCTTCTCTCAGAGTTTCGTTGTCGGGACCTCCTTCGCCTCCGTTAAGGTCGTATTCAATACCGTATCTGTCCTCCATGTAGTCGGGTATATTGTTATGATTGATGTCAGATGCCCATACAGCATATACTACTGCATTTTGATCGCTTATCATCACAGTTTTTGCAAACTCTACGCTGCTGTGATCTTCCCGTGTCCTTACAACGCCGTACTGTCCTTGGCTCCAGCCGATAAGTATGGCATTTTCCATGGTAAGATCCGTGGCATAGCTTATATCCATAAGCTCTGCCTCGGTATCAGGCGCATGATGATGTGTACAGATATAATAAATACCGTCGCCGTCTTCGTCATATCCGCCGTTTGAACGGTACTCAACGTGGTAAGCGTCATCCCTGTAATCGGGAATGCCGTTTCCGTTGGCATCTGTTGCCCATACAGCATAGAGTATAACATCTCTGCCGGGCATCTCATAGGTATCTTCCTGTATTATAATGCTTTCAGCATCCTCGCCCTGTTCCTCGGTAAATATCTGTACATACTGAGCTTCACTCCAGCCTGCAAATGCGCAGCCCTCCTTTATGAGCGTATCGCCGCTCTTGAGTATCGCTCTTTCGCCCTGTACATATTCTCTTTGGTCAACAGGCACATCGCCGCCTGTATTTTCATTGCCGTCATAGGTAAGAGTATAGTGCTTCTCTCTGTAGTCGGGTATGCCGTTATTGTTTACATCAACTGCCCATACCGCATATACGGTAACGCCGCTGCTTACCATTTCCACTGTATCGGTAAGAGTTCTCTCGGCAGAGTCGTCTGAAACAATGCCCTCCGGCTCGGTTTCGCTCCAGCCTATGAATACTGCGCCGCTGTCCATTTTAGGAATGCCTGCCCAAAGATCCACTATCTCGCCTATAGGATATGTCTTATCCGTATAAGACTTGTCGGGACCTCCGAAGCCGCCTCTCAGATCGTAGACAACGCCGTACTTTTCTATATCATAGTAAAGCTTAAGTACAAGTACCGTAGGCTTTCCGTCTTCAATAACGGGAGCAAATACAATGCCTGTGTTCTGAGAGATATTATCATTATATACATAGCCTTCATAGCTCTGTGGTACTGCCGTTACGCTTGCGCCTATATCATCGTAAAGCATTTCGGTCTTATCCTGCAAATATGAACCGTCAAGCTGCTGTAAATAATGTTCTACCATATATGCGGCGCCTGTAGGCTCAGCGGGAACAGAGTTTACATCCCACTGTGCAGTGAAACTCATATTCTCTGTTACCTCAATATCCTCATTGGGCTGTACCATTGTCTGATCCTTGTCATTTGACCAGCCGATAAATCCATAATAGCTTTCAGCGGGAGCAGGCGCTGAAGGAGCAACGATCACGCTGCCGTGTGATACCGTTGTGCTGAAGTCCTCATCACTGCTCTTGTCGGTAGTATGGAATACTACTGTATATACATTTACATCATAGCTGTATGTAAATATTTCGGGGGCATTGCCATGTACTTCGCCACTTGTGCCGTCGTTGGCAATATCCCAACTGCCTTCCTTGTCCGTATAGCCCTCATATGGGATCATTCCCTGAGGAAGCTCCAATACGCCGACGCCGTTTGTATTCCACCTTCGGCTGTCATTTTCCGCCTTAAGCTCTACATATACGATCTTATCCTTTGTATCGCCTTCAGCCCATGTACCCTTATCTACTCTGAGAGTTACTCTCTTTTGATAAATATCGGGGATACCGTCGGCTGTATCGTTTCCGTTGACATCCGTACCGCCTACTCTGTCCTCAAGCCATCTGGCTGTAAATATAAAGTCAAAGCCGCTTCTTTCTTCGCCCTTTGTTACATCCCAGCCCATAAATATGTATCCGGCTCTTTCATCGGGAGCATTTACGGTGTCTATGGGAGTATCCATATCATAGACAACGGCTATGTCCTGAACGTACTTGATACCGTTGAGAGGCGAAGTCCATACGCCGCCGTTAGGCTTTATAAGTATCTGTCCGCCATAATCCAGTTCAACATATTCATCAGGCTCTACGGAAGGAAGCATCTCCTCATCGTAAGACTGATAGAGTACACTGTTGCCGGGACGCTCTGTAAACGTGTATGTGTATTCCTCTGGCTCGTTTCCAATGGCATATGCCGGTACGGGAGGAGTCCACTTGCCTACAAAGCCGTACAGCACAGCAGGTCTGGGACTGTTTACGGCTCCGCCGTTTCCGTTTTCGCTCCACAGTCCCGTTGCCGTATCCTTAAGCTCATAGTACTGTACTATATCATCGGTAGATGTGTCTATCCATGTGCCGTTTACAACATGGAATACGATCTTCTTCTGATACTCGTCCGGTATTCCGTCGGGCTTTCCGCCTATACCGTCTTCATCTGTCATCCACTGAGCCGTATAAGTTCTTGCAATGCCTTCTTCCATTGACTCTTCACTTACCCAGCCCATAAATACATAGCCTTCCTTAACGGGATCTTCGATGGTATGATTGCCTGTCACTTCTTCAACAGAGATATTATCCTCGTCTGTAACGATCTTTATACTGTTGCCGTATTCCAAAACATCCTTGGCAGGCACAGGCGGTCTCTTGCCTTGATCCGTATAAGTGTTATAGCCTACAACAGGTTTATCTATTTCATATGTATAAATGTATTCCAGAGGAGCCTTGCCCTTTACGTTTCTTATCGGTACGTCAGGTGTCCACTTGCCCTCTGTATGTCCTGTATCGGGCTGAGGTACGGGAATGTTGTTTATAACGCCTTCTGCATTATCCTCTGCGCTCCAATGCTCTGCCATATCCTTAAGCTCTGCATATCTTACTACGGTAAGCTTATCGGCGCTCTCTTCCTTCCATGTACCGTTTACAACAGTAAAGCTTACGGCTTTTTCATATTTATCGGGTACACCGTCTGAGCCGTTGTCGCCTAAAATATCCTCTTCCCACTTTGCCGTAAATGTATGGATATTATTTTCTGCATCGTATGCATGATCCCAGCCCATAAATACATACTTATCTCTTACAGCATCGTTTATAGACTCCGTAGGCGTTATATCTACCTCTACATCATATGTTGTAATGTCTTCGGTTCCGTTGTACGTGCCGCCGTTGGGGTCAATAGCAACATGAGCGCCATACGGTATCTCCACAAACTTCGTATCATTGAGAGTTGTGCTGTATACATCGGATTTGTAAACAGGATTGTACTTTGTAGGATCTACAAATATGTATGTATATACCTGACTCTGTGCGCCTTCTACCCGAGTAGGCAGAGAACCATCCGGGTACCATCTGCCGTTTACATAACCGTCTTTGCCTTGAGGATCGCTTATCTTAAGGAGAACGGCAGAAGGTATCTCAGATGAGCCCTCTTCGCTCCATATGCCGTCTTTCATAAGCTGAACATATGTAATTATGGCGTTGTCGTCTATGCCGTCCCATGTACCGTTTACGATCCTGAATTCAAGTCTCTTTTCATATATATCCGGTATATTGTCGGGTCTGTCATCGGGACCGATACGGTCTGCAAACCACTGAGCCGTGTATATATAATCAATTACATCGGGAGTATTCTCATTTTCCTCTCTGAGCCAGCCTAAGAATATGTAGTTGTCATCCCTTATGGGAATACTAAGCTCCATACTCTGTTCTACGGTAATGGGAACTATTTCCTTTGTACCGTTTTCGGCATAGCCGCTCTGAGTCCATGTGCCTCCGTTAGGATCTACAAGTATATTTGTACCGTAAGGTACGGCATCATTTGTAATGTACTCGGTAAGAGGCTTACCTTCCTCATACTTATTATAGCCTATCGTAAGATCGCTTTCGCCGACAAAGGTATATGTAAATTCGCTCGGCGTATCCTTATCGGCTATGGATGTAAGAGAAGGCTTCCAGCTTCCGTTTTCCGTATAGCCGTAGCCGTTTACGGGAACAGGCGCCGTAAGTATGCCCGTACCGTCTTCGCTCCAGTTATTATCTGCATCTCTCAGCTCTACGTATCTTATTACATCGCTGTTGCTGCCCGTTTCCTTCCATGTACCGCCGATTATCTTGAATGTGATGATCTTCTGATACTTGTCCGGTATACCGTCGGGCATATTGTTCATGCCCTTTGTATCGTCCATCCACATTGCGGTATATGTGCCTGTAAGTCCTTCCGCATTTTCGGGAGAAGTAAACGGAACATACTTCCAGCCTACAAATACATGACCCTGCCATGTAGGTCTGTTAATTGCCATATCCTTTACAACAGTGACCGTATCCTTGTAGGTCATACTATCCTGTGTAATAGTGCCGCCGTTTGCGTCAAGCTTTATTATACTGCCGTAGCTGAATCTGTCGGTACCCGGCACATATTCAAGATAGTCGTTGAATTTATCGTATGTAACAGTGTATACGTCTATATCATAGTTGTAGATATATGTCAGAGTGTTTCTTCCCTTAACATTGAGCGAAGGCTCGCTGCCTGTATTCCAACCGCCTGAGGTATATCCCGTATCCGGTACGGGTATAGGGATATTGGCTATTACGCCTTCTGCTTCAT
Source organism: uncultured Clostridia bacterium (assembly GCA_947624015.1). Classification (GTDB taxonomy): domain Bacteria; phylum Bacillota; class Clostridia; order Lachnospirales; family CAG-274; genus CANPXH01. The sequence continues at coordinate 8,510 of CANQIA010000012.1, forward strand.
CGGTATTGCTCCAATGTCTTGTGGCAGCGTCCTTAAGCTCGGCATATCTTGTTATAAGGTCTGCCTTGCCTGTTTCCTTCCATTTACCATGGACTATTCTGAAGTTTACAGCCTTCTGATATATATCCGGGATACCGTCGGAGCCTGTGTCGCCTAAAATATCTCTTTCCCATTTAGCCGTAAAGGTATATGTTCCGTCGGCATAGCTGCAATCCCAGCCCATAAATACATATTGCGTCTTTTCGGGATCGTTGAACGTATCCACCATAGGAATACCTACGTCTACATCAAATGCCGTATCCTCATCCGTTCCTTCGGGAGCATATATATCATGCTTCCATGTACCGCCCTCAGGCTTTACAAGGATATGCTCGCCAAAGGCTATCTCTCTCGTATCTATATCGCTTAATGTCTGAGAGTAAACAACTGACTTATAAACAGGATTGTACTTTGTAAGGTCTACAAAAGCATAGGTGTATACTGCGTCTTCTGTACCTTCCACGATCTGAGGAGGTGCGCCGGGACGCCAGCCGCCGTCTACATATCCGTCTTTGCCCTGAGGAGTACTCAGCTTGTCGGCAATGATAGATGAGATATCGGCTGTACCCTCCGTACTCCATACTCCGTCTTTCATAAGCTCTGCGTATTCGATTATAGGCTCGCTGTTCGTACCGTCCCAAGTACCGTTTACTATTCTGAACTCAAGTCGTTTCTGGTAAATATCAGGTATGCTATCGGGCTTATCCTCATATCCTGCGCTGTCAGCAAGCCACTGAGCGGTGTATACATATCTGACAGCGGAAATACTGTCATTTTCTGTCCTTGCCCAACCTAAGAATACATACCCCTCTCTCTTTTCGGGATCTCTTAGAGTTATATTTGTTTCTACGGTAACGGGAACGATGTCCCTTACGGCATCGCTTTCCTCCGTCTGCTTCCACTGACCGCCGTTAGGATCTACGAGTATGTTCGTACCGTATTCCATTTCATCCTGTGTAAGGCTGTCGTTCAAAGCCTTGCCCTGTTCATATCTGTGATATCCCACACTTACATTGTCATTTTTGCTGTATGTATATGTAAACTCAGAGGAAGTGCTGTCGTCTGCATCCGTAGGCGGAGCGGAAACGATCGTATCCGTGGCATCTGTCCAGACGCCGCTCTTTTGATCATAGCCATAATCGGGCTTAGGTTCGGGAACATCCAGCTTACCTGTGCCGCCCTCTGAGGCTGACGCCCACTTATCATCCTTCTTAAGCTCTACATATCTTGTTATATCACTTCCGTTTTCTGTTTCTGCCCATACGCCGTTTACGATATGGAAGGTTATCTTCTTCTGGTAGTCATCAGGGATACCGTCGGGCTTATCGTCGGGACCCATTATATCCGTCATCCAACGAGCTGTGTATGTGCAGACAATGCCGTCCTCGCCTGCACTCTTATCCCAGCCCATGAATACACTGTCTTTCTTAACGGGAGTACCAAGGCGCATATCCTCATGAAGGGTAAATTCATGACCTTCCTCAATTGTGTCTTCTCCCTGTGTCAGTGTACCGCCGTTTGTAGCTACCTTTATCATATCGCCGTATTTGTATTCGTCGCTGCCGTCAACGGGAACTGTTCCCTCGCTGAACTTGTCATAGAATACATGGGGCATTATCATTAAATAGGTGTATGTAAATGTTTCCGTATCTTTACCTGTAAACATTCTGTCTACGGGAGGTTCATTATCCCATGAGCCGTTTTCGTATCCTTGGTCAGGCTCAGGCACAGGGATATTGTTGATATTGCCCTTTGCATCGGCGCTGCTGCTCCAGTAATTATCCTTATCCGTAAGCTCGGCATATCTTGTAACATCTGTACCTGTGTCGGGAGATGTCCATGTACCGTTTACGACCTTGAACTCAACAGCCTTCTGATACATATCGGGGATACCGTCTGAGGTACCGCTATCGCCCAGTATATCCACAGCCCACTTTGCCTTATACTTATGGACAGCTTCGTTATATCCATCGTAACGATCCGTAACATCGTCCCAGCCCATAAATACATATCCGCTTCTTACGGGATCTGAGATTATAACAGGCTCGTTGGTAGTCATATCTATTTTGTATATATCACTTATACCGTCATATGTACCGCCGTTGGGATCGATTATTATATAACCGTCGCCGTTACCTGCCGTATCTGTACCCAAGTCGCTTACGGTAGAGTTGTGTACCTCTAGCTTATATACGGTATTGGGATTGGTCCTATCCATATAGATATATGTGAACTTAATATCGTCTGCGCCCATTACGGTCACAGGAGCTTCGGGATACCATTCGCCGTCGCTGTTTGCAAACGCTTCATCGGGCTTAGCCTTAGCAACATCCGGTATATCGTCCTCAGGAATGGTTATATCGTCTGTAAGCGTCCATATTCCATTCTTCTTAAGCTCTACATTAACGACCTTGTCGGCTCTGTCCATTCCGTCCCAAGTACCGTTTATGATACTGAATATTACCTTCTTCTGATAAATATCCGGTATATTGTCGCCGTTTGCATCTGCAAGCCACTGAGCTGTATATACATAGTCTATAACGTCTGTGGCGCTGTCCTCGGACTCTTTCCAGCCCATGAACAGGTAGCCGTCACGCTGAGGATCCTTAAGTTCAAGAGCGCCTTCAACGGCAACGGGTACCACGTCGGAAATATCCTTAAGCTCATCGCTTTGCGTCCACTTGCCGCCGTCGGGATTGACAATTATAACAGTGCCGTATTTCAGAGTATTGCCTGATTCGTCTCTGTCACGGACTGTATATCCTTCGGGAAGTCTGCCCTCTTCATACTTGTGGTATCTTACGCTTACATCGCCAATATAGCTTGAACTGTATTGGTATGTTTCGGCAGCGCTTCCGCTTACATTTGCAAAGGTTTTGTCATCGTCTGCCCAATCGGGTTCGGGACTCCACACGCCGTTTTCATAGCCGTAAGCAATGTTGGGCACAGGAACAGCCACGGTACCCTTACCCTCGGCGCTCCATTTACCGCTTTCATCCTTAAGCTCGGCATAGCGTACAATATCCTCGTCATTTCCTGTTTCTGCCCATATACCCCTATCCTTTTCCATATGGAATGTTACTTTCTTCTGGTAAGCGTCGGGAATACCATCGGGACCATTATCGCCCTCTTCGTCAGTTTCCCATAAAGCGTAAGCGTTTATCACTCTGTTTTCGGGTACACTGTCGTGGCTTTCCTTGTCGGGAACAATATACGGATCCGACATAGCGCTTTCTGTCTTGTTGTCGCCCTGCTCTGTTCCCCAGCCTGTCTGAACAAAGCCTTCTCTTGCAAAGCCTGCATAAGGCGAAGGCTCAAGTGATATTCTGTCATAAGGCAATACATAAGTTATATCGGGAGGAACGACCGCTCCTTCCACCTCGTAATTGGCATTGTATCTTAACGTATAGGTCTCAAGATAATCCTCCCTGCCGTTGCCTGTGACCTTAGTTCCGTCGGGGCTGAGATTCTTGTCATCCGCCCATACGGCATAGAGAGTTATATCCTCCGTTCCCATACTGAATACAGATCCTTCAAATGTTACGCCGTCAACTCTTGCCTGTGTGGCAGTCTTGTCAAAGTCGGCAATACCGGGGAAGGTACTCCAGCCCAAAAATACCACATTGTCTTCTGTTTCGGGCGCAGACTTAAGCGTTACCTTATCATTTTGAAGATATTCATTTTCATCTGTCGGCGCCGTTCCCCTATGACCATTCATATCATACTTAACATGGTGCCTTACATCATTGTAGTCGGGTATCTTGTTGCCGTTGTTGTCCATAGCCCATACGGCATAGAATGTGATAACATTCTCGGATCCTTCCCTCTTTGCATCCTTAAGCTCTATGGTATAAGCCTCGGCGCTTTCGTATATCTTTATATCCTCGGAGGGAACGGTATCGAATACTCCCTGCTCTACAACTCTTTCGTCCATGCTCCAGCCGATATGTACCGCATTGTCCATTTTAATGGCATCTGACGGAGCATGAGGAACGGGAACCGTCTCGCCCGGGATCCTTTCCTTTACATCGGCAGGGAATTCCTTATCGGGAACAGGAGTTCCTTTATTGATATCATAGTGAATACGTATTTTTTCCTCATAATCGGCAATGCCGTTGTTGTTTGTATCCAATGCCCATACCGCATAGAGTACAACATCTTCGCCCTTTTCGGCTCTGTCCTCATAATAAGGTGTTTTAAATGTATCTCCTGAATGAAGCATATCGGGTATTCTTAAAGCTCCGTCTCTGGTATAATCCTTTGTATGGTCGCTTCTGCTCCAGCCAAGAAATACAACGCCGTTTGCGGTAGGTATCTCATTTACCACCGTTACCTCTGAGTTAGGTATATACGGGCTGTTTCCGTCTATTGGCGGATAAGTGGAACTGTGAGTGGTAGTATTATAAGTAACACTGTACTTCTTCTCATCATAGTCCGGCGTGCCGTTTTCGTTCTTATCATCCGCCCATGCGGCATATATGGTTATGGTATTGTCCTCTGAACCGTCCTTTATATCATCTTCGGCACGTACCTTGTATGTATCGGAAAGTATATATCCTTCATCGGGTCTCTCGCCATAGGCAAAGTTATTCTCTCTCCTTGTAAGGCTCCAGCCTATGAATACGGACTTTTCCTTCTTTGGCTCGCTGCCTTTTCCGTAGGCATGGAGAATAACATCATTATCCGGCAGTTGATCTGCTAAAATAGGCGGAGTTGTATCCTTGCTTCCGTTAAGGTCGTATTTAACGGTATACAGAGTTTCGTCATAGTCGGCTGTTCCATTGTTATTGCTGTCCTCTGCCCATACGGCAAATGCGGTTATGGCGCCCGGCACAACGGGATCGTCTTCCGCCACGGTATACTGAGTACCATATATCTGCGGAGCGTCTGTAGAATCATCCGTGCCGTAAATTACAGGCTTTTGCGTAATATTATCCGCATACTGTTTTCTGCTCCAGCCTACATGTACAGCGCCTGTCTTTGTAAGTCCGGGATAAGGAGCAACAGATACATTGACCGTATTTCCTGCAATAAGTCCGGTTTCTTCCAAAGGTACGCTACCGCTTACACCGTTTGGCAAATACCTGAAGGTATGAAGCTCTTTATAATCCGGGATATCGTTTCCGTTGCTGTTATCAGCCCATACGGCATAAAGAACAACATTGCTGTCCCCCATTGTCTTAAGGGTATCCGCATTATAACTTCCGTCGGCAGCCTTTGTACTTGGCATATAGATATCGGCAGCTTCAATAGTTGCTTCATCCACAGTCTTGGCAAAAGGCGCTGCCTGACGATTTCGGCTCCAGCCTATAAACAGGGCATTGTTTCTTGTAAGAGGCGCAGGATCCCCGGAGGGGTCTTTGCCCTCGTTACCCAAAATCGGATATTTTTCGTCTATCTTGTATTCCTTATTGTCTACAGGCACAAAGCCGCCCGTATTGTTATTTCCGTCATATGTGACCGTAAAGGGACCTTCCTCATAGTCGGGTTTGCCGTTTTCATTGTCATCCTTAGCCCATACAACGAAAAGTCTGTTGGGATAAGGCTTGCCCTCTTCAGGTCTTTTAATATAGAACTTATTGGTATCATCAATAAGCATTGCGGCATTCTTTTCCTCTGCGGTCTCAACGATGTCCTTGATATTTTCATCGGCTGTAAGACCTATCGCTATTGCCTTGGTCTTAATAAGAGCCTGATTTATGACCTCCGGCGTAAGAAGATCCTTTGCCGCCTGACCTACGGGCTGATAGTGAGCGCCTACAAGGAACTGACCGTCAGGCTGTACGGTTATTGAACCGGGATGTCTTGATATACCGTTGTTGGCATAGTAGTATACCCTGTATACATCGCCTTCAAAGTCGGGATTCTTGTCGCTGTCCTTATCCACAGCCCATATAGCATATATTGTGGTCTCGGATCTTGCAATAGTTATCTGATCATCCTCAAGTACATTATTTTCAAATGTAGTCTTGTCTGAAGGCTCTGAACCGAGTACGGGAAGCTTTGTTTCTGACCAGCCTGCAAATACGGCGTCATTTCCTGCGTCATCATAGCTGTGATATTCTGCCGTAACGCTGTCACGGTTCAGGAATTCGCCTATATGTACCGTCTGTCCCACAACGACCGATCTTTCTATATCGGCAACCTTTTCATCGCCATCTCTCGTCACGCCATCGTTGAAGTTGACGGTAAGAACAGCTTTGTCTTCCTCATAATCGGGGATACGGTTGCTGTTGCGATCCTCAGCCCATACGCTGTAAACGGTAATGTTGTTGCTGTCGTCTGCATCGGCTGAGCTTACAGTATAAGGACTCTCCATAAGCACGCCTTCCTCGGGCTTTGCGGTATACAATTGGGTATACGGCTCCTTGCTCCAGCCTATATGCACTGCATTTATTGCGCCTACGAGCTTGACGGGTCTTTCCGCCATTTCATATGTCTTGAGAATGACCTGACTTACTCCGTCCACAAGCCCATGAACGCTTGCAGGAGGTTCAGACTTGGCACCTGTGGCGTCGCTGTCATTCATATTGTAAACAAGAGAATAATCCCTTTCATCGTAATCGGGTATTTTATTGCCGTTATTATCCTCAGCCCATACGGCATACATATGTATTATTTTATCCTTATTGCTGTCGTCGGATGTAAGGACCTTATATACCTGATTGGTCTGATAAAGGTCAAATCCGTCTGCAAAACCGTTCTGCTTTGTCTGAGGCTTTTCCTTAAACACACCCGTATTGCGTACTATCTCCGCATTGCTCCAGCCTATCTGCACAGCGCCGCTATGTGAAAGCTCGGGATATGGCGATGCAGGCATATGTACTTCGTCGTCGGGTATAATATTTACGGTATCGGCAGGACCTGTACCCTCGCCGCCGTTACTGTCATATCTTATAGTGTATATCTCACGATAATCGGCTACGCCGTTACCTTTGCCGTCGGCGCCGTTCTCATCTGCCGCCCAGAGAGCATAGAGATTCACATTTTGAGCGGGCATAGGGAAGTCCTTTACAATAAGGGCTCTTACCTGATCTGCCATAGTGTATCTGCTCAGATCGGGAGAAAGTATAGTACTCCAGCCTATGAACACAGCGTTCTCCTTTTCAAGAGTACCCCGGTCATGTACTGTTTTTCCGCTTGCATCCCTCTTTGTAAGTATCTGGACGCTGTCGCCTACGCTGTAAGGGGACTTTGCGTCTACGGGAGCGGCGCCGTTTGTATTGCCGTTTCCGTTGTATATAACATAATACTGGTCATAATCGGGGATACCGTCGCTGTTGTTGTCGGCTGCCCATATAGCATATACATAGTTAGGATCATTATCATCTGTTTTATTTTCAATGGTTATCTCTGTAAGCAGAGCCCTCGGAGCCACAGTAAGAGGAGCTCCCGATGCATTTTGTTCATTGAGATTTTGCTTGCTCCAGCCTACAAGCACAGCCTTATCCCTTTGGATATTGGCTCTGCCCAGCTCAACAGATATAAGCTTTGCATTTGTATTTGCGGCATGGTGATGCTCGCATACATAGAATACGCCCTCGTTCGCAGAAGGATCCTTTATATTGGGTATTCTTGAGCCTTCGGGAACGCTTTCTTTAGGTATAAGCTCTCCGCCGTTTATATTATAGCTTATACGGTTGTTTGCGCCGTAATCCGGTTCGTTGTTGTTATTATCGTCAACAGCCCATACTGCGTAAAGGGTTATATCGCCGTCCTCTGCATTTACCTCATACTGTTCTTCGCTCAGTATCTTTTCCGCTGCAATATTGCCCTGCTCAGCCGTAAGCGCATTCTCTATGAATTCCTTGCTCCAGCCTGCAAATACCTCGTGTTCCTTTCTGTGGATCTTTGTTCTGTCCACAGACGGTAACGTTACCCTTTCGCCTGCAACAAGGTCGCTGTGTACCTCGTCGGGAACAGGGATATCGTTTTGTATACCGTTGTTATAGTTAAATGTTACCTTATATTTTGTTTCCTCATAATCGGCAGTACCGTTGCCGTTCTTGTCGGCAGCCCACATAGCGTAAAGCTTTACGGCATTTTCGGGCATTGTAAACTTTCCGCTGCCGTCAGTATCTATTCTTGCGCTTTGCACAAGCTCCTTATTGCTATCTGTATTATCGAATATCTGAGAATACTGAGTAGTACTCCAGCCTACGAATACAGCGCCGTTGCGGCGGAAAAGCTTATCCTTTGTTTCAGCGCCGTCATCGCCTATTATCTTATCGCTCTTAAGCGTTACGGTATCATTGTAGGCATATACCGTGTCATCTGAAGGAGCGGGTCCGATACCTCCGTTTATATTGTAGGTCACGCTGTTTTGTATCAATATCTGACCATAGACCGTAACGACAGTGCCTTCCAAAGGTCTGAATTCAACGGAGAACTCTTTGTTTTCGTCTAATCCGTTATATTTATAGTCCAACGGATCCTCTTTATTGTTGCCTGAAATGTAGGAACCGTCCTGAGTGGTATAGGTGTCATTATCAAGCTTATATACCACCTTATATCTTTCGGAGTTGAGAAGTCCATCTACTTTGAGAACTCCGTCTGAAGGAATATTGGCAAAACCCTGCTCATCAAGAGTATACGTACCCGGTAAGGTATCGTTGATCTCCTCGAGCATATTTTCCAATGTGTATGATACATCTCCGCCTATTCCTTCATTTTCCACCATTCTGTAAAAGGCGACCTTTACACCGTCTGTAACAAGGGTCTCGGAGGTCTCGTTATAACTGTTGTCTTTGTCAAGATCATCCCATGCTCTTATTTCAATGGAAGAAGGGCTTATGGGTCTCCACATTGCATAGAGTACCTCCATGCCTGCGTTCTTTGTAAAATCACTTCTGAGATCCTTTATGGTACCGTCTGGATTGAGACCGCCGCTTCTGTTGCCCGGACCTGCGTAAAATTCACTGTCAGAACCTTCCGGCGGAACGCCTGTGCCTCGGCTCCAACCTCTGAACCTATATCCCTTTATGCTCAGGTTATTGGGTATTATAAATACCTTATGTCCCTGTGGATACCGTGTAGTCTTATAATCACGCTCTACGCCGTTATAATAGGCGTTTTCGTTATCGGCAGAATAATGGGGCAGATCTCCCGTAAGCACCGTACCCTCAGGCGCATTTCCTTCATATATTACCTGATAGTAGTCGGGGATATCGTCGCCGATATGCTTTTGCAAATACCTTCCGTTGGTTTCAAGATCGCCATATTTATCCTGCGCCCATACGGCATATATGGTTATTTCTCCTGTCTTTCCGTCGGGAGAAAGTCTGGCATCGCTTGGATCGACAACGTATTCGCCGGGGAAAGCGCCGTCGCCCGGTTCTGTAACAAGATCTTCGTTTTGCTCAATACTCCAGCCCAAGAATATGGCGTCGGTCTTTTCGGGCAGACTGTCCCCATAGTCATAAAGAGTTACGCTATCTTGTGAAATATAGCTGTTTCTGTCAACAGGAGCTTTGTCTGAACCGCCGTTCATATCATATTTTATTGTATATGAAGCTTCGTCATAATCGGCAATATTGTTGCCGTTTTTATCGGCAGCCCATACGGCATATGCCGTAAGTACATTATCATCGTCGGATGAGCCTGCCGTGTCGTCTTTTTCATTTACTCTATACTCGGCGTCAAGTATATCGGCATCATTTTTCTCGGCAAGGGTCTGAACGATACCTTCGTGCTTTACTAAGCTCCAGCCTATATGTACCGCATCCTTTTTGGATATGCTTGTATAAGGCGCTGCCGCAACGGTTATTATATCGTTGGGTATCTTATTCTCCTCCGGCGTAGGCAGAGTACTGTCTGCCTCGGCGCCGTTGCCATCATAGTTAAACGTATATACCTCATTATAGTCGGGAACGCCGTTGCCCTTTATTTCATTTGAATCATCGGCAAGGTTTTCATCCAGCGCCCATATTGCACGAAGATCCACATCTGCTGCCGGCATTGTAAATTCGGTAACGGAATCAAGGGCATCTATATTTGTATCATAGCCCTTAAAGAGTATCTCGCTTATTCTATCTTCTTTTGCCAGTCTGTCAAAGTCCGCTATGGTCGTAACGCCATCCAAGGCAATACGGCTCCAGCCCAAGAACAAAGCGTGTTCGTCTGTTGTCGGCTTTGGCTTTGACACCGTATATACGGGTAATTTTACAGTATCCCCTTCAATATGCGTTTCCTCGGCAGGCATTTTATCCTTTGCGTCTTCATGAGTGTTGTAAAGATACCTTACCTTATATACAGTATCCTCATAGTCGGGGATACCGTTATTGTTTTCATCATAAGCCCATACGGCATACACCTTTATATTGCCCAATGAAACATCCGTTATTTTGATCTTTGATACAACGCCCTTTATACCTGTTACTGCGCCTGTTTCATCCTTTTGTATACCTGCATCGTCTCTTGTAATATCGTCAATAGGCGCCTTCTCGCTCCAGCCCACAAGTACATAGCCGTCTCTTCTTATCATAGGCTTAGCCAATTCTACATCCAGAAGAGCCGTAGTTACACCTTGAGCATGGTGATGACCGCAGTTGTAGAACCATTCGCCGTCATCATCCTCGGGTCTATTGCTCAGATCGACGCTCTCGTCAATAACGCCGCCGTTTGCGTAATAGTCGATGCTTACGGCATTTTCAAAGAAATCCGCTACCTTATTGCCGTTTGCATCAATAGCCCATACCGCATAGAGGGTTATATTCTTTGTCATTTTAACTGCGCCGCTGTCGTCTTCGTCTCTGTGACCGATTATGGACTTTATTTCATTTTCATCCGCATCGGCACTGAGAGGAGCAGAATACTGAGTTTCGCTCCAGCCTGCGCATATTACGTCTTCATCGTTATATTTTTCCTTTATATACGTTGGGTAAATAAGATTATCTACCTTGATCTCACGATCCACAACATATGTATCGCCTTTAGGCACAACAACAACACCGTCGGTCATAGGACCTGTGGCTCCGTTGCTGTCATATGTAAGTGTAAAGTAGTCCTCCAGATAATCGGGTATACTGTTTTCGTTATAGTCGTCAGCCCACATAGCGTAAAGAGTCACGTCCCCTGTCGGCATAGCAAACTGAGACGGTTTATAAGGCTTGTCTTTAAGCCATGTATCCTTTGTAGGCTCTGTTATATTATTATTGTCAGGATCCACAGGATATTTGTGTCCTGCCTTTTCTCTTTCAACAAACTCGGCATTTGCCTGAGAAAGGGTAAACAACGTCTGAGGCTCTGTACTCCAGCCTACAAATATCTTCTGTCCGCCTGCATTGTCACGGAACACTATATGACCTGTTGCTTCCGTACCTTTTAACTTCTTTATATCTACGGTCTGACCGCCGAGATATACGTTGGTATCCGAGGGCAGATATGTATTGCCTACTGCACTTGGTTTTCCGCCTCCTACATTCAGATCGTATTTTACGTGATACTGCTTTGACCATACGGCATAGAGTATTTCTCCGTCATCAGGCAGGTCAAATGTTTGAGGACCTTCAATAGATACGGGATAATCAGGCTCAACGGCAAGCTTATCCTTTGCCCAGCCCATAAACGCATAGCCTTCAAGACTCGTATTTGCAAACTTAACTATGACCTTGGAATTTACAGCCGTGTAGCCATTGCCGGAACCGCTGTCCGCATCGGGCACATTCATAACCTGCTCTTCCACGCCTTCGGGTCTGTTGGCATCATAAATGACCTGCTTATAGTCAGGTATATTGTCGCCTATATGGCTGCCGCTTTCATTCAGAGCGCCATAGTCGTCCTGAGCCGCTACGGCATAATATACGGCATCCTTTGTTATTTTCTTAGGCTCTCCCGCTGCGGTAAAGGGGATGACCTCCAACTGAGCTTCTCTTGACCATTTGTCTACGATACCCGGCTCCTGATTTATCTCAGCCCAGCCTACCTTTACATATTTATCCCCGTCTGTCTCCGTTATATCCGGGGCGGCGGCTGTAGCGGCATCGGCATACCATGCTTTTGTTGTCTTTGTCTTTTCCGATCTTACGCCGTTTTCAATATCTCCGCTATTATCAGATATTTTATTATATGCGCCTGCATTGTATATTACCGTAAAAGGCTTTTGAAGACCTATATTGCAGTTTTCATGATAATGATCGGTATTTGTGGGCGTAGTTCCGTTAAGCGTCTTATGATCCGGCGCTGCGCCTGTTTCGCTTATCTTATATGTAATGGGAGATTTTCCGTCGGTAGGTACGGAAAAACGCATAAGATCTCCCGATACCGTATTGGGATCCTTGTCTACGGCAGGATCGCCGGGATTGGTAACAATAATATCATAAGGCACAGCCTTAAGATTTTGAGATGTTTTATATTCGCCGTGAGCTTCGTCAAATTCAACGGTATAATCTCCTGCACGGTCATTAGGGTCGGCAGGATTGTCCACAGCTATGGTTATTTTATGGTTGTAGCTTGCCTCCCCGTCCTCTCTGTAACCGTCCATAACATCATCGATCACGGTATCTATAAATACGGTACCTTCTATATGGCTTCCCACATCAAAGCCTGCGCTTATATTTATAGTTTCTCCATAACCTATTTTTATTATCTGCACGGCATTTCCCGTTGCGGGATCCACATTTGAGCTTTGTATTTTGGCATCATCTGCGTCGGAGGCACCCTGAGCAGGTCTTGTACAGTAGATATAATCACTGTGATGAGGTATCACTTCTATCCTGTAAGTACCTTCGGGGAATTTATAGCTCTTTATTGCGTCAAAGGTATATTCCTTATTGGGATCGATATTAAGACCTGTTTCATCATCTTCATTTTGCGCCACCTTAAATGACGTAAAAATGCCTTCATCGTTTCTTCTGCTTATTTTAAGCTTTGCGCCGGAAAGCTCATTTCCGTTTTCATCGGCATCCTTACTGCCGTTACGGTTTGAATCGTGATATACGCTTTCATTTATTGTGGCGCCGTTTATTTTATTTGTAAACGTCCAGTTGTAGAAATAATTCTGACCGTCATTGTCGGGGCTGAAATTAGGTTCATATTTGATCGTATCCAGCTTATAGGCATTACCCGCATTTCCTGAAAGATTTTCCGTTACGATATAAGATACGCTTATATCCTGTTCCTCAAAGCTGCCGTCGCCCTTTGGAACAGATCTGTATATCTTACCGGGAAGATCGTTTATGGAGGTTTGATTGCCGTTATCTGCGCTTACTTTGATGGAATTGTTATTTTTCTGTGTATTTTCATCGTTCAGCACTTCAAGACCTTCAAGGTCTCCTTTTTGGCTACCCATATTGGAATACTTCTCTAAAGCCGAATCCATATCGCCTATTTTAGCGGCATCATAGCCTACGGCGTCAAAAGTGACCTCCATATTATTGGTCCTAAGAGCATTTGGCTTCCATATAGCCTGCACACGCAAAGGTCTGTTGATAAGAGTCCTGGTATAGCCTACATCCAAGGCAAATGTCTCTTTTATATTGCTAAGCTCTATATTCTGAATTTCACAATCCGTAGTGGTACACTTATATGAATCGTCAGGGAAATTCACTTCAAGCCTTACGGAACCCTCTCCCAGCTTATCCAGGTCAATAGGCACGCTGTATCTGCCGTAGCTGTCCGTTTTTGTAAAGTAATAGCCTGATTTTGTAACTATTGTTTTTTTGGTCTTGTCCTTATCTGAATAGTCGCCTTCAAAAGTACTTTCCGTAGGCGAGATATCCGTTCCGTAGCTTACTCTTATCTCAGCTTCGGGAAGCTCCCTGTCGTTAGTCAGCTTATTATATTCCTTATCGGGTTCGCCGTTGTCGGAGTTATCAAAAAATACAAAGCCGCTTATAAGCTTTTCATGAGGTTCGCTGTAAAGGGTGACAGTGTCCGCCGCCTTCATTTCCACTCTGTTGCCAAGCACATATGTCCATGTGTCCGATATACCGTGGTCAACTCCCACAGAGTCCGAACCAAGCGTAAAGTTGGCGCCGTTTGTGCCAAATTCAGCCTTTCTTTTATTATACATTGAAGCGTCGGCTTTATAAGAGACCTTACCGTCTATGGCAAAATTATCGCTGTAAATATTGCCTTGTGTCTTTTGGTTTATCTGCCACATAAAATCCAAGGTATCTGAAGTAGGATTAAATTTAGCAGCTTCGTCATAGGAATGGTTCTTCCATGTATTGTTGCCTATTTTCGTATTTATTAATGCGTTTTTGCCCTTTCTTAAGAGCGTATCGTTGGCATTATTGTAGTAGAGCTTTGAACGCTCTTCCACAGTGTTGTATTTAATACCCTCTGCATTGTTAACGGTTTGAGGAGGATTCTCAAGGTACACTGACAGACCGTTGGGCATACCCTCAAAGTCTATCATGGGGAAATGCACTTCTCCCGCCTTAGCCTCGGCATATACCTTGCCTCTGCCCGTATTGCCAAAATAGCTTCCTGCCGGCAGCGCACGTCCGTATTGATCTCTGCCGTTCCAGAATATACGATTTTCATGCTCTCCTTTGGAAGGACTGGCATTGCCCAGCATTATCCTGCCCAATGTTCGGTATTGGCTCATATCACTTGGCTGTTCAATATCCTTTATTTTAAAGGCTTTGTTTCCGCCGTCGGGATGCTGATCTCCTTCACATGCCGTTTCTATACTGTGCCACTTATTGTTTTCGTCTTTATATATAAAGTTGAGTTCTTCACTTGTACTCATCTTTATCTCGTCTATATGACCGTCCTTGCCACTGTCGTAGCCGTTTGTCTTGGCATACATATTGCTCATATCTATTATGACACGATATGATGAAGCGTCTACCGTAGTTACGTTAAAATAACCGCCTGCGCCTACATAACCTGTAATATTGCTTCCTCCGGACCTGGAGTCATCATCACTTGCGCCTGTATAATTTCCGTCAAATGTTATGCTTTTAACGCTTCCCACAGGCTTCTGCTTTGCAAGCACAAACTCAGGAAGATTTTCATCCGGTCTGTTAAAGAACATATGATAGGCATAGTCCATATCCGTAGGATCATTGTTCGGTCCCATTATATAAGTACCGTCGGGATTTCCGTATTTATCCTGAAGCACCTTGTAATGCCAAAATTCATTATAGTTGGACGTATCCTTTATGGAATGGTATACGCTGGCATTTGTGGCTGAACCTATAAGACCTCTGTTATTTGCAAACACAAAATATGTATAGGGCTTAGAACCGTTAAGGCTCAGATTGTAAATATAACCGTCTCTTGTAGCTATATAGTAATGCTGCCATGCCTGCTGAGCATTTGAACCTGATATGAGACCCAGAAGATCCGCATACACACGTCCGCTTTTGGCATTATCATTTTCATCGGTAACAGTAATGTCAAAGGCAGCCAATGTTTGTGGGGCTTGCTGTGATATAAAATCGGAGGTATCGTTTATCTTTTTGGAATTATCGCCTGTTGATTTGGCTTCCTTATAGAATTTAAAATTATATACGCCTGTCTGCTGTACCTCGAATACGTGAGCGTCATAGCCGTTGGTCGTTCCTTCAACGGCAAGTGTGCTTATGCCGCCTTCGGCAAGATCTCCGAATACGGTATTGCCCTCGGCAGAAGGCATTATAATATCCTCAACATTTGCTATGCGAGCCGCTGCCACAGCGCTAAACGGTTTTACGCCGTTGGGACCTGCCTGCTCCTTTTCCAGATTTTTAATAAAACCTAAGTTTTCGTTTGAATCAAATGTCTTGGTTGAGCCGTCGGGCAGCGTCATTTCTATGTCTGCATTGTTGGAATATACGCTGGCTGCTATGTACAGCTTTTCGCCTTCTCTGGCATAAGCTCTTATTTCCTGATCTCTGCTAAGATCTACCCATGTTCCCGATTTAACGCTTATAAAGGAACGCTGACCTGCATTTACATCTCCTGTATTGTCGTTTATGGCGCTCCTTACCATATCCGCAGAGCCTTCGGCAAAGGCGCTTACACTGAATAAGCTTATGCTCAAGGCGGTCAGTATAAATATTGAAATATATTTTAAACTAAAGTGTTTCATGCTGTTCACATTATTACGGTTACGATACATTGTATATTCCCTCCTGTTGAGATCACAGTTATTGTTGTCTGTTGCCATTGGATTTTGTCGTTTTGAGTCATATGTCACATGTGGCATATGTTTTTCGGTGTGAGGCGATCCGACATCCTCGGCAATTTTACATATCCTCTTCGCATTTTCAATAGCTGCTCTGCCTGTATGGGCATACAAGCCTCCTCTTAGACGAGAAAGGATGTACGACACCGTACCTGCGCTGTTTATATGTCGATATTTAATATTTTTTGTGGATTTTTCTCCGTTATATATATTTTTGCAAACAGCAAAATAAGACAGGTCATTTTGCCTGCCTATTTTACTTTGGTTTCCGTTTAGCAAATTGTCGGCTTCGCCAGACTTATTCTCCATAAATTTCATTTCAATTATACCCCCCCCCTAAAAATTAGAGGAACGTATTATATTATTTATGAAGACAACTTCTACAAAATTCAAACAGCCTGCTAAAGTCTTACACTTACGTTGTCTCCTCGTATTTGCATATTATAAATATAATATCATACATCAAAAATATTTTCAATAAAAATCATTTGATCGACATTTATCTTTTGAATTGAAAAAAAAATTTTTCGACTTTTATTTGCGTATATTCCTTGTATATGGTTTTCCGTCTGCTTTTATAATACATTAATTAATTATGGCTGTCAAACAGCTTTGCAAAATTTACAGATAATTTACATTTTTCGCAAAATAATATCTGTCCCCATTCCTTACATCCACACCAGAGTAATGACAAATGATCCACCCGTTTCAAGAGTGGATCATTATTTATTATTATGCTTTTTCTTATGGACATTTCGTATTGTCCTTTTCTTTTTTTCCGTTTTGCCTTTGGCTTCTATCTTTCTCGGTTTAATGAGGCAGTGCTTGTCAAAGCCTATAAGATCCCTGCGCTTTGCCTTTGTGAGAGCTTCGTATACAAGATCGTAATTGTGAGGCAGTTTATACTGTATAAGCGCTCTTTGCATAGCTTTTTCGTGTGGGGATCTGGGAACATATACCTTCTCCATTGTTCGGGGATCCAGCTCCGTATAGAACATACAGGTGGAAAGTGTTCCCGGCGTAGGATAGAAGTCCTGTACCTGCTCCGGCATATGCCCTATATCCCTCAGATATTCCGCAAGCTCTATGGCTGCATTCAGATCGCTGCCGGGGTGGGAACTCATTAAATAGGGAACAAGATATTGTTCCTTGCCAAGCCTTTTGTTTATTTCGTAAAATTTGCTTGTAAATCTGTCATACACCTGTCGGGAGGGTTTTCCCATTTTGTTCAGCACTCTTGGCACAATATGTTCGGGAGCCACCTTTAGCTGTCCGCTTATGTGGTATTTACAAAGCTCATTAAAGAAGGTATCGTCCTTGTCATAAATCAAATAGTCATATCTTATGCCCGAGCGAATGAACACCTTTTTGACCCTGGGGATTTTCCTTAGCTTTCTAAGGAGAGAAACGTAATCGCTGTGATCCGCCTTAATATTGCTGCAGGCATGGGGGAAAAGGCACTGTCTGTTTTTGCACGCCCCTTCTGTAAGCTGCTTTTCACAGGCAGGCTCTCTGAAATTGGCGGTAGGTCCGCCTACATCGTGTATATAGCCCTTAAAATCGGGATCCCTTGTCATATTTTCCGCTTCCCGTATTATGGAGTCGTGGCTTCTGGACTGTATTATGCGACCCTGATGAAATGCAAGAGCGCAGAAATTACAATTGCCGAAGCAGCCTCTGTTGCTTATTATACTAAAGCGCACCTCGTCAATGGCAGGTATACCGCCTTTTGCCTTGTACATAGGATGATATGTACGCATATAGGGCAGATCGTAGCTGTGATCGAATTCTTGGCGAGTAAGGGGAAAAGAGGGCTTGTTCTGAACGATATAGCAGTCTTTATAAGGCTCCGCAAGTATTTTGGCAGTGATAGCGTCGGTGTTTTCATACTGCTTTAAAAAGCCCTCGGCATATATTTTTTTATCCTGTGAGCTTATTTCAAAGGAGGGCAGCTCAACATAGTCCTCATATATATTTTCAAGCGTCTTTGTTTTGTAAACGGTACCTCTTACAAATGTTATGTCCTTTGCTTCGATACCGCTGTCAAGGGCGTCAGCCAGCTCTGTTATCTGATGCTCGCCCATGCCGTACATAAGTATATCTGCCTGCGAATCCAGAAGTATCGAACGCCTTACCTTGTTGTCCCAATAGTCATAGTGGGACAGGCGCCGAAGACTTGCTTCTATGCCGCCTATGAGTATGGCTGTATCCTTGCCGTAGACCTCTCTTATTTTCTGACAGTACACTATCGTTGCCCTGTCGGGTCTGTGACCTGTTTCGCCGCCGGGGGAATACAGATCCTTACTCCTTCTTTTCTTGGCAACAGAGTAATGATTTACCATTGAATCAATGTTTCCTCCGCTTACAAGAAAGGCAAGACGGGGCTTGCCGAAGCGTGTGAAGTCTTTCGTGCTTTTCCAATCGGGCTGAGGCAAAACGCATACCTTGTAGCCTTTGCTCTCAAGAATGCGTGTTATTATTGCTGCGCCAAAGGAAGGATGATCCACATAAGCGTCGCCGCATACATATACAAAGTCGGGCTGTTCCCAGCCTCTTTTTTTCATTTCTTCATAAGTTACAGGCAAAAAATCCATATTGCACCTCATATACAATGGCTTTCTTAGGTGAACCGTTCGCTCAAATATAGGTATTGACGCCTACGACCCCTATACCATCCAGCTTGGCAGGTATTTGTTCTTAAGGCGTCCTTTCTGTACCTTTCCCCAGCCTAAAGGATATCCTTCAAGGCATAGGAGCGCCCAGCCGTCGTCACAGTCTACGGCAAAGCTTTCGCCCCTCAAATACCTTGCCAGGTTATCGTCGTTAATATCAAAGTCAACAGATATTTTGACATTTTCCTTTTTAAGTGTCATTGCAAATGCCTGGCTCGGCTCAAAGCGGTTCTTTTTCAGATCGCCTATATAAAGTCCGCTGCGCATTACCCTTAATCCGCTCAGATCCAGACAATAGGGTACCTTAAAAAGGCTTTCTTTATGCATTACGATATCCTCTGTGATCTCAATATTCATATATCTGTCCATAAATTCAAAATAATCCTTGAGCAGTTTGCTCTCTGCGGGTCTGTCCTTAGGCGGCTTTATAAAGCTGTCTGTCCCCTTTTTATGCAAAAGGCACAGAAAATGCCCCTCTCCCTTTACCTTATAGGGCATAAGGCGTCCGCATTTTTTCAGCTCGTCGCTTCCGTTGACCCATTCGGGATGTCCGTTGTCAAAGCCGCATTTTTTATCAAAGTCCATAAGCTCAAAGTCGGGATTTTCATTCAGAAATTCCTGTATCATGCCCTCATCCTCTTCGGGAGCAAAGGTGCATGTAGAATAGGCAATAATTCCGTCTCCGCTCAATAGCCTTGCCGCTGCCTTAAGTATATCCCTCTGCAATGAACAGCACATTTCTGTTTTGTGAGTTTCCCAGCTCCTGACGGCAGCCTCATCTTTTCTGAACATACCCTCGCCGCTGCAAGGAGCGTCTACCAATATTCTGTTAAAAAAACCTTTGAATCTGTTGGCAAGTCTTTGGGGATCCTCATTTGTAATAATACAGTTGGACACGCCGCACAGCTCTATATTTTTAAGCAGCGCCTTACATCTTGATGCGCTTATGTCATTGCTTACTATTATGCCTTTGCCCTTAAGCCTTGCCGCCGCCTGAGTGCTTTTTCCTCCGGGTGCGGCGCACAGATCCAAGACCCTGTCTCCGGGGGCAACGGGCAGTATGGCTGCCGCAGACATTGCAGAGGGTTCCTGTATATAGAAAAGCCCCGCATTGTAGAAGGGATGCTTGGCAGGTCTCAGACTCTCGCCGTCGTAGTAGAAGCCCTCTTTGCACCAAGGCACATTTTCAAGGCGCCAGCCCGTCTTATCTTTAAGCTCTTGGGCGCCGATCTTAAGCGTATTGGCTCTTAGACCGTAAAGGCGAGGCTCTTTAAAGCTGTTTATATAGGCGCTGTATTCGCTGCCCAGAAGTTTTTTCATTTTTTCGGTATATTCCTGCGGTAATTTCATAATATTCCTCTCAATGACTTAATTATATATATTTTAACATCATAGCGCCATAATATCAATATTGAAAAAATATAATTATTGATGTATACTTATGAAAAAAGGAGGTATATTATGGCAAAACAAATATGGAAGCCCGGAACTATACTTTATCCTGTGCCTGCCGTAATGGTAAGCTGCGGAGACATGGAAAAGAGCAATATAATAACCATAGCCTGGACAGGCATAGTCAATTCCGATCCGGCTATGACCTACATTTCTGTAAGAAAGGAAAGATATTCCCACGATATAATAAAGGAAAGAGGAGAATTTGCCATAAATGTTACTACGGAGTCCCTTGCCTTTGCCACAGACTGGTGCGGAGTAAAAAGCGGCAGAGACTTTGACAAATTCAGAGAAATGAAGCTGACCAAGGAAAAGGCGGCTCATCTGGATTGCCCCATAATAGGAGAAAGTCCGTTGAGCATTGAGTGTAAAGTAAGGGAGATAATACCCCTCGGCGTTCACGATATGTTCCTTGCGGATATAGTGGGAGCCATGGCGGATGACAAATATATGGACAAAAACGGCAGGTTTGACTTTGGAGCAAGCAGACCTATATGCTATTCCCACGGCGAATATTACGGATTGGGCAGGTATATGGGAAAATTCGGATATTCCGTAAAAAAAAGAGGTAGGAAGAGGTAAATTATGAAAAAGGAACAGAAAATAGATCTTGTCAGATACTGGAAGTTTTTAACGTTGGGTTATATGATGCTGGCGTGGATAGTACTCGTATACTTTATGGACAAGTCCGAATGGACTCTTATTCCCGCTTTCATACTGTATCTTGCAGTGAGCGCTTTGGTGTGCCACGCATATTTTATAGGCATGATAGGCAATATGTATTATTTTTTCAGGAGACCCGACAAGGCAAAGGTATTCTATACAAAAGCCGTTAAAATGAAAACAAGGAATGTAAAGGCTCTTTATAACTACGCATTGGACGCTCTTCATGAGGGAAGAGCGGAGGAAGCGCTGGGTATTTTCCAAAGGGCTGAGAAAATAAATACAAAGGTGCTTTTCGACAAGCTCATCCCTCTTGCCATATCCAGTTGCTACTGGGTGCTGGGGGATATCGATAAGGCTATTGAGACCATAGAAACGCTTATGGATAAGTATGCCTATGTAAATCCCAATACTCTTACTACATTGGCGTATTTTTATATGCTGAAAAATGATATGGACAAGGCTGAAAAGCTGACTAAGGACGCATTGAAGGATAACGAGCAGTATGCTCCTGCATGGGATAATCTGGGTCAGATATATTATTTGAAAAATGACTTTGCAAAGGCTGAGGAGTATTTTAAAAAGGCGCTCAGCTTTAGGGATACCATGACGGAAAGTCTCTATTATATGGGACTTATAGAAAAGAGCAGAGGAAACGACAGCGAAGCCCTTGTATATCTGAAAAAGGCAGGCGGCGGTTATATCTCTGCTCTGAGTACAGTAAAAAAAGAGGATATTGAAAAAGCCATGGAGGGACTGGAGGGATGATCCGTATCCCTATCTAATCCATAAAATCCTCCACAGTATCATGATCTCTTTCCTTCATGCTGTAAATACCGTTATAGGGCTGTTCCATATAGTATCGGTCTCTCCTTTCGTATACAAATACCGAAAAATGGGACTCATCCTTTAGGGTCATATCCACATATATGATATCCTCGGCGTTTACAGGATAGTCTTGTATACTTTCGTTTTTCGTCTGTGAGTTGACATTTCTAAGGGCGTTTACTATAATATTTATGCCCATTTCATCGTTCACGGCAACAGACCTTCCGCTTTCGGTAAGCTCTATTGCGGCTACTTGTGAAGCGTCCGGCACCGAAATGGTGTAGGTATTTCCGCCGCAGCCTGTCAGCGCGGCAAAAAGAGATATTGATAATATTATTGCTGAAACTTTACGCATTTTCATCTTTCCTTTCTTTAATTATGATTATACCACAAAGCATTGTATCAAAAACGTAAATTTTTATTAAAAAAACAGCAGAATACTGCTGTTTTATTTTGCGCTTGAGGTAGTGGTACCTTCTCCGTCGTTATTACCTGTTATGGTATTTGTAACTCCGTCTACCGCTTCGCTTATTCCTTTGCCGGCATCTTCTGCCGCATTGCCTATTTCATTGCTAAGGTCGCTGCCCTGAGTCATTGCGTTGCCGCCTGCGTCTGAACCTGTCATGGAATCATTGGTACCCTGATCCCCCGAAGCCATGTTGCCTGAATTGCTGTCAGAACCCATATTGCCCGAACTGTTGTTGTTCCCGTTGGCAGAACTATTGCCGTTGTTGCCAGAGTTCCCGCCGTTATTTTCCGCAGGTGTTGTATCAGTGCTTGCATTACTGCCGCCATTTGTGGTATCATTGTCTTTAGAGCCACAGCCTGTAAGGGTAAGAGAAAGGCAGACAAGACTGACAAATAAAATTTTCTTAAGCATGTTATGTCCTCCTTGTTGCTTTTTAGTTTTATTACATATTTATTATGTGCATTAAATCAGAATATAATGTGGTAAATTTTTCAAAAAAGGAAGTGTCCATATGAGAAAATGCGGTATACTCGTTCATCCCATAAGCTTTCCCTCAAGGTTCGGTATAGGCGATATGGGACCTTATTGCAAGGATTTTATTGACTATATGGTAAAGAGTTCTCAAAAGCTCTGGCAGATACTGCCCCTCGGGCATACGGGCTTCGGAGATTCTCCCTATCAGAGCTTTTCCACCTTTGCGGGAAATCCTCTTATGCTCAGTCCTGAAATATTGGCAAAAAAGGGTTATATTTCAGAAGACGATATAGAGTATGTCCCTTATTTTAACGAAAGGAAAATAGAGTACGGCAAGGTTATCGATTACAAGTACGATATTTACAAAAAGGCGTATAAGGGCTTTAAGGCTATCAAGGATACCGTATTGAAAAGAAAGTATAATGCCTTTTGCACTAAAAATGCCTTCTGGCTTGAGGATTACAGCCTTTTTATGGCTCTGAAGCATTATTTTATAGAAAAGAGAAAAAATACATGGGAAAGCCCCGAATATAAGACCTTTTACAGGACTGCTTCAAAATATATGAGTACCGATACCGTAAAGGACTGTTTCTACGGCGGTAGCTGGAACAGCTTTCCTGCCGATATAAGGGACAGAAAGCCCGAGGCGATATTTAAGTACAGCGAGCTGTTAAAAGAAGATATGGATTTTTATAAATTCATTCAGTTTGAATTTTATTCTCAGTGGGCTGATGTAAGAGCCTATGCCAATAAAAACGGAATTGAAATAATAGGCGACATCCCTATATTTGTAGCCGGCGACAGCTCCGATACATGGGCAAACAGAGAGCTTTTCCATATTAATGCCAAAGGCTTTGCAACTCAGGTGGCAGGCGTGCCGCCCGACTATTTCAGCAAGAACGGTCAGCTTTGGGGCAATCCTCTTTACAACTGGAAAAATCACAAAGCCCAAAGCTACGATTGGTGGGTAAAGAGAGTTGAAAAAACACTTGAGCTTGTGGATATAGTCAGAATAGACCACTTCAGAGCCTTTGAAAGCTATTGGTCAATACCAAGCGGCGAGGAAACTGCCGTAAACGGCAAGTGGAAGAAGGGTCCCGGTACAGAGGTATTCGACGCCATCAAAAAAGAGCTTGGCTCTCTTCATATTATTGCAGAGGATCTGGGCGATCTTAATCCCGAGGTTCTTGAGCTGAGAGATGAGCTGGGACTTCCCGGCATGAAAATAATACAGTTTGCCTTCGGCTCTCCTGATAATCCCTATTTGCCCCATAATTATAACAGCGACAACTATGTTGCCTATACGGGCACTCATGACAATGATACCACAATAGGCTGGTATAAGTCCTGCTATGAGGATACAAAAGACTTTGTAAGGCGTATGCTGAATGTCAGCGGCGACAATATCAATTGGGATCTTATAAGATATACCATATCTTCATCTGCCATATACGCTGTAATACCTATACAGGATATCATAGGCTGCGATACAGAGGGCAGAATGAATACGCCTGGAGTTGCAGACGGCAACTGGCAGTTCAGGTTTAAAAAAGAAGACCTAAATGAAGAACAAGCTAATAATCTTAAATATTTATGCTATTTATTTAACAGATAATAGTTTAAGGGTTAATAATGAATATTTTATTAAGAAATTTACAGAATATTCATATTCATATTGACATTCATATTTGAAAGGTGTAAAATAAGGATAGAAGAAATAATTAATATTTTTGTTAGTTATTTTCCTCCCCCAATTTATATTTATATTTTCGGGAAAAACAGCCCATCCCCGGGGCTGTTTTTCTTTTATGTCATTAAATTTACCGTTTACGACAATTACTTGAAAAATACTGCCACGCAGTGTAAAATAATATTATACACAAATTATAAGGAGGTATTATATGCAGTACAGAATAATAGGAACGACAGTTCCCGCAGTGGAAATAAAACTCCCCGCAGGAAAAGCGGTGTACACTCAGTCAGGCGGTATGGCATGGAGAAGCGACGGTATTACCATGGATACCAACACACGAGGCGGTTTTGTGAAGGGACTTAAGAGAGCCTTCAGCGGAGAGTCAATGTTTATGGTAACATATTCCGCTTATTCCGACAGCACTATTTGCTTTTCATCTACGGTCCCAGGTTCGATCATGGCTTTGAATGCCGATGAGCATGCGGGTATGATATTGCAAAAGGGCGCATTTCTTTGCGGCGAGGACAATGTAGAGCTTTCTACCGTATGGCGTAAAGGTTTAATGAAGGGTCTTTTTGGCGGCGAAGGATTTATTATGCAGAGGGTCGAATGCGGAGGAACGCTTTGGCTTGAAATTGACGGAGATGCCGTTGAAAAAGAGCTTGCGCCTGGCGAATTGCTTATGGTGGACACAGGCAACGTGGTGGCTTTTGATTCAACAGTTACATACGATATAGAAAGAGTTAAGGGCTTCAAGAATATATTCTTAGGCGGAGAGGGTCTTTTTATAACTACTCTTAAGGGATCCGGCAAGGTCATACTTCAAACCCAGAATCTTGTGGATTTCGCAAGACGCATCGGAAGTATGCTTCCCGTTCATACACAGTCACAGAGCCAGCCAATAAACAGCAATTAAATATCTGAGCAACTTTCGGCAAAGCTTCTTGCCGATTTGATCCATAAAAAAGACCTCCCTAACGGGAGGTCTTTAGCGTGTCGATAAATCGACACGCTTGAAAGAAAGGCTTGCATTTATTTCAGTTTTGCTAATGTAGGACTGACAAAGAGGTAAGTCCCCATGAGTCGTATATGCAGGGGCAGACTACAAAAGCACAACTATCTGCAGACCCACTTTCTTATTAATATGCCTATATTTCTGGCAAGGCTTGCCTTTTCCACGTCCTCACAGGCAACGGCATCGCAGCGTGCTACCTCCTTGCCTTGGGAGGAGTATATTATTTCGCCCAGCTTATCTCCTTTTTTAACGGGAGCATTTATACCCTCTTCAAGCTTTACATCACAGGTAAGCTCAGACTTGTTGCCCTTATTGACAAGAACGGTCACCTCTTTGCCTGCAGCGGCTTTTACGCTGTCCTGCATACCCTTTTTCACAGGTACGCTGCCCACTTCCTCGCCTGATGCCTTGCCCTTTTTAAGCTCATAGTTGGCAAAGCCGTAGTCCAGTATTTTCATTACGCTCTGAAATCTGCTCTTGGGATCCGGCGCAGCCATTACAACGGCTATAAGCTCCATGCCGTCTCTCTCTGCCGTACCGGAAAGACAGAATTTGGCCTTTCCCGTAGAGCCTGTTTTAAGACCTGTGGCGTTATTATACCACTTTATAAGCTTATTTGTATTGGTAAGCCCGAATTCCGTAGTACCCTTGTTCGTAGTATGGGTGATCGTATCCTGCCATGTGGTCGTATATTTTTTAATATCCGGGTATTTTGTAATAAGCTCTCTGCTCATTATGGCAATATCCTTTGCACTGGTAACGTGATTATCTGTATCCAGACCGCAGGCATTTACAAAATTGGTGTTTTTCATACCCAGACTTTTTGCCTTTTCATTCATAAGAGCGACGAAGCTTTCCTCGCTTCCCCCTATAAATTCCGCCATAGCAACGGCGGCGTCGTTGGCAGAGGCTATGGCAATGGACTTTGTAAGAGTTTCAACGCTCTGCTGTTCATTAGGCTCCAGAAATATTTGGGAACCGCCCATGCTCGCCGCATGCTCCGAAACAGTCACAGTGTCATCCCACTTTATTTTTCCCTGTTCCACAGCGTCATATATGAGCAGAAGAGTCATTATCTTTGTAACGCTGGCAGGAGGCAGAGCCTCCTCCGAATTGTCTTCGCTCAGTACCTGACCCGTAGACGCCTCCATAAGTATATAGCTTCTTGCGTCTATGGCGGGAGGCTCAGCATAGACAGATATTGTAAACATTATGATCGCAAGTAAAAGCGCAGTTGTTTTTTTTAACATAAAAATACTCCCTTTCATCTTTTGGGAGTATTTTCTGTAATTAATTAAAAATTATACGATTACAATACATATAAAATAATGGCAAAAAAATGAGCTATGCTCCCCAATATTATAAAAATATGGAATATTGAATGAGCATATTTTCTTTTAAGTCCGAATATGACCGCTCCGATAGTATAAAGTATACCCCCTGCCAAAAACCACAGCACGCCTGCAAGACCTATTGCCTGAATAAGAAATTTAATAAAAAATATTATTATCCAGCCCATACCTATATAGCACACCATCGAAAAGGGCTGATACCTTTTGATATCGATGGATGTAAGCGTAGTTGCCACGACTGCAAGTCCCCACTCTACCGCAAAGAGTACCCAGCTAAGCACAACGTTCCTTTCCCTTATCTGGCA
Organism: uncultured Clostridia bacterium; assembly: GCA_947624015.1. Lineage (GTDB taxonomy): Bacteria > Bacillota > Clostridia > Lachnospirales > CAG-274 > CANPXH01. The sequence continues at coordinate 35,589 of CANQIA010000012.1, forward strand.
GAACACAACAGGCATATATGAGCCTGCTATCATAAAATATATGGCGCAGTGGTCTATTATCTGCATTACCTTCTTGCCTGTGCCGGGATGCAGTCCGTGATATATACTGGACATGGTATAAAGTCCTATCATGGTAACGCCGTAAATTACGGAGGCTATCACGCCATAGCCGTTACGGTGCAGAGCAGCCACAACTATACAAAGCACGAGAGCTATAACGCTCAGCCCGCCGCCTACAATATGACTTACCATATTGAATATTTCCTCTCCCTTTGTATAGTATGGCAGTTGTCTGTCGGCAAGCTTAGTTCTTTTCATAACAATCACTCCAAAAATTGAAACAGGGCTGAAAATCACTCAGCCCTGTAGCTTCTTATTATCTCTTGCGTAAGAATGTAGGAATATTCAATTCCGTAGCAGGTACGTCATCCTCATCCTCTATAACGGGAGCGGAAAAACCGCTTGAAAATCTTGAAGCAAAGGATGAACCTGAACTCTGAGCAGGCTCTGCCACCGTTGCCGCCTGGGGCTTAGGTGCAGGCATATCCTCTGACACAAGACCTGTTGCAATGACCGTAACGATGACTTCGCCCTGAAGATCGTCGTTAATAGCGGTACCGAATATGAATTCGGCATTGGGGTCAAGGCTGTCGGAAATAGAATCTGCGGCAGTGCTTGCCTCCAAAAGATTAAGGTCGGGACCGCTTGTAAAGTTAACAATAACGCTCTTTGCACCCTTTATTGAAGTCTCAAGCAGCGGAGAGGTAATAGCCTTCTGAGCAGCCTCCTCAATATTGTCGCTGCGTCCGATACCAAAGTGAGCAAGTCCCTGATCGCGCATAACAGTACATACATCCGCAAAGTCAAGGTTGATCTCGCCGGGCTTGGTAATAAGGTCTGAAATACCCGTAACGCCCTGCTGGAGAACACTGTCCGCCATAAGGAAGGCGTCCTTCATGGTAGTAGTCTTATCTGCCGTTTCTATAAGCTTCTGATTAGGTATAACAATAAGCGTATCCACATTTGAACGGAGGTTTTCGATTCCCTCCACAGCATATCTCATTCTCTTGGGACCTTCAAACTTAAAGGGCTTTGTAACAACGGCAACTGTAAGTATGCCCATTTCTCTTGCTATTTTTGCCACAAGAGGAGCAGCGCCTGTACCTGTGCCGCCGCCCATACCTGCCGTTATAAATACCATATCCACGCCCTCGAGAGCCTGTGATATCTCGGCAGAGCTTTCCTCGGCAGCCTTTGCGCCGATCTCGGGTCTTCCGCCTGCGCCCAGACCCTTTGTGAGCTTAGCGCCTATTTTGATCTTTCTCTTGGCAAGTGAATTGTCAAGAGCGGTAGAATCTGTGTTGATCGCTATAAAATCAATATAATCGGGGTTTGATGTGAGCATTCTGTTTACAGCATTGCATCCGCCGCCGCCTACGCCAAGCACAACGATCTTAGCAACATCAGAACTTTCATTGGTTACATTCAAAATCATCAGATTACCTCCTATGTATTTATATTTCCGAAAATTTCAAAAAATCACATACTGACACTATTATAATAATTGTACCCTGTTTCCTCTTATTTTTCAAGTAAAAATTTCATATTTTATTATAATTGTAATAAATATTTAAAAATATATGTATTTATACTCAATTTATGTATTTAAAGGTAGGGTATGTGCCTGTGAGATTAAGCACTCCCGCATAGTCCGTATCAAGCTGTTTCAAGACCTCGTTGAGCATGGACAGCTTTCTGTTGGCATTGTCAAAGGAGCCGAACTCTATATCCACTTTCCCCGTATACAGATGTATATCACTTTCATCGCTTATATTTACCCTTATGACATCTGCCAAAAGCTCATGCTTTTCAAAGAGCTTAGACATTTCCACCATTGTGTCAAATGTAGACGGATTGTCTACCTTAAGTATCTTGCCTACGGTAAAGTCGTTGAACTTAAGACCCTCCACAACGGGAAGCTGCCTTTTTATTTCCTTTTGTACATCCAGCACAAGTCCGTCTCCGTCTATGTAAAGATAGCTGCCCATATAGGGAACATAGCCTCTCATCTTATATTCCTCCAGATCAACGGCGATGGTGGAGGGCAGTATCCTATTTATTTTAGCTTTCTTTACATAATGGCTGTCTCTGATGTTTTGCAAGGATCTTCTTTTGTTGAACAGGAATATGTTATCGCCTCTTTGGGATGTCAGCATTCCCTCGACCTGCTCCGCCGTAAGATTGTCAAGTCCGTTTATTTTTATATCCTTTATCCTGAATACCGGCAGCATAAAAAGAGTTATGCAAACTGCCAAAGCAAGGAAAAAAACAAGGGCTGCCGCTATAAGCTTAACGGAGCTGTCTTTATTTGCCATTATTCCGCCTCCCGTCTGTATTTTTCTGTCCTATTATATAATAAATGCACTTGTGCCAAATGTCAATATTATTTACATTATTTCATTATTATGCTATACTTTGGATAGGAGATGATATTATGAAAAATTACGTAAGAAGGGTACAGTATTACGAAACAGATAAAATGGCAATAGTTTACCATGCCAACTATATAAAATGGTACGAGGAAGCCCGTGTTTATATTATGGAAAATATGGGATACAGCTATAAGGCTATGGAGGATATGGGTATAATGATGCCCGTGCTTGCCGTTACGGCTCAGTATAAAAAGGGAGCCGAATACGGAGATTTTATAGATATAAAGGTGGACATTACAAAATTTAACGGCATCAAAATGTGCTTTGCCTACACAATGACCGATGCCGCTACGGGAGAGCTGAGAATGACCGGCACAAGCGAACACTGCTTTGTGGACAGTAATTTCAAGCCCTGCAATATTAAGAAAAAATTTCCCGAATTTTATAATGATATGCTGGAGTATATGGAAAAGCAGCAGTGAGTCCGGTCGGCATTTCAGCCTCCCAGAGTCACATCCTGCTGACGATACCAGTCAAGAGCCATATCTATATGCTCGTTCCTGTACTCAGGCCACATTGCGTCTACCACATAAAAGTCCGCATAGACGCTCTGCACAGGCAAAAAGCCCGAAAGTCTTCTCATACCGCCCCAGCGTATTATAAGATCTATGCGTGAAATGTCCGCCGTGTTGTAATAGGAGATATCCTTGTTTTGCGTTTTAAGATCCCATTCCCAACTGTAATTGATAAGGAAGTTTACCTTCATACCGCCTTTATTGAAGCTCTTTCTTTCGGTCAGCTCCATAAGCTCGCAGGGGAACATATCCGATGCCGTATTGCCTACAACAAGTATCTCGGCGTCCTCTCCCTTTATTATATCCACCATTTCAACACACGCCTTTGTAAAGGCAAGGCGCTGAGCCTTAGGTCTTTTGGTATTGTCTGCCGTAAATCCGTATATGCTCAATTCTTCAACGCCCAGATCTCGGCAGTGCTTAAAAGCGGAAAGCCCGGGCAGAAGCCCTTTTTCATAGCCCTTATCCTTTGTCAATGAATTGGATACAGCCCATCTTCTGTTGCCGTCGGGTATAATGCCTATATGCCTTGGTATTCTCATAAAATCACCTCTATAGAGATTTATACCCAATTAATATATTTTTAAACAGGTTCTCCGTTAAGAACAGCTTCTTTGAGAGCATCTCCTTCGTATCTGAGCTTAAGCGAAAAGAAGGGAACATCCTTTGCGATAAGTCTTAGAAATATTTTATCCCCTTCCCACAGCTCAAGAGTCTCAAGCTTATCCTTGTCCACCCATTCCAGTATACCCTCGTCGCACTCTGTTATACTGCCTGTATATTTATCGGCAGTGTAAAGGCACATATACTCCGTCTCATAATTATCCGCTATAAATGTGACTATCCCTCTGAATTTATATCCTGTAAGCGTAAGCCCGCACTCTTCACGGACCTCTCTCAAAAGACATTCCTCGGGGCTTTCTTCTTCCTCGAAATGCCCTCCTACGCCTATCCACTTTTCTTTATTTATATCGTTTTCCTTTTTTACTCTGTGGAGCATAAGGTATTTGTTGTCCCGCTCTATATAGCAGAGAGTTGTCATTCTCATATCAATCGACCTTTTCTATGGTTATGTTGTTGCCTTTAATAAGTATCTCTATGCCTGCGTTGGCTTTGTTGTAGAAGGTATCGAAAAGCTCTTTTGAAAGGTTCTTGTCCCCTGCGTCAACCGTTACCCTTATTACATTGTTGTAATGCCCGTTCTCCGCAGGCTTTTCCTTTTGAGGCTCTCTTACTACTGAAATATGATTTACCTCCGAGGGATCCATGCCTATTTTCTGCTTTATCGCCACTGAATTCAAAAGCTTTACCAGCATATCGCCAAAGTCTCTGTCAAGATCGTATTCTATGCTTACGGACTGTGAATAGGAGGTGTCCGAAACAGCCTTGTCCTCCGCCGCCTTTTTGCCGCAGGCGGTAAAGACGATACACAGCATAAGCGCAGCCAAAATCAATTTTTTCATAATCATCTCTCCTTATGTTGAAATTTAAAGCCTCCTGTGGTATTATAAAGGCAGGAGGTGTTATATTATGGAAAACAATATCAACAATGATGTTATACCCGAAAGCAATGTTAATACCGATGCGGACAGCGTAGTGGACAGCATTCCCGAAAATGCCGAAAAAATAGAGAGCGACGGCACGACTTCCGCCTCACAGAATATACAAACGACTCAGGAAGCGGCTCCCGGCTCAGCCATGGCAATAATTTCTCTGGTACTGGGCATATTCTCTCTTGTATGCTGCTGTACGGTAGTCCCTGCCGTATCCGCCGCATCTATCGGTCTTATACTCGGCATAATATCTATCAAAAAGAACTACGGAGGAAGATCCTTGGCAACGGCAGGCATAATACTCTGCTCAATAGGACTTGCCATAGGAGCTATAATGGGGATATTCGGTCTCATAGGCTCAGCCCTTACCGGTCTTTACAATATACGGTATAATGTACGGTTCTAAAAAAGGATCACGAAATTCCTCATAAAATAATACAAAAACAATACTATTCCGAATACTGCCCAGAAATAACCGTTTCGGGGCAGTATTTTTTTGTTGGATACATATTCCAAATAGACTGCCACGCATATGATACCCAAGGTGCAAAGACCCATGTTGTATTTTATAGCAGTCAAAAATCTACCCCTAAGCAGCGCAAGCACAGCTCTTGTGGCTCCGCAGCCGGGACAGTAAAACCCCGTTGTTTTCAAAATGATACATCCCGGCAGCCCATGAGCTATGTCATCTGCCGTAAAATGCAATAAAACAACTGCCGCAAGCGCCAGCAAAGGCACACCGAATATTACAGCCCTTCTCATAGTATTTCCCTTAGCCTGTGCAGATCCTCTATATATACGGGTCCCTTGCTCCTGTCATATATGACGGAGGCGGGATGATAAAGGGGAAATATTTTCATACCGTCCTTTTTAATAAGACGACCATGGCATTCTCCTATTTTTACGGATCTGTCCATAAGCACATAGTTAAGGGCAAAATTTCCCAGAGTAACTATAAGCTTTGGCTTTACTATTTTTATTTCCTCATGAAGCAAAGGCACAAAAAAATCCAATTCGTCACGGTTAGGCGCCCTGTTTATGGGCTTTCCCGTTTTTTTGCTCAGCTTAAAGGGTCTGATCTTGCATACGTTTGAAATATATATATCTTCTCTGTCAAGCTCAACTATTTTCAAAAACTCGTCCAGATTTTTGCCTGCCTTCCCTACAAAGGGACGCCCCTGCTTTTCCTCCTCGCTGCCCGGCGCCTCGCCTATCAGCATGATCTGAGCATTTATACTGCCGTCGCCGAATACGACTTTGCGCTCGCCGAATATTTTTCTGCTTTCTTCTTCCATTCTTTTATTAAAATCATTCATTTTTATCACCTGTCAATAATAGTCTGCTTATTACAAGTCCGCCTATAAAGCCGCCTATATGACCTATATTGTCTATATTGGTCATAAGCATACCGCTTCCTATACCTATTATGGCAAAGAGTACTATGATATAATTGTCAAAGCCGTCCATAGACCTGCCCGTTACCTTGGTATACATAAATACCGCCGCCATAAGTCCGAATATTGCGCCTGATGCGCCTGCGGATACGCTGTGAGAGAGCAAGCCGCTCAATATACCGCAGGATATACCCGATATCAGATATATACAAAGCATTTTTATGCTTCCGTAATACCTTTCCACCCTGCTTCCAAGTATATAGAGTGAAAGGCTATTTGCCATGTAGTGCATAAGTCCTATGTGCAAAAACATATGGGTAAATATTCTGTATATCTGAAGATCTCCGAATATAAGACGGTGTTCAAGAGCGCCAAATCTCAAAAGCACATCTGTATTATTGGAGCCGCCCGACAGCTCCATTGCCATAAGTATCACACCGTTTATAATAATAAGGGCAAGAGTAACGGGAAATTTTCTGCTTTTGATATAGCTTTCCCTTATTTCACTCTGCTTTTTACTGAGTACGCCTATATCCGACCCGGGAGAATAGCCATTGCCGAAGGAAGCCCTTACAAGCTTATGTATGTTCAAAAGCTCATCGGGTTGACTTCCCTTTACCGTAAGCTCATTGGCGTTGGTGTCCGCTATCCACTTTATGCTTATAAACCGAGCCTGATAGTCCTCTATATCGTTTTCGCAAAAACAGACAAGCTCATGGGATGGCTGAGCGCTTACAAATATCCCAAGCAGTATGACCTTTTCAAGACGTGAAAAAAAGCTTGTCACATCCTTGTAAAAGCCCTTGTAATCGTATTTCTTGTCGGCATTTATAATGACAACGCCATAGGTAATGCTGCCTATCTGCCTTGCAAAGCCCAGATACTCGGTATCATCGCCTATATTTCTGCTGTCATAGAAATTGGCAATGGGTCTGAACTCATTGGCAAGCAGCTTTTCTGTCAGGTTTTTTATAAACGCCATATTGCTTCCTCCAAACGGTCAATGGGGCAAAAACAAAAATCCATACATAAGAGCAGTACCCGGTATGCCCAGCACTGCCGAAATAAGAACGGTAACGCAGTTTATGCCCAGGAACACTCCTGTTTTATAAAGCAGACAATTGAGTATGAATATGGAGGAGGCTCCCATTACCCCTTTCATACAAAGCCTTCCGATATATCTCAGTCTGCCTGCAAGAAATATGCAAAGTATAAAAAGTACTCCGCAAAACACTCCCCAGCTAAATAATTGAACAGATATGATATCATTCATAAAAATCACCTCATTATAATATATAATGAGAGATTTTTCTTTATAACACAAGCCTTATATTTTTATATGCCGAAATAAGCATATCTCTTTTCCTTGCCGCTCTGTGATCCGCTCTCAGTTGCGTAAGCCTCCTGCTGTAAAAAGGATCCTTGCCCACAAGCTTTATGTGTTTTCTGTATAGCCTTTTTCTTTCATCCAAAAGTCTTTTCATTTTAGCTTTGTCCGCAAGGTCGTTACCTCTTGACAAGGATTCAAAATGCAGCAGAACAGCCTCGTTGCAAACTACGTTATAAAGCCCCTTTTCATACAACGAAAAGCAAAGATCCACGTCATTGTACGCTACCTTAAAGCTTTGGTCAAAGCCTTGGAATTTTTCCTTTTCTATACAAAGGCACGCTGCCGTTACGGCTATACAGTTATGATCGTATCTGTTCATGCCGAAATAAAGCTCATCACTGTCCTCTTGACCTATAAAGGCATGTACGGGACCGTTAGATATATTTATGATACCGCAGTGCTGTATTTTGCCGCTGTCGGGATATAAGAGCTTTGCGCCTACAGCCCCCGTATTATCAAGGGATGCAAGGGAGACCATCTTTTCAAGCCAGTCGGGACTTATTACCTGCGTATCGTCGTTAAGAAAAAGCAGATGCTCTCCCTCTGCCCTTTCCGCTCCCATATTGCACATACGGGAAAAATTAAAATCTGTTTTATAATAAATATATTTATCTGCAAGAGCGGAGTATTTTTCTTTTACCAAAGAGCTGCTTCCGTTATCCGCAACTATTATTTCATAGTCCCTGTAGGTACTTTTTTCCCTTATGCTTTTAATACATCTTTCAAGCACATTATAATTGTCCTTTGAAGGGATTATGATACTTACCCTGCCCTTTGCGTTTTTTTCCCTCTTGCTTTCCTCGGGTACTCTGTTGCCTTGCGCAAGCACCTTATGGATATGCTTGAACAAGACCCCCTTGTCGGAAAGCATTTTAAGATTTTCATATACTGTCTTATTATTGTACACATACTCTCTCTTTATAAGGCAGGGTCCTATATAATTATACGAAAGCAGAGTATGAGGAGAATACTCAGGCTTAAAAAACACATTGCCGCCTATTTTTTCATCACAGTATACCACAGCGCCGTCTGCCTTGAGCATTTCTTCCGCCGCCTCATATCTGAGATCGCAGCCGCAGGTAAAGAGTATGCGATCTCCCACGGCAGAAGCTGTATCACTTACAAATTCAATATTTTTATAGCTCTGAGCCATAGGCTTTTTATCTGTAATAACGCTTATCTTTTCCATGCCGTTCACTCCTGCAATCTCAGCTCCTTGCCCGAACAATAGCTGTCTTCAACAAAAAGAGGCTTCAAAAGGGAGGCTTCTATTCTGCCGTTTCTCAGAGCAAAGTCAAAAAGCTCTGCCGAAAGGGAATTAAAGGGGCTGTATCTCTCCCTTGTCATATCACGGGCAAATGCACATATTCCTCTTTGTATCTCCTCTGTTTCCGAATCAAAGCTGTTGTCATTATCATATATGGGCTTATCGTTTTCATCAAAACATATAAGCTGACCAAAGGGCGCCTTAAGTACCGCCTCAAGATAAAGCTGATTTTTAAATACCTTATTTCTTGTCTCGTCAAGGGTATTTTCCACAGGGAAAAGACTTTCACAGCGGCAGCCTGACTTCAGCGCCCTGCCGTTATGGAGAAACGACATATACAGCCCGTCTATTTCCCTATCCGTAAGCCTGCTTAAATACAGTTGTATCGTTCCGCTGTAGCCTACGTCCACCACCGCAGTGCTGTCCGAGTCGATTATATTTTCACAGTATCTTCTGTATATCCTTCTTTCCTTTGCGGCAGTGTACAATATATGATGTACGTTTATGCGCTTAAAAACATTATCCCTGTTCCTTGGCATTTCAACATACATATCCTCGCCCTTGATCTCCACGCCGAATCTGGCATACATAAGGTTTTTAAAGCTGCCCTTATAATATATACTCAAAATATCCTTTATATCGTTTTCATTTTCTATGGCAGCTACGGAAGCGCTGCGCCTGGAGGTCAAAAAATACACGGCAGGGCAGCCCTTGGGACAGCATATATCATACACCTTCTTTAAAAGCCAGCCCTCTCTTGAAAGGAACAAAAGCCTTGTGTATTTTTCCGATCTGCCCTCCAGCCACTTTACAAAATCGTATATAAGAGGTCCGTAAACACAGTAGCCCATATCAAAGGCAGCTTTTATATAAAAGTCGTTGCCTGCCTTTTCCTCTATCATATCAAAAACAGGGCTGTACCCGAAGCTGTTTTTAAATTCCGTGTAATCTGTCATTTTGTCCCTGCGGAGCATACTGCGGGTATACGCTGCGCCGTACCTTTGTATGTTCCTTAGCAAGCATTGTGCAAGCATAGTGTACCTGTTGCAAAACAGCCTGTTTATGTTCATCAAACCACCGCCTAATAGTCAAACAGATCCTCCAGATACCGTTTGCCGAATATATAGTCATATTCTATAAGCTCAATTTCATCATAGAGCGCTCTTTCCTCTGCCGTCATGTTTTCTCTGAATACAGGCGTCTTATCCTTACCGATAACTATACCCGATGCGCAAGCCCTATATATCTTCTGAGAATCCTTAAGATAGCTGAAATATTTTGGCATAGACAGATCATATCGGTAAAAGACCTCAGGCAAGAGCTGAGTGATACTCAATATACCGCAGTCCTTATGTATGCTCTTAAAATTGCTCCACGCCATAAAAGGTATTTTCCTTTGCTCCAGAGTATCGTATTCCTTACTCTCGTTGTGAGCAAGCGCCGATTGACCTATAAGAGTTTCCCCTGACGGTCCCGCATCGGACATATGATCGCCAAACATAATAATGAGCGTAGGCTCCTCTTCCTTTTCAAAATGATCTATAAGCTCGCCTAAAGCCATATCCGCATAGTGCAGTCCCGACGCCAGATCTATTATAGCGCCTTGGGAGTTTTCACTGAAACGGCTTACGTCAATATTGCATTTCCTGTTCTTATCTATGGAGCTTTCGTGATAGCCTCCATGATTTTGCATGGAAACAGACAGATTGAACCAAGGAGCGTCGGAGCTTGCCTTGTGCTTTTCAAATTCGGATATTATTTTTTCCGTAAGAGCGTGATCGGAAATATAACCCCTCATCCTGTCGGCGTCTTCGGGAAAATCCTCTTCCCAAAGGGTATCGTCAAAGCCGAAATACTTATAGGCGCTGTCCCTGTTATAATTTGTCTTTTCAAAGGGATGTATGGCAAGACTATCATAGCCTATGCTTTCCAAATAACTGTTTACGGAGAAAAAATCGGGACTCATACATCTTTGATAAGGCATGTATTCCGTAGGCAGATAGACTACCGAAAAGCCTGTAAGGGCTTCGAATTCGGAATTTACCGTACCGCCGCCGTACACGTTTGAAACAAGCTCTCCCGTTACGGCTGTCTTTTTAAGCCTTTCGTATGTGGGAAATATTTCATCTTCAAAGCCCAATTCCTTTACCCTGGATATATCCCAGAAGGATTCGCTCATAAGCAATATGATATTGGGTCTTACTTCCTTATCCTCCTCTGAAAATTTGTTGATCTTGTTATATATTTTCTCCATGGTCTCCTTGCCGTAGCCCTCAGGCTCCCTCATGGGATCGATATACCGTGAGCATTCCGCAAAGGCTGCCACAAAGCCCTTTTCCATATAATAGTCCTTTGCCTTGAACAGATCCACCTCTGTACAGAGTATGTCCGTACTCATATAAAATACAAGCAGTCCCGATGCCGCAGCAAGGGTAACGGCTTTGGCGACCCTGCCTATGGGCTTGCTTTTTACCCTCTTTGAAATAATATATACTGCTATCGCCGATGCTATAAACAGCCCTATCCCCATAATAAACACGGGCGAAGGTATAAGAGTAAATCTGCCTGCCACAGTGGCAGCAACCCTCATAAGGAAAAAGTCCCACGGCATAAGAGGAGTGTCCCTGAACTGTATCTTAAAATAATTAGCCGAAAGCAGTACTGTAAATACTGCTGTAAGAAATATATAGCTCCTGTGATTTTTATTGAACAAAGCGGCAAGAGCTAGGTTTACAAGGGAAATAATGCAAAGACCCTCCATAAAATTGCGAGGGTAGTCCCTTATCCATTGGAATATACCGTAAATACTTTCTCTCTGGGCAAAAGCGATCATAATATAAAGCAGCGCCGAGAGAATAATATTAACATCGGCAAAAGCCAAATAATCGTATAGCTTTTGCTGTTTGGGATCCTCGGTGTCCAAAAACATCCCCGGGGCAAAAAACAGCATAAAAATAACCGCCGCCACAACACAGGGCTTATGCAATTTTCCGACAGGGCTTATATTCCATGCCAATATAAATAAGCACGCTCCAAAAAAGCCTGCGCATATTCCCCGCAGTATAAAAGAAGCCTTTATATCCTTTGTTGTAATAGGGCTCTGTCTCTTTGATATCCCTTTCATTGCTTTTTTCCTCCGGGTACGCCGAACAGAGTATGCTTTATCCTTACCAGGATCCTCAGCACCTTTGGTCTTCTGTTTAAGATATCTATTATATACAGCTTAAAAAGTTGGGGATCGAATACTATATACGCTATTGCCCTTGTGAACCTGCTGTGTCCCGATACCACTTCCTCAAGCATATCCCTTTTTGTTATGGCATTTCTGGCTCCCTCGTTGACGGGAAGGGTCATTATATAGCTTTTTACAAATTCGTATATATTTATATTGTCCTTTGAGCCGTATACCATATCCTCAAAATATGACGCCTTGAATATCTGTCTGTCAATATCCTTTGCGCATCTTAAATAGCCCTCAAATACCGTAGATACCTCAAAGGGCTTTATGCTCATATATTCCTCGTATTCTCCGAATACCTTGCCGAACTGCTTTACAAGATCCAAAGCGCCCCTTTGCATCATGGTCGCCACAAAAGTATCCTGATATATCTTTACCACATCATCATATATGGGACTTCCCGAGCTGTCGAGACCTATACATGAGTTTGAGCTGTCGGAGAGTATATGCTCCCTTATAAGACCCGACATATAGGGTACAAAGTCGTAGAAGCACTTTATAGTGTATTTGCCTTTCCTTTGCATATCGGCGGAGCGTTTTGCATCTCTGTGTACAAAAAGCACATCTATGCCCTTGCCGCATACATCAGAAACAGCCGTTTGTATCCTTCCGCTGTAACCCATATCAAAGGCAATATTTCTGCCCTCGGCTACATTACCGTAATATTTGCGGCATCTTTCAACGGCATCCATATGCTTGTTCTCATCATAGGCGTTTTCCGTAAACCAATTTATGAAACTGTGCCAGCTACCTTCATCGGCAAAGGTCTCATTTTTGCTGAAAGGTATATCTCCCTTAATATCAGAGCAAAAATCCAGCATCGATAAAATAGTTGCGGGAGTATGGTTCCTGTACTCCACAGGCAGATCGTACAGATCCTCTCTGCACTTTATCATAGCAGGCAGCAGCATTCGTCTTGAAGCGTATATATACTGCGCCTTGGGATCGCCGTCCTTTTTGAGCATATTATAAGCAAGCATAGGCATATAGCCGTCTCTTGCCAAAAAATAAATATTGTCATAGCCCTTGGAATTTTCCCTTATCCACTTTGTAAGTCCCAGCATATGCATACCGAGAGCATAATAGCCTATGAAATAAGGGTCTGCATTCATATCCGAAGCCTCATTAAAGCTTCTGTAAGGATTGTCAAAGTAAAAGCCCGCTGCCATAGCCAGCATGGAGCGATAGCCCAGACCTTCCATAAAAGCGGAGCTGTCGCACATTGCTCCGCACACGGAGCTTCCTATACAATGGCACAAATTTGTGTTCATGCCCTTTATTTTATTTTCAAAGACCTCCGTTGTCTTAGGGAAGAATATAGTCCTTATGCCGAGAGACTTAGGTCTTTCAACATCATTTACCCAGGTATCTCCTATATGGATCATATCCTTTTGGCTTATGCCCATATCCTTTATAACGGCCTTGAACAGATCTCCGCAGGCTTTTGTAAGCCTCATTTCCGAAGATAAATAGAGCTTCTCATAGCCCTTGTATCCTGCTTTTTCAAGCATAGCTTCAACGGTAGCCCTATCCAGATACATATCCGATACAATTATTACGCTTTTGCCTGCAGCTATAACGGCGTCGAATATTTCCTTTGCGGCTCTTCTTCTGTATGAAAGCTGCACCTCTATGCGTTTTTCCTCAGCCTCCATGGCAAGAGCCACATCCTTTGGTATGCCGTAATAGTCCCCAAAGCATTCGTATATCTCATCTATTGTCACGTCCTGATAATTTGGATGGGTCTGCCCGAAACGTCTTCTGCATTCTCTCTCGGCAGATATCCTCAGCTTGTCAAAGCTTATGTTGGCGCTGTAAAGCTCCTCAAATTTCTTGTTCATAAGCAGAAAAACATCGTCGGGTCTGTATACATATCTTTTAATAAGCGTATCAAATATATCAAAGCTGACATATTTGCAGCCGCTGTTTATTATTTCCTCCTTGATGCTTTCAAGTCCGCCGTTCCACGCTGTGGATATGGATTCAAAGAAATGGTCATCTCTGTTTGTATGCTCATGGAAATCGGGTATAAATTCTGACATTATACCGTTTGCGGCTTTAAGCTCCTCTCCGCTGAACACACTGTCTGCCAGCTCCTGCCACATACGGGCATAATACTTCTTTGTTTCCAAAAAGCTGTCCTTTATATACTCCTCGGCATTTACCTCATCAAGATATTCCTCCACAAATTCAAAAACACGCTTTATATCAGCCATATTCTTGCTAAAGCGCTTAAGGGTGGTTCTGTTGGCATTTGTAGACGCCTCTTCGTTTTCACAGTAAAAATATCCCTCGTTTTCAACAGTTGCAAGGGAAGCGGCATTATAAAAAAGCAGAGATGAAAAAGCTATATCCTCTGTCATTATAAGGTGGGTATCTATTCTTTTATAAAAAGGAGCGCATTTGTCCCAAAGCTCCTTTTTATATATTTTATTCCACACCGTATGCCACGAAAAGCAAAGTCCCTTTTGGGTAAAATACGCCTTTTTTACCTCATCGCCCTCAAGGCGGTCGAACATAAAGCACTCATCGTGGAGATTTCTTACATAGCATGAATCGTCCATTCTTCTGAATATGGTTTTGCCCACGACTATCTCGGCATTTTTTTCCTCAGCGCATACAACAAGAGTGCGATAATAGTCAAGGGTAGCAAAATCATCGCTGTCCATAAAAGCAATATATTCGCCCCGAGCCTTTTCGGCGCCTGCCATTCTGGCTCTGAAAAGACCTCTGTTGCTTTGGTATGTCACATATTTTATTCTGTTGTCATTTTTCTGATATTCCCTTATTATCTCCTCGGCATTTCCCGGAGAACGATCGTTTACAAATATGAACTCAATATCCTTGATGGTCTGATTTATAAGACTTTCTATACATCTTTTCAGATATTTTTCCGTATTGTAAACGGGAACGACTACGGATAACTTGCACATATTTTTTACACCTGCTTCTTTAGTTTGCCTTTTAATTTGCCTAATTTACAGCGCAATGTTCTGCCATAGGCATTTTCAATCTCTTCTATATGCTTTCTCTGTTCTTCTTTTAAATTTTCAAGCTCTGCGATATAGCTGTCCTTTCCCGCAACGGTAGAAGCATATTTCTCAAGCTCCTTTTCATAGCCGTCTATTCTCCCCTCGTAGCTCTCTATTGCGGACTCATATTCCCTTATTCTGCCCTCGTAGCTATCCACTGCGGACATATATTCCTTTATCCTGTTTTCGTAGCTGTCTATTGTCTCGGCATATTTTTCCGCTTCGGCATTATATTTTTTTATTGCTAGATCATATTCTTCTATGCTCTTTTCATAGTCGCTTACGGTTTTGGCTCTCTCCTGCTCATAGTCGTTTTTTATATTGGCTATTTCTCTTTCATAGCTGTTTTTAATTTCCGCAGTATCATTTTCATAAGCCTTTATCTGAGAGCCGAGTATCTCCTTTTGATCAAGAAGATCGTCTAAATATATCTGCTTATCCTTCATCTCAAAGTAATATCTGCGGAGCCTGTCCTTGTACTCCACATCAAGAGCATTGTTTATTCTCTGATATTTTTCAAGCTTTGCCCCCGAACTCATAAAATCTCTGTACATTTTCCCGTCAAGGAATATTATGCCCAAGCCCCAGCTAAAATCAAAATCCACGGTAAACTCAAACTGATTTTTAAGCTCCTGCCAATATTTATAAGAACCCATTATATCTCCCAGCACAATATCGCTGCTGACATCGTGAAGCAAAATAACGCCTGTGTCCTTTACCTTGGGCAGCCAGGTCTCAAAGTCATGCTTTACGTCCTTATAATGATGAGAGCCGTCTATATGCAAAAGCTCTATGGATCCGTCTTCAAATTCATTTATTGCTTGGTCAAAGGTCATCCTGAGCATATTTATATCCTGCAGGCTGTAATATTTTTTTACGGTCTCGGCAAATATGGTATACACGTCGTTATCGTATTTTTGAGTAAAGTCATCGCCCTGCCACGTATCTATAAAATACATTGCCGTATCGATAGCCTTGTCCTTTACTGACTGAGCAAATGCAAAGGCGGAGCAGCCGTAATGACTTCCCAGCTCCACAATGTTCTCAGGCTCCAGCCAGCAGGTAAGATCATAGGCAAAGTTCCTGTGTCCCGACCAAGGCGCATATGCAAGAAGCTCATAGTTCAGCTCGTCGCATTCAAATACGGGAGTGTTGTATTTCCACATTTTTTTGTGCGTATCCATTTTATCACTTCCTTAGTCCAAAGAGGTTATATCAAAGCTTTTCATATTCTGATTGAATATGCCGAATATAGTCTTGCCGCCTGTTGAAGCGGTAACGTGTATGGCATTGTTTATCCAGCATTCCTCTATCTGATTAAGCACATCGGTACCGTTGCCTATACCAAGGGTTATAAAATAATCGCCTTCTCTTATCTCAGGCCAGTCAAATGTAAAGTTGATCACATTTCTTCCTCTGGATATGGCGTACTGCTCCGTTCCCGAAGTAAGAGATGTTTGCCCGAACACCTCGTTGCCGTATTTATCTCTTATCTGAAAGCCTACGATAGTATTTTCAATATCTATTTCCGAATTTACCACCATAGATATTTTGAATTCATCATTTCTGCGGCACTGCTCGGCAAAAGGCTCCTCGTCTATTGAATAAAAATATTTTTCTATTATAACATCCATCTTGCCGCTGTAATTTTTCGCTTCCGGGGTCTTATATTCGGAAAAATCGTCATTAGCCCCCATATCTGTACTTTTGTTTTTCTTAACTGCGCCCTGCTTAAGCTTAAAATATTTTGCAATAGCCTCCGTAGGATCTCCGTCAAATACCATTTCTCCTTCTGACATTACTATTATCCTTTTGCAAAATTTGGTCAAAGCGTTTAGGTCGTGAGATACTATAAGCACAGTGGATCTTCCTGTCAGTTCCTTTATTTTCTTATAGCACTTGGCCTGGAAGAACACATCGCCTACGCTCAGAGCCTCGTCTACAATAAGTATGTCGGGATCTATATTTATGGCTACGGCAAAGGCGAGCCTTACAAACATACCGCTTGAATATGTTCTGACAGGCTGATTTATAAAGTCGCCTATATCGGCAAAATCAAGTATATCCTTAAGTCTTTTTTCCACCTCGGCTCTTGAATACCCCATCATTGTGCCGTTGAGATATATATTCTCCATGCCGGTATAATCCATGTTAAAGCCTGCTCCCAGCTCCAGCAAAGCGGATATCCTTCCGTTTATCTCAACGCTGCCCTTAGTGGGAGTAAGCACTCCCGTGATTATTTTGAGCAGAGTGGACTTTCCTGCGCCGTTTACGCCTATTATGCCTACGGTCTCGCCCTTGTCCACATTAAAAGACACATGGTTAAGGGCATAGTGTTCCTTATAATACACCTTCTTTGACAGGCTCAGAGCTTCCTTTATCCTGTCCGTAGGCTTGTCATAGAGCTTATACATTTTATATAGATTTTCAACCTTTATAGAAATATCCGCCATTACTGTCTCCTTCTATAAAACATCGGCAAAATGAGGTCTTAATTTACCGAATATGATACAGCCGATAAGCATAAGGGCAAAAACGACTATCCAAAAATACAATGTCTGCTTTATATTGTTATAGAACACAACATTATAAATAAGGCTGTCCCTGTAGCCCTGTACAACATAATACATAGGGTTCAGCTTAAATATTCCCCTAAGATTGGCAGGAATTATATCGATATTCCAAAGTATTGGGGTAAGCCACATTCCAAACTGCAGTATTATATTCATCATCTGCCCCAGATCCTTGAAAAACACCATAAGCGGCGCCGTTATCAGGCTCAGGCTTATTACAAGCACTATTGTGCAAAAGCTGTAATACAATATCTGCAATGTATATATATTGGGTCGCAGACCATATATAAAATAGATAAAAAGCATAAAGCACACAAAGAATATGTGTACGAATAAATTGGATATTATTTTAACAAGAGGAAGAATGTGTACCTTAAATACGACCTTTTTAACAAGAAAGCTGTATTCTATAAGGCAGTTTGAAGCGGAGCTCCATGCGTCGGAGAAGAAGAACCACGGTATAATGCCCGCTATAAACCATATTATAAAGGGAACATTCCCCACATCCGTACTTCTGAAGCCTACCTGGAACACGAACCAGAACACAAGTATGGTACACACAGGCTGAACGAACGCCCATACCGCTCCGAAGTAGGAGCCGGAATACTTTGTCTTAAAATCGTTCTTAGCCAGTGAAAGGATAAGCGTTCTGTTTTGCCACAGATCAAGAGCCATGGAATAAACGGACTTTAGCCGTACATACCTGTATATGAGGAACACTATAACGATAGCCGAAATGCCTGCCCATATATCGTTATGATTTTTAAAGGGCGTCACATTTATTTCCTCAGCTACGATATAGGGATCCTTGCCTGTTGTCACAATATCAAGCACGCCGTTTTCATACGACGTTTTCACATCGTGATTATTGGGATTTTGTCCCATAGCGTTCAGATCTATATTGCAGTAGCCCCTGTCGTCTTGATATGTCAATTTTCTTATTACAATATGAGCAGACTCGCTGTTTCCCGGATCGAGCCTTAATTTATGCACGCTCAGAGGCGTAAGCTTTATCTTTTCTTTGATAGAGAGCCTTCCGTCTTTAATGGGTATATTTACATTGTCGAAAAGATCCCCTGTAAATTCAACATTGTTATCAAGGGTATAGTACACCTGTACGGGACCCTCGTACACTCCCGTGGCTTCCATGTCCGCATAAAGCTTACAGCCCTTGTAAAAGGAGTCGAAAAAATTAAGACACAGCGAAAAGGTTATTAAAAAAAGCAGTATATAACAAATCGTCTTAACTGTATAAAACAGTATTCCCTTAATATTTATCATTGTAAAACCTCGTCTGAAAGTATAGTCAGCTATTTTATTATACACCATTTTTATAACAAAATAAACATTTTTTTACAATTATAAATTAATATTAAGTTTTTTGTAATTAAATTGTTATAGGGATGCCCTTGACTTTTTCCCAAAATCCTTTATACTATTATTACAAATATGGGGATGCAACGGTTTCGACGGGGATTTTGAAATCGGGAATAGCCATTGGAGGTGGGAGACTCCTTAAAAGCCCAAAACTTTTAAAAATAAACGACGAATCTAACGTTGCTTTAGCAGCCTAATTGCGCTGCTCGTCGGTCTCAGGTCTCCCGCAGCCTGAGTGTCCGGCGTCGAACACTGCGGGGAACTTTCTTTGTAAAGCTTTGAGCAGAGAAAAGAGCCTATGAAGCTACTGACGTTTGCAGCCTGTTTGTCGGCAGCAGACAGAGGGAATACCCAATAGACAAACTGTAATGGGAGAAGTTCCTGCCGACAGATCTTCGGACACGAGTTCGACTCTCGTCATCTCCAGTCAACGCACCGATAGTCGAACATTTTCGACCTAGGTATATTCGCATCCGATTAGATGAGGACGCCGTAATGTTCCTTGTGCCAAAGGGCATTATACTAAGGTGCAAATTGTAATATACTCGATTCGTCTATGTTGAAATTTAAAGGCTATGGCATATTAAATGCCATAGCCTTTAAATTTGCCTCTCCGTCAGTTATACGGACTGGCTAAATGCTACTCTCGACCCTTCCACCGCCTAACGGCGGTCCCCCTCCCCTTAATGCCTGCAATAAAACACGTTGCGTTTTATTGCAAGGCTAGGGGAGGCTGGAGGTGGGGAGGCTGAGCGGCTTTTCTCTCCTTTACAGGGGAGGCTGGAGGTGGGGAGGCTGAGCGGCTTTCCTCTCCTTTACAGGGAGGCTGGAGGTGGGAAGGCTGAGCGGCTTTCCTCTCCTTTACAGGGGAGCTGGAGGTGGGGAGGCTGAGCGGCTTTTCTCTCCTTTACAGGGGAGCTGGAGGTGGGGAGGCTGAGCGGCTTTTCTCTCCTTTACAGGGGAGCTGGAGGTGGGGAGGCTGAGCGGCTTTCCTCTCCTTTACAGGGGAGCTGGAGGTGGGGAGGCTGAGCGGCTTTTCTCTCCTTTACAAGGGAGCTGGAGGTGGGGAGGCTGAGCGGCTTTTCTCTCCTTTACAGGGGAGGCTGGAGGTGGGGAGGCTGAGCGGCTTCCCTCTCCTTTACAGGGGAGGCTAGAGGTGGGGAGGTAGTGGTAACAGCTCAGGTATTATTTTTCAAAGTAAATAAACGACCTTGAAAAACGCAAACCAGAGGCTCCCCTTCAGATAAGGGGAGCTGGCAGGCACGTCAAAAATTTTGGACTAAAACATTTTTGAACGTGCCTGACTGAAGGGTCGATAACACAAACAATAATTCAACATAAGGAAAGTTGAATAGCATATTCCTAAGGCTCCCCTTACGAGAAGGTTCAGCACTTTTGCCTATGGCAAAGCCAACAGCTTTATTATTAAACCTCCCCTACCGAGTGGTTTGCATCGGAAAGCTATCCGACAAACCGAAGGTTTGCTTTTGCGGAGCAAAAGTGCTGAAAGGGGGACCATGCGAAGCATGGTGGAGAGGTGCCAAACGAGAAACTGCCTACCTCCCCACCTCAAACCTCCCCTACCGAGGGGAGGTGGCAGCCGCTAGGCTGACGGAGAGGTGCCAAAAGAGAAACTGCCATCCTCATAAAATATCCTCCAAAAAAAATAAGCCAAGGAACACCTTGGCTTATTTTAATATAATCAGCTATGCAGTTTGAATGACTGTCCTGACATCTGACCGTTTGCCGTATAAGCAGCGATAGGCGCAGAACCCACAAGCTTTAAATTAGTTTTATCCACAGCATCATAGCAAGTAACCATCATGCCGGGTTTTGAATATTCCTTTTTCATAATAAATTACCTCCTATAATTACTCTGCCGCCGGGGTAAGATAAATGTTATTATCATCTTCTGTACCCTCTCCTGCGCTTTTTGAGACCTGAGTGTATATTTTGTTTGCAGCAGTACTGAAATCTTCTTCATAGGAAACCCATGGAACAAGTACAATAGGTGTATCTGTTGCCACAAAGGTCTGAACATAAACGCTTGCAAAATCGCTGCCTGAAGCAGGATTGAGCTGACCAATGCTCGGACTACCCTCTTCCTTTGATGTATGCTCATAGTCAACGGCAGTGTTTACAATACCGTCCTCATTTCCTGCAAATGTTATTGTATAGAGCTTTGTAGGAGCATCCTCATTTGCCATTTCCCTTAAGGATTCATTGAACTTATTACCTATTTTTGAACTTTGGCTTGCTTTATCATAAGCAGTCTTATCATATACATCATAGCCTACCGCCGTTATCTGGCTAAGCGCATACTCGGCAGTTTCCTTGTTTGTAAGATCTGCACCGCTAAGACTGATAGCGCCTATTACTCTGAATACTGTATCATCGGATGACGGAGCGCCTGAATCATTTACAGCCTCAAGCTCAACGCCGGGATGTGCCTCTGTAAATGCACTATACTTACCCAGATCTGCTTTTGCCTGTACATCTGTAAGCTTGTCATTTGGAGCGTCAAAAATATTGTTGGGATTAAGTATTCTTATAGACTTAATATATATCTTATCAGCTTTCTCATTTGTTATTTTGTATGTATAGCCTGCTTTTATTTTAAATGCAGCTCTTTTATTTGCCGCCTGAGTTACGTCAACTTTCTGCCAAGCGCTGATGCCGTCTTCACTTTCATTAACGACTATTTCATTACTTGACTTGCCTGTTGCTGTTCTGTCCACATTGGCAGTTATATCGCCGCCTGCATTGTTTACAACAGATTCATCTACCTTGAATATAATAGATGTAGCTCTGGTAGTTGAATTGTTAAGTATACCGTACTGATTGAAATCGGGCACTGCATTTGTTGCTTCATTAAAGTCGGCGTCCTTCATAACATCGTTGAATGTGTCGCTGCAATAGCCTGCTGCGTCATAATCTGAAAGAGCAGCTACTTCAAACGTATATGTTACATTATCTCTTGCGTCATTACCACCGCATACTCTTACCTTGTCATTACCAAAGCCGTACTGACCGAATTTAAGAGGTGTGGTATGCTCTCCCTTTATGGTAGGGCTTTCAAGGTCAAGCTTTGATATATCTTTTGTTCCTGTAAACTGAACTCCGTACTCCTGACCTGTTTCAGCGCCTTCGGGAACAGTGTAAACAAGATATCTTTCGGAGTCCTCGCCTTTCTTGCCGTTGAAGAACTTTATGTCACTCTTATGAGCAAGTTCGGTATCGAGTTCGCCCTTGTTTCTTGTTACCCATTTCCAGATATTGGTTGCATCCTTACCTGATATTGTAAACTGCTCGCCGGGCTCAACGCCTGTAAAGGTCTTGGCGTTAGAATCTCCCATTGCCTTTATTGTTACGGTGCTCTTGTCCTTTAATCTTGTGATAGTGATATTGCCCTTTGAATCGGCTGCGTCGTTAGACCCGCTTATCATAGAAGTATCGGCAACGTCAAACTTGACCGTTGCGCCTGATTTAACTATGGTGGTCTTTTCTATTTTAATATTTCCAAGATAGAATTCTCTTGCTGGATTGTTTGCCGTATTTGCGGTAATTTGCTTGATCTGTCCGAGAGCCGGAGCTGAAATCGTAACAGGATCTTGTTCATCAAGTTGAAGAGTTACCTCTTTATTGTCAAAATCAAAGGTAATTACATACTTGACCTCTTTATTGCCATAATCCTCATATTTTACACCTGCTTCGGCATAAGTATATTTAGTTTCACCGCTAACGGTTTCTTTTAACGCAAGTGATATCATACCGTTTGTTGGATCGCTGATACCTTTTTTGTTATCGCTTGTATATTCATCTTTATTTTTAGCTTTAGTTGAGGTGGTTCTTATGCTCACATTATTGCCGAAATCAAGTATGTTCCACTTTCCGCCGCCGTTTGTAATATTGCCTATAGTACCTGATATTTTAAGGGCGCCGGAATTTACCGCCTTTATATTGTTTGTCATAGGCATAGTCATTTTTGTTGATATACCATTGTCGGGTGTACTGTCAACAAGCTGTGCCTTTCCTTCGGATATGGTTACATTATTTATATCAGTATTGAGGCTTGCATAAGCTCCATTATAACCTTCGACTAATGCCTTCTCGCTTTCGGTTATAAGCATACCGTCGCCTGTAAATACATAACCCTCATCTGTAGGCTCGATCTGTACAGGTTGTTTACTAGCCGATACGACTTCAAACTTAGCTTCGATTATTCTGATATTGCCGTTTTCGCCTACCTTACCCTTATTATAAACGCCGTATGTTTGATTGCTTTGAAGTTTGTCAAATACGATATCCTCTTTTACGCCTTCATCTACAGTCGCTGTAACGGGCTTGCTTTCCACATCTTCGCCTATCTCTTCGCTTGCATCGGAACCTGTTGTTTTAGCAAGACCAAGAGTTGCGCCTGTGCCTGTGGAGCTGTCGTCCTTTACGCTCTGAACCTTAAGAGTAAGTTTTCCTGTATTGCCCTCTCCAAGTTCGCCTACGGTAAATCCAATGCCGCCCTTTAATATTTCTGCCTGAGCATCTTGATCGCCGCCGTCTTTAGAAGCAGCTCTGAGAACTATTGCCATAGCGTCCTCGCCATAGCCGTCTTCAACGCTTCCGCTTACAGAATATACATTCTGATAGCTGTCTTTGCTAATTACTCTGAAATAACCTTCGCCAAGTCTTGTGCCGCCGTAAAGACGCTCGCCTTTAAGATCTGACGCATTTACAATGCCCTTTGTAAGGTCAACACTCTCTACGCCTTCTGTAAATGACTTAATAGGGTCGGGAGTAAATGTAGCGCTGTAGCTATTTTCTCCGCCGCTTGTAATGGCATACTCAGTTTTATCCAGCTTACCGCCGCTCATTGATACAGTATATGTATCCTCATGGAGATCTATCGTACCCTGTACTATATCTTCAAGCTTGCTAAGATCGTAGCCACCCTTTTCATTTGTGCTTACAAGCATTGTCTTAGCTTTGCCCTCATTATCAAGAAGGATAGAGAATACCATTTCATCTGTACACTTAAGATGAAGTATTCTGTTTGCTCCGCCTGTTACATTTATTTTAGCATTATCTACAACAACTGCTGCCACAAACATATCTTTTGTAGGCTTTACCTTAAAAGTATTTCCTTCCTTTGTTACTACAACGCCGTCTGCAGGTTCTCCTTGTAAAAGCTCTTTTCTGGGTTTTATAATGTAATTTGTACCCTTATATACAAGAAGATTTCTTTCTGTAAGTGTTTTCTTGGAAGTACCGTTTACAACTTCGCCAACGCCAAATTCAAGCTTATCCTTTTGGAAGTCGGGAAGATCTGATACAAGCTGTGTTAATGCAGTGTCGTCAAACTCCCATGTGAATCCGCTATCATCGCCGCCTTGACCGTCGTCAGTTATTAAGTCGATACGGAAGATGTATACATTAGAACCGCCTGCTTTAAAAGTATAAGTATCATCTCCTGATAAGGAGATCTCCATAGCCTCCGTGTTAGCATGACCTCTATCTCTTATTTTTTTGGATCCGGTGCTGTCGGGCATTATTGTTGCGCTGCTATCTTCTTTAATATGAGTTATAGTCCAATCCTGTTCACCATTATTATTTCTAAAACACCATATTTTCAGAGTACTGTTTGCTTTACCCGGTGTTACAGTGAATGTATTTTTAGCATCACTATTATAATATCCTGTTTGACCATTAGGATTATTGGAAGAATTTCCATTAAATATATTATCCTTAAATGTAATGGCTCTTCCAGAACAACTGCAAGTACCTGATTGAAATCCACCGCTACTGATATCAAGCCAACTCTTTGATGAATCAGCAGCGGCTGTCCATGTATCTGTTGTCGTTGCCGCACTAACATTCACAACATTTACCATTACGAGTGAGCTTATCAGCATAGTGAATGCCAATATGCTGCTCATAATTCTTTTGAAACCTAAATTCATTTCTTAATTCCTCCCTTTCATTGGGGTCATGCC
>CANQIA010000013.1 GCA_947624015.1 uncultured Clostridia bacterium
GAATATTTGTTTACAAGAGCCAGCTTTTCTTCAACGCTTTTTGCGTCCTCAAACCATACTATATGCTCATATCCGCCTTCACTGTAATAGAAAAAGGGGGCTGAAAGCTCTGTATCATACTGAATTTCGGCGCCCATGTCCGCTGCCAGCGCTATTGCCTGCTGAGGGGAAAGGGATCTTGCCTTTGATGTACCCCGTATATAGGGCAGCCGCCAGTCGTAGCCGTACAAGGGCATACCCATAAGCACCTTTTGAGAGGGTATCTGCGTAACGCCGTAGCTTATGACCTCCTCCACATTAGGCAAAGGGGAAACGGGCATAGGCGGTCCGTAGGTGTAGCCCCATTCATAGGTCATAAGAAGGGCAAGGTTTGCCGCTCTTCCGAGACCGAAATAGTCGTGGGATTCATACAAAAGCCCCGGCTGATCCGTGGAAGTTTTGGGAGCAAGAGCCACAAGTGAAAAATAGCCTCTTTGGTTGAGCCTTTTTGTAATGTCCGAAACAAATTCGATATATGCATCTCTGTATTCCACGGGAAGATATTCAAAGTCTATGTCCAATGCCCTATAACCCTTTTCCTCCATGTTGTTCAGTATGTTTTCCGTAAGCCTTTCCTGTAACTCCTTATCGGACAGCAGCCTTGAAGCCAGCTCGTTTGAGAAGGTACCCTCTTCCGTAAGGGTGGATATGAGCATTACGGGAGCAACGCCGTATTCAAGGGCAATGGCTATAAGCTCTTCGTCATCGGGAGCTATAAGCTGTCCCTCGTCGGTAAATCCATATGTAAATATGGTCATAAAGGAAAGATACGGCAATGTGCGGTATAACAGCGCCCTGTCTATATTAGGATAGGTATATCCGTTCACTGCGATCTCAACGGTGGGAGCGGTATCCCTGTATGCTATTACTATTCTTTGTCCTACCTGCAGATCCGTTGTTTGCACGGAGGGATTGTTCCTGAGTATGGCTGAGGGATCGGTATCGTACTGACGGGCTATGGATGACACAGTATCTCCCGGCACTACCGTATGCACTATTTCGGGCTGAAGTATTACCAGTGTCTGCCCGGGTACAAGATCGTTGGGATCGGGTGGAAAATTTGTGTTTATGATATCTTGGGCGGTTATGCCGTACATATCCCCTATGGAATATATTGTTTCTCCTCTTTTTACTGTATGAATTGTCAATGGTATCATCTCCTTTTGTAAAGTATATGTGTAAATTTATTAACTTACCCCTTTATTTATATTGAAAAATCCTGTATAATAATATATAGTGAAGCAATAAGGAGAAAAATAATATGAACGGTAAGATAATGCTTTTAGACGGCAACAGCCTTATAAACAGAGCCTTTTACGCAATGCCCTTGCTTACGGATAAAAACGGCGAGTATACCAACGGCGTTTACGGCTTTTTGAATATATTTTTTAAATTCCTTGAAGAGGAAAAGCCCGACTGCTGCGCAGTCTGTTTTGACGTGCATCAGCCTACGTTCCGACACATTGAGTATAAGGAGTACAAGGGTACAAGAAAGGGTATGCCCCAAGAGCTTGTACCTCAGATGCCTATGCTCAAGGAGGTGCTTGAGGCTATGAATATAAGTATATTTGAAATGGGCGGTTATGAAGCCGACGACCTTCTGGGAACTCTTGCCGCCGAGGCTGACAGGCAGGGCATGGCTCCCGTAATAATAAGCGGAGACAGAGATCTTCTTCAGCTTGCCACGGACAACATAAAGATAAGGATACCAAAGACAAAGAGCGGAAACACCATAGTAGAGGACTATAACGCCAATGACGTTAAGACCGTATACGGTGTCACTCCCGTTGAATTCATAGATGTAAAGGCTCTTATGGGAGATACCGGCGACAATGTTCCCGGCGTACCCTCCATAGGCGAAAAAACAGCCATTAAAATAATACAGGAATACGGAACTCTTGAAAACGCCATAGAGCATGCCGCCCAAATAAAGCCTAAGAAGGCAAGCGAAAATCTTGCCGCATATAAGGAGCAGGCATTAAAGAGCAAATGGCTCGTTACTATAAAGACAGACGTACCCATAGAGATCGACTTTGAAGGCACAAGGCTACACGATATTTTCAATGAGAGAGCCTATGAGCTTTTCAAGCGCCACGATTTCAGGAGCTTGCTTTCACACTTTGACGCACACAGCGTCGCAGAAGAACACAGTACAGACTACAGGCTCATCGAGGACAGAAGAAAAGCCGAAGAGCTTATTGAAGATATTGATCCCTTTGAGTATGTTGCCTATGAAATAATAGAGGAAAATGGCAGATTGATAGCCATATCCCTTAGCCATGATGCCAACACGGCAAATATAGTAAGGCTTGAGGAAAAAGAGCTTCTTGAGGTCTTTAAGGACTTTTTTGAAAATCAGAGCTTCAAGATAGCCCACAACGGCAAAAGAGACATAGTGCTTCTCAGACATAAGGGAATAGAACTGAGAGGCATTGCCTTTGACACTATGCTTGGCGGATATATACTCAATTCCGCAGGGAACAAATATGACTGCAGCGAGCTTGCCGCAGAATTTCTCAATGAGAGCTATCCCTCCGAGGAGGAGATATTGGGCAAGGGCAAGAGCAGAAAAAGCATAGACGCTTTGGATGAAAGCGACTTTATACAATATTGCGGAAGATCAAGCGATGTAAGTCTGAGAGCATATTATGTAATGGAAAAGCAGATAAAGGAAAATAAGCAGGAGTACCTTTACTACAATATAGAGCTTCCTCTTATATATGTGCTTGCGGATATGGAGCTTACGGGCATGGGCATAGACAGAGAAGGGCTTATTGCTTACAGAGACGAGCTTGACAAAAAGCTTACGGAGCTTACGGGAGAAATATACTGGCTGGCAGGAGAAGAGTTCAATATAAACTCTCCGAAGCAGCTTAGCTATATACTTTTTGAAAAATTGGGTCTTAAGGGCGGCAAAAAGACCAAAACAGGCTGGTCCACCTCTGCCGATATACTGGAGAAGCTAAAGGACAAGGACGAGATAGTGAGCAAGGTACTGGAATATCGAAGCTACAGCAAGCTTAAGTCCACCTATGCCGACGGACTTTTGGCAGTGGCGCATGAAGACAACAGGATATATTCCACATTCAATCAGACTATAACCACAACGGGCAGAATAAGCTCCACAGAGCCTAATTTACAGAATATACCCATTAAACTGGAGCTTGGCAGAAAGCTGAGGAAAATATTTATACCCAAAAAGGACTGCGTATATATAGATGCGGATTATTCCCAGATAGAGCTGAGAGTGCTTGCCGCCATGTCCAAGGACGAAACGCTTATAAATGCCTTCAAAACAGGGCAGGATATACACAGGCTTACGGCTTCACAGGTCTTTAATGTACCCTTTGACGAGGTAACGCCTCTTCAAAGAAGCAATGCCAAGGCAGTAAACTTTGGTATAATATACGGCATAGGCGCCTTTTCCCTCTCCCAGGATCTTGGTATCACAAAGAAACAGGCAGACGAATATATAGAGGGATATTTTGCCAGATACCCAAGCATAAAGGGATTTATAGACGGCTGTGTGGATTCTGCAAGAAAATTGGGCTACGGTATCACAATATTTAACAGAAGACGTTATATACCCGAGATAAATTCATCCAACTTCATACAGCGTTCCTTTGGGGAAAGAGTGGCAATGAATATGCCTGTACAGGGTACTGCCGCAGATATTATAAAGATAGCTATGGTAAAGGTGTACAACAGGCTCAAAAAGGAAAAGCTAAGGTCAAAGCTAATACTTCAGGTACATGACGAGCTTCTTATAGAAGCCTATAATGACGAAGCGGACAGAGTAAGCGCAATACTTAAGGAGGAAATGGAAAATGCCGTAGATATGGCTGTTCCCATGGAGGTAGACGTACACAAAGGAAGCACATGGTATGAAGCAAAGTAGGTGGATATATGGATAAGACTAGGTTTTTAAGACTTCTGAGCATTGCGGTGACGCTTGTGACCTTTGTAACGAGCATAGCCATGATAATATTTGTAACGACAATGGACAAGTCGGGGGCAGGCATTACAAACAGTCAGTTTTCTCCCATAAGGTTTTGTATGTTTGCCTCAGGCATACCTTCTCTTGTGAAGTTTTATATTTCGGCAACTCCCGTAAGAGAAGGCAATGTTTTTTTTGCCCTTCATGTAATAAGTCTTGGATGTTGGCTGGTTTTTGCCTATATTGCGTTTTCCGCTCCATATTTTACAAATATAAGAACATCCGTATTTACATCAAATGTGCTTGTGGCAATAGGCGCATATCTGGAATGGACAATGGTAAATAAAAAATGAAAGTAATAGGACTTACGGGAAACAGCGGAAGCGGAAAAGGAGCCGTATCCCTTATAATGGCAAATATGGGAGCCCTTGTGCTGGACTGCGACAAAATCGCTCACAAAAATATGGAAAAGGGCGGAGCGGCGTATGATGAAATAATAGGGGCTTTCCCCTTTGCCGTTGACGATAAGGGCAATATAGACAGGAAAAAATTGGGGGCGGAGGTCTTTGGCAACAGAGAGAGCCTCAGACGTCTTAACCGCATTACCCATAAATATATAAGGGAATATACGGAAAATGCAATACGTATAAACAGAGATAAGTATGAATACATAGTAATAGACGCTCCTTTACTTACTGAGGCAGGGCTTGAAAAGCTTTGCGACGAGGTATGGCTCGTGTATGCCGACGAAAAAGCAAGGCTTGAAAGGGTGGTAAAAAGGGACAAAATAACAGCCGAAGAGGCTCTTATGCGTTTTAAAAACCAGACGCCTGCCGAGGAGCTTATGAAGTATGCGGATCTTGTTATAGAAAACAACGGGGATCTTGACAAACTGAAAAAACAGATATATGAGAGAGTTGGAAAATAATGTTTGGGATTTTTAAATTTATATGGCGGCTTATTAAATTTATGATAGGTCTTGCAATATGGTGCGCTGTTTTTCTCTTTGCAGGGTACATAGTGCTGTGCATAGCCTTTCCCGTTAAATATGTGGATATAATAGAGAAGAACAGCAAAAAGTACGATCTTGACCCTGCTTATGTGTGTGCAGTAATAAATACCGAGAGCCGCTTTACGGAAACTGCCAGATCCCACAAGGGAGCAAGGGGCATTATGCAGATAATGCCCGAAACTGCCGAGTGGGCAGTAAAAAATATGGGTTATGAGAATTTTGATTTCAGAAGGCTTGACGAACCTGAGACCAATATAGACATAGGCTGTTGGATATTGAGATTTCTTATGGATCGCTTCGGCGGCGACCAACGTCTGGCGGCAGCCGCTTATAACGCAGGCATAGGCAATGTTCAAAAATGGCTTGAAAGCACGGAGTACAGCTTTAACGGCGAGTCCCTGCATTCCATACCCTACGATGAAACTCAGCGCTATGTGAGAAAGATAGATCTGTACACAAAGATATACAGTATAATATTGGGGATTGATTTGTATGAAATTCAGATTTTTTAGCATATTTCTGATCCTTGCCATACTTTGCGGATGCGGACAGTCAGCGGCTGTCGTTTCCGACAATAACAGCGCAAAGGAGGAGGCAGGCATTCCCGTAACAGGGGGTACCTTAAGATTGGCTATGAAAAAGCCCGAAACTCTCAACCCTCTTTTGAACAGAGATGACAGTGTGGACAAGGTATTAAGGCTTATATTTGAACCTCTCTTTACACTGGACAGCGAAATGCATATTTCTCCTGATATGGCAGAAGGTTATACCTTGAGCAACGGAGGAAGAACTGTTACAATAAAGCTTAAGGAGGGAATGCTTTGGCAGGACGGAGCGCCTGTGACCGCAGATGATATAGTGTACAGCGTAGGGGTGCTTAAAAGGGCTGCGGGAGACGCCATATACAAGGGCTGTATCGAAAATGTCATCTCCTGCTCAAAGACAGAGGAGCTTACGGCAGTTATAAATTACGATAAACCTATGGGCATAGCAGGCTACAGCCTGTGTTTTCCCATAATACCCGCTCAATATTACAAAAAAGGGAATGTGGATATGTATCCCCTGGGCAGCGGTTTTTATAAATTCAAGGACTATACTCTCGTAAAGGAAATGAATCTTACGGCATCGGACAGTTGCTTTAGAGGAAAGCCTTATATTACCAATGTGAACGTAAAAATAATGCCCGATAAGGCAACGCAGCTCCAAGCTCTTTCGGCAGGAGTGATAGACTGTGTATCCGCCGATATAAACGAGCTTGGCTCTCTTGACGGGGAGCTGGGCAAGAATGCTCACAGCTACAATACCAACCATTTTGAATATATTGGAGTAAACACAAAAAAGGCGCCCTTTTCAAACGTAAGCGCAAGACAGGCAATAGCCTGCGCTTTGTCCCCGGAGGATATAATCTCCGACATTTATATAAACAAAGCCACGGCAAGCTTTACTCCCATAGATCCCAACTATCCCTATTACAGCGATGTGGGTATGGCTGTCTACGAAAACGACAGCAATATGGTAAATGCCTTAATTTCCGCAGGAGGCTTGACAAAAAACGATTTTACATTTACTATACTTGTAAACAGTGAAAATTCCGCAAGAATGGAAACTGCCCGTATGCTCAGCGCAGCCTTTAATGAAAACGGCTTTAATACAAAGGTGGAGGCAGTGAGCTTTCAGCAGTATACAGACAGACTTTCAAAGGGCAGCTTTGATATGTTCATAGGCGGTGTAAGGCTTAAGGAAAATATGGATCTGTCACAGCTTGTAGGTACAGACGGCGCAGTCAACTACGGCAGGTATTCAAACAGCAATGTGGACAAGCTTATAGCGGCGTGCAATAATGCTGCCGATGAGGAGAGCTACAAAAGAGCCTTAAGCGAGCTGAATAAGGCGCTGAGTACAGAGCTTCCCCTAATAGGCATAGGCTTCGAGGCTGAAACTCTTGTTACGGATCCCCATATTAAGGGACTTGTACAGCCCTCCCTCAATAATCTGTACGGGAATATAGATCAGTGGTATATACAGACGAGATGACAATAACAGTATTTAGGCAAAAGGAATACTGAAGATGTAAATTATTATATGATTTACGATCGGAACGGAGTGACAATATTATGATAAAAAGATGCTTTTTAACAGGCGAATATGTGTTCTATGCTACCAACAGGGCAAAAAGACCCCACAGCTTCAAGCGTATGAACGTACAGGATACGCCTAAGGAATACTGCCCCTTCTGTATTGAAAACAGACATATGACTCCTCCTCCAATATGGGAAGCCGAGGACAACGAAATAAGAATAGTACCAAATAAATATCCGTTTATACCTGTGGACGACGAGGCCTTCGGCAAGCACGATGTGGTCATAGATACAAAGGATCATACTGAGAAAATGAAGGACTTTACGGATGAGCATATGTTCAGGCTAATGAAGGCTTTGCAGGATCGCTTTATAGAACTGGAAGCAGATGAGCGCTCCGCCTATGTGCAGGTCTTTAAGAACCAAGGCATAGATGCAGGCGCAAGTCAGTCCCATTCTCACTGGCAGATAGCGTCTCTTTGCGTAGTTCCTCTTAAAATGGAGCATCTTCTTGAGGTACTCAGGAAATACTATAATGAGCATGATAATAAATGCTACTTTTGCAATATAGACTTCGGCACAAGGATAGTTGAGGAAAATGAGGACTTTATATGCTATATACCTGCCGACGGAAAATTCCCCTACGGTATGGATATACTGCCTAAAAAGCATATTTCCTCCCTTAGAGAGTTCAGCGACTCACAGCTTAAAAACTTCGGCATAATATTGAGAAATTCCGTTAAAAGACTTTGTATATTAAATCCCGATATAAGCTATAATGTGTGCTTCTATTCTGCTCCAAAGGGTACCGAACACCATGATTATTTTCATTTTTATATGCAGATAATACCGCGTATAGGACATATGGCAGGCTTTGAGTTCAGCACAGGCTGTTACATAAATTCCATACTCCCGGAGATCGGAGCGGAAGCGCTTAGAAATGTTGAGATATGCCATAACTTGTAGGACCGGTCGTATTACTTCGTAATACTGCTTGCCTAAGCACCAAGGGCGTGCATTGCACATCCGACGAACGTTGAAAACTGTTCGTAAAATATAATCGACTCTTCAGTCAGCTCCGCTCAAAGATAGTTTTTATTCAAGTTATTGACGTGGGCTGACAGAGGTTTTGCACCGAATAATAAGGTAGGGGACACCGAGCGAAGCAAAGGCTCTGCTCATCAGGGGTGTCCCCGGTGTATTAACATAAACAAAAATTTAATATTACAACCCCTTCGGTCTCCCTTATTTTACCAAATCATATTTATTGCCCGTCGGTATTTTTTAAAATATCTATGGCGTCTTTTAGATCCGTGCTGCCGTCGTTATTGTAATCGCCTATATGTATGCGGCTTTCGCTGAATTTCTCGATACCGCCCGAATATTTAAGTATAGCTGCGGCGTCTGCGCTGTCCACAATGCCGTCTCCCGTAACGTCGCCTTTATCCGTGACAAACACTCTTATTCTGTGAGAATATTTTGTGCCTGCAGGCATATAGGCTATAGTGGCATTTCCCTTTGCAAGAGCGGTGTAGCTTCCGTCCGCTTCAATATTCACGGTCTGCGGAGAGCTGTTTGATACATGTATTTTATCGGAAATTACATTTTCGGGATATGTCTTTATTTCGGGTGAATATGTATCGCCTGCTGAAAGGAATACCTTTGACTCCTTTGAACTTATAAGTTCTATGAGCTGAGGCGTAAAGCGGAAGCTGTCTGATACGCTCAGACCGTTTTCTCCGTAGCTTGCCTCTGCAATAACGCTGTGATAGTCGTGTACGCCGCTGAACACGCCGAAATCAGGGCTAAGAGCTATTTCAAAGCGCTGTTCCGTGCCGGGGGCTGCCGTGCCTACTGTCTTTGCAAGTAGACTTCTGCCTCTTTCATCGGTCACATTGAGCTCCACGTTTTCAACTTTATCGCAGCCCGTATTTTTAAGTATAACAACAGCCGATAAATCGCTGCTGCCTTTTTTTGCCTCTATTTCAAGGCTGCCTTCTCCGACTTCAAATGTAATGCTGTTGTTTTCCTTATTTTCTTCGCTTACGTTGTCGGCTGTAGCGCTTACGGTAATATTCTGCCTTACGAAATCATCGGGTATAGGTATGTCTATGGTCATTTCCTCCGTATTTCCCGGCAGTATGCAGCTATTTGAGTATACGTCCTTGTAAAGCACGCCTGCCTTGTCGCCGCTTACGGTTATTTCGGGCATGCACTGCTCCTGAGACGAGTTGTTGAGCACGGATAATTTGAGGGCTGTCTTGCCGCCTCTTTCGGGATTTTTGCTGAATTCTGCGCTTACAAGTGAAATATCGTCCTTGAAGGTATAGTCCGTGTATGCAAGCTGAGCCGTATCATTAAGGGCTTCGCTGCCGTCGCCTATGGCAATATCTGCAAGGAGAGCGCTTATATGTATATTTCCGCTGCCGTCAACAGCACCGTCCCATGAACGTATTTTTTTGCCGAATTCCGTTATCTTAACGGGACTGCTCCAAAAACCGTTTATATTTCTTGAAACGTAGAGCTCGGAGGTAAGGTCGTTCTGTACCTCGCCGAGTATCACGGGGCTGTCGGCGTCGTATATATATTTCATTTTTTCCCATTCAAAGGTTCTGCCTACTGCAAAGCTGCTCATATAGTCAAGACTGTAAAGACTGCCGTCGCAGTTGTAATATATTTTTCCGTCACGGCAATTCATAAGTCCCGAAGGTCTGCCGCCGCTTAAAGGTATATCGCGGTCATAGTATTGATCTCTCATCTTGAACACGCCGTTGTCCTCATAAATATAATATATGCCGTAATTTCCGAAGGCAAATTCATTTATAATACCGTGGCTGTCCGAAAGCGCGTCGGGCTCTGACATTTCGCCGTTGTAGTATTTCGTTCCGTATATAGTCTCCGTTGAAGCTTCTCCGTTGTCTATTACAGAATTTTCTGTGTTCTGTATCCAGCCTATTGAAGCGCTGTTTGATATTTTATATACTACGGGGCTGTATTCGTAATCGCTTCCCTTTGATGCGTTTATAGGCTTTGACCAGCTTGTTCCGTTGAATTCGCAGTAGTATATGTCGGTATTTGCGGCAATTTTATCGATATCTGCGTTCTCATCGAATGTAATATTGCCGTTTTGCCATGCCAGACCTATGCTGTCATCGTATTGGCTCACGCTGAATTTAAAATCCGGAGTGCCGTCGTTGTATATCTGCTTTGGCTCGCTCCATACGCCGTCGGTATTGACTGCATAATAAAGAGCTGTTTTGTTCACAAGATTTCTTGACGTATCATCGTCCGTCCATATCATTATTTCACGTCCGTCGGAAAATCTTGACAGGCTCACGTCTGTGTAAGGATATACCACGGACTTGAAAATGTCCTTATTTTCCGCTATGGGCATTATATCGGGTATATAATTTCTCGTTATAAGCTCAAAGGTGCTTGCATCGTCTATATTTGCTATTGTCATAGGACTTATGTCGGGATAAAGCTGCGCCTCCGTAAAGGTCTTGCTGTATTTCAGACCAAAGGCAAGCACAGTCAATTCAACATATGCCTTGGCTCTGAGTATGACCTCTGCACTTTCCGGCATAGATACTACGGGCATGCTCAGATTACCTTCCAGCTCGCCCTCAAGACCTGCCTCTGCGGAAAGCACCTTGCGCTTGCCTGCGCCTATGCCCAGAGTAGGAGTTACGACAAGGGAGGCGTTTGCCTGTGCAGTTACCTTGGGCTTTTTAAGCTCTATTTTTTCAAGCTTGAATTTGGCGTCTGCGCCTACCTCGCCCGAAATAGCGAACCTGAGATATGCCCAGGGCGCAGGAGGTATACGCACCTCTGTTTCCGCCTCTGCGGAAAGAGCGACCACAAGTCCGTTGTCCTTTAAAACTATCTTGCCGTTTTCATCCTTTGTAAATTCCATAAATCCGCAGGCGGCGGCGCTTCCCTCAAAGCCTACGTTTGCTTTTTCATATTCAAAAATAGAGTCGGAATTATCCCGATAATCGGTAATAACCGCCTTTTTGATGATATTGTATTCCTTCTTCCATTCCTCGTCCTGAGCGTCGCCTATTTTCTTGCTGTTGTAAAGCTTGCTTGAGCCGAATATGACCTGATACGTTTTCTTATCCTTGTCATAGGCTATTTTAAGCCCCTTGATAATGGTCTTATTAAAGCCGAAGGGCAGAGAGAACAGAGAAAATTCCTCGCTTCCCAGCTTTACGGAAGGACCCTTCACATCAACGGAATCGGAGCTTCCCATATTTATATCCTCGATATCCATATCGAAGGTTTCCACATATATATCGCTTATGTTGTCCTTTACGGGGACATAGTCGTTTATTGTTTCTATTACCTCGTCATTTGCCTTTATATTTATTTCGCTTACATAAGGCGCGTCCGTACTTGCAGTAACGATGCCCTCGTCGTCGGTAACATATTCCTCGCCGTCTATATCTACGACTGCATTTTCAACAGGCACTTCCGTGTCTTGGTCAAGTACGCAGAGAGAAAATGTTATAGGCTCATAGTCTGCCTCGGGCGCACCGGGATAGCCTGCAGGCCCGTGATAGATCACTATTCCGCTATCATGGTGAAAAGGACCGTCATAAGGGGAATAAGGACATACAGAGTATTCTCTGTCGCTGTACCATATGCCATTTAAATAACAATCGAATACATAAAGCGTACGGTTACTTTCCGATACGGAAATGGTCTGACCGAAACCGTGGACCGTAATAGTGCCGTTGAAGAAATTTCCTTCACTGCACGTTCTATATGAAGATCCATAATAAGAGCCTTCTGATATTTCTATATTTCCTACGAAGCAGTTTCCGCTTCCTGAATCTACTGCGCAGGAATATATAGAATAACTATCGCCTTCTGCATGTATATCGCCTATGTTATAACAGTTGTCGCTGTAACTTATCCCACAAAAATCCAGACCGTCCGAAAGGGGAGATAAAAGAATCCCGTAAACATTCATATTTCCAGTTCTCATACAGTTGCTGCTGTGATTGATACCATAGACATAACCATCGGAATATAAGTTTCCGTCCCTATATCCTCCGGGGTTTTCCGCATATATATTGCCTTCCGCATAGCAGTCCTCACATCTTGATATGCCGTTGATATACAGTTCCCACATGGCTTTTCCGTCGATATTTCCCGTCATATAGGAGTTCTTGCTGTTTTCTATCCCGACAAGAGTTATTCCTTCCTGCTCGGAGTTTCCGCTTATATCGCCTATATAGCAGCAATCCTCGGAATTTGTTATTCCTGCTGCTGTAGTATAGAAGCCATGCCCGTTTCTTACGGTTTTTCCTATCAGGGATATATCTCCTCTGTATACGCTGCTTGTACACATATGTTCAGCGGATACCAGACAATTTGTGATATATTCATTATTATCCGTCAGATGTATATCTCCCTTTCCGCCGGAGCTTTCGCATTGATACAGACCGCATACATCGCCGCCGCCTGTGAATTCGGCTTTTATATCTATGTCGGAAGTACAGCCTATGCCGTTGGAAATGCCGTATACGTGTACATTTGAATTTTCTGCCGCGGAGGTTACGTTTACGTTTATGCTGCCGTTTACATGGCAGTTTATTATTTCGCCGCTTTCCGCTTTTGCGGCTATTGCGCTTATATAGTATTCCTCGTCTGCAGCCGCCGTACTTATGTTTATATCCACGCCCTCAAGGCTGAGGTTTGCGATGGAAGTGCCGCTTATATCGGAGAAAAGGGCAGCTTTGCCGTCCGTACATTTTGTAAGCCTGAGACCCTTTATGCTGTAGTCCATACCCAGAAATACGGCGTTTGTAATGCTTATGGGCGTCCATTCCTCGCCTTTAAGGTCTATATCGCCTCTTAGCTGATAATAGCCGCCGTCGCTGCCGTTTATTCTTTTAAGGTCGTCGGCCGTTGAAATATATGTGACGGCTTCCGCAGCCAATGGCTCGAGAGCGGAAGAGGATATTACCTCGTCGGTAACGCCTGCTTCCTTTTCTATTTTTTCCGAAGCGCTGTTGAATTTCGTTCTGATGCCGTACAGGGGCTGAGGTATATCCTCGGCATATACGTTTATATTCATTAAAAGCAGAGCTGCCATAAACATAGCCGTTATTCTTTTCATTTCTATTCCCCCTTGAATTTGTTATAGAATAAGTATATAATATTGAAGAAATACTGTCAAATATTTTATGTAACCGACGGGTAAGTCTCCCGCTTCTATAAGCGGTGGGCCGGTCGTATTGCTGTGCAATACTGCTCGGCCGGTCATAGCACTGCGTGCTATTGCTCGCTAAAACCTCCATTTATCGTGTGTAATGGAGGTTTATTGACAGACTGAGAAATGTAAGCATTTCTTTCAAGCGTGTCGCTTTTATCAACACGCAAATAAAGGACTGTCTGATGACAGTCCTTTATTTATGTGCTATAATGCCCAGAGACGGAATTGAACCGCCCACACGAGGATTTTCAGTCCTCTGCTCTACCAACTGAGCTATCTGGGCTTGATTTTCGGCAACATAGGTTATTATAATATAACAAAAAGAGTTTGTCAAGACAAAGTTATATTATTTTCTGCTATGCAACCTTGACCAAATAATTCATTTATATAAACTGAAAGAAATGTAAGCATTTCTTTCAAGCGTGTCGATTTTACCGACACACTGCAAAAAATTCATTTTTTTATTGCTATATATAAATTTTTAGGTTAAAATAAGTTTGGTATGTTATAAAATATATTGAAAAAAAGGAGATCGTTATGCTTGTAGATTTGATAGTTCCCTGCTATAATGAATCGGCAGTGCTGAATATGTTCTATGACGAGGCTGCCCGTGTAGTCGGCAGTATTGACGGGTATGACTTTAATTTTATATTTGTAAATGACGGAAGCGCAGACAACACTCTTGATATAATGAAGGAGCTTGCTCAAAAGGACAACAGAGTAAAATATATATCCTTTTCCAGAAATTTCGGCAAGGAGTCCGCAATGTATGCGGGACTTAAAAATTCCACAGGGGATTATGCGGTAATACTTGACGCAGACCTTCAGCATCCTCCAGCTCTTATTCCTCAGATGCTTGAAGCCATGGAGGAGGGTTACGACTGCTGCGCCACAAACAGGGCAACAAGAGACGGAGATCCTTTTCTCAGAACATTTTTAACAAGACGATTTTATGGATTTATAAATAAAATATCAGAGGTAAATATGCCTGACGGCGCAGGAGATTTCAGGATGATGAGCCGCAAAATGGTAGAGGCGGTCATTGCTCTGAGCGAGGTACAGCGCTTTAGCAAGGGTATATTCAGTTGGGTAGGCTTTAATACAAAGTGGATTAGCTTTAATGATGTGGAAAGAGCAGCAGGAGAAACAAAGTGGAACTTCTGGGGACTTTTGAAGTATGCCGTTGCGGGCATTACCGCCTTTTCCACATTTCCTCTTAAGGTCGCCATATATCTGGGAAGCCTTATATCCGCTTCCTCATTTGTATATCTTATGTATATTATAATAAAGACTCTTGTACACGGAAGGGATTTTCCCGGCTATGCTTCCATGATAACCATACTCCTGTTCCTTGGCGGCTGTATAATGCTGTGCTGCGGTATTATGGGAGAGTATATTGCCAAGATATATATTGAGGTCAAGAACAGACCCGTTTATATAATTGCCGATACCAATGTGGACAAGCCCCAAAACGACTATGGGAGGTAGATAGGGTGATCAAAAATATTATTTCTCGTATCGCCAACAGGGAAACAATAAGCTATCTTGTATTCGGCGTGCTGACTACGGCAGTTTCAATAGTGAGCTACGAGCTTGTGAAGCTTATGCTGACAGGAGGAGTCGAGCCTACGCCTCTTAAGATGAATATAGCCAACATATCCAGTTGGGTATTGGCAGTATCCTTTGCCTATATTACGAACAAGCTTTTTGTATTCCGCTCACTGTCCTTCGGCGGCAAAGTCCTTCTAAAGGAAATACCGTCCTTTGTGGGAGCAAGGCTCTTGTCATTGGGCTTTGAGATAGTTTGGATGAACCTGACGGTATCTCTTTTGCATTTTAACGACAGTATATGCAAGATACTGGCACAGTTTGTAATAGTGGTAATGAACTATATTTTCAGTAAATTATTTATATTTAAAAAATAAAGGAGAAGCTTGTTATGAATGGAAAAAAGAAAAATCTGTTCTATGAAAACAGATTCGTGATACTATCATTTATTCTTACGGCAGTAATAATGTGTACTACATATATACTAAGGCACGTATATCCCTTTGGCGATCAGATCGTGCTTAAGGTAGACCTTTATCATCAGTATGCGCCCTTCCACGAGGAGCTGAGGAGCCGTATTGTAAACGGACAGAGCCTTATATACAGTTGGGAAGGCGGTCTTGGCAAGGAGTTCATAACTCAGGTCGCCTATTATACCGCAAGCCCTATAAGCATACTTATACTTCTTTTCAATCAGGAGTTTTTGCCTGAGGCTCTTGCCATATTTATTCTTTTAAAGACCTGTTTTTCAGCGGCTTTCTTTTCATACTATCTCAGAAAGCATTTTGACAAAAACGATATTTCTGTAACTGTATTTGGCTTGCTCTATGCCTTTACGGCATTTATGACAGGCTATTACTGGAATGTCATGTGGCTGGATACCGTTGCGATATTCCCTCTTGTAGCTTTGGGAATAGAAAGACTTATTCACGAGAACAAGCATACATTCTATCTTATTTCACTTGTGTTCACTATGATAGTGAACTTCTATATGGCTGTTATAGTCTGTGTATTTTCGGCGCTTTACTACCTTGTGGTGCTTTTTTCCGAATTCGAATGGAAGAGAAACAAGGATATTATCATATCCAGATCCGTAAAGTTTGCAATAGTGTCGATTATAGCGGCGCTTATTTCCATGTTTATACTGGCGCCTGTTGCCATAGCTCTGAGCCAGACTGCCACAAGCGATACAAACTTCCCGGCATTTGAGTTCTATGACAATGTATATCAGCTTATCACAAACCACTTTATAGGCGCAAGACCTGTTGTGCTGGCAAGAAATGAAGACCTTCCCAATGTATACAGCGGCGTTGTTACAATGATGCTTATACCTCTTTATTTCTTTAATAATAAGATACCAAGGAAGGAAAAGACACTTATAGGCTTACTGCTTGCGTTTATGCTCCTTTGCGCCTGCATAAAGCCTTTGGACTATATGATACACGGCTTCCACTTCCCCTCAAATCTGCCTCACAGATATACTTTCATATACAGCTTTATAATGCTTACCATAGCATATAAGGGACTTGTGAATATAAAGACTGCAGATATGCAGTGGGTAGTATTTGCCGGTATATTCTATGTGATAATACTGCTGCTTACAGAGTATGTGCTTGTACCAAATATAAGCGATATCGACAGAGTGCTGTCAGATTCCGACATGGTAATAAATATTATAGCCATAATCGTTTATGCGGTGCTTATTAATATATACAAGGGAACAAAGCCTGCAGGGCTTACTTCCGTAATGTGCGTATTCTTTGTGTTTGTAATAGCCGAGTGTCTTTTTTCAAGCTATGAAGGACTTGACAGGACCACCTCAAGAAACGAATATGTACAGTATATAGAAAATGCCGATAAGGCTGTGGATTATCTGGATCAAAAAGAGAACGGCAATTTCTACAGGACAGAGTTCAGAAGATTCACTACCATAAATGACGCTGCCCTTTATCATTACAGAGGATTTTCACAGTTTTCATCACTGGCGCCCGGCGGTATTTCGGAATTTATAGGTCATCTGGGCATTGCCGCTACGGGCAACAGCTACAGGTATTATGACCCTACGGCTCTTGTAGACGCCATGTTTGACCTTAAGTATGTTATGAACAAGGCTGCCGACAACGGCGACGGCACTATCAGGAACGAGAGATACGAAAAGGAAAAAGAATTTGGCAATGTATGGATATACAGAAACGACAGAGTGCTGCCTCTCGGCTTTATGGTAAACAAGGATATTGAAAACTGGGAGACCACGGAATCAATGCCATTTAGGGTACAGAATGATTTTGTAAAGCTGGCGGCAGGAATAGACGAGGAAATGTTTACGGATATACAGCCCGACAGCATTACCAAGACTTATATGGAGGTCACCGATGAGATCAACTCTAACGAGTTCAAGTACAAGCTGACAGATCCTGCAAATCTTTCTCTCTTGCCTACGGTAACCACAGAGTTTACATCAGACAAGGATCAGTATCTCTTTGTATATGTGGATGCGGGAAATGCCAAGAGAGTCAAGTACAGAACGGATACTGCCAATGAGGACAGAGAGCTTTCTGCAGGCAAGAGCCTTTTTGACATAGGTCATGTAAAGGCAGGAGAAAAGATAACGGTCACATTTGAGCTTACCAATAAGGGCGAGTTTGAAAAGACATACAGAAAGGACGGTACTGTAAAGATATACGGCGCAAGCTATCATGACGAGGTGTTCCAAAAGGCCTATGACAAGCTCAAGGAACATCCCTACAATATAACAAGCTTTGAAGATACGGATATCGAAGGCACCGTAAACGCCGCCGAGGACGGTATACTCTTTACATCTATACCCTATATAGGCGGCTGGAGAGTAACTCTTGACGGTAAGCCTGTGGATAAGGTATCCATAGGCGACGACGGCGTTATAGGCGTAGAAGTGCCTGCAGGCGAGCATAAAATCAATTTCCGTTTTACGTCAAAGGGTCTTGTGCCTTCTGTGATAGTGTCCTTTGCAGGCATCCTTCTGGCAGTCATATATAACCTTATAGATAAGAAAAAAAGGAAAAAGGCTGAAGAAAAGCAAGCTCAGATAAAGGCTCACGAAGAAGCCGTTGCCGAAAGTATAAAGGCTCAGAAGGCTGAGGAAAGAAAAAACAGATCCGACAAGCCTAAAAAGCTTGCCAAGAAAGGCAGGAAATAATATGGGCAAAATAAAGGTGACAAAATGCGATATAGAGGGTCTTTGCGTAATAGAACCCACTGTTTTCGGCGATGAAAGAGGCTACTTTATGGAAACATATAATCTCAACGACTTTAAGGCGGAGGGTCTTGATATGGTATTCGTACAGGACAATCAGTCAATGAGCGTAAAAAATGTGCTGAGGGGACTTCATTTTCAGAAGCATTACCCTCAGGGCAAGCTGGTAAGAGTCGTAAGAGGCAAGGTATTCGATGTGGCAGTGGATCTGAGAAGCAGCAGCAAGACCTACGGAAAGTGGTTCGGTGTGGAATTAAGCGCCGAAAATAAAAAGCAGTTTTATATTCCCGAAGGCTTTGCTCATGGCTTTGTGGTGCTTAGCGACGAGGCGGAGTTTACCTATAAATGCACGGACTTCTACCACCCGGGCGATGAGGGAGGTCTTGCATGGAACGATCCCGATATAGGCATAGACTGGCATGTGGAGGATACGTCAAAGCTTATACTCTCGGAAAAAGACAAGCACTGGAAGGGTCTTAAGGAAACATTTAAGTTTTGACCATAGTCTGTAATTTAAGCGTGGCGGAACTGTACCACCAGCTTGTCCAGCTCCCGCCCTTCTTTGAACAGTTTGGAATATATGCGTGTACATTTTTCGTACATATAAAACTGCTTTTGTGCAGCCTCCTTATCCTTGTATACCTTTCGGAAGCCGCATAGGAGAGCGTTTTTACCCTTGTTCTCTATAAAGCCTATAACATCCTCAACGGGATAGCTGAGAAAGAGTCCTATTTCGTGGGGAAAGGGAGAGATCAGAGCTATCCTTTCCTTAAGGTGTTCTATACAGTTGTTAC
This sequence comes from uncultured Clostridia bacterium, assembly GCA_947624015.1. Lineage (GTDB taxonomy): Bacteria > Bacillota > Clostridia > Lachnospirales > CAG-274 > CANPXH01. The sequence continues at coordinate 18,867 of CANQIA010000013.1, forward strand.
AGTCCCCATTATAGCCGAGCTTTTTTATAAGCTCGGCGCATTGGGGCTTGTTCAGATCAAGTATAAGCTTTTTTCTGCGATATACATATACAAGAGCGGTATCTCTTCTTTTTGTAAGCACTACCGCATACATATCCTTTTGATTAAATCTTCTGTTTATCATATCCACTTGACCTTCGGCATCTTTAATATCCATGTTGAATATACTGCCTGTCTTAAGCCCTGCAAGTGTAGGCGAACAATAGTATATAAGTCTGTCTTCCATATTATATTTCCCCTAATTACATATATATTGATAATATTTCCCCTATTATTAAAAAAATTCGGTTAGCTTAGACTAATATATATGCAAAAAAATATAGTTGGCGCGAGCCAACTATATCAGCTTGTCAAAAAAACAATATTTTTATACCCGAATATCTGAAAAAAATGTTGTAAGGCATTTCTTTCAAGGGTAACGATTTATCGGCACCCTACACGGGTTCCGCTCCGTCTTCCGGCAGGGATCTTATAAAGAAGAAGGCTATGGGTATTACTGTCAGAAATGTCATAAAGTCCGCCATAGGCTGAGCTATCTGTACGCCAAGTATACCTATAAAATAGGGGAGTACCGCAATAAGGGGCAAAAAGTAAAGTCCGCTTCGCAGTATTGCGGTAAATGTGGCTCGTCCGCTTTTGCCCACGCTTTGGAAGAGCATATTCGAACATACGCATACAGGCTGTACAAACAGCGCAAGACAGTGAAATCTCATGGCAAGAGTGCCTATTTTTATAACATTGGGATCGTCTCTGAATATTGCTATGACGTTTCCGGAGAATATAAGACCGATCACGGCAAGAGCGCCTATGAGTACGCCTCCTGCTGCCATTGTAAAGAAATATCCGCTTTTGACACGGGAATATTTCCTTGCTCCGTAGTTATAGCCCGCAACAGGCTGAAAGCCCTGACCTATGCCAAGACCCACTGCAAATATAAACATATTTATCCTGCTCACTATACTCATGGCGGCAACGGCTGCGTCCTGACCGAATGCTGCCGCCTGATTATTAAGCAGCATTGTGGCTACGCTGGCAAAGCCCTGCCTTGCCATGGAGGGGAAGCCTGTTTTTATTATTTCTCCAAGCCTTGAAAAGGGCTCCGTAATATTTCTTATTGAAAGCTTGCTCTGTGTTCTTCCGCTAAGGAACATGAACAAAAGTATAGAAAAGCTTATTATCTGGGAAAGAGCCGTTGAAAGCCCTGCTCCCGCAATGTCCATATTACAGCCGAACATAAATATAGGATCGCCTATCATGTTGAGTATTCCGCCTGTTGTAAGACCTATCATTGCAAAAAATGCCTTGCCTTCGTATCTTAGTATATTGTTGAGTACAAAGCTGGCTGCCATAAACGGCGCAGAGAAAAGTATGTACACAGCGTAATCCCTTGCAAACTCCAGTATAGTAGGGGTGCTGCCCAAAAGGGAGAGCAGAGGATCCATAAATATTGATCCCAGCAGCGTTATCATTGCGCCGGATATAAGAGCCGCAGCAAAGCTGACAGAGGCGTATTTACTTGCGCTGGAGGGATCCTTTTGTCCCAAGTGCCTTGAAATAAGACTGCCTGCGCCCTGACCGTACATAAAGCCGAAGGCCTGTATTATGGACATAAGACCGAATACTATGCCTGTGGCTCCGCTGGCGCTTGTACTGCCAAGCTGACCTACGAAAAAGGTGTCTGCCATATTATATACATTTGTTATAAGCATACTTATGGTAGTGGGTATGCCCAGCTCGATAATGAGCTTGGGTATAGGCGTTTCGGTCATTTTTTTGTATTGAGCGTCTGCGCTGTCCATGGCCTTCATAGCGCTGCCTCCTTCCGTGATATTGTAAGGTATCTAACAATCTGTTTAAAAAATAAGCTGCTGCACTTTATAAGTACAACAGCTCTTAATAACGGAGTAGGAGAGATTTGAACTCTCGCGCCGCGTTAACGACCTACTCCCTTAGCAGGGGAGCCTCTTCAGCCACTTGAGTACTACTCCATAGTTCTGATACTGTAATCCTGTTTCAATCACAGTGCTTAATTATTATACAATAGAAATATAAGTATGTCAAGAATTTTTAAATTGAAAAGGGCATGTTTTTTATATCCTGCCGCCGCATTACAGTTCATTATTTCCCATTTAACTGTTTTTATTCAAATAATCGTAGGCTATGCTTACGCTCGCCCCGGCGAAGCCCTTTGATATACTCCTTACATATTCGCTGTATTTGTGAGAGGTCACCCATGCCAGAAGCTGTATACGTCTTAACAGCATAAAGTGATCGGCTGTTTCCTTATCCTTGGCGTCAAGAGGCGATATCTCCTCATAGCCCTTGAACCATGCCAGCTTAAGAGCCTCTATGTTTTCGGAATTTTCCATAAAGCTAAGGGCTGCGGCAATATCCTGCATGAAATATCCGTATCCGCAGTCGTCAAAGTCTATGGCATAGTATTTATCTCCTTGGATAATGTTGGTAATTCTCAGATCTGCATGTATAAGTCCGTATTTTTTAGTATGGTAGTTTTTTATATTTTTATCGGCTATATCAAGAGCCTTTTCTATAATATCCCTGTCTTTATATGTAAGCTCCTTGTTTTCCCGCCAGTTGCCCCACAGACCCTTTTCTCCCGTCATATTTTCAATATTCCATATGGGGCGATCCAGACTGATATCGGCAAATTTATGGAGCTTAGCTGCGATCTTGCCTATATTAAACAGTACGCTCTCGCTGTTGTAAGAGGGCATTTTGCCTTCGATATATTCAAAAAATATACAGTAATATCCGTCTATGTCCAGTATTTTTGATACGGGCTTTGCAAAGTCCGTATCTTTTATTGCGCCGAGCCATTCAAGCTCCGCTCTGAGCTGAGAATATGTCCGATAGCCTCTGCGGGATATTCTGAGAGTATAAAAGGGTATGCTTCCCTTTTTTATTATAAAAGTTGTATTTTCCGAAGTCTGATGAAAAATGGGTGTGCAGTCTGCAAGTCCCGCTTTTTCAAGAGCCTTTAACGCTATTTTTATCATATCAAAACACTATTATATTTCCGACCAATGCCGCTATGGCAATATAGAGTACCGGGTGCTTTTTGAATTTTACCATACCGATGTAGAGTATTATACCGAATATTACGGACTTTATTCTGAAAAGGTCTGTAAAGCTGCCTGTTTCACGAAAAAGCGGTATATCCATAAGGGCTTCTTTTATTACAACGAATGCCGCTGCCATTATAAGACCTATGGAGGCAGGGCGTATGCCGTAGAATACATTTTGCACAATGGGACTGTCCTTGAATTTTTCAAGGAACTTTGCCACTATTACTATTATTATTACAGAGGGCATTACAAGACCTATTGTGGTGGCTACGCCGCCGAGAGGTCCCGCTATTATATTTCCCACATAGGTTGCCATATTTACGCCCAAGGCTCCGGGCGTGGACTCCGAAACGGCTACCATGTCCAGTAGCTGAGAACGGTTTACCCAGTCGGGATGAGTTACCGTAAGGTCATAGAGGAAGGGCAGTGTGGCAAGTCCTCCGCCTATGGCAAAAAGACCTATTTTAAAAAATTCTATAATAATAAGTATAAGCCGTATCATTTCTTTGCCCCCTTCCATTTGCATATAAAGGAGCCTGCTATACCCGAGAGTACAACAAATATAACGGGACTTAAGGATGTAAAGGCTGAAAAGGCAAATACGATAAGGCAAATTGCCAGACCCACCTTATCCTTTACTGCGCTTTTCCACAGCTTTACCGTGGCGTTTATTATAAGCACGGCAACGCATATCCTTATGCCCGAAAAGGCTCTTTCCACATAGGTAATATGGGAAAAATTCTGTAAAAGGGATGATATTATCATTATAATGATAACGGAAGGGGTAACAAAGCCTGCCGTAGCTGCTATGGCGCCGGGTATACCCTTTTTCTTGTTTCCTATGAATGTGGATGTATTTACCGCTATAACTCCGGGAGTACACTGACCTATGGCATAGTAGTCCATTATCTCCTCTGTGGTCGCCCAGCCTCTCTTGTCCACTATTTCCGTTTGTATTATGGGGAGCATGGCATAGCCTCCGCCAAAGCACACGGCGCCCATTTTGCAGAATACCCAATATAATTCAATAAGCTCTTTCATATAATTTCTCCTTAAAAATCCATATAATAATGTTATCCCATAATTATACCAAAGTCAATGAAATTTTAATCTTTTTCTAATTTAACATATATTTTATTTTAATTTTATAATGATAAATTATTGACTGTAAAAAGGAAGGAGATAATCAATGGCTAAGGAAATTTTTAACAGAGTTGAGGAAAAATATGTTGTAACAAGAGAACAGTATGAGCATATACTTGGAGAGCTGAACAAGTATGCCATGCCGGACGAATACAGCAAAAACAATAAATTCTATCAGATATCCAATATATACTATGATACGGAGGACAACAATCTAATAAGGACATCTGTTACAAAGCCTGTGTACAAGGAGAAGATAAGACTGAGGGCGTACGGCATACCCTCCATGGACTCAAAAGTGTTTTTGGAGATGAAAAAGAAATATCACGGCGTTGTAAACAAAAGACGCACGGTGCTTACGCTCAGAGAGGCTTATAACTTTGCAAATACAGGAGAGATACCCGAAATAAAGGAATATATGAACGAGCAGGTGCTTAAGGAGCTCAGATTCAGCATAATGCATTATGCCGTACAGCCAAAGGTGTATATTTACTATGAAAGGCAGGCATATATCGGTATGACCAACAAGGATCTGAGGATAACATTTGACAGGAATATCGTTTCAAGGCGTGAAGATGTGGCTCTTGAGTGCGGCGTGTTCGGGGAAAGGGTGGTACCTGAGAACATTATGATAATGGAGATAAAATATATGGATAGGATGCCCCTTTGGCTCATTGCTCTTCTCAGACATCACAGCCTTGAAAAGACGTCATTTTCAAAGTACGGCACAGAATATGAGCAATATCTAAAATACGGATCAAAGGAGAGTAGATTATATGCCTGATAAAATATTGCAATCCCTTAATACGGACATTTCGCCCATAATGGCAGTGGAGACAATAGCGATCTCATTTTTGCTGGGACTTATAATAAGTCTTACATATATGGCGACTGCAGAAAAGGAAAATTACAGTTCAAGCTTTTGTTACACGCTGGTAATAGTACCCGTAGCGGCGTCTGTTGTGATACAGCTTATAGGCAACAGCATCGCTTCCGCTCTGAGCATAAGCGGAGCTTTCGCTCTGATACGCTTTAGGAGCGAGCCGGGCAGCCCCAAAAATATATCCTATATACTTGCCACGGTGGCAATAGGTCTTGCCTGCGGTCTGGGTTATTATATTTACGCTTTTGTATTCACTGTTTTGCTTTGCCTTCTTATGCTTATACTTACAAGGCTTGATTTCGGCAGCAAAAAGATAATGGACAGAAAGCTGAAGATATTGATACCGGAAAATCTGGATTATGAAGGAGTGTTTGACGATATACTTAAGGAGTATACATTAAAGCATGAGCTTGTGAGAGTCACCACATTGGATCTGGGAAGCGTGTATGAGCTTGACTATAAGCTTGTAATGAAGCAGAACGGCAAAACAAAGGATTTCATAGACGAGCTGAGGTGCAGGAACGGAAATCTCTCCGTTTCACTGTATCTGGAAGCCAGAAAGGGAGAGTTTTAATATAAAAAAGGGACTGTAAGGACAGCCACATATCAATACGGCTGCCCTTACAGTCCCTTTATAGCTTGAGCGGCTGCGTTTTGCTCCGCTTCCTTTTTGCTTCTGCCTACGCCTTTTCCCAATATTTTGCCCTTATGCTTTACAGCGGCTTCAAATTCCTTGCAGTGGGCAGGTCCTCTTTCATCGGTTATTTCATATTCAATGGGATATATACTGTCCTTTTGTATAATTTCCTGAAGCATTGTTTTGGAATCGATTGTCTCAAAAGAACCCGATATTTTCTCTATCTCTTCGGTAAGCATACCCAGTACGAAATCTCTCGCCCTTTCCATACCTCCGTCAAGATATATGGCGCCTATTACAGCCTCTACGGCGTCTGCAATAATGGAGCTTCTTTCTCTGCCCCCTGTTATCTCCTCGCCCTTGCCAAGACAGAGGTCTCGGTTTATATGAAGCTCACGTCCCTTTTTGGCAAGCATGGTTTCACATACTACGGCTGCTCTGAGCTTTGTAAGCTTGCCTTCGGACCACAGAGGAAATTTACTGTATATATATTCTCCCGTAATAAGTCCCAGTATTGCGTCTCCCAGAAACTCAAGACGTTCGTTGCACTCTATACCCTTGTCCTTATGCTCGTTGGCATAGGAGCTGTGACAAAGAGCGGTGGTCAAAAGCTCCTTGTTTTTAAATTCATATCCTAAGTCCATTTTTTCTCCTTTTAAAAGCCTTAGCCCAAGTATATCAGGCTAAGCAATGTATATTCCGTAAGCGCTCTTATATCATAAAAATTATGCTGCAGTGGAACTGCAGCATAGAAGTTAAGTATTTTAAGCCTGAGCTTCGTTGATGCACTTGATCACATCGGCAACAGTCTTAATATCAGCAGATTTCTCGTTATCAAACTCTACGTCGAATTCTTCTTCCAATGTGTTGATGACCTGGAAAAGATCCAAAGAATCGGCGTCAAGATCTTCAAAAGAAGTCTCCAATGTGATATCGCTTTCATCTCTGCCAAGTTCCTCAGCGATAATAGCTATAACCTTTTCTTCCATAACTAAAGTCCTCCTTGAATATTTATAATTAATAAATATATGACAACGGTTTGTCTAATATTAATATACTAGATAATCTTATATTTTACAAGTATAAATTTATAAAAAATGTGAAAACTTAGCAGAAAATTATACAAAACCCGCTAATTATCCGGGCTTTAAAGCCTTTCTGCTATCTTATTGACCATATCGGTGTCAATAAATTTTTCGCATTGCTTTATAGCCCCCGATATAGCTCCTGCATTTGAGCTGCCGTGAGCCTTTACAACAAGTCCCTTTAGTCCAAGGAAGGGAGCGCCGCCTATATCATCGTATTCAAAATAATTTTTCTTAAGGTTTTTAAAGGCTCCCGACGCCATAAGGGCGCCTATCTTGGACATGGTGCCCGACATAAGCTCCTTCTTTATTATCCTGAGTATGCTTTTGCCAAAGCCCTCCATAAACTTAAGTATAACATTGCCCACAAAGGCGTCGCACACTATTATATCCACATCGCCTAAGGTAATATCCCTTGCCTCGGTATTGCCTACAAAGTTGATACCCTCTGCCTGCTCAAGAAGAGCATATGCCTCCTTTACCATGGCGTTTCCCTTTTCTCTTTCTGCGCCTATGTTCACAAGACCTACGGAAGGATTTTTCTTTCCCATTACGTTTTCATAGTATACCGAACCCATTTTGGCGTACTGCACAAGGTATTCGGGCTTGGCGTCTACGTTTGCGCCTGCGTCAAGCATAAGAGTATGCCCCTTTTCCGTAGGCAGCATAGTTCCCAGGGCAGGGCGCTGCACTCCCTTTATCCTGCCTACTATTACGGTAGCCCCTGTAAGCAAGGCTCCCGTATTGCCTGCGGACACAAGAGCCTTTGCGCTGCCGCTTTTGACCATATTCATACCCACTACCATAGAGGAATCCTTCTTGTGCTTTATGGCGTCTGTGGGAGTATCGCAATTTTCTATTACCTCTGTTGCGTTTACTATTTGTATTTTACTCTTGTCACAGTTGTATTTTTTAAGCTCGGAATATATAATATCCTCCTTGCCCACAAGAGCAAGCTTATATTTAACGGTTTTTGAAGCCTCCACAACGCCTTTTACTATTTCGGCAGGCGCATTGTCGCCGCCCATAGCGTCTACGGCGATTATATCCATATAGATCCCTCCTATATATCTGCGTTTTCTATTGTTGTTACTTCCGTTTCGATATTGCCCTCCTCCAGATTTGAGGAAAGGGTCTTAAGATTGATATATGTGAATATACTAAACGCTATAAAAAGTATTATAAGCACTAAAAGCACTATCATTGCCGTGTTTCTTTTCATTTTTATACCTCCTTGAAAAAGCCTTCTATATCCGACCACTTACAGGCTACCGAGCCTTGAGCAAAAAAGGGCTTGCCGCCGCCTCTGCCGTTGAGAGCGGCGTTCATTTCCTTTATAAATCCTCTTATATCTCCGTTTTTATGGCATATGGCATATTTATAGCCGTCACTGTCGTTGCCCGAGAATACGGAACACAAGCCCTCTGCGCCGTTTTCCATAAGCATATTTGCAAGGTTTCTTACGCTGTCGGGAGAAAGACCCTCCTCCCTTATAAGCACCGTATTTTCTCCCTTGTGCTTTTTGGCAAGGGATGTGAGCTTTTCCTTTTCGATGCCTATAAGCCTGCTCTTCATGTTTTGATTATCGCTAAGGAGCCGTTCTACTGCCGAAGCGGTCTCGCCTGTTTTGGCGGAGAGGAGATTGGATATTGCCTTGTTCTGTTCAAGCTGTGTATTTATATGGTCTATGGCTCTTCCGCCGCAGAGCATTTCTATTCTCACGCCCTGATGAAATTTCTGGCAGGAGAACATTTTTATTATACCAAGCTCGCCGCTTCTTTTAACGTGAGTTCCGCAGCAGGCGCACATATCGGCGCCGGGGAAGGATATAAGCCTTACTATGCCCTTTAGTGGCTTCTTGCTCCTATAATCCATATGTTCTCTCTCTTCCTCGGAGGGATACAGCGTTTCGCTCTCTGTGTCCGACCACACATATTCGTTTGCCTTTTTTTCTATATACTGTACCTGCTCCCATGTTATCTCCTTGTCCAGATCAAGAGTTATCATATCCTTGCCCATATGGAAGCCTACGTTGTTGCAGCCGTATTTTTCATGGAACATACCGCTTACTATATGCTCGGCTGAGTGCTGCTGCATAAGATCGAAGCGTCTTTCCCAATCTATAACTCCCTTTACCTGCGTACCTGCCTCAATAGGCGTATCGGTATAGTGTATTACCTCATCGTTCCTTTCCCCTACATATGTAACGGGTATGCCGTTCAGAGTACCCAGATCACAGGGCTGACCGCCGCCCTCCGGGTAAAAGGCAGTATTTTCAAGTATTATACCATAGCCCTTTTTGTCCTTTTCACAGCTTACTGCCTTAGAGGTAAATTCTCTCATATAGGCGTCTTTGTAATAAAGTCTTTCCAGATTCATATCGATTCTCCCATCATTGTTTCTTCCGTAACTATTTCCTTTAGTTTAACTCCGACAAGGCGATTTGTCAAATCTTCTTCCGATCTTACAATGACTTTTATATAGTTTGTGGTATGTCCTTCATAATATCCGTTTTCAAGACGCTCGAAAAGCACCTCTTTTTCGCTGCCTATATATTGAGCCATAAATTGTCTGTTAAGTCGGTTGCTTAAGTCTATCATTTTGCTCGAGCGTATGCTCTTGACATCGGGCGGTATCTGTCCTTTCATCTTAGCCGCAGGCGTGCCTTCTTTGGGAGAATAGGGGAAAACGTGTATCTTGCTTAGCTTGACTTTTTTTGCAAAGTCATAGCTTTCATTAAAATCCTCATCGCTTTCATTGGGAAAACCCACAATAATATCTGTGGTTATAGCCACATTGGGAAAGGCTGCTCTCAGCTTTTCGCAGGCGGCGTAGTATTCCTCTGCGGTATACCGCCTGTTCATGGCTTTAAGCGTTTTGTTGCAGCCGCTTTGAAGAGAAAGGTGGTAGTGGTCGCATACCTTAGGCAGCTTGCTTATGCGCTCTATAAATTCATCCGTTATTATAGTAGGCTCTACCGAGCTGAAGCGTATCCTTTCTATACCGTCTATATCATGTACCCTTTCTATAATATCGCACAAAGTGATATCGCCCATATCCACGCCGTAGCTGGCAACATGTATGCCGGAAAGCACCGCCTCCTTAAAGCCGTTTTCGGCAAGTGTCCTTACTTCGGAAATAACATCGTCGGGCTTTCTGCTCCTTACAGGTCCACGGGCATAGGGTATTATACAGTAGGTGCAGTATCGGTTGCAGCCTTCCTGTATCTTTATATAAGCTCTTGTCCTTCCTTTGAGCCTGCTTATTTTAAGAGGCTCGAACTCCTTCTCTCCTTTTATGTCCGAAACTGCGTTAAGCACATATCCTCCCTTGTAGCCTTCTATAATATCAACTACCTTGCTTCTGTCCTTTGTGCCAATTACTATATTTATGCCTTCTATCTCGGCTACCTTGGAGGCTGCCGTCTGGGCATAGCATCCCGTTGCGGCAACTATGGCGTTGGGATTTTTGCGCTTTGCTCTTCTTATCATTTGCCGTGACTTCTTATCGCCAAGGTTTGTTACGGTACAGGTATTTATGATATATATATCGGCAATATCGTCAAATTCCACGATCTCATAGCCTCTTTCGGCAAAAAGCTCCATCATCGCCTCTGTATCGTACATATTTACCTTACAGCCTAAAGTTATAAATCCTATTTTTTTCATGATTATCTCCATATTTATAAAAATTTCTCTTTTAAATATAGCATAAATAGTGTAAAATATAAATAATGATTTGCATTTTTTTAATACAAAGGAGAGAGGTTTATGAATAACGACAGTGAAAAGGCTCTTATAGAGCTGGCGGCGTACAAAATAAAGGACGCGCTTCTTAATCTTATAAACGACCTATCGGATAATCCTCAGCCGGAAGGCTATATAATGCCGGAAAGCTTTCATGAAATTTTCAGGGACATATGCGGCGCATATACGCAACTGAAGGATGTGCTTGAAATGGACGAAAGGACCGAATTCATGAAAATGCTGGATTCGCTTGAGGAAAAGACAAAAAAAGCCGCAGTGGATCTGAACAGATATGTGTTTATGAACGACTTTGCAGGCGGCAGGATACTGGATGGATATAAGCTCAGGGAAATAAAGGATTCCGATAACGGCATACCTCTTAACAACAGAGGTGTCGCCGCCGACACAGAGCATTTTATGACCCATTTGGGGGACAACATAGAGGACAGCTTTACTCTCGGTACACTTATAGGCGCCGTGCCTCTCAGAATGACAAGGGAAAGATATACGGACTATGTCAAAAGGGGACTTGCCATTATGACGGAGGATATGCCCAAGCCCTTTGCCGCCGCCTGTATAGAAAGGCTCAAGGATATGTTCTACCCTTGCCTTGATGACAGCTTTAAGACGGATTTCCCCTATATGTATGAAAAGCTGGATATAGCCGTGAGTACACTTGGGGATATGAGCAAGGAGGATATGCTTGAAGCTCTGGAGGATATGGATGAAAATGCTCAAGCCATACAGACCGTATTCGAAATAATACGCATATATTACAATGATGTGAATTATCTGAGGATAATAGCCACATTCGGTGTGGACACGGAATTTGTTTTTGAAGACGATATGATGCTGAAGGATCTGTACTATGCTCTGAGGAATGCCATTATAAATAAGGATGACAGCCTTACCGAGGAGATAAAAGAAAGAGCGGTTGACGAAATAGAGAAAAGATATGAAATAACTCATCCTCTTGAAGAGGAGCTTATGAGCGAATTTAAGGAAAAGGATGAAGATGAGATCTCCGCACTGCCGAACAATATACAATTTCCACTTAATGTAAATGCCCTTATTTCCGAAATGTACTATAAGGAATTGGACGACGCCCTTATGAAAATAGATACGGACATGGATACAGACAGTCTTATAGAGGACTTTGCCGAATATATAGACCGCAGGGCGTCTGAGATACCCCGGGATATACGAAAGTATGCTAAGCAGAAATTTTTAGATCATATACCCTGTCCAATGAGCCATGATGAAGCCGCAAAGTATATCAACTATGCTCTTGACGGCATAAACGACAGGTATTTGAGCCTTATGACTTACGGCGAGCTGTTCAGTCTTACCGAACACAGCCACGAGGAACATAGTCACGAAGAACACAGCCATGAGAGACACAGCCACGAGGGACACGGTCATGACGACCATTGCGGCTGCGGTCACTGTCATCAATAACTGTATTATTTATGCCGAAGGGTCGTCAGGTACGGCTTTTCGGCTTATTTAACGTGTAAAAGGTATATAAACGGAGATATGGACAGGTATCTTTTTTTACAAATAAATTACATAATTCCTAATTCGTTGAAATTTGTTTTATATAGTTGTATAATCAATAATGAATCAATGTAATCGGAATGGAGATTTGTATATGAAAAAAATAATGAAAGGCTTAAGCAGTATAGGTATGGCTGCCGCAATGGCTCTGTCCTCATTGGGCATAGTGAACACGGCTGCCGCCAACGGTATTCTCTATGAGAAGAAGGACATACAGGAAATAGCAAACGGCGTTACCTATGAAAAGAGCAGAAGACTGTATCCCGCAGGCTGGATGGATGTTTATGTGCTGACCATAGACGCAAAGCAGACGGATGTTGCTCTTGACGTAATAGAGAGCGTAGACGGTCTCGGATTTAAGGCTTCTGTGGACAAGCTTGCAAAGGATAACGGAGTTATAGCCGCTGTCAACGGCGATTTCTTCGGCTCGGGCAGTAGGATGTCAAGTATGGGACAGGTTGCGGGAAACGGACAGATGATAGCCGCCCAGAATTATTACAACGGCAGCGAGAACAGATACGCAGGCTTTTTTATAGACAATGAGGGCGTGCCCTTTATAGACTATGTAAAAAGCTCAATGGGCTTTTACGGTCCGGCTCAAAGCTCTATTGTCCTTGGGGCAAAGAATAAAGTAACGGATTTTTCAAAGCCCGTATATTTTGACAGAAGCGTTATGTCCGATACCTCATCTCTTGACAGGACATTTACAAAGCTTACCAAGATAATAGTTGAGAACGGAGTGATAACAGGCATTACAGATCCCGGCGCAACGACTGTTATACCGGAAAACGGATATATAATAGCCGTACCCAATTCCCAGAGAGATGCGGTATTGTCCAAGTTCTCAACGGGTATGGAAGTGCGCTTTGCCGAAAATGAAAAGTTCGTATTCAGAGAGGCAAAGAGCATATCTTCCATAGAGCTGGGACTCAGCGGCGGCGGCGAGCTTTTAAGAAACGGAGAAAATGTGGCTTCGGGACTTATAATAGGTCAGAATGTGCGCAATCCCCGTACAATGATAGGCGTCAATAAGGAAAAGACCAAAATATATATAGTGTGTATAGACGGCAGAAGAAACGGCATAGGCGCCACTCATACGGAGGCTGCCAATATTATGAGAGAATACGGCTGCTATGACGCTATACACTTTGACGGCGGCGGTTCCACGACTATGGTAGTTCAGACTGAGGATTCCGACGGCACTCAGGTGGTAAACGTACCCAGCGAAGGTTCTCTTCGTTCCGTTGCCAACGGCTTAGGCATTAAGGCGGTAGGCGAAGCGGGAAAGCCCACTTTTTTGAAGCCCTACATAGCTGAGGACGAGAACAACTATATGTTCAAGGATTTCCCCAGCACTGTTAATATAAGACTTTACGACGGTACCATGAAGGAGATAGATCCCGATCTTGGCAAGCTCAGCTTCAGCGCTTCCTTTGACGGTACCTGGGATGAGAACAAATTCACTCCAAGCGTTGAGGGAAAGGGCAAGATAACCGTTACCTACGGCGATATTTCAGGCTCCGTAGACGTAACTATACTAAAGGGTGCAGCCGCTCTTCAGGCAACGGCAGGAGCATATGCCCTTGGCGTAGGGGAGAAAACGGAGTTGAATGCGGTGCTTCTTAACAAGGACGGTTATTCACTTGACATAGATCAGAAAAATATTACATGGAGCGTTGACGATGAGAGCATAGGTACCGTTGAAAACGGGTACTTTACGGCAAAGAGCGAGGGTACCGCAACGATAACGGCTTCTGGCTATGATGTCAGCTCAAAGCTTAAAATAGCGGTAGGCAAGAAGCACATTGCCATAAACAGCTTTGAATCCCGCAGAAATATGAATATGCTTTTCTATCCTGCGGATTCGGGACTTACAGGCTCTGCAAGTATAGAAAAGGGCATAGGCGCCGACGGCAACAGCTCTCTTAAGATAGATTACGGCTTTGTGGACAATATGACCACTACTCAGGCGGTATATGCCTCTTTTGACGAAAAGCCCATAATGCTTCCGGCAGATACCTCCGATCTTATGCTGTGGTACAAAGGCGACGGAAGTAAATATCTTCTGAATGTGCGCTTTACGGACAATGACGGTCATGAGGAAAATATACTTGTGGCGGAGGATCTGCTCAATACTCAGTGGCAGCAGGCAAAGATATCCGTGCCTGAAAATCTTTCCACTCCCGTTAAGCTGGACAAGATATATGTGTCCTGCCTTAACACAGACGATGGTGGAGATCTGAGCGGAACCGTATATATAGACGATCTTGTGGCTTTTGCTCCCATCAGTATGGGAAGCGGGGCAAGAAGCTCGGTAAATGATTATATGAACACGGATCTTGACTCGGTAATAGGCGACTATGAGGAGATATCGGTGTTCGGCTATGCCAACGGTATAGCTTCGGGAACGGCAGGCGCTCTTATTTCCGATATGGCAAAGAACGCCTCTGCCCTTGTGCTTAAGGACGGTATATCAAATACATCAGGCGTTACTACCGTGGCTTGGCAGAATAAATATGCCACAAACAACAGCAGCAACTTCTCCTTCGTATCCATAGGGATCGCAGGCGGCAGCGTAAGATCCGCAGGAACGGATCAGTGGAGATATTTGCAGGACTATATTTCCAGAATGAGCAAAAACAACGTAGTTGTAATGATGGACAGCTATCTGTGGTCGGGAATAAAAGATTACAGGGAGAGAGACGCCCTTCACGATATATTCAAAACAGCCGTACACGACAGCGGAAAGAATGTGATAGTACTTTCATCCGTAGGCGAAAGCAGTTACAGTGAGCTTAAGGACGGCGTAAGATATATAAATATTGCAGGCATAAGAGGAAGCAGCCTCCAGTATTTGAGACTAAAGGGCAATGAAAACGATATGTATTACGAATTTATAAGCCGGTGAGGTCGCTATGTCGCAAACAGCTAAAAAAGCCACAATGGGCAAGGAAACAATAATATATATGATAGCCAAGGCAATAGAGGGCATAGTAGGCATAGTGACAATGTCTGCTATGACATACCTCTATATAGACAGCCAAATGGGGCTTTACAATAACGCCAATATTATAATCACAACAGTGGGTATGGTGGCGATACAGTGGCTTGTACAGTCGGTGCTGCGCTATATCAATAAATACGATATAGAGGGAAGACATCAGGATTTTTATTCCACTGTGTTTTCGGCATGGCTTAAGGTAAATGTCATATCCGTTGCCATTGCCATATTGCTTTATGGGGCTGCGGCGATATTTTTCGGCAATACGCCTATTGTGGAAAAGTTTATGTCGATATACAGCGGAAGGCTCCTTATATGCTGTGTGCTGTGGCTTGTTACCTATAATACGGCGCAGCTTATGATATCTATGCTTGCTGCCATAAGAGAGGCAAAGCTCAATCTTCTCCTTTCTGTAATAACTGTATGCGGAAGGCTCGTGCTTATGGTGCTGTTTTGTATGCTGTGGGGCAGTAAGGTGGAATGGATATTCTTAAGCTATTTTATTACGGACCTTGCGGTATCTCTTATAGGAATGAAGCGCCTTAATATATTGAGCTATATCAAGGGCAAGGCGGACAAGGCTATATTAAAGGAGCTTAAGGACTACGGTATGCCCCTTATGGGCAATCAGTTGGCAACCTCCTGCCTTACACGTTCCGACGCTCTTATAGTAACGGCGGCTCTGGGTCTTGGAGCTTCGGGAGTATATCAGACAAACTACTCCCTTATCTCAACGGCTTTTACATTGCTTAACGCCTCTGTTATGAGAGGCTGCTATCCCACCATATTAAGAGCATGGTCGGAGGGCAGGAAAAGCGATGTGCAAGTGCTTTTGGATCAGGCGGTAAGAATGTATATGCTTGTAGCCATACCTGCCGTTGCGGGAGTGTTCGCAGTAAGCGACGCCGCTGCAAGAGCCTTGTTTGAAAAGAGCTATTTTGAAGGACATATAGTTATGTTTTGGGTGGCTCTCGGTATGATGTTCCTTGGTCTTACGGAGTATTCCATAAAGCATTGGGAACTGAATTCCAACACAAGCGCCATATTCAAGAGAAGCCTTATAAGCGGCATAATGAAGGTAGCGCTGTTTTATATAGTCATAAAGATAACCGACAGCTACGCCATAGCTGCGGTCACTACGTTTATAGGCTTTTTTGCCTACTTCCTTATGGCAAGGTGGGGTACAAGGAAATATCTTAAGTGGCACATAGAACCCAAGAGATTTTTCAGGATACTTTTCTCTGCTATGGTAATGGTAGCCGTTATAGAACTGCTCAAGCTTATACTTCCCGACAATAAATTATGTTTGGCAATATTTGTATTTTGTGGTATTATAGTATATGGTATCGTATTGTGCGTTACAGGCGAGATAAAGGATGAGCTTGCCGTGATAAAAGCAAAAATAAAGAAATAAATTTTATATAACGAAAGGAAGAAATCAAAATGAAAAGCATCTGTGTTATAGGCATAGGATACGTTGGCTTACCCACTGCCGCAATGTTTGCTTCAAAAGGTCACAGAGTTGTGGGCTACGACCTTAACGAAAAGGCTGTGAACGCTCTTAACAAGGGCGAGATAATAATAGAGGAGCCGGGCTTGGGCGATCTTGTAAAGGAGGTCGTTGCAAAGGGTGATCTTACCGCTCAGACCACTTGTCCCGACGACTGCGATGTATATATCATAGCCGTACCCACTCCCATAAATGAGGACAAAACGGCTGATATGAGATATGTGGAGTCAGCTACAAGGGCTATCGTTCCCCATGTGAGAAAGGGCAACATAGTTATACTTGAGTCTACATCTCCTCCAAGAACAGTTGTAGACCTTATGCTCCCCATACTTAAGGAAACGGGACTTGAGCTTGGCGAAGAGCTTTTGGTAGCTCACTCTCCCGAGAGGATACTTCCCGGCAGGGTGCTGGAGGAATTAAGAACAAACAGCCGTATCGTAGGCGGTATCAACGAGAAGTCAAGCCTTGAGGTAAAGGCTGTATACGAAAGCATTGTGGAAGGGGAAATATTTATAACCACATCCACTACCGCCGAAATGTGCAAGCTTATGGAAAATACATTCAGAGATGTTAATATAGCCCTTGCAAACGAGCTTGCCAAGATGAGCGAGGAGCTTGGAGTAAACTGCTGGGATGTTATAAAAATGGCAAATCAGCATCCGAGAGTAAATATACTTTCTCCCGGTCCCGGCGTAGGCGGTCATTGTATAGCCCTTGACCCATGGTTCCTTGTGGAGAAGAGCAAGAACGCAAAGCTTATACATCAGGGCAGACTTAACAACGACTCTATGCCTGAGTTTGTGGAAAATAAGATCGCAAATCTTATAGGCGGTCTTGAGGGAAAGACCGTAGCCCTTTACGGTGTTACATACAAGCCCAATATAGACGATGTAAGAGAGTCTCCCGTTATGCATCTTGCAAACAGCCTTAAGGCAAAGGGCGTTGATGTAAGGATATGCGATCCTCACGCAGGCGAAAAGCTGGATGAGGACTTTGATATATACGAAGCGCCAAAGGGCGCAGATATAGTCGTTTTAGGCGTAAATCACGATGAGTTTAAAAATGTGGACTTTACAAAGCTTACAGAGGTCATGAGATCAAAAATAATATTCGATACAAGAAACTTCTGGAGCAAAGCCGATGTTGAAAAGGCAGGCGCAAAATACGTTCTTTTAGGCGACGGCACAATGTAAGGTTGAGTTTGTATTATACTGACAGTGAAGGTAAATCATAATGAGAAAAGTATTGATCATAGCAAATCAATTTCCGCCCATGGGTGGTTCAGGCGTTCAAAGAAGCGTAAAGTTTGTAAAGCATTTGAGAAGCTTTGGCTATGAACCCCTAGTGTTTACAAGGGAAATAGGCAATATGCAGCTTAAAGACGAAACGCTTTTAAAGGACGTTCCCAAGGGCGTGAAAATATACAGGACAAAGCCTTATGAGCTGCCTGAGTTAAAAGGAATATTCAGAATACCGGGAAAAGTGTTGGGTAAATTCATAATACCCGACACTGCCCGATTCTGGATGGAGTTTTCAAAAAAGAAGGTTCTTGAGGTCATTAAGAGGGAGGGCATAGACATAATATATACTACCTCTGCCCCTTACAGCGATCATCTTCTGGGTCTTTATATAAAGAAGAAAATGCCCCATATAAAATGGACTGTGGATTTCAGAGACGAGTGGACAAATAATCCCTATACCCTTGATAATCCCTACAATGCCATAAGGACAAAAAAGGAAAGGGCTATGGAGCATAATGTGGTCACAAGCGCCGATATGCTTATAACCAATACTCCCGTAATGCGTGAAAACTTCATAAGGAACAATAATATAAAGGGGGATAATTTCTTTGTGATCCCCAACGGCTATGATGTAGAGGACTTTAAGGATATGGATGTCCTGAACAAGCCTCACAATGACAAAATGACAATGGTCTATACAGGCGCATTATATGGCAGAAGAAAGCCCGATACCTTTTTCGAAGCTCTTAAGCAGCTTATAGCAGAGGGCAAAATAGACAAAAACAACATACTTGTAAAGCTTATAGGCAATTATCATAAGGATAAGCTTATGGCTCAGATAGAAAGCTATGGACTTAAAGACTGCTTTGAGATAGTGGGCTATGTGCCGCATAATGAGTGTATAGCTCATCAGATAGGCGCAGATGTGCTTGTGCTTATAGAAGGCAGCGGCAGAGGCGCCGACGCCTTTTATACAGGCAAGATATTTGAATATATGAATACGAACAGACTTGTTTTGGCAATACTTCCAAAGGGCTGCGCAGCAGACTTGGTAAGGCAGAGCAAAATAGGTATCGTGGCAGATACGGATGATGTAAATGCCATTAAGGAAAATATAAAGCTTTATTACGACAAATGGTGTCAGGGTACTCTTGATTTTGAGCCTGACAGAACCGTTATAGAAGGCTTTGAAAGAAAACGCCTGACAGAAAAATTGGCGGAAGTGTTTGACAGGATATAAATGCGAGGTCGTGAAATGAAGATACTTCACTTTATAAGCGGAGGAGATACGGGAGGAGCAAAGACTCATGTGCTTACGCTTCTTTCCAATCTGAGAAAACTGAATATAGATGCAGAGCTTCTCTGTATTATGGAGGGTATCTTCACAGAAGAGGCAAGGGCGCTGGGTATCCCCGTTACCGTGATCCCTCAGAAAAAAAGGTACGACATATCGGTGCTGGGTAAAATATGCAGGTATATCAATACCTGCGGCTGTGATATAGTACACTGTCACGGAGCAAGAGCCAACTACATTTCCCTTTTTATTATGAAAAAGGTAAACGTGCCTATGGTCACAACGCTCCACAGCGACTACAAGCTGGATTTTAAGGACAATATCAGAAAGCAGATAATATATACTCCCGTAAATTCCTTTGCCCTCAGACGCTTTAAGCATATATTTACGGTCACAAACGCCTTTAAGGATATGCTTATCAAAAGAGGCTTTAAAGCCGAAAGGCTGAATGTCATATACAACGGCATTGAGTTTGACAGAGAGGTTCCCGTTATGGACAAGGAGAAGTTTTTCCAAAGAATAAATGTACCCTACGATCCTAATAAGAAGTATGTGGGCATTGCCGCAAGGCTCTATGCCGTAAAGGGCGTAGACGTATTTTTGAAATCTGCAAGGACGCTGTGTGAAAAACAAGAGGATATAGACTTTGTTATACTCGGCAACGGCGAAATGTGGGATAAGTGCAAGGCATATATAGAGGATAACGGACTTAAGGATAGAGTATATATGGCAGGTCAGATCACAGACCCCACAGTAATGAACAGCTTCTATAAATATATGGATATAAATACTCTGAGTTCCTATTCGGAAAGCTTCCCCTATGCCCTTTTGGAAGGCGCCAGAATGTCGGCAGCCACAGTGGCTACGGCTGTTGGCGGGATCCCCGAAATGATAGAGGAGGGCAGGAGCGGTTATCTTGTTCCTTCCGGGGACTATAACGGGCTTGCCGACAGGATAAAGAGACTGTGCAAAAACGATGATATGAGAATAAAAATGGGCAAGGCCTTTCACGACAGGGCAGAAAAGTTTTTCTCCTGTGAGAAAATGGCTCAGACCCATATTGATATATATAACAAAATAGCAAAGGAGAAACAACAATGAAGCTTATAGACGAAAAGGGTAAAATATTCGGAAAGCTGAATATTATCGACTTGATAGTGGTCCTTGTTATTATAGCCTTGGTGGCTGTAGTGGGAATAAGACTTACGTCAAGCAAGAGGAACGTAGACGGACTTAACCCTCTTGGAGAGGACAAGTATTGCTATATTACCGTGTTTTCAAGCCTTCAGGTGCCTGAGGTAGGAGAGAACCTTAAGGTAGGGGAACACGTTGCGGCAGGCGGCAAGCTTACAAATGCCGAAATAGTTGATGTAAAGACCGAACCTGCAGCATATGTAGGCACAGATTCTACAGGTAAGGCAGTATTGAGCGAGCATCCTCTTTGGAAGGACGTTACCGTAGTTATAAAAGAGAAAATAGATCCCTCCACCGTTGTACTCAAGGTAGGCGGACAGGAGGCAAGGGTTGGTTATAATTATATTATAAAGACCCAGTCCGTGGAAGCTAACGGCAGGATAAGGAATATCGAGTGGAAGGACGAGTAGTTTTATATGAGCTATGTTACAGGCAGCGTTTTTTGCAGATCCATTATTAATATTGTAAAAAAAATAACGAATGCTTATAAAGGCAGTATGCTCAAAAGGTGCGCCGACGCAGTAGGCAGATGCTATCGGGACAGCGCACTGCACGGTATGCTCCACAGGTATGTTTTCAAAAAGCCTTGGTTCAGGTACAGCCTTGTATATAGATTTGTCTGCTTTTTGGCTCATATAGTCGATATTATATGCGGATATATACACAACATACTTGCTCCTGCCATAAAGAGCAGTATGATATATGCTCTTGTACTTAAAATAAAGGGCTTAGGTACGGGGAATATGGCTTATCTTTTTGGCATACTTCTTATGAGTATTCCCATAGGCAGCATCATATCTATGATAATCACAGACAGCGTTACGCTTACTTATATGATATTGTGCTGGGGCATATTTGGTCTGGGTATGTTTGTTGTATTGTGCGGCATATACTGCTCTGCCTTTAACAAAAGCCTTTTGGCAAGACTTGTTAAACTGCTTACGGATATTGTGTTGGGGTGATTGTTTTGAATAACAGACTGGTTTTGTTTATTGTAATAATAGGAATACTTCTGGGTCTTGGCTGCGGAAGTATGGGTCCTTTGGCTGCTCTGGGCGCAATAGCTGTTGTTACCGCCGTTGCCATGATGATATTCAATTATGACGTAGCGGTGTTCTTTCTGGCAGGCTATGGCGTGTTGGATGTGGCTGTAAGAGCCTTTGCAGGAAGCATATCGGGCATATGGGACGAGCTTTTTCTCATAGGTCTTGTTGCTCTGTGGGGCGTAAAATGGATAAGAAGCAGAAATGAGGATAATTTTAAGGTAACGCCTGTGGATTTCCCTCTTTTCCTCTTTATATCCGTAATGCTGATATGTCTTATACTCAATTCCACAGATTTTTCGGTAGGCATTGAGGGCTTTAGAGCCATAGTACAGTATATGCTGTGGTACTTTGTTGTAATACAGCTTATAAAGGGAGAAGGCTCTGCAAGATCCATAACCCTTTGCTTTGTGCTTATAGTAGGTCTGCTGGCGCTTTACGGAGTATACCAGTATGCCGTAGGCGTTGAGATGCCTGCAGGCTGGGTAGACCAGAATGAGGCAGGGGTAAGGACAAGAGTATTTTCAATATTTACAAGCCCAAATATTTTCGGTTCACTTTTGACTATGGCGATACCTATGGCAGTATCCCTTGCCTTTGTGACCAAAAAGACTCTTAGCAGGATATTCTTTTTACTTGTGGCTCTTGTAATGCTGGCAAGCCTTGTGTTTACCTTCTCAAGAGGCGCATGGATAGGCTTTATGCTGGCGGCAGGCATATATATACTTTTAAAGGACAAGCGGTTGATGATACCGGCGGTCATATTTGCCCTTATCGTTGCAGTTGCCGTACCCAGCGTAGGCGACAGAATAGGATATATGCTCAGTCCCGAATATATAGAGTCCTCATTGAGAGGCGGAAGGCTTGTGCGCTGGCTTACAGGCATTGAAATACTTAAGAACAATTTATTTTTAGGCGTAGGTCTGGGACACTTTGGCGGCGCCGTGGCTATGAACAACGGCATGAAGTACCTTGTGGGCTATACCTGGACAGACACCTTCTATATGGACAACAATATGCTTAAAATGGCTGTGGAATCGGGACTTTTGGGCTTTAGCGCCTTTGCTGTCCTGCTTTACAGCGTTATAATAAATTCCTACAGGACAATAAGGCTTGCATCTACCAAGGCTGCCAAGGAGCTTTCCACAGGCATTATGGCAGGTCTGTGCGGAGTCATTGCCCATAATTTCTTTGAAAATGTATTTGAGACCCCTATGATGACAAGTCTTTTCTGGGTATTTACGGCAGTCATAATGGGAATATGGTATGAGGAAAACAAAAAGAGAAACGAGCTGTAATAAGAGGTGAAAACCTATGATAAATCTGTTGATAGCAGGATACCATGGCTATGGTAACTGCGGCGATGAGGCTATATTGCAGGCAATGACCACCAATATAAGAAATATGGCAAAGGATGTCAATATCACAGCCTTAAGCTACCGACCCGATTTTACAAAAACAGAATATGGCATTAGCTCTGTTCAGCGCTTTAATATACCGCAGGTCATTTATGCTATCAGAAGCAGCGATATTATACTGAGCGGAGGCGGCACCCTTTTGCAAAACGGCACAAGCACCCGTTCTCTGCTGTATTACCTCAGTATTATAAAGGCGGCAAAGATATTTAAAAAAAGAGTTATGCTCTATGCCAACGGCATAGGTCCCGTTACAGGCAGAATAAACAGACGCCTTGTAAAAAGCGTTATAAATACCGTTGATGTCATTACCCTCAGAGAAAAGCTTTCGGAACAGGATCTCAGGAATATAGGCGTTACAAATCCAAATGTAACGGTAACGGCAGATCCCGCCTTTAAGCTGGGTTCTATTGACCGTGAAGAAGCCGAAGGACTTCTTGAGTCCGAGGGTATACCGAGGGACAGACAGAGGGTAGGCATATCCGTAAGAGCCTGGTCAAAGGCTCAGTACGGCGACGACTATGTTGTGAAGATAGCGAAAGTATGCGACGATATAGTCAAGAGCGGAAAGGATGTTGTGCTTTTGCCCATGGAATTTCCCAAGGATATAGAAATTTCAAAAAGAGTGTGCCGAAGCATGAAGGAGAAGGGCTATATGCTTGAAAAACGCTATACTCCCGGTCAGATATTGGGTATAGTAGGCTGCTTTGACCTTATGATAAGCATGAGGCTCCATTCTCTTATATTTGCGGCGGTACAGAATGTGCCTATGGTGGGTATAATATACGATCCCAAGATAGAGTATTATCTTAAGGAACTGGATATGCCGGAGGGCGGAGATGTAAGAAGCGAAAGACTTGACAGCAATAAAATATATTCTCAGGTATGCGATATATTTGACAATATGGAAAAATATAAGGCTTGCCTTAAGGCTAAGGCAGATACTATGATAAAAAAGGCTGATGAAAATGACAGACTTTTGTCAGCGCAGCTCAGCATTATAAGAAATAAAAAGGAGAGTTTGAAATGAAAAGATTTTTGATCGGCTTTATAAGCGCAGCGGCAAGCGTTGTGCTTGTAATGGGTACGGCATTTGCGGCAGACGCAGGTTCCGAGGCGGATCCCCTTGTATCCAAGAGCTATGTGGACGACAAGATTAATCAGGTAATGAATATGATAGGTACATCTACGGACAACAGCGGCAATGTTGCGGCGGCAGGAAGCTATGTTCCCGTGTCCGTTGCGGTAGGCAAGACCATTATAGGCGGAGAGGGTACCGAAATAATACTGCGTGCAGGCAAGGGCGATATTGTAATAAGCGGTAAAGAGGGCATAGTGGACGCTACTACGGGACAGGCTCTTTACAACGGACACAAAGCCACATTAAATCATATAATGATAGTGCCGAGAAACGACGGCAGAGGCGTAAAGGTAACAGAAGCGGCATGGTTCCTTGTAAAGGGAAGCTATTCTATAAAATAAAAGGAAAATAATATGAGTATTTGCAAAATTTTGGGAGTACCCTTTAACAACGTAAGCCCTTCCGAGGCTGTGGATAAAATTATAAATATGCTCAACAGCAAGGGAAAGAGTATGGTATTTACCCCTAATCCCGAAATGGTAATGAGGGCAAGGCAGGATAAGGAATTTATGGAGATCCTTAATTCAAGCACCATGAATATACCCGACGGTATAGGCATAGTATACGCCTCAAGATTTACCAAGGATCCCATTAAGGAAAGGGTAGCGGGATACGACACCCTTTTGTCGGTATTTGACAGTATAAAGGATACGGACAAGACCGTGTATTTCTTCGGCGCCGCTCCCGGTATTGCTCAAAGGGCAAAGGCGGCAATAGAAGAGCGTTTCCCCGGTATAAAAATAGTCGGCTGCGCCGATGGATATTTTGACAGTGAAAAGGAAAAAACTATAATAGCGGATATAAACGAAAAAAAGCCTAGTCTGCTATTGGTAGGCATAGGCTTTCCCAAGCAGGAAAAGTGGATATACAAAAACATTAAAGACCTTAATATAAAGACGGCGGTGGGAGTAGGCGGATGCTTTGACGGCTGGTGCGGAAATGTTCCAAGAGCGCCTAAGTTTTTTGTGGATCATGGTCTGGAATGGTTTTACAGACTTATAAAGCAGCCCTACAGAATAGGCAGAATGATGCAGCTTCCGCTATTTATGCTTACTGTAATAGGGAATAAGCTGACAGGTGGTATGAAGCGATAGTTGAACGTCAGGGAGTGTTGGCTATGAAAAGGTTATTATTTGCGCTTGCGCTTGCAGTATTGCTTACAGGCTGCAATACAGGCGGATATGTTGTAAAAATAGGCAATGACAAAATAAGCCGAGGAGAATATATGGTATACCTGAAGGAGCAAAAGAAGAACTTCGAGCAGCAGGGCGGTACCGATATATGGCAGGCGGACTTTGACGGAGTAAGCGCCGAGGAGGTGGCAAAGCAGAATGCGGTCAACTCCATACTTATGGTAAAGACAGCCGTTAAGGAAGCGCCCTCTCTCAATATTGCCATAACCGATGAGGACAAGGCTCTTATAGAGGAACAGACGGATTCACTTATGTCCGAGTTTACCGCCGAGGAGCTTGGCAGCCTTGAGCTGGACAGAGATAAGATATACTCCATTATGGAGGAGGGCGTCATACAGCAGAAGGTATACGGCTATGTTACAGACAGCTATGTTGTAAACGAGGAGGAGTTCAGCGAATACCTAAGTCAGTATTATGAGGAAAATAAATCCATGTTTACGGACTATATAATAAAGGAGATATTTCTTCAGACAGACAACACAGGCAGCGCCAATGCGGACAAGATACATGAGGCATATGACAAGATAAGCAAGGGCGCAGACTTTGACAGCGTGCTTGCGGAAACAACGCCAAACGGCAACAAGGAGGCTTTTTTACTGGATCCCAGCCTTTATACGGAAGAAACTCTTGACAAGATATATGCTCTGAGGAAGGGACAGTGTACTCTTGCGGAGGATACCGACGGATATCATATTTTCAAGGTAATGGATATAAAGGATAAGGGCAACGACCTTAAAGAGCAGATAAGAGCAGACTATATAAACGAAAAGAAACAGGAGATATATCAGACCCAGAACGATAGCTGGGCAGGGGATACGGAAGTTGTAAAAAATGACGATGTTTGGAACGAAATACACATACAATAAGGGAGATAATTATGAAATTCACTAAAATGCATGGCTGCGGAAATGATTATATATATGTAAACTGCTTTGAGGAAAAGGTAGACGATCCCTCAGAGGTGGCTAAAAAAATAAGCGACAGACATTTTGGCGTAGGCTCAGACGGGCTTGTGCTTATATGCCCCAGCGATGTGGCAGATGTAAAAATGAGAATGTTCAATTCCGACGGCTCCGAGGCTGAAATGTGCGGCAACGCTTCAAGATGTGTGGGAAGATATGTATATGACAGAAATATCGTAAGGAAAAATCCCATTACACTTGAAACTCTTGCAGGCATAAAGGTAATAGAGATACACGAAAGCCCGGAGGGCAAGGCGGAGCTTATGACAGTGGATATGGGCGAGCCTATACTCAAGCCCGATGATATACCTGTAAAGACCGACAAAGAGCCTGTTGTGGATATAAATATAAGCTCCTGCGGCAGGGATTTTGCTTTTACCTGCGTATCTATGGGAAATCCTCATGCAGTTACATTTATAGACGAGAGCGTAATGGACTTTGATGTTGAAAAATACGGCTCCGTCGTTGAGGTGGATGAACACTTTCCCAGAAAGACAAATGTGGAATTTGTGGAAACGGTAGACAATACTCATCTCAATATGAGAGTGTGGGAAAGAGGCGCCGGAGAAACATGGGCATGCGGCACAGGTACCTGCGCCACTGTTGTGGCAGCCAATATAAAGGGCATATGCCCCAGAGTTCCTGTGGCTGTAAAGCTTTTGGGCGGTACTCTTACAATACACTGGAAGGAAGAGGATAATCATGTCTATATGACAGGTCCCGCTGAATTTATATGTGACGGCGTATGGGGAGAATAATGAACAGAAAGCTTTTTTTTAGGATATATGACCGAGCCTACGGTAACGAAAAGCTTGGAAAAGCGGCAGTTTTGCTTACATTATTTTCAAAGTATATATATATGGCGTTTTACGGACTGGGCTTTTTGATTTTGCTATGCTCAAATATTTTTTATGCGCCAAGGTATATACTCGTACCTTTTGCAGTGCTTGTTGTGAATACAGCGCTGAGGACTGCGCTTAACAAGCCCCGTCCTTTTGTACGGGAGAATATAGAAGCCCTTGCGCCTCATGAAGAAAATGGATCCTTGCCGAGCAATCATGCGGCGTCTGCCATGATAATAGCCTTTAGCTGGCTTTGTATAGAGCCTGTCGTAGCGGCTATGCTTATGATATTGGCGCTTTTCACGGGGCTTTCAAGAGTGATGACAGGTCTTCACTATCCCTTGGATATATTATGTGGCTGGCTGATCGCCATTATTGGCGGCGTAACGGGATTTTTGCTGTTATAAAAAGAGCCGCCATTTTTGGCAACTATTCAAATAAATATAAATAAAAGTGGTATTCCATTTGGAATACCACTTTTTATATGTCCTATCCTTTAAGACTTATTCTGACTAAGGCTCTCTTAAGGGCAAGCTCGGCTCTCATAACATCCACATTGCTGTCTATGTTCTTAAGTCTTGCTTCGGCTCTTTCCTTAGCCTTCTGTGCTCTTACCACATCTATCTCGTCGGACCATTCGGCTGCATCGGTCAGTATTGACATACCGTTTTCATTGACCTCTGCAAAGCCCCCTAAAAGCGCAGCCTTTTTATCCTCCTCGCCCTCGTTTTTAATAGTGAGTACACCGTAGTCCAGTACGGTAACAAGGGGCTGATGTCCATGGAGTATACCTACGTCGCCGCTTGTTGTTCTCATGATGACCATATCTACCTCTCCCTCAAACATATGTCTTTCGGGAGTAATAATTTTAAGGGATAACTTAGCCATAATATCCCTCCTTATTATTTATTGGCATTGCGATATTTTTCCACAACATCCTCTATCTTGCCTGAGTTGAGGAAGTAGCCTTCAGGTATATCGTCATGCTTGCCCTCAAGTATCTCCTTGAAGCCTCTTACCGTATCGGCAACGGGAACATACTGTCCCGGATAGCCTGTAAAGTTCTCGGCTACATGGAAGGGCTGTGAAAGGAATCTCTGTATTTTTCTGGCTCTGTTTACAACGATCTTATCGTCTTCCGAAAGCTCATCCATACCAAGTATTGCAATAATATCCTGTAATTCCTTATACTTTTGAAGTATAGCCTGTACCTGTCTTGCCACAGAATAGTGTTCCTCGCCTACCACCTGGGGATCAAGTATTCTGGAGGTAGATTCCAGAGGATCGATAGCAGGGTATATACCCAGCTCAACTATTGCTCTTGACAAAACTGTTGTAGCGTCAAGGTGGGCAAATGTAGTTGCGGGAGCAGGATCCGTAAGGTCGTCTGCTGGAACATATACAGCCTGAACGGAAGTAATGGATCCGTTCTTTGTAGATGTGATCCTTTCCTGCAAAGCGCCAAGCTCGGTAGCCAAAGTAGGCTGATAGCCTACGGCTGAAGGCATACGTCCCAGAAGGGCTGATACCTCAGAGCCTGCCTGTACAAATCTGAATATATTGTCTATGAAAAGAAGCACGTCTTGCTTAGCTTTGTCCCTAAAGTATTCAGCCATGGTAAGACCTGTAAGAGCTATTCTCATTCTTGCTCCAGGAGGCTCGTTCATCTGACCGAATACAAGGGCAGTCTGCTTTAATACGCCTGATTCCTGCATTTCATAGTAGAGGTCGTTACCCTCTCTTGTTCTCTCGCCTACACCGCTGAATACGGAATAGCCCTGATGCTCGGTAGCGATATTGGTAATAAGCTCCATTATAAGTACTGTTTTGCCAACGCCTGCGCCGCCGAAAAGACCTATCTTTCCGCCCTTGGAATAAGGACAGAGAAGGTCGATGGCTTTTATGCCTGTTTCCAGTATCTCAGCCGAATTATTCTGCTCTGAGAAGCTTGGCGCTTCTCTGTGTATAGACCATCTTTCTTCTGTAACGGGAGCTTCCTTGCCGTCTATGGGATCTCCTGTTACATTAAACATTCTTCCCAGTGTTTCTTTGCCAACAGGTACGCTTATAGGCGCCCCCGTATCAACGGCCTCCATACCTCTTTTAAGACCGTCTGTGGAACTCATCGCAATACATTTTACAACGTCATCGCCCAGATGCTGAGCCACCTCGGCAATTATCTTTCTGTCGCCTAATGTTATCTCTATTGCGTTATTAAGAGCTGGCATATTCTCGCCGGAAAATTTGATATCCAATACGGCACCGATAATCTGAATTATCTTGCCGACATTCTTTTCTGCCATTTTTTCACTCCTATTCCTATTCCAAAGCATTGCTGCCGCTTACGATTTCGGTTATCTCCTGAGTAATAGCGCCCTGACGTACTCTGTTATACACAAGGTTAAGGTGCGCTATCATTTCGTTGGCATTTTCCGTAGCCGAATCCATGGCAGTCATTCGTGAGCTGAGCTCGCATACTGCCGATTCTATCATGGCGCCGAAAATAACGGTATTTACATACTTGGGAATAATATATTCCAGTACCGATTCCTCATCAGGCTCATATATTGTAAGAGTAGAGCTGTGAGGAGCGTCACTGCTTTCAAAATCCTTGGGATCAAGGGGCAGGAGCTTAATAGACTCAGGTTCGTTGGTAAGTGTTGAAATAAACCTTGTGTATACTAAGTATATCTCGTCTGCCTCCCCCGCTGTATACATATCAATTACCTTTTTGCCTAAAATGTACGCATCGGAATAGTCGGGCTTTTCCGACATATCCCTGTAGGCATCGACGATTTTGCATTTTTTATGATTAAAAAATTCCCTTGCCTTATTGCCTACTGTTATAAAGGCTGCGTTCTTGCCCTTTGAAAGGTTATAGGCTTCCTTGCATACATTGGCATTATAGCCGCCGCAAAGACCTCTGTCGCCTGTTATTACCAGAATAAGGGTATTTTTTATTTCTCTGTCCTCCATAAATTCGCTGGAGATGCCCTTGCTTCCCTTTACCACATTGGATATCACATTCCCGGTAGCTTGGAAAAAGGGTTTTGTATCGGTAAAGCGATTTTTAGCCTTGGTCAGCTTTGAGCTGGCTACAAGGTTCATGGCCTTTGTTATCTGCTGGGTGCTATTGACACTTTTGATCCTGCGTTTTATATCACGCATTGATGCCATAATATCACCTCTCTATTTACTTAAATTCTTTCTTAAAGGCTTCAATAGCTTCTTTAAGCTCCGCTTCCGTATCGGGGCTTATCTCCTTGGTATCTTTAATGCTTATCAGTACATTATTGTGATACTTTTCCATGTAGTCGAAGAAGCCCTTTTCAAAGTCCAGTATCCTCTCAACGTCAATATCGTCAAGATACTTGTTGGTCACAGCATAGAGTATTATGACCTCCTTTTCAACATCCAGTGTCTTGTACTGGGGCTGCTTAAGTATCTCCACGATTATCTTA
This sequence comes from uncultured Clostridia bacterium, assembly GCA_947624015.1. Classification (GTDB taxonomy): domain Bacteria; phylum Bacillota; class Clostridia; order Lachnospirales; family CAG-274; genus CANPXH01. The sequence continues at coordinate 49,340 of CANQIA010000013.1, forward strand.
CCGTGATTAAGTCTGTCGAGAGTATCCTTGTCCAGATCTGAGCCGAACTGAGAGAAGCTCTCAAGCTCTCTGTACTGAGCAAGCTCAGTTCTTATAGGACCGGCTATTTTCTTCATTGCCTTTATCTGAGCGGAACCGCCTACTCTGGATACTGAAAGTCCTGCATTTATGGCAGGTCTTATGCCGGAGTTGAAAAGCTCGCTCTCAAGGAAGATCTGACCGTCTGTAATTGAGATCACGTTTGTGGGAATATAGGCTGAAACGTCGCCTGCCTGAGTTTCTATAATAGGCAGAGCGGTAAGAGAGCCGCCGCCGTATTCCTTGTCGATCCTTGCTGCTCTTTCCAGAAGTCTTGAATGGAGATAAAATACATCGCCGGGGTATGCTTCACGTCCCGGTGGTCTTTTGAGCAGAAGTGACATTGCTCTGTATGCAACGGCGTGCTTAGATAAGTCATCGTAAACTATAAGTACGTCCTTGCCTGCCTCCATCCATTCCTCGCCCATTGCGCAGCCTGCGTAGGGGGCTATGAACTGAAGCGTAGAGGATTCGGATGCCGTTGCCGCAACCACAGTGGTGTAGTCCATGGCTCCCGTGTCTTCAAGACTCTTAACTATACGGGCAACCGTAGACGCCTTCTGACCTATTGCCACATATATGCAAAGGCAGTCCTTTCCCTTTTGATTTATGATAGTATCTATACAAATTGCAGTTTTGCCTGTCTGTCTGTCGCCTATGACAAGCTCTCTCTGACCACGACCGATAGGCACCATGGCGTCTATTGCCTTGATACCTGTCTGAAGAGGCACGTTAACGCCCTTTCTTGTGATTACACCGGGGGCAACTCTTTCTATGGGTCTGGATCTGTCTGTCACTATGGGTCCCTTTTCGTCAATAGGATTACCCAGAGCGTTTACAACTCTGCCTATGAGGGCGTCGCCTACAGGAACTGAGGCAACCTTTCCCGTAAGCTTTACGGAAGAGCCTTCCTTTATACCCTCGTCGGAACCGAGGATAACCACACCTACATTATCTTCCTCAAGGTTTTGCGCCATACCCATTACGCCGTTTTCAAACTCCAGAAGCTCGCCGCTCATGGCGTTGTCAAGTCCGTAAACTCTGGCAATACCGTCGCCAACCTGTATAACCGTACCGACCTCAGACACATCCAGCTTTGTGCTGTAGCCCTTTATCTGCTCTTTTATAACAGAACTAATTTCTTCGGGTCTGATATTCATTGTTAGGTTACACTCCTTCTTTACGCAAGTCTTGTTTCAAGCAGCTTTCCTTTAAGAGAGGAGAGCTGAGTCTTGATCGTGCTGTCTATTACATGTCCTTCAACGCTTATTTTTATACCGCCTATAAGCTGAGGATCGACTTTTGCTTTCACAATGACCTGCTTATTTAATTTCTTAGACAATTTTTCCTTGATCTCATCCATGGCAGATCCCTTAAGAGGCACAGCGCTTTCAACACAAGCATATACGATGCCTTTATGCTTTTCTGCCATATCCAGAAATTTATTCAATATATCCGCAAGCTCCGTTTCCCTGTTCTTTCTGAATACTATGTCTATAAGTCCCATAATATCAGCGCTTACCTTATCCTTAAAGGCGGATGTAAGTATGTTCAGCTTTTTATCGGAGCTTATCTGCGGATGGTTCAGTATTTTCAATATTTCGCTGTCATCTGTAACAGCGTCACGTACAAGTTTTATTTCATCGCTGTATTTGTCTATACAGTCTTTTTCCAAAGCCAGATCGAAAAGAGCAGCCGCATATCTGACGGATATTAATTGAGCCATTCAACACCCTCCAAATCAGATATAGTATCATCAACAAGCTTGTTCTGTTCCTCCTCGGTCATATTGGCTGCAATGAATTTGCCCGAAACCATGGTGGAAACCTCAATGATCTGCTTCTTGATCTCGTCCTTTGCTTTTTCTTCCTCTCTTTTTATATCGGTCATGGCTCTGTTGTGTATATTATCCGCCTCTGTTTTTGCCTCGGCGATTATAAGCTGGCTGTTTTTGTTAGCCTGTGATCTTGCCTCGTCAAGTATCTGTATCCTTTCGGCGTCAATATTCTTTAATTTGTTTTCGTACTCAGCCTTTAAGGCGTTTGCCTCTGAAAGCCTTGCCTCGGCAGAATCTATCTGTTCGGCTATCCTTTCCTTTCTCGCATTTACGAAATTGAGAACAGGCTTATACAAAAGCTTTGACAGTGCAAAACAGAGTACGCATGTATTAATAAGCTGAATAGCAACCAGTACAAGGGTATGCTGATCCAGTATTATAACATAGCCTTCCAATTTGCTGCCTCCTTTCGGTAAAATTATAAATTATCCTATCAGATCTTACCTACTAAAGGATTGGCAAATAACAATATCATGGCTACAACAAGACCGTAGATACCTGTTGACTCGGCAACAGCACAGCCTAAAAGCATTGTAGATGTAATGGTACCTCTTGCTTCGGGCTGACGACCAACTGCCTCAGCGCCCTTGCCTGCAGCAAAGCCCTGACCTATACCGGGGCCTATACCTGCTATCATCGCTAAACCTGCACCTATTGCAGAACATCCTAATACAAAAGCTCTTGGATCTAATCCTTCCATTATAAAATCCTCCTTGTGATTAAAAATTTAAGTTAACGGGACAAGCGCCTAATCGGCTATCTTATCCTTAATAAATGTCATTGACAGCATAACGAAAATTACTGTCTGGATACAACCGGCAAATACGTCAAAGTATAAATGCAAGGCGGCAGGCACACCGATATTGAATATCTTGAGTATGCTCGGCAGATTGCCCAAAGCCATATATACCATGCCCATTATTATCATACCGCCCAATATATTGCCGAATAGACGGAAGCTCAGTGATATAGGCGTTGCCAGTTCGCTTATGATATTGATGGGCAAAAGGACCGGTATAGGCTCAAGATAGCCCTTGAAATAACTTCCTTTGCCTGTCCATATACCCATAAAATGAATCAAAATGAATGTGGTCAGGGTTATTGCAGCCGTTGTGCAAAGATCCGCCGTAGGCGGTCTGAAGCCAAGCAAACCGCTTAAGTTGCTGACAAGTATAAGGGCAAATACGCCGAAGAACCAATTGCCGAAATAAGCATATTTCTCGGTCATGGCAGACTTTACAAAGCTGTCCATAAACTCTATTATAAGCTCTATGACATTTTGAGAGCCTTCGGGCTTGTACTTATAGTTTTTCATTTTAATTCTGAATATGAGAGCAATAAGTATGAGTGCAGCCATTATTATCCAGGTGTTGACCACAGTTTCCGATATCCAGACCTCTATCCCGCCTATATGCAGCTTTTCTATAATACGGGATTCTACATCCAGATCGGAAGAGGGGTCAGTGTTCCACCCGATAAGATGACCCACAAGACTTTTGACCTCTAATAAATGAAGTCCCAAAGCAGCTTTTCCTCCTTTCATCAAAAATGAATGCAGCGTTATTGCTGCTTATTGAATATAAAATTGTAAATATATACTGCAGGCTGTACCAATATCAGCCCTACAATCACGCCTATGGGGTGCGCCCCCAGTATTATTGCAAGCACCGCTATCACAAGAGTACCCATATATCTTAGCATATAGTGAGCCTGAGATACTCTGCTTGCGGTCTCCTTGTCCATATCTGCGGTCTTGTTAAGGGTACCGGTAAGGAATAAGACACGCCCTATGGACAGAAGCGTACCCACTGCCATTCCCGCAAACCATGCCGCTTTATTGTCTGCTATAAACAGACCTATCCCAAATATTATCACTGCCATTACGGCTACTGTTATTATAAGTCCGTTTCTTGTCTTTATCACATCAGAAGTCATTGCTTTCGTCCTCGTTGTCTTCCTTGTCCGTGTTATTTTCATTTTGAAGTCTGTTCTTAATTTCGTTCATATCTATATAAGAGTCCTTGTCCTTCCAGAAGCTTCTGACTAAATAGTATATGCTTCTAAAACCTGCCGCTATTCCCAGTATCAGGAATATTATAAGAAGTATCCCACCTGTGTGGAATATATTGTCCAGCCACCTGCCCAGCAGAAGGCACAGGAATATGGGAACTATCATGGATATTGCCAATTGTGTAAATAAAGCAAGAGCTTTGCTGCTCTCTTTTGTGGTGTCTTTCATTTGTGTCACACCTCTGCTCGGATATAAGTCTCCCCTTTCAAGGGGGATTTGCTGCCCGACCTATATGTTTTTGTTAAAATATCTTCGATATTTTAACTGCTATCGCAGTAATATATCTTCGATAAAAATCGGAGCAAGCTTTATTTCGGCGGGGGATTCGCTACTCAATCTCAACTTTTTATTTTAAGCCAAGCTTCGCTTGTCTTATTCTGCTTACGCAGAGAGGATACTTCGTATCCCAATAAAAAGTTTCGTTAATTTATCCTCGCCGAAAATCGGAGCAAGCTCCATTTTAACTGTTCTTTGCTCAGCCTCTATGTTTTTGCTGAAATACTTCGTATTTCAATGCTTGCGCATTATGTTTTACCTTCCTTCGGTCGGTAAAACGCAAAAACATATCGGTACTCAACCTTTTGTTTTAATACAAACTGCGTTTGTATTACTCTGTTTGCACAGAGTAGGATACTTGCGTATCCTAAACAAAAGGTTTCGTTAATTTATCCTCGCCGAAAATCGGAGCAAGCTCCATTTTCGGCTTCGGATAAATTATATTATACACCATTTTTTGGTTAAAATCCATAGGTAAATATGAAAAATTTGCCACTTTTCTGATAAATATATGAAAAAATATAATAATTATCGTATTTTTATTCGTTTATTATTCAAAATTCAACATTCATAAATAAACATTATATTTGCATTTTTACCAATACCAAATAACAAAACACTGTCACAGCTCCATGCAGGCTATATTATCATATGATATATGCCTATTATTTTCTTTGCAATGCCTATTATTTTCTTTGCAAATATTGTTAAAGTGTCAATGATTGGTAACACTTTTTTTGAAAGGCAGGTTGTCAAGGGAAAGGTGGAGATTTTGCAG
>CANQIA010000014.1 GCA_947624015.1 uncultured Clostridia bacterium
AGGTCGTTTCCTGAAATACCGCCTGTATGGAATGTTCTCATTGTAAGCTGAGTACCGGGTTCGCCTATGGACTGAGCAGCAATGATACCTACAGCCTCGCCTATCCTTACCTGTCTGCCGCTTGCCATGTTGGCTCCGTAGCACTTGGAGCATACGCCGTTATGGCACTTACAGGTAAGTATTGTCCTTATTTTTACCTTCTTTATACCTGCAGCTACTACAGCCTCTGCCATATCGGGAGTAATGAGAGTATCCTTGGGAACTATTACCTTGCCCGTATCGGGATCGGTAATATCCTCAACGGAAAATCTGCCTCTTATTCTGTCCTCAAGAGGTTCTATTGTCTCCTGACCGTCCATGAAAGCGCTTACTTCCATATACGGCTTATCCTCAGTATCGGCTGAGCAGTCGTATTCTCTTACTATTATATCCTGTGATACATCTACAAGACGCCTTGTAAGATAGCCTGAGTCCGCAGTCTTTAAGGCTGTATCCGTAAGACCCTTTCTGGCGCCATGGGCGGATATAAAGTATTCCTGAACAGTAAGACCTTCTCTGAAGTTAGCCTTGATAGGAAGCTCTATGGTCTCGCCTGAAGGAGATGCCATAAGTCCACGCATACCTGCAAGCTGCTTTATCTGTCTGTTTGAACCTCTTGCGCCTGAAAGCGCCATCATATATATGTCGTTGTACTGACCAAGGTTGGCAATAAGAGCGTCTGTGATCCTATCGTCTATCTTTTCCCATACCTCTATTACCTTGTTGTGTCTTTCCTCGTCGGTCATAAGACCTCTGCGGTACAGCTTTGTTATCTTGTTTACTTCATCATCGCCTTCTTTAAGAAGTATATCCTTTGCCTCGGGTATCTTCATATCGGATACCGATACCGTAAGGGAACCTCTTGTAGAGAACTTGAAGCCAAGATTCTTTATATCGTCAAGCACTACGGCAGTTTCCGTAGCAGGATGCTTGTGTATACATCTGTTTATTATCTTGCCGAGCTCCTTCTTGCCCGTAAGGAAATCTATCTCGAATTTAAACTTGTTTTCCTCAATGCTCCTGTCTACAAAGCCCAGATCCTGAGGAACTATCTCGTTGAAAATAATACGACCTGCTGTGGTGTCTACAATGGCAGACTTCATTTCGCCGTTTATTTCCATAGTTCTTCTTACCTTTATTCTGGCATGAAGGCTTATAACATGGTTGTCATAGGCAAGGAGCGCCTCGTTCTCGTCAAGGAATACCTTGCCCTCGCCCTTTTCGCCTTCCTTGGCAAGGGTAAGATAATATATACCCAGTACCATATCCTGTGAAGGCACTACAACAGGCTCGCCGTCTGAGGGCTTAAGCAGATTGTTGGGAGCAAGAAGCAGGAAACGGCACTCTGCCTGAGCCTCTACGCTCAAAGGAACGTGAACAGCCATCTGGTCGCCATCAAAGTCGGCATTATAAGCTGTACATACAAGAGGATGAAGCTTTAAAGCCCTGCCCTCTACAAGCACAGGCTCAAATGCCTGTATACCCAGTCTGTGAAGAGTAGGCGCTCTGTTGAGCATAACGGGATGCTCCTTTATGACCTGCTCCAGCACATCCCATACCTCAGGCTTGAGCTGTTCCACCATTCTCTTGGCGCTCTTTATATTGGCAGCGATCTCGTCGGATACAAGCTTCTTCATAACAAAGGGCTTGAAAAGCTCGATAGCCATTTCCTTAGGCAGACCGCACTGGTAAAGCTTAAGAGTGGGACCTACGACAATAACGGAACGTCCCGAATAGTCAACTCTCTTGCCCAGAAGGTTCTGACGGAAACGACCCTGCTTGCCCTTTAATAAGTCAGAAAGTGACTTTAACGCTCTGTTGCCGGGACCCGTTACGGGGCGACCTCTTCTGCCGTTGTCTATAAGGGCGTCGACTGCCTCCTGGAGCATTCTCTTTTCATTTCTTACGATAATGTCGGGAGTACCCAGCTCCAGAAGCTTCTTTAATCTGTTGTTTCTGTTTATAACACGTCTGTAAAGATCGTTAAGGTCTGATGTGGCAAATCTGCCGCCGTCAAGCTGTACCATAGGTCTCAGTTCGGGAGGTATCACGGGAATAACGTCCATGACCATCCATTCGGGTCTGTTGCCGCTTAATCTGAATGCCTCTACGACCTCTAATCTCTTTATTATCTTTGCCTTTTTCTGACCTGTGGCGTCCAGAAGCTCTTTTTTAAGCTCCTCTGATTCCTTTTCCAGATCGATAGCCTCCAGAAGCTCTTTTATAGCCTCTGCGCCCATACCTGCTCTAAAGGAATTTCTGCCGTACTTTTCCTCTGCCTCTCTTCTCTGCTGGTCGGTAATTACCTCCTTGTACAAAAGGTTAGTCTCTCCCGCATCCAGTACTATATAGCTGGCAAAGTAAAGCACCTTTTCAAGCTCCTTGGGGCTTTTGCCCAATATGGTACCCATTTTGGAGGGGATGCCCTTAAAGTACCATATATGAGAAACGGGAGCGGCAAGCTCTATATGACCCATTCTTTCACGTCTTACCTTGCTCTTTGTTATCTCAACGCCGCAGCGATCGCATATAATGCCCTTATGTCTTATTCTCTTGTATTTACCGCAGTGACATTCCCAGTCCTTTGTAGGTCCGAATATCCTTTCGCAGAAAAGACCGTCTCTTTCGGGCTTAAGTGTTCTGTAGTTGATAGTCTCCGGCTTTTTTACCTCGCCGTAGGACCATTTTCTTATTTTCTCAGGAGATGCCAAGCCTATCTTTATTGAGTCAAAGAATATCTGCTTTTCAGTATCATTATTGCTCATATTACTCATCCTCCTGTTCCTGGTCTATAAGCTTGTCAAGGTCGGCAAGATCCGCAAGTATCTCTTCCTCGCTGAAGCCGTCCTCGTCAATTACTATATCCTCATCACTTATATCGCCTAACGCCTCGTCAACATCATCCAGCGAGATACCGCCTAAGAGACTGTCGATAGCAGTTTCCGCATCCTCTTCAAGCTCCTTGTCGGTATCCTCTTCAGGCTCTGTACCTTCCATATTTACCCCTACGGTAAGCTCTCTGTTGTCTGCAAATTCGTCTATCTCTACTTCCTGACCCTCATTAAATACGGCTACGTCAAGAGCAAGAGCTTGAAGCTCCTTAAGAAGCACCTTAAAGGATTCCGGAACGCCGGGTTCGGGAATATTCTCGCCCTTTACTATTGCCTCATAAGTGCTTACACGACCTACTATATCATCGGACTTGACCGTTATTATTTCCTGAAGAGTATAGGAAGCGCCATATGCCTCAAGCGCCCATACTTCCATTTCTCCGAAACGCTGTCCGCCAAACTGAGCCTTGCCGCCCAGAGGCTGCTGAGTTACAAGAGAATAAGGACCTGTTGAACGAGCGTGTATCTTATCGTCTACAAGATGATGCAGCTTAAGATAGTGCATAAAGCCTATGGTAGTGGGATTGTCAAACTCCTCGCCTGTTCTGCCGTCACGGAGCTTTACCTTTCCTGTTCTGTCAATAGGCACGCCCATCCATTCCTTACGGTGATCTCTGTTCTTGTCCAGATATTCAAATACCTCGGGCGAAAGCTTATCCTGCCACTTTGCCGCAAACTCATCGAATTTGTCCTCAAACTGATTGTTTTCATCTCTTACAAGAGAGTTGGCATAATCGTTTGCCATATCCAGAGTTTCCATAATATCCTGCTCATTGGCTCCGTCAAATACGGGAGTAGCTATTTTCCAGCCCAGTACGTTGCTGGCAAGACCCAAATGTATCTCAAGCACCTGACCGATGTTCATTCGTGAAGGCACGCCAAGGGGGTTAAGAACTATATCAAGGGGACGTCCGTTAGGAAGATATGGCATATCCTCTACGGGAAGCACTCTTGAAACAACGCCCTTGTTACCATGACGACCTGCCATCTTATCGCCTACGGATATTTTTCTCTTCTGGGCTATATACACTCTTACGGACTGATTTACGCCGGGAGCAAGCTCATCGTTGTTTTCTCTTGAAAATACCTTTACATCCACTACTATACCGCTTGTGCCGTGAGGAACGGTAAGGGAAGTATCTCTTACCTCTCTTGCCTTTTCGCCGAATATGGCTCTTAAAAGTCTCTCCTCGGCTGTAAGCTCGGTCTCTCCCTTAGGCGTTACCTTACCTACAAGTATAGAGTTGGGCTGTACCTCGGCGCCTATTCTGATAATACCCTGCTCGTCAAGATCCTTAAGGGCGTCTGCACCCATGTTGGGTATATCCCTTGTTATTTCCTCATCGCCAAGCTTTGTATTTCTTGCTTCCGTTTCATATTCCTCAATATGGATGGATGTATATACATCGTCCATTACAAGTCTTTCGCTTAAAAGTACGGCGTCCTCGTAGTTATAGCCTTCCCAGGTCATAAAGCCTATAAGCGGATTCTTGCCCAGAGCAAGCTCGCCGTTTTTGGTGGAAGGACCGTCTGCTATTACAGAGCCGGCTGTTATCTTCTGACCCTTGTTTACTATGGGTACCTGATTCATACAGTTGGACTGATTGGAGCGCTTGAATTTAGTAAGCTCATATGTCTGTGTGGTACCCTCGGTAGTCTTTACAACTATCTTTGACGCATCTACGAATATTACCTCTCCATCGGACTTTGCAACTACGCAAACACCTGAATCCTTGGCAGTCTTATACTCCATACCCGTACCTACGATAGGAGCGTCCGTTGTAAGAAGGGGTACTGCCTGACGCTGCATGTTGGAACCCATGAGCGCTCTTGTAACGTCATCGTTCTGGAGGAAAGGAATAAGCGCTGTTGCCACAGAAACAAGCTGTCTGGGAGATACGTCCATAAGATCTACCTTTTCGGGAGCTACCTGTACATTCTCTTCCTTTCTTCGGCACGTTACTCTGTCGTGAACAAATTCCTTGTTCTCGTTAAGAGGCTCGTTTGCCTGAGCTATGGTGTATTTTTCTTCCTCGTCTGCAGCTATATATATGATCTCATCGGTTACCCTGGAGACCCCCGAGGATTTGTCTATCACTCTATAAGGCGCCTCAATAAAGCCGTATTCGTTTATCTTGGCAAATGTGGCAAGAGAGTTGATAAGACCGATGTTGGGACCTTCCGGCGTCTCTATGGGACACATTCTTCCGTAATGGGAATTGTGTACGTCTCGCACTTCAAAGCCTGCTCTTTCTCTTGAAAGACCGCCGGGACCCAAGGCTGAAAGTCTTCTCTTGTGAGTAAGCTCGCCGAGAGGATTATTCTGATCCATAAACTGTGAAAGCTGAGAGCTTCCGAAAAACTCCTTTATGGCAGCCGTAACGGGCTTTATGTTAATAAGCGCCTGAGGAGTGATGCTCTCGGTATCCTGTGTGGTCATCCTCTCTCTTACTGTTCTTTCCATTCTGGAAAGACCTATCCTGAACTGATTTTGCAAAAGCTCGCCTACGGCTCTTATACGTCTGTTGCCCAGATGATCTATATCATCTCTTGTGCCGATACCGTAATCCAGATGTATACAATAGTTGATAGAAGCCATTATATCCTCGGTGGTAATATGCTTTGTAACAAGCTCGCCCATATTGGCTCTTATGGCAAGAGCCAGGCTTTCAGCATCGTCGTTTTCATCCAGTATTTTAAGGAGAAGAGGAAGATGCACTCTTTCCTTTATTTCAAACTCCTGAGCGGTAAGTCCGTAGGAAGAAATAAAGCCGTCTATCTTTACGGTAAGATTGGAAAGTATTTTTACCTCCCTGTCCTCAGCCTTTACAAATATGGCTGAAATACCGCTGTCCTGAAGGGTATCGCAAAGCTCGTCTGTAAGAGTCGTTCCTGCCTCGGCAAGCACTTCTCCCGTCATGGGATCCACCGCATCCTGTGAAAGCTTATAGCCTGATACTCTGTTCTTAAAGGCAAGCTTCTTGTTGAACTTATATCTGCCTACATGGGCAAGATCGTATCTCTTGGGGTCGTAGAACATATTGTTCAGTATCGTAAGAGCAGACTCTACCGTAGGAGGCTCGCCGGGACGAAGCTTTTTATATATCTCAATAAGACCTTCTTCATAGGTCTTTGTAACATCCTTTTCAATAGTCGCCATTATCTTAGGCTCTTCGCCGAAAAGCTCGATTATGTCCTGATCCGTGCCGCAGCCCAAAGCCCTTATAAAGGTGGTAACGGGAACCTTTCTGTTCCTGTCTATCCTTACGGAAAATACGTCGTTTGAATCGGTCTCGTATTCAAGCCATGCGCCTCTGTTGGGAATAACGGTAGAGGAAAGAAGGTTCTTACCGTCTCTGTCCTTGGCGATCTCAAAATATATACCGGGAGAACGTACAAGCTGTGAAACTATGACTCTCTCTGCGCCGTTTATTACAAAGGTGCCTGTCTCGGTCATAAGAGGGAATTCGCCCATATATATTTCCTGTTCCTTGACCTCGTCGTTTTCCTTGTTGCGAAGCCTTACCTTAACTCTCAGGGGAGTTGCATAGGTAGCGTCTCTGTCCTTGCACTCGGCAATAGAATACTTGGTTTCATTGTCAAGCTTAAAGTCCACAAACTCCAGAATATAATTGCCGTTATAGTCGCTTATAGGCGAAATATCGTCAAATACTTCTGAAAGACCCTTGCCCAGAAACCACTGGTAGCTGTCCTTCTGTAAAGCAAGAAGGTTGGGCATTTCCAGCACTTCGTCAATACGCTGATAACTCATACGCATCGTATCGCCGTACATTACAGAACGTAATCTGTTTTTGTCCATTGGCACTTTCACTCCTTTATTCTTTTCGGAAGCTTTGCTCCTGATTGTATTACACAATAATTGTGAACGCTGGTTCACATTGTTTACAAATCTTTTACAAAAAACTATTGACTTTTTTGTTTTTATGTGGTACAATAGTTTTGTATAAATATTAAATTATTATTGGTGCAGTATATTATTTTACCATTTTTATGTAGCCCTGTCAATAGGGTTTTTTTATTTTTATATTAAGTTTTTGTATGTATTTTAAATAGATCATTCCGATTTCAGGACTTATATCCACGAAATATACGCTCTGTTTTTTTAATTTATATCGACCTATTATAGCTTTTTTTCAAAAAATATCTGTTCCTCCGGGATCAGTCCCGCAAGCATTACATAAGCTCCTCCCGCAGTGCTGTATCCCAGCTTGGTATAAAGAGCCTTTGCCGCCTCGTTTCCTGCCCATGTGTCAAAGCGCATTACTGTACAGCCCTTTTCTCTTGCCAGCTCTTCGGCAAATTTTACAAATGCGGTACCCAGACCCTTGCCCTTATGCTCAGGATGTATGCAAAGGGTATGTATCACAAGCACATTATCATCCTCGGCATAATATTTCCATGCGCCCTTTTGGTATTCCTTGGGCTGATAATGATTGAATATGGCGCTGCCGCATATTATGCCCTCTTCTTCGGCAACATAAAGCGTTCCTTCCTTTAGGGCATTTTCAGCCGTGGCTCTCACGGGATAAACATCAAGCACCCAATTTGAGGATGTTCCGTGTTCCTTTTCATACAAAAGCAGCTCCCTGTAGCCTGATCCCACATTGTCAATATCCTTTATTTCGGCTTTTCTTATCATCGTTTGGCTCCTTCTTTTTTGTCAACATTTGCACTGTATCCGAATCTCTCCATAACCCCATGACCCCATAACCCCATACTCTTTTCATTTTACAAATAACGATATAAATAGTCAATATGATTACGCAAGAAATCTGTATTTTCCCCGTTTTAACAAATTTCTTGCAATTTATTCCGAATTGTAGTATTATATGTATATATATACGCTCATATATGATGCGCATTAAACTAAGGAGCTGAGAATATGACCTCTGCAGAGCAAAACAAAAAAGTTAATAATAAAATGCCTGAGGTCGCTCCGACGCCCAAGCAAAAGAGCGCCGGAGTAAAGGATCCCTCCGAAAAAAAGCCCAAGGTAATACTAAAATGTACCAAAGTGAGCAAAAAATTCGGACTCAAGAAGGTACTGAACGATTGCAGTATATCCGTAAACAAGGGAGAAGCCGTTGTTATACTTGCTCCCGAAGGTAACGGCAAGACTACTCTTGCCAAAATAATATGCGGGCTTATACATCCCGGCAAGGGAGTTGTAACTATTAAAAACAAGATCGCAGGCTGCGGCACAAACGCCATGGTCAGCTATCTTCCCGAAATACCCTTTGTAAGATACGAAGGCAACGTATCCGAGCTTTTGACTCAGTACAGCAGATTTTTTAAGGATTTCAGCTATAAGAGGGCTTTCAAGCTCCTTAAGCATTTTAAGATATCGCCTAAGACCAAGTTCGACAATCTCTCCACCACTGCCGTGCAGATAGTGGAAACAATAGTTGTGGCGTGCAGAAGAACTCCCTTATACGTATTTGACGATCCTCTTGTACACGCAGATCCCAAATACAGAGACGCTCTTATAAAGATAATGGCAGACTGCAAGAAAAACGGCGCCGTTATAATACTTACACAGGTGGCTGCGGGACTTGATGAGCTTTTGGACAAAGCGGTGTTTATGCGCAATGGAGAAATATATATTTCAGCCGACAAGAAAAGCTTTGAAGAAAAGTACGGCAACAGCGTAAGTTCCTTATATAAGGAGGTATACAGACGTGCTTAATCTTATTTACTACGATTTAAAAGCCACTATCAAAAAGCTGTGGGGATATCTTGTGCTTATATGCGTTTTTGCATTTTTTGTGCGTTTTCTCTGGAGCGACGCTTTTATGTCCGCTTTCGGTAATACGGATTTCTATATAGGCAGTATTATTAAATTTGCCGCAGCAGGCTTTCTCGGAGCATTGGGCTTTCTGACAGCTATCGTTACCATTGTCCGTCAGGCTCAATGGTTTGACGAAAATATACTTTCCCCTCAGGGACAGCTTACGAATATGCTTCCCGTGTCAAGGCTCGAAATAGTGCTGAGCAAAATAATAGTATCCCTTTTCTGGAGCATTATTATAGTGCTTATGGCAATAGGCGTAGCCTCTGTGGTAATGGTACAGACTAAAATATTCGAAACTTTTGTAAAAGCCATTACCGAGGTCAGCATAAACAACAACATACACATAAGTATGCCAAGGCTTTTGCTTTCATTGGGCTTTTGTATTGCTACGGTCATAACAAGCATCGTTACGCTTTGCTTTTTATCCCAAATGATAGGACAAATGTCAAATTCCTTCAGAAATTTGATCATACTTTTAAGCTTTGTGGCAATATTTGCCTTAAGCCTTGCTTTGCAGTATCTTGCCGCAAGGCTGCTGGGAATAACCGTTCCCTCAGACGCAGATCCAAATCAGCTTATAGCCTTTGCCATAGCTTCCACGACAAAATGCACGGTCATAAATATATGCACCATTGTCGTTTACTGGCTTGCTACATCATATATTTTGAGACATCATCTCAATCTGTTATAAAAATAAAAAAAGGAGCTGTCAAAAATGACAGCCTCTTTTTTATTTACTCAAATATTCATCTATAGCGGCGGCAGCCTTCTTGCCTGCGCCCATAGCCAGTATAACGGTAGCGGCGCCTGTTACGGCGTCTCCGCCTGCATACACGCCTTCTCGGCTTGTAAGTCCCGTTTCCTCCTCGGCTATGATACATTTTCTCCTGTTTATCTCAAGTCCCGGAGTGTTGGAGCTTATAAGGGGATTGGGGGAAGTACCCAAGCTCATTATAACCGTATCGACCTCCATTGTAAAATCACTGCCTTCTATTACAACAGGACTTCTCCTGCCGCTTTCGTCAGGCTCGCCAAGCTTCATTCTTACACAGTTCATACCGCATACGTTGCCATTTTCATCCACAAGTATTTCTGTAGGATTTGTAAGAAGATCGAATATTATTCCCTCTTCCTTGGCATGATGTACTTCCTCGGCTCTTGCGGGAAGCTGCTCCTCGGCACGTCTGTATACTATATGACTTTCTGCGCCCAGTCTTAAGGCTGTCCTTGCAGCGTCCATGGCTACGTTTCCTCCGCCTATGACAGCTACCTTTTTGCCTATCTTGACAGGAGTATCATAGTCGTCAAGATACGCCTTCATAAGGTTTACTCTTGTAAGCATTTCGTTGGCAGAGAACACACCGTTGGCATTTTCGCCGGGTATACCCATAAATTTGGGAAGTCCTGCTCCGCTGCCTATGAATACGGCAGAAAAGCCCTCCTTGTCAAAAAGTTGGTCTATGGTAAGCGTTCTGCCTATTATTACATTTGTTTCTATCTTAACTCCCAATTTTTTGATATTGTCTATCTCCGTTTTTACAACGGTTTCCTTCGGCAGTCTGAATTCAGGGATGCCGTATTCAAGAACGCCGCCTGCTTTGTGAAGGGCTTCAAATATAGTTACGTCGTAGCCCTTCCTTGCAAGATCTCCTGCGCATGTAAGACCTGCGGGACCTGCGCCTATTACAGCTACCTTTTTGCCCTTGGGCGCTTCTTTTGCGGTAAGGTCAACATTGTGTTCCCTTGACCAGTCCGCTGTAAATCGCTCAAGCTTGCCTATTGAAACGGCGTCGCCCTTGTTGCCCAGTATACACCTGCCCTCGCACTGTGTTTCCTGGGGACATACTCGACCGCATACGGCAGGGAGAGATGAGTACTTTGCTATTTCCTTTGCCGCTCCCTCAAAGTCCTTTTCCTTTATATTTTTAATAAATGCAGGTATATCTATATTTACCGGACAGCCTGTCACACACATTGGCTTAGGACAATTAAGGCATCTGGAGGCTTCCAGCACCGCTTCCTCCTCGTTATAGCCAAGACATACCTCCTTAAAGTTAGTGGCTCTTACCTTGGGATCCTGTTCCCTTACGGGGATCTTTGTATAATTAATTGCCATTACTTGTCACCTCCGCAACCGCATCCGCCGTTTTTATGGGTAGCGCCTTCCTCATATCTGAGCCTTGCCTGACCCTCTTCCGTTTTGTACATTGTCTGACGGCGCATAGCTTCGTCATAATTTACAAGATGACCGTCGAATTCGGGACCGTCCACGCAAGCAAATTTCACTTCGTTTCCCACTGTTACTCTGCACGCTCCGCACATTCCCGTACCGTCTACCATTATAGGATTCAGACTGACAACCGTGGGAATGTTAAGCTCCTTTGTCATCATGGATGTAAACTTCATCATTATCATAGGTCCTATGGCTACGGCGTGGTTATAGCTCTTGCCCTGCTTTTCTGCAAGCTCCTTAAGCAGGTCCGTAACTCTGCCGTTGTATCCATATGTACCGTCGTCTGTGGAAATGTACAGGTTCTCGGCTACCTCTGACATTTTATCTTCAAGTATAAGCAGATCCTTTGTCCTTGCGCCTATTATAACATCGGCGCCTATACCTCTTTCCTTAAGCCATTTTACCTGAGGATATACGGGAGCGGCTCCTACGCCGCCTGCTATAAATATGATATTCTTTGACTTAAGCTCCTCCTCGGACATTTCGCACAGATCGCTGGGTCTGCCGAGAGGTCCCACAAAGTCGCTTACTTGGTCTCCTTCACTGTAATTCATAAGCTCCATTGTAGACTTGCCTACTGCCTGAGCTACTATGGTAACGGTACCCTTGTCTGTATCATAGTCGCATATGGTAAGGGGTATCCTTTCGCCTTTATCGCTGTTCTTAACAATAATAAACTGACCGGGCAATGCTGATGACGCAACTCTGGGCGCCAATATCTCCATAAGGAAAATGGTATCTGTCAGCATTTCCTTTTTCACTATTTTATACATAGCTACACTCCTTAATAAATTCAATATTATATATCGTCGGAATTTTATTATCGAATATAATTATACAACATATTATTCAATAATAAAAGTTTTTTTTGAGCTTTTCTTAAAAAAATTAATATTATTGTATATTGTATATAATTTGACACATATTTTTTTAATATTATTCAAAAAAAATACTTGTTATTTTAACATATAGTGGTTAAAATAGAATAGAGAGCTATAAAATATATAGGGAAGTGTATGATTATGAACAGTAAAGGAAGCAGCGATCTTACCAATCATAAGAGAAAAGAAAAAAGCATGATGCCCGTAATGATGGCAATAGTTGTAATAATGGGTCTTGTGGTAGGTATAGGCAGTTTTTCATTTGGATATAAATTTATAATGAGCGACTCCCAGGGGGAAATAAACACAGAGCATTTCAGTGCCAATGACATTGCGGGACAGGCTATGGCAAACCTTATGGGCTCCGACATAGACGCCGTTGTAAAGAGCGTAGACGTCAATGCGGGAACCATAACATTCCTTAACCTTAAAAATGAGACCACAAATGCCTTATCCGTTACGGAAAACAGCATACTTCCTCAGAATGTTACACTTGAAAATATTACCGTAGGGGATATTTATACATATGTTTTCAATAAAGAAAAGGAACTCAGCGAGCTTAAGGAATGCAGTAATGCATGGGAATTTGCCGACTACGGCATTACGATAAACAAGACGGCTCAGCTTATAAAGTTTACGGGAGAGGCAAAGGAGCATGCGGACAGGACATATAAATATGTAGAGGGTATCACTACGGCAAAGCGCTATAACGAGATAATACCCTTTGAGCAGCTCAGCCCTCTGGATCTTGTAAAGGTAAAGGGTTACGACAACGGCAAGATAAACAAGATATACTCCATAGAAGTACAGAAGGGACACGGTCAGCTCCAGTTAAGGAATCTTAACTCCATAAGCTATCCCGTTGTGTATATCAACAATGAAAGAAAAACCGTAAACAAGAGCAATCCCAATATATACCTGGCAGAGGGTACATACAATGTAAAGGTCACAGGTTCCAACTGCGACGATATTGTAAAAGAGGTAAACATAAATCCCAAAGAGCCTTATATATTGGATCTTGCAAAGGCTATGGTCAAATCAGGCGTACTCAATATTACAGCCAATGTTACAGACTACAAGCTCTATATTAACGACAAAGAGTATTCGGCTACCGAATCCAATCTTTTGGAATACGGTACCTACACTATAAAAGCGACTAAGGAAGGTTATCAGGATTATACGGGTCAGGTCACAATAGACGAAGATGAGAACAGCTTCAATATAAATATGGTAAAGATCCATCAGACCGCTTCCGTTACGATAAATGCAGTGCCTGCAGACGCCGTAATATATATAAACAACAACGCAGAGGGCAAGGGTACGGTCACGAAAACCTTGCCCTTAGGTTCATATATAGCCTCTGCCAAGCTGGAAGGCTATGCCGATATGACAAAGCAGATAAATCTGTCGGTTGACGGTCAGCAGGTCTCCACCGACTTTGTACTTACTGCCAATTAAGGGTGTGTCTACATGAAAAAATTCAGAGATATATTAAATCAACTGAATATAGATGATAAGCTCAAGGAATATGCGGAGGATCTTAAGCTGACGTTTTGTATGGTAAAAGATCATATTAAAAAGGATTATCCCCATATGTCCTTCAGCTCAAAGGTCATTATAATATTTACAATAATATATGTAATATGTCCCTTTGACATTATCCCCGGCTTTATACCCGTATTGGGACAGCTTGACGACATTTCCGTTGTAATATTTGCTCTCAATACCCTTAAATCCGAAATAGAAACATATCGCTTATGGAGAGAGACAAAGGAGCTTAGAGAAAAATAAATACAGTATAACCATATAAATAAAAAAACCGATATGCTCGGTTTTTTTTATGGTTTTATGCTTTTCCTCTCTCTGTTGTACTCTATCATTTCACGAATTTCCCTTGCTCTTTCTTCTTCCGTGGAGCCGTACTCCCTGTCCATGGCGTCTATTATACCGTTAAGCTGATCTCGGCAGTATTCCAGTTCTATTCTGACCTTATCCACATCCATCCACCTGTTATGCCCCGAAAACATTCCTATATACGCCAAGGCACGGGAAATATCGCTTCTGAATTTCCAAATCCTGTCCAATATATGCTTTTTTATTTTTCTTTTTCTCGGATTGCCGTATCTTGAGTCCATAATATCCACAGTACCTTTACTTTACAATTATTCCGCCGCCTGCCACATGATCCCCGTCATAAAACACAGCCGCCTGACCCGGCGTGACAGCTCTCTGGGGCGTATCGAACACAGCCTCTATCATATTGTCGCCTAAGGGTCTTATAACACAGTCCGCCTTGGGCTGAGTATAGCGAAGCTTTCCCTTTACTCTTATTTCATACTTAGGCATATCCAGTCCCATGGGATTATAGTCCCTTACGATCACTCTTTTGCTGAAAAGATCCTCATTGCTGCCAAGTACCACTTGATTTTTTTCGGTATCTATTTTTGTAACATAGGCAGGAACGCCCAGAGCAATGCCAAGTCCCTTTCTCTGACCTATGGTATAAGCCGTAATGCCCTTATGACGACCGAGTACATTGCCTTCTCTGTCCACAAAATCTCCCTCAGCCGCCTTTACATTGGTGTTATCTCTTATAAATCTGTTATAATCCCCGTCCGGCACAAAGCATATATCCTGACTGTCGGGCTTGTCTGCTACCTTAAGCCCTATTTTTTTTGCTATTTCTCTTATTTTGGACTTAGGGTATTTTCCCACAGGCATAAGGGTGCGGCTCAGTTGTTCCTGAGTAAGCGCATAAAGAGCGTAGGTCTGATCCTTATTATCCGCTGTTTTAAGGGTATAGCGTTCTGTTACGGGATGCTTTACAATGGTTGCATAATGCCCCGTTGCAATATATTCCGCATTTATCTCAAGGCATCTGTTTAAAAAAGCCTCCCACTTTAAGTATCTGTTGCAGGCTATACAGGGATTAGGCGTAGCGCCCTTTAAATATTCATCTATAAAATAGTCGATCACCTTTTCCCTGAATTCCCTTTTAAAATTAAAGACATAATGAGGTATGCCTATACAATCGGCAACAGACCTTGCATCCTCGGCAGCGGAAAGTCCGCAGCACAGACCTTCCTCATCTGCGCCTTCAAAAAGAGCCATAGTCACTCCCACAACATCGTAGCCCTGCTCCTTAAGCAGATATGCGGCAACCGAGGAATCCACTCCTCCCGACATAGCTACTGCTACCTTAGTCATATTATTCCTCCTCGGGAATCTCCTCATGCTCGCTAATGTCGTTTACAGGCTCCTCAAGACCTTCAATAACGATGCCGTTCTTCTGGGCATAGTCCCATAAAGCGGCATGAAGCGCCTCTTCGGCAAGACAGGAGCAGTGTACTTTAATAGGCGGAAGTCCGTCAAGAGCTTCCATTACCGCCTTGTTTGTTATCTCCATAGCCTCCTTGATAGTCTTGCCCTTTATAAGCTCTGTTGCCATTGAGCTTGTGGCAACGGCAGCTCCGCAGCCAAATGTCTTGAACTTGGCATCCTTTACTATACCGTCTTCTATCTTAAGGTATACTTTCATAATATCTCCGCACTTGGCGTTGCCCACTGTACCTACGCCGCTTGCGTCCTCGATCTCTCCTACGTTTCTGGGATTCATAAAATGATCCATTACTTTTTCACTGTACTGCATATATCATTCTCCTTTTTTATTCTTTCTCAATATTTCTTCATAGAGGGGGGACATCATTCTGAGCCTTTCTATAATAGGCGGCAGCTCCTGTATCACATAGTCCACCTGTTCCTCTGTTGTAAAATGACCCATTGTAAGCCTTACGGAACCGTGAGCCTTTTCATGAGGCAGACCTATTGCCAAAAGCACATGAGAGGGATCCAGCGAACCGCTGGTACATGCGCTGCCTGAGGATGCGCATATCCCCTTGTAGTCCAGAAGAAGCAATATACTTTCGCCCTCGATATATTCAAATGAGATATTGGCATTTCCCGGAAGCCTTTTTGTAGGATGTCCGTTGAGTCTTGAATAGGGTACCTTTTCAAGTATGCTGTTTATAAGCTTATCACGAAGAGCGGTAAGTCTTGGCATCTCCTTGTCAAGCTCTTTTACAGCCAGCTCCGCCGCAAGTCCCATACCTATTATTCCCGGTACATTTTCGGTGCCGGCTCTTCTGCTCCTTTCCTGAGCGCCGCCGTGAATAAGAGGAGTTATCTTGATACCCTTTCTCATATAAAGGGCGCCTACTCCCTTTGGTCCGTAGAACTTATGACCGCTCATTGAAAGCATATCTATATTCATAGCCTTTACGTCAATAGGCACATGACCTACAGCCTGAACTGCGTCTGTGTGGAAAAGTATGCCCTTTTCTCTGGCAAAGGCGCCTATTTCCGCAATAGGCTCTATGGTGCCTATTTCATTATTGGCAAACATAACGGTAATAAGGATGGTATCATCTCTTACTGCCTTTTTAACATCGTCCAAGGAAACAAGTCCATACTCGTCAACAGGCAGATATGTTACCTCATAGCCCTTTGTTTCAAGATATTCGCAGGTATGAAGCACTGCATGGTGTTCTATACAGCTCGTTATTATATGCTTGCCCTTATCTCCATAGCTTTCCGCAACGCCCTTTATAGCCCAGTTGTCAGCCTCGGAACCGCCTGCCGTAAAGTATATTTCATTGGCATTGGCATTTATTGCCTCTGCCACCTGTCCTCTTGCCCTTTCAACGGCAGTCTTGTTTTTCTGAGCGATCTTGTATATGCTTGAAGGATTGCCGTAGCTCTTTGTAAAATATTGAACCATAGCCTCTGCAACCTCGGGTCTTACTGCTGTTGTAGCGGCATTGTCAAAATAATATTCCATTTTTATTCTCTCCTTACTTTTCAACTAATTCAGCCAAATAGATATTGTCGGCAGTTTCGCTTACGCTGTCGCTGAGCTTTGCCCAGACGCCCTTTGTAACACAGCTTTCGCAATCGCCCGAACCGCAGCTTTCGCTTTTTGAAAGGCACTCTACCAGTTCAAGAGGTCCCTCCACTGCTCTCAGCACATCTCCTACCGATATATCTTCGGGACTTTTATTCAAAATATATCCGCCTTGGGCGCCTCTTATACTCTTTACCAACTGAGCCTTTTTAAGAGGGGCTATAAGCTGTTCAAGATAATTTTCGCTTATGCCGGTCCTCTCGGCTATGGATTTAAGAGAAACACAATTATCTTCCCTTGAGTTGACGGCAATATCCACCATTGCTTTCAACCCGTATCGTCCTCTCGTGGATATCTTCATAAAACCACCTTCTTTTAATTCCGACTTTTTAACTCGGTATTCATATAGTAACACTATTATATGTGAATGTCAAGTAAAATAGTCGGATTTATATATTTTTTATGGCAAAAAAAGGCTGTTGCATTATGACCTAAGGTCACTATACAACAGCTTTATTTGATTTATTGCTACCTCTCCGTCCGCCCAAATCAAAGGCAACATTTATTCAACGAATCAATTGGGCGGACACCTCCTTGGATGCATAGCGAGCAGTATTGCAGAGCAATACGACCAGCCCTGTAAGGGGAGGTTCAACATATATATACTTAGCAAAACTATACTTGTGTTATAGGCACAGCCTTCCCGCCCTATACCTCCCCTGCAAGGGGAGGGGAACCAACCGAAGGTTGGTGGAAGGGTAATAAATAACATAAACAAAAATTCAACGCAACAGCCCCAAAAATTTATTTATTTAATTATTTGCCCCAAACTGCGCCAAGGGAATTTATACCCATAGCGCCTTTAGCCTTGCTCCAGTAATTTACAGGGCTTTCAAGAGGCGCTTCGCTTGCGTTGGTGTATTCTGTTTCCTGAGTAAGAGTGCCTACTACGTCAGGCTCGCCGCCGTTATAGGAGATGATACCCTCTACATCGTAGTTGTACTCGTCGGGCTTAGCGCTGTAAAGTCTTACATTGGCGCCAACATTGTCATAGACCTTGCAATTAACAAGCTTAAGAGCGGGATTTGAATTTGTGGTTATACCGTTGTTTCCGTTTCCGTAAGCCTTGCAGTTAATAAGCACATGCTGTACTGCCACATTCTCTCCGCCACACTTAAAGCCGTTGTTGCCGCCTGCGTTGTAAGGCGTTTCGCTGCCGTCTTCATTGAGCCTCCAACCGTTTCTGTAGGACTCGCAGTTTTCAAGAGTAACTGCTCCGATAGCGCCTGTACCCACCTTGGTATAGAGATCCCAGCCGTCGTCTACGTTATTGTGAGACTTACAGCCTACAAATCTGTTGCCCTCGCCTACGGTCAGCTTAGCGCCGAAGCCGTCGGCATTTATCATGGAAGGATCGCAGTTGTTATAGGACTCACAGTTAAGTATGGTATTATATGCAGGCCATTCCTCCTTGCTCTGCAAACCGCTGACACGGCTTATCTGAAGACCCATATCCCTGTTGTCATGGAATTTACAGTTTTCTATAATATTGTGGCTGCCGCCTAAGTGGAAGGACTTTTGGTTCTCGGCAGAGTTAACGAACTCAATGCCCTTGAAATGCCAGTAGTTGCCTGTAACGATAGCGTCTGCTGAGATATTCTGACCGTCTATTATGACCTTTCCTTCTGTTTCAGCCTCTACGGTCTTCATCCTACCGGCTTCGCCGTTGTCCCCTAATATTACCTCAATAGGCTCTGTTCTCTTATATACGCCGTTCTTAAGTATAAGGGTCTGACCCGGCGCAAGGAAGCCAATAGCCGTATCGATATCGTAAGGATCCTCCTTAGAGCCTGCCGCATTGAAGCGACCGTCGGGAGAAGCATATACCAAAGGCGCATTTGGATTATAGCTCTTATGGTATATATCCTCTCTTATAATAAGAGGCTCATAGCTCGTCAGGTTAAGGGTGTCGTCGGGTGTATAGACTGCCACAAGCTTATTTACCTTATTTGGCTCAAGACTTGCCTTGAACTGGCTCACATCGGATATGGGAGCGTCCTGCGCCACTACCTTATCATTCATCTTTATTGTAACGGTACCCTTGCTGTCGTCAACATCCAGCTTAAATATATACTCGGTATTTGTAGAATAACGATCGTCCCTAAAGAAGATCGCAGGAGTTGAAGGAGTGGTCTCGTTGTTTACTATGGTCTGATCCGTAGCCTTGGCAGTTTCGTAAAACTCCACATTATCAACATCTATTTCAGCCCACCTTGCCGCAAAGAAGCCTACATAAGCCACATCGGGATTTTGTACCGTAAGGAAGCTGTCGTCATAGTAATAAGTATCGAGAGTTTCCTCGGTCTGATAATTATAGCACTTAGCATAAAGACCGCCGTTCATTCTCTCAAGAGTTATCCTGTACTTATTGCCCTCCTTGGGGAAATCAGAGCTGACTGCATAGGGACCTACCCTTGTGCCGCCGCCGTCTGTTGCCGTAACGCCTTCTCTTACAAGAAGATTTATCCTGTTTATTTTGGTATTTTTTTCATAACTGATGCTTGTAGGGTCTGAAGGCCAGCCTGTACCGCTGTATCCGCCCAGTATAGCCATATTGGAGGCAAATACCTTATTGTTGCTTAAGGGAACGGTGGCGCCGTTCGCATCAAGCTTAGCGCCCTTTGGATCTATTGTAAGAGAGCCGTCTGTACCTTCGAGAGGCACTATATCTCTTGCCATTATACCAAAGGCTTCCTGTCCGTTTCTCTTTGTATCGTCGTTGTTATGCTCAAGATATTTTACAACGGTAATATCTGCGCTCAGCTTAAAGTCGCTGTTGCCTGCTATGTCTGTGAAATAGTAGGTCATACCGTCATGGTCGTTTGTTATCTTGCCTGCTCCGTCCCATGCTCTTACAGTTATTTTGCCCTGAGCCGTGCCGGGAGCTTCGGGAATGGTGCCTACGCTTTCTATGCCCTTGTCATAGCCTGAGCTTTGTCCAAAGGTAGAACCTCTCCAGCTATTGTTCATTTCAGCTACTACCGTAACGGGAAGCTCTACGCTTTCAAAGCCTTCAACATTTATGCTTACGGAGGTTTCGCCGGGAACAGATGTATCAAACTCGGACTTATCCACGCTATAGCTTTCCACAGGCTCCAGATCCCCGTTGTCATAGCTTATGGCAACCACCATATCCGTTGCGTCAAAATCCTGACCTACGGCATATGTTGTTCTGGGATACTTAGTGACAACTATTTTCTCGGGCTGTCTTTCAAATACATTTACCTTAAACTCTGTGCTTGCCTCCGGGTTCGCAACAGAGACTATATTAACTGTCTTAGTGCCTACGGATGAACTGTCAAAGCCCGAAAGCTTATACTCGTCGGCTTTCATTACCTCTGTTACATCCTTGTTGGCGCTGTTTTTATATACAGAAGACACGACCATACCTGTGGTATCAAGCTCATCTCCCAAATAATAAATATCCTTTACGGGAGGCTTTACGCTGAGAGAAGATACCTTATTTTTGCATATATTGATATAGAAGGTGCCGCTTGTGGCGGATTCAACGCCCTCCTCCTTTGCTCTGTATACCTTTATCTGCTTACGTCCTGAGCCTTGAAGAACGTCTCCGTCTTTTATTGTTCTGCCATCGCAGGTCAGATAGAACTGCTCGGGCTCAAGTATAGCGTGAGAACCGTCTGAATAATCGGCAGAGACCTGTATTCCCTGTGTTCTGAAAAGGTCGCCGTAGGCATAAGCCGTCTTAATGGGATTATAGTCCACATTGATAGCCCTGACCTCAAGATTATTTACCTCAACGGGAAGCTCCACAGAGGCTGCGCCCTTTGAAAGAGTGACTGTCTGCTTGCCTATTTTCTTTGCATTATAGCCCTTTACAAGAAAGTCCTTTGTTTCCTCTCTTGTGCCGTTATCGTAAACGACTGTTCCCGTAAGTCCTGATATATCAAGGGCTTCGCCGTAAATATACTCCTTCTTGTAGTCGCCGCTAAGCTCTATTGAAAGAGCCTTCTTGCTGTCCAGCGCAATATTTACGTTGGAGAAGGTAGCTTTAACATTTCTGGCTATATAAAGACAAGGGTATATCTCCTCCTCAAGGTCGGTCATCTCCACTACCTGTGAATTATCGCCGCAGGCAAGTGTATATACATTGCCCTCCTTCTTTACGGAAAGGTCAAATGTACCGAGAGCGGAGCCTTGATTCTTGATAGGATCAGAAAGGGGTTCGCTTACAGTCTTTTTGTCAGAAGAATTTCTTGACATGGCTCTTACGGTCAGATCGTCTGACTTGCCGGAAGCATATGTACCCAGGAATATACCGTCGTCATATGAGATATCGTCTGTCTTGTGATAAAGAGAGTCCAGCACGCCTATACCCACAGAACCCTGCTGAGGATTGCTGCTCTCTGCCATAGTATTGTACTCGTCAATGGTCATAGTAGCCGAAAATACGAAATTATCCTCGTTTGACAGCTCTTTTGCATAGTATATGATGCTGTCCTCGTCATTGGTAAACTTGCCGTTGTTTACCTTCTGATTTTCCATGACCACTTTGCTGTCTTCCGTAGCCGTAACGGTAAAGCTTGTGCTTCCGTCTTTACCTGTCCAGCCGGATACCCATGTATTATCCACTGCCGACAAAACGGGTACAGCGCCTATATTTCCAAGGGCAAGGCTGACAGCCAGACCCATGCTCAACAATCTTTTTTTCATTAGGAGACCCCCTTGCGATTTAAAAATGTCTATATATATCCATTATAATATTTATAAGTAAAAAATGCAATAAGGGATGTACGCATTTTTTATTAAAATTGTGTTAAGGATATCCTAATATCCTATAAAACACATAAGCCATAGGCTGCTTTATATACCGTAAATAAGCGCATTGCACACAGCCGCCGCAAGATTGCTGCCGCCCTTGCGCCCTCTTGCCACGATAAGGGGTATATCGCACTCCATTATCATTTCCTTGGACTCGGCTGCATTTACAAAGCCCACAGGAGCGGCTATGACCAGAGCGGGGCGTATCTTCTCTTGATCTATAAGCTCTTTAAGTCTTATAAGAGCAGTTGGCGCATTGCCTATTGCTATAATATATTCGCCCTTAAGCTCCGCAGCCTTGTCCATAGCCGCCGCAGCGCGGGTGGTGCCGTTTTGGGCGGCTTTTTTGGCAATATCATCGTCAGCCATAAAGCAAAGTACCTTTCCGCCGAATTTTGCAAGGCGTTTTTTATTTATGCCTGCCTTTGCCATATTTGTGTCGGTTATAACACAGGCGCCTCTTTTTATAGCCTCTCTGCCCAGCTTTACGGCATTTTCCGAAAAGTAAAGATTTTCCCCATAGTCAAAGTCCGCCGTAGTGTGTATCGCCCTTTTAACCACGTCCTTATTTTCATTGGGTATACTGATAAGCAGCTCCCTTTCAATTATCTCCATACTGTTTTTTTCTATATCCTCGGGTCTGACGTGTATAAAGCGCCGACTCTTTTTATTTTCCAGTATTTCATATATTTTGTTCATATCCATATTCTGTCTTATCATATCTGCCAGTATATCGTACTGCTTGTCCCTGTACTCTCTGCGGCTTTGAACGGGAGCGTTGATATCAATGCCGTTTATGCTGCACACATATTCCATAAATCTATGGCAAAAGTCCCCTTCGTCAAATATACCGTGTACATATGTACCCAGCACATTACCCGATACGGTACCGCCCAAATTGTCGAAAGGTATACCCCGGGGCGTAATGCCATGGTGTATCTCATAGCCTTGGAACTCGGCTCCCTCAAGAGGCTTCCACAGTATCCTGCCCCTTACCTGCTTTCGTACCTTTTCATGGGACATAACGGTATTTACGGGCAAAAGTCCCATACCTCTTATGCTTTCGCCGTTCTCTTGTATATTATTTCCCAAAAGCTGATAGCCGCCGCATATTCCCATAATAAGGGTATTGCCTTGGGCAAGACGCTGTATGGCAGGCTCAAAGCCCTTTTCCCTGAGCCACTTCATATCGCTCAGTGTATTTTTGGTACCGGGAATAATAAGCAGATGAGGACTTCCCAGACTATCGGGAGAGCTTACATATCTGGTGCCGTACCTTTCAAGAGGAATAAAGTCCGTAAAATTAGAGAGCTTTGGCAGTCTTATTATTGCAATATCCATAGGTCCCTTATTTTTTGCTTCAAGCCTTTGAGAAAGGCTGTCTTCATCGTCTATATCCACGTTGATGTAGGGCAGAACACCCAGTATACTTTTATTGCATTTGCTTTCCAGAATATCCAGACCCTTTTCAAGTATGGACTTATCCCCTCTGAACTTATTTATTACAAGACCCTTTATCCTTTCACGCTCGCCGGGTAAAAGAAGCTGTATCGTACCCCAGAGCTGAGCAAATACGCCGCCTCTGTCTATATCCCCCACAAGTATCACGGGAGCGTTTGCCATTTCTGCCATGCCCATATTTACAATATCGTTTTCCCTTAGATTGATCTCTGCGGGAGAGCCTGCGCCCTCTATGACTATTATATCGCAGTCCTGCTCAAGTCTGTTGTAGGCGTTCATAATACGGGGCTTAAGCTTATTCTTGTACTCAAAATATTCTTTGGCAGACATATTCCCTATGGGCGTACCCTCAACGATCACCTGTGAACCCGTATCGGAATTGGGCTTAAGAAGTATGGGATTCATACACGCCCTTGGCTCTATGCCCGCAGCCTCTGCCTGAACAGCCTGCGCCCTGCCTATTTCAAGACCCTCAGATGTAATATAGGAATTAAGCGCCATATTTTGAGATTTAAAGGGGGCGGCTCTGTATCCGTCACGGGCAAACACCCTTAAAAGCCCTGCGGTCACAAGGCTTTTGCCTACGCCCGACATTGTTCCCTGAACCATTATTGTCTTAGCCATAATATCACCAGCCTTATAATTACTCCCGTTATTATTGTCATAAAAGCGGCTGCGTAAAGCAGCCTGTCGGCTCTTTCAATATCCTCGGGACATATCTCATTTATATCATCGCCTATGGCAGGCTTTTTGTATAGCCTGCCGAAATAATAAGCGTCTCCCGCCAGCCTTAAGCCCAAAGCCCCTGCGCACACAGACTCGGTCTGAGCGGAATTTGGGCTTTTGTGTTTATATCTGTCACGTATAAATATCCTGACTGCATTTTTTACGTCGTAGCCCAATATAAATGCGCCAATGAGCATAAAAAAAGCAGACAGCCTTGCAGGTATAAAATTTACAAGGTCGTCAAGCCTTGCAGGTATTTTGCCTATATAGAAATATTTTTCATCCTTGTAGCCCAGCATAGAATCAAGGGTATTCACTGCTTTGTAGGCAACGCCGCCGACGCCGCCGAAAATAAGCATATAGAAAAGAGGCGCAATAACCCCGTCCGATGTATTCTCGGCAACGGTCTCCACGGCAGCCCTTGCAATGCCCTTTTCGTCAAGCCTGTCCGTATCCCTTCCCACGATTTTGGAAACAAGGCGCCTTGCCTCATCCCTATCGCCTTTTTCAAGGGCATGGCATACAGCCATACTTTCCTTCTTAAGGGATTTAAGGGCAAGCATATAAAAACAGACCACCGCCTCGGTCAATATGCCCAAATACCTGTTGATACCATAGGCAATATGCAGTATTGCCACAGTAACAGCTATGCTTATCCCCAGTGTCAGCGCCGTTATGACAGCGCCGCCCAATATAAGCATACTGCCCTTTAACACCTTGCGCACCGCTCTTTCCTGCAATGCAATAAAACTGCCTATCCACCTTATGGGATGAGGCAGCCTGTAAGGATCGCCTATTATAAGATCCAGAATAAAGCCCAGCGCAACAGAAACAACATTCATAATTTACTCCAATTTATATAAAATTTTTAATTCTTTACCGTCAAATTCACATACATAGCCCTGCCCGTTTTTAAGAAGGAAGCTGTGAAAATCCCCGCCCGTAAGAGCGCTGAGTACAGCCATAACGGTACCTCCATGCACTACAAAGGCGGCGGTGCCGCAGTCCAGATCTTCAAGTATTCTTTTAAAGGCAGTTGTACAGCGTTTTGTAAATTCCCTCTTCGTTTCCCCTTGAGGCACTTGGGATTCGCAGCCTGTTTCCAGCCACCTTATGTAATGGGGCTCTTCCTTAAGCTCCTCATGGTTCTTGTTCTCAAATATGCCGAAGTTCATTTCCCTCAGCCCGTCATCTGTATTTATAGGCTTGTCATATATGAGCTTTGCCGTTTGAACGCACCTTTTAAGAGGGCTGGAAAACACAATATCCGCCTCGGGATATTTTCTTGAAAGTATTTCTTCTATACCTTCCGAGCAAAGCTCCTCATCGGTAACGCCTATAAGCCTGCCAAGACTGTTGCCATAAGTTCTGCCGTGCCTTATTAAAATTACCTTCATTTTATTACCATTCCCATTCCGCAAATTATCCTTACGACTCTTTCGCTTTTCTCAGCCAGCAGGCACATACACCTGCCTACGCTTTCCCTGTATATGGTATCATCCCTGTTTATAGGCACGATACCGCAGCCTACCTCATCGCCTATTACCACATCGGCATTTACGCCCCTTGTAAATTCAAGAGGGTCTATGCCCTCTGCCAAAAGCCTTTTCACAAGGAGATTGTACTTGTTTATGATATTGCAGTTGCCAATGTCTTCTATACTGTCGCTGCCTCCGTCAAATACGCTGCCCTTGTGCCTTTCAAGGGCATAGGCAAGCTTGCCCTGTCCGTAGCCGCCTGTATAGAGTATCATACCAAAGCACCGCCTATAACAGTGATCAATATGCACATAAGCTCGCTTACGCTTATGAAAAAGCCTGCAAGATCCCCCGACATACCGCCGAATTTCTTAAGAGCCATTCTTCTGAAAAGTATGTTGAACAGCACAAGAGCAATAATGGATATGAGAGCGGGCAAAACGCTTGCCATCTCCATTGCCGCCAAGGAACCCATTATCCAGACTACCGTTATAATAGATGTGACAACAGTTGAGTTATACTCGGCAAGGCTGTGCAAAAGTCCCGAGCTATTGGAAATATCGGTGCTTGTTATAAGTATGACCGTCATAGCTCTTACAAGAACATAGGCTGCGCAAAGGCATATGACGCCGCCCGTATTGCCGTAAAGCTGCGTAAAAGCGCCAAAGTACAGTATAAAATACACAAGGGTATATATTATGGCAAAAGCCCCTGTGTGGGGATCCTTAAGTATCGATATCATTTTTTCACTGTCGCCGTGAGAGGAAAGAGCATCGCAGGTGTCCATAAAGCCGTCAATATGTATCCCTCCTGTAATGACAATGGGTATGACAGTAGCAACGGCGCCGTATATAAAACAGCCCAGATCCAGACTCGAGGCTGCCCAATGCCACAGAAATTCCGATAGCCCCAGTATAGCGCCTATAATGGGGAACCAACAGAATATGTATCTCATATTTTCTTTTTTCCATTCCACATTTGGCATGGGTATACGGGTAAATACCGATAAGGCAATGATAAGCGATCTCATATTTTCCTCCTGTGCAGGTCTTTTTTAAAGGGGCGCTTGGCTTAGGCAAATGCCCCATGTATTCTTATCTTTATTATACTTGACCCTTTACCTACTGTCAAGGAAATAGAAAGACGCTCTTGTATATTTTGAGGGTTGATTTACCTTTCCTCCCTACCTCTCCGTCAGTCTTGCGGACTGACACCTCCCCTGATAGGGGAGGTAGGGTTATCGCCTCTTTCAAGCACTACAAGGGGAGGTCATTATCATCACATTTTTTTACTTTTATCGATCTATTCTTTCCGGACAGGTCATTATCATTGAGTTTCCATTACTCCAACCTCCCCTGCAAGGGGAGGAAGCCATGCGTAAGCATGGTGGAGAGGTATTTTTAACTTACTTTCCCTACCTCTCCGTCAGTCCTGCGGACTGCCACCTCCCCTTACAAAGGGGAGGTAGGGGTATCGTTGCCTCCAACTTCTTCTACAAGTGGAGGTTAGGTTATCGCCCTTGACAAAGCCCTACAAGGGGAGGTCTATAAAAAAGGGCTGTCGCAAATGCCATTCATGGCATTTGCGACAGCCTCTTATTTTAAGCTATTTAGCGCAAGATCAGAAGTTGATCTTACTCAACAACTTGGTTAGTTATATCGAAATCTGAGAATGTAACGTCAGCAGCTCTTGCAGCGAATAAGCCAACATATGTAACGCCGCTCATATCAGCAGTGAACTCGTCTGTTACAGTTTCGTTAGTCTGAAGATCAGTAGTAGTTGTTGTAAACTTATTGCCTACCTTTACGACCTTAACGCTGAACTTATCGCCCTTGTTAACAGAGTTTGTAAGTCCCTTACCGCAGATAACATCTGAAATGTCGCTGACAGAACCGTCATCTGCAGTCGTCTGAGTC
Organism: uncultured Clostridia bacterium; assembly: GCA_947624015.1. GTDB lineage: Bacteria > Bacillota > Clostridia > Lachnospirales > CAG-274 > CANPXH01. Next base: position 27,180 of record CANQIA010000014.1, read on the forward strand.
ATAAGTCTTGCAAAGTTAGCTACACTATTTTCAGTTCCTCCAACCTTCATCTTGTTAGCAAGGAGACCTGAAGCTACCCAAGGAGTATACTCAGCCTTGATATTCGTATCAACATCGATCTTATCAAGTATTATAGCGCCAAAGCCTACCTGAGCGTCATCCTTCTTAAAATCATTTACGGTTACAGTAGCGCTTATCTGAACAGACTGGCTTGATGATTCCTGATAGTAAAGAAGAAGACCATCGTTTCCGCCCTTAGAAGATTTGATCTCAATCTTGCCTAAGCCTGTACCCTGTGGGTCGCCGGCTTTAAGTCTTACAGTACCCTGACCTTCTTCTACAATAAAGTTAGGTACGCCATTGGTCTCTGCAACTTCGTCTAAATACTGACCTTCAGCATTAGGATCGCCCTTGCGGATCTTAGAAGCGCCGCCCATGTTACCAAATGCAGATGCATTCCAAGGCTGAGTAGTCTTGAAAAGCTTGCTTACGAGCTGAGAGCCTGTAGGCTCTGAAGCAGCGGGAGCGGTCCATGCAGGATTAACTACGAGATCGGCAGTTGTAGGAGCAGCATTGCCGTCCTTTACATACTTGCCTAACTCACAGGTTGAAGCCTTTAAAGCCTCTGTGATAAGGTATGCAACATACTTAGCGCCGTAGTTATTTATATGAGTAGCATCGGGAGCGCCGTTGTTGCCTGCTGAGTGTAATGCGTTAGCGCCTGTAGGTTCAGACATTGTACCTGTAGCCGCATCAAGAGTTGCAGGCTTGCCATAACCCAAATCATCATATAAGTTCTTTGTAAGAGTAGTAGCGTCTACACAAGCAACACCCACTTCTTTAGCAAGATCGATAACGTCCTGCTTGTAGTCGCCGCCGTTAGCCTTATGGAGCTTACCGTCAGCCCATGCGCCTGCGGAATCGGGTAATCTTACTATTGGGCTTACAAGTATAGGAGTAACACCCTTGTCAAGAGCAGGCTTAATGTAATTAGCATAAAGCGAATTCTTGAAGGAACCCTCTGTATCCTTAGTTGTAGGATTAGCTGTTGTGCTTGGGAAGGTATATCTTGCAGAGTCGTTTGCCTTCTCGTCGTTGTGACCAAAGGCGATAAGGAGATAGTCGCCCTGCTTCATACCGTTCAAAACGTCGGTATATGCAGCTTCAGAAGTAAAGCTCTTAGAGCTTCTGCCTGATAAAGCCTTGTTTTCAACAGTTACCTTGTCATTTAAATAATCAGCAAACTTGTCGCCGAAGCCTACTCTCTTATAGTAAAGATCCATATCTGCAGTATCTGCATAGTGGCAGCCTGTAGAGTCGCCTACTACCCACAATGTAGTTGCGGGAAGATCTGTTGTAGGAGGAGTGACAGGCTTAGGATCGGACTCGGGAGCCTTATGTCCTGTCTTTTCAACAGGCATGAGCCAACTGCCGTTTAATGCCTTCTGAAGTATAGTTGCAACATCGGCAGAATCTACACCCTCAACCTCGTCTACGTCTGCTCTTGCAGCTATAAATGTATCTGCTGCTGTAATATTTGAATGAGATAATACGTAGTTATAAACTAATGCTGCGTCTGTAGCGTCAACATCTTCGTCACCGTCAACATCGCCCCATAATGACTTAGGAGGCTCGGGAGCATCGTAATATTCGGGATCCCAGCCTGCAAGTACATCATCAATGATGCCCTTACCTGTATAGCTGTCTATCTTAGCCTGATCTGTAAGCTCTTTACCGAAGGTAGCGCCTGCTGTCTTAAATGCAGTAGTACCGTCTGTGGTGTTGCCGTACTCGTTGAAGTCTGAGCTTGCGCCTTCTCCGGAATTCATTTCGCCCCAGCCCCAATCGAGGATGTGGTCGTTAGCTACACAATTTAAGAAGTAAACCTGTGATCCTGTGCCCCAGGTTCTGCCCCAAAGGCCCTTAACTTCGTCCTTGCCTTCAGCGCCTCTTGTAGTTACCGTACAATTTCTGAATACGTATGGCTTAGACTTAGGTGCTGCGATAGCGCCTACGCCTGAATTTATGCTGCCCTTAGAATCAAGCTGAGCAGTTGCCGTATTGTGTGACGGATCGTTTGCATATGAGAACCACTGAAGCTCACAATCATCAAATACTGCTGAGAATAAGCCGCAGATATAGTCTACATTACCGCCGATAGTACAATACTTGAAGTATGCTGAATAGTCGTTTGCAGAATCGCTGTTTCTGCCTAAAGTATCCTGAGAGGAAAGTATAGAACAGTTGTAGCACTCGATACCCTTAGCATCAATATAGAAGGCATTTGAACGCTCCTTAGCATCAAATACCTGAACGTCTGTATCCGCTGTGATAATACCCTTTATAGAGTTTCTGTTCTCGGCGCCGTCCTCTATTTCCTTAGGAGTTACTTCATAGTTGAATGTATTTCTGAATACGGTGTTTTCAGCTCTGAAGTAGTCGCCTCTTATTATTGCAACGCCGCCCCAAAGGCTGCCGCTTGCAAGAGTCTTGTCAAACTTGTCATAGAATAATGACTCGTCGTAGTATCCGTCTTTGTCGCATGAATAATATGCGCCTGTCTGACCGTAATACCAGTTGATCTCATGACCGTTGCCCTTTACAGTGATGTAAGGCGCATCAAATACTATCTGCTCCTGAACATCATCAACAAGCTCTATGGTCATTCTACCGTCTTCGCCGGCAGGTCTGTCTTCCATATTTCTGATATATGCAACGGCAGACTTTAATGTCGGGAATTGCTCGGTAGGAACCTGAATAGTAGTATTGTCTGCATCCCAGTTGGTCACATCCTCAACTGTTACCCAATAGAGGTATGTAGTTGTTGTTGCATCAGTAATATTAATTGTTACAGATTCGTCTGTACCGTTTGTAACATAAGAGCTTGTAATAGGATTTGATGCAGAACCCTTATTATCAGAAGTGATCTGTACTGCTGAATCAGGATCACCGTTGATATTCCAAGCACCGCTGTTCCAACCTGCAACAGTTATTTTCTGCTTACCGTTTACAGGGATAACTATCGTGTCGCCATTCTTTGCTCCGACTGACTGATCATTATTATATGAAACAGTTGCGCTGAACTGAACAGCAGAACCGGGAGCCTTGATCTCATAAGGAAGATCATATCTGCTCTTTACAAGTGACTCAAGATAAATATCGTCAGTAGAGCCTTCCAGAGCAACTCTTGCTCTATCCTTAGTCATATACTTGTCTGAATAAACTAAGGTATTGTAATCGCCGGGCTTAATGGTGTCTATGCTGTATGAATTGTTAGCCACATCGATAGTAGGCTCGAATACAGCGCCATTAGTCATTGATACAAATTCTACCTTAGTAACATCGGCAGCTGTACCCAGACCGATGAACTTACCTGTAAGAGTGGTGTTGGGGATCTCTGTCAATAACAGATCGACTGTATCGCCGGTCACCTTAAAGAACTTATTGCCATTTGAAGTAGCCTCGCAGCCGCCGTCGCCTGTATCGATAGAGTATGTATGACCCTTCAGAAGCTTTACGGGATCCTTGGAATCATAATTTACCTTTATAGGTGTGCCGCCTAAGTCAGCGTCTACCATTGTAACAGAAACACCTGAAAAATCATAGCCTGTTTCTGTAACAACCTTTGTATCCCAGTTGAAAGTAACGTCTATCTGCTCAGGTAAAACGTAATCGATACCTACAAATGCAAAGTCGTTTGTCTTACCTGATGCAGAGAATACATATGTATTTCCGCCTGTTACATTTAACGCATAGGATTCTGGAGCTACGGGAGAAAGTACCTGACCGCCTATCCTAGCGCCATCGGGATCAAATGTAAAGATACCGAGAGGAGCGTCTGCCTTACTTGTAGCTGTAAATACCTTAAGCATACCGTCGGCAACAGGCTTAACTATGATACAAGTACCATCGCCCTGTACAGGGATCGTTTTTATATCATTTGGTGTAGCGTGTCTCTTACCGGCACAGTATGCGTCAAGACCGCTTCTGCCGTCTCTTGTTATGCCGCCAAAAGCAGCTTGTTCTGGCTTATATGGAGTAAAATCGTTTGTACCCTGACCTACAAATTCAATTACTGTATCGCCAAGGTCAATTGAAGTGCCGTCATTACGCTCTATGGACTTTTCGTACTTACCGACCTTAATAGTCTTTGTACCGTCTACATCCTTAGCAATATCGTCAAGCATAAAGCTAAAGCTCTTAGCGTCGCCTGTTACGGCATTCTTGTTGGCTATTTCTACCTTAGGTATGTAACATTCTTTCGCACCTGAATATGCAAGCTTAAGAACTGTTGCACCACCAATGTAGTTGTATGTCTTCTTGTCGTTATCATTTTCAACACCGATCTCTAATTCGCCTACAGAAGTACCCTCGGAATCGGTAATTGTGAACTTACCGTCAGCAGCTCCCCACTTTGAAAGCGTAAATGTAAGGTCTGCATTGCCTGCTACAGCTATCTCAAGAGAGTCACCTGACTTAAGTGCAAGACCGTAGCTTGCGCCATGATACATTGAAGTACCTGTTGTGTTTACTATCTTGAGCATCTTATCGCTTGTTATAAATTCTTTATCAGGTAAAGCTGTCTGAGCAGCTAATCCTAATGTTCCAAGCTCTGCAGCAAGATCCTCTGTATAAGTCTTGCCTGCTTCGGGAGTACCAAGCTCAGCGCCATCGCCACCGACATCCTGACCCTTCTTTTCGGGAGTGAAGCCTAAGTAGAATACTCTTAACTTACCTCCGGTAATACCTGCCTTATAGGTCTGTCCTGCCTCTACAGCTACTTCTCTGTAGAAGTAAGAGTTGGTACCATAGTTGCTTTCGCCTGCACTACCGAATACGTTAAATGAAAGTGTATTATTTACCTTAAAGAGTATCTTAACGGTACCGTTTACCAAAGGACTGAATTCAAGAACATCGCCATTTGTATTTGCTGAGAATGTATTTATCACATCTGCTTCAACTACGCCGTTTGCATAAGCATAATCCTTATCCTCAGCATGGATAAGCTTACTACTGCCTACATTATCACTGGCAGTCTTAAAGCCATTTGGATCTATTGACTTCATATATCCGACGGTATCGTCGCCAAATATAGTTTCGCCATTTGCAAAAGCCTTTATTGCGGCTTCATAGTCAGCAGTTAAATGACCTTCAATGTCTTCTTCTCCGTCAAACAGATCTGCAACATCTTCTTCAACTGCTGAATCAACTGCTGCGTCTTCGTCAACTGCTGCGTCTTCGTCAACTGCAGGAGCGTCTTCTTCAACTGCTGCGTCTTCGTCAGCCGCAGGAGCTTCTTCGTCAACTGCTGCGTCTTCGTCAGCCGCAGGAGCGTCTTCGTCAACTGCAGGAGCGTCCTCAGATATCTCTGATACGGCTGAAATAACATCGCCAACACCTAAAGTGCCGTCAACATCCGTACCGGCTGCGATAACATTGGTAAACATTGCTGATACCAACATAACGAATGCCAGAATACGGCTGATAGTTCTTTTTGAACCATTCATGTTAAAAATTCCTCCTTTATTATTGTGTTTGTACAGATCGAAGCTATATTTTCCTTATTATTACAGCTTATAAGGGAAACATTTTTCGACCTGTGATTTTCGATATTGCGTATGCACACCACAATATCCGATCCTCGTGTATAATATTGCCCTTCTGCCCACCTTTTCCGACAGCCGGACACACTACTACACGGCTTAAATTAATTATAGTGGATATGTGAAAATAAATCAATATCTTTTTTGTTTCTATATTTGTTTTTATCTATTCTGCACAAATTTACTGAAATGTTTTTGTAATATTATTATTCTATTTGTAATTTGTGACACTTAGCTGAAATATTGAAAAGGGCGCAAACCGATTCATCTCATTAAATTCCGCTCATTTTCATATATTTAAAAGAGGTGATATTATGGACTGTTATATAATAAGGAACAAACAGGGAGATCATGCGGCGATATACCACAGAGACGGCAATATATATTATCGTGAAAGCACAGACGACGCTTGGACTTATCCCGAAATAATCGGCGCACAGGCACGCCCCAACTTTACCATTTCTGCGGGCAAGGAGCCTATTGTGGTGTATCAGACGGAGAAAGGGGATATTGCCGCAGGCGTAAAAGGACACAAGCCTAAAGTACTGCTGGAAAGCAATGAGGATCGAAGCCTTAATATGCACTATATCCCCTACGAAAACGGGGCAAGGCTCATATACAGCTCTCACGACGCCCAAGGATACTGCCTTACGGAGCTTCACAAGGAAGGCAAGAGCTGGAGTAGTCCCGTGGCTCTGGACAGCTATATCCCCTCTACCGCAAGAACCGTAAATATGGGAAATGGCAACAATATACTCTTCTATATTAAAAAAGCTCCAGAATATCAACTGGGCTACAGGGAGATCTCTCCTTATGCCATAGGCGGCTTTAAGATGCTATATACCTCGGTAAACGAGATCTCGGACTTCTCCGCTGCAGTTTTTGACGACGCTTTGCATATATCCATAGTATCCGCAGGCAGAAGAAACGGACGGGTGCTTTATATCAGAAAGGATATGAGCGGCGTATCTCGACCCATTACACTGTGGGAGGGCTATTGCGAGTTTTCAGTGTGCGGTATAATAAAAAACAAGCTCCATGTATGGTGGAAAAATCCCATAGGCGTTTTTACCGCTATGTCCTACGATATGGGCAAAAGCTTTAAAAGACCCGAAAGACTTGACAAGCTCAAGGATTGCCGTAAGGCAGGATTTATAAACGAAGCCAAGAACGATCCCGACCGTATGGTGTTTAACGATATGCTGGTGGGAAGGGATAAGGTGTACGAGGCTCTCCTCATATAGCTTGACAGGGCAATACCGCCGTGTTATCATAAAAGCACAAATATGGAACTGCCGAAATACAGGTATCTGTTCGGCAGCGGCTTTACAAAAGGCGGTATCACTATGAAAACGGATCCTAAAAATCTTATATTATACGCCGTTACCGACAGACGATGGCTCAAGGATATGACCCTCTCTCAGGCAGTGGAACAGGCTATTTTGGGAGGAGCCACATTCGTACAGCTCAGAGAAAAAAATGCGGACTATAACGAGTTCAAAAAAATCGCTCTGGATGTAAAGAAAATAACGGATAAACACAAAATACCCTTTGTCATAAACGACAACGTCATGCTTTGCAAGGAGATAGACGCCGACGGCGTGCATGTAGGCGCAGATGATATGTCCGTAAAAAAGGCAAGGGAATTGCTGGGAAAAGACAAAATAATAGGAGGCACCGCCAGAACATTGGAAAGAGCCATCCTGGCATATGAAGAGGGGGCAGACTATCTGGGCATAGGCGCCGTGTTCGATACCGGCACAAAATCAGGCACTACCCATATGTCAAAGGAACTGGCGCAAGCCATAAACAAAGCCGTGCCTATACCTACCGTAGCCATAGGAGGTATAAGCAAGGACAATATAGGGCTGCTTAAGGGCTACGGAGTAAGCGGCGCCGCCGTGGTGTCCGCTCTGTTTGCCGCAGAGGATATAAAAAAAGCCGCAGAGGAGCTCAGAAAAAATGCGGAGGATATTGTTGTCCTTGACTAAGTCTTGATTGTATGATATTATAAAAGCACAACAGGAACACAATTGGGTTTCCCTGTGGCGAAGTGAAAATAATCGTCCGAGGCAGTATGATCAGGGCGATTTTTTTAAATGTGATCATGCCAAGAGGCAAAGGAGAGATATTATGTATTGCTCAAACTGCGGAAGAGAGCTGCGTGACGGAGAGATATGCAACTGTACTCAAAACAATATCCCTGCGGAAAACCAACTTTCTCAAGAAGTCAAAAACGAAAATAACAATGAAAAAAAGCAAGTCTACGATCTGAATAGACTGTTTCTTGCCTTCGTATCGGTATTTACACTCACTCTGGAGCTTATAAAAAGACCCTGCTCCACAGTTCAGGATTTTATGAACAGGGATAACGGTAAAATGGGAGTGAAGCTCATGCTTGTAAAGGCAGGTATCATGTGTCTTTATGTTATAATACTCACATCTGCAGGCGGCTTCAGATCCAACGTGGTAAAGACAGGGATAATAGTTGCGGCATTTATGGTGACATTTGCTCTGGATTTTATATATTCCTTTGTAATAAGCCTTTGCGCCAAAACTATCGCCAAGACAGAATTGGATACGGTAACGACTATGGAAATAGCAGGACTTAAGGCAGCAGGCGAAATGGCAGGAATTATATTGGCGGCTGTATGCGCCGTATTTTTTTCACTGTCCTTTGTATTTGTAGCCATAGGCATTATTTTTGGCATGGTGCTTTCATATACGGCTGTACTCCAGCTTGCCCAGATCAACAAGGACAAGAGAGTGCATATATTTATCGCCTCTGTTGTTGTAATGAGTATAATAGCGGCTTTGGTGCTGACCGTGGTAAGCGGAGGAATGCTTATAAACAACTTTAACGATATGATATCTATGTATTGATGTATTGATACATATTATAAAAAGCCCCATATTGAGGGGCTTTTTATAATTTATACCAGATTTTCGGGATTAAGGCATTTAAGCTCGTCAAGTACAAAAATGCCGTTCTTCCTTATAAGCACATCGTCAAAGTATATCTCGCCTCCGCCGTAGTCCTCGGTCTGTATAAGCACAAGATCCCAGTGTATGGCGCTTCGGTTTCCGTTGTCGGCGTCCTCGTAAGCGTTGCCCGGTGTAAAGTGGATAGAACCTCTTATCTTCTCGTCAAAGAGTATATTCTTCATAGCCTTTGTAATATAGGGATTTACGCCTATGGCAAACTCCCCTACATATCTTGCGCCTTCGTCTGTGTCAAATACCTTATTCACTCTTTCGGTGTCATTGGCAGTCGCCTTTATGATCTTGCCGTCCTTGAACTCCAAGGTGACGCTGTCATAGGTAACGCCTTGATATTCTGTGGGAGTGTTGTAGGCAATGGTGCCGTTCACACTGTCCTTCACAGGCGCCGTATACACCTCGCCGTCGGGTATATTCATTTCCCCTGCGCACTTTATGGCAGGTATGTCCTTTATGCTGAATGAAATATCGGTACCCTTTCCCGTTATCCTTACCTTGTCCGTTCTGTTCATAAGCTCTACAAGGCTGTCCATAGCCTTACTCATTTTGCTGTAATCCAGATTGCATACCTTAAAGTAAAAGTCCTCAAAAGCGTCAAGGCTGGTGCCTGCGGACTGAGCCAAGGAATTGTTGGGATATCTCAGAACCACCCATTTTTTCTTAAGGCGTGTTTCAAGTATCTTATTGTCGTAGTCCCTGCTCCATATAGACTGCTTTTCTCCCGGTACGTCTGCCAGCTCCGATGTGTTGTCGTTACAGCCTATGCCTATATAGGCGTCCATAAGCGCCATTCTGGCATCGTCTATTTCCTTTATCTCATTGAACATTTCGGCAGTACAGCCCAGCATAAGCTCTCTTTGTATTATATTGGAGCGTATATCCACAAAGGGATATGCTCCCACATTGTATATCTCCCTTATAAGAGCCTTTACAAGAGGGAACGCCGATGTGCCGTTACAGCTTATAAGCACTCTTTCTCCCTTATCGATCTTACAGCTATAGCCGACTATGTTTTTTGCAAGTTTTTCTAATCTGCTGTCCATAGGAACCTCCTTATTTTCAATATATAAGAGTGACAGTTTCCCACCACTCTTATTATGTACAAAATTATTTTTACGATACAAATTTCTGTATTTTTGCCTTATAAAGAGCATAACCAAGCACAATAAATATCACAAAGCTGCCGCCTGCCTGTATGCAGTTGGAAATAACCGAGCCTGTAGCAGCAGCTATATCGTACATAAATATCTCGCATATGAAATATCCCAGCACCATCCATGCCACGCCTATAAGCGCGCCTGCCATTTTCCTTGGAGTAAAAAAGCCTGCGCCTCTGCCTGCGATCACAGCGGCTATAAGACCCTCAATGCCCTTTACCACAAAAGTGACCGGCACATAGTTGGTATACCCAAGTATAAGGTCGGCAAGAGCGGAGCCTATGCCCCCTGCCAAAAGGGCAAAGGGATTGCCCAAAAGCACTGCGGTAATAAGTATTATACTGTCGCCTACGTTTATGTAGCCCTGGGTTGCGGGAATGGGTATCTTTATTATCATTGTCGCAACACAGGTAATGGCTATAAGCAAACCTGTTATACATAATTTCCTTGTGTTCATATAAACATCTCCTTTGTATTTCCTACTTAATCTATGGGAAAATAATAGTATAAAGAGATTTTAACACATTAAAGTCCATATTGCAAGACATTTTTTTGTAATTTATTCCTCAAATTTAAGCACGCCTATGTAGGGAAGATTTCTGTACCTCTGAGCATAGTCCAGACCATAGCCAACTATAAACTCATCGGGTATCTCAAAGCCTCTCCATGTAACGTCTATGTCATACTTACGTCTGTCGGGCTTATCGAAAAGGGTACATATCTTAAGAGACTTTGGCTTTTTTGAGCCTAGGTACTTAAGAAGCTGGTAAAGGGTGCCGCCGCTGTCTATAATATCTTCTACTATAAGTACGTTCTGACCCTCTATGGAGTTTTCAAGATCCTTGTTTATCTTTATGTTGCCGCTGGATTCTGTGGAATTGCCGTAGCTGGATACATCCATAAAGTCAAACTGCACGGGCAGATCTATATGCTTTACAAGGTCTACCATAAACATAACGGCGCCCTTTAACACACATATCGTAGTAAGCTCCTCGCCCTTGTATTCCTTTGTTATCTCTGCGGCGATCTCTTCTACTCTCTTTTCAATTTCCTCAGCGGAAATAAGCTCTGTGATTACTTCCCTCATAATACTATTCCTCCAGTAAATACATATGCAAGTAGTTTACCGTTGTATCGTCTGCCTTATATCTGTCGGAGGTCTTCATATTACTTATCCACAGTATATCGCTGCCCATAGCCAGCACGGGTATGCTGTCTCTTTCCACCATAGGTATCCTGCTGTCTATAAAAAGCTTCTTAAGGGATTTGCTCCCTCCTATGCCTGCAATATATATTTTGTCCCCTGCCAGACGGCTCCTCAATGTCAACGGCAATACTATTTTATCATAATCAAAGGAAATAGTATACAATAATTTTGCATTTTTTTCGCATTTTTTATCGGTAAGCAGAAGATATGCCCCTAATTCCTTATAATATTTCTTTTCATCCATATTTATTTCATAGGCAAAGGGTTCCGTTGTTTTGCTGCGGCAAAAGTATATTGTGTCCTGCTCCCTTACGGCTCTCAGTCCGTGGGGCAGCTCTATTGTCCTTCCGCTTTCCTTATAGGCAAGAGAAAGAGCGCTTTCCACATTGGAATAGGATATGTCGTGAAGATCCGCAGAAAAGTCCACAAAGCCAAGCCTTATTATCCTGCGCTGTATTACGGGATCGTATGTTTTCAGCCTTTCGACGTCTATTCTCTTTGGAGATACCTCGCAGGCGTCATAGGCTCTTTGGGCTGCTTCGCTCAGATATCTGTCCTCGGCTGCCATTATTTCCGAGGTCCTGTAAAGAGTGTTTACTATATTGGGGTTCAGCTCCCTTTCTATAAAGGGTATTAGCTTTAGCCTTATCTTATTGCGTGTGTAAATGTCTATATTGTTTGTATAATCGGTGTAGTACTCCAAATGGTTTTCGGCGCAATAGTCCTCTATTTCCGCTCTGGATATCTCTATAAGAGGACGTATTATTTTGTCCCTTATGGGATTTATGCCTCCAAGACCCTTTATGCCCGTGCCTCTGAAAAAGCGCATGAGCATAGTTTCGCAGTTGTCGTTTATATTGTGAGCCACGGCTATTTTGCCCTTTTCTCCCGCAGTTTTGTAAAATGCCTCGTATCTCAGCTCTCTTCCTGCTTCCTCAAGAGTAAGCCCCTTCTCCTTGGCGATCTTCTCTACATCATAGCTGAATATCTTTACATCGCAGTCGTACTTCTCCCCAAGGCTCATAACATACGCCTCATCTCTGTCTGCATCCTCGCCTCTTATATTGTGATTTATATGCACAAGTATTATATGAAGGGCGTATTCCTCCTTAAGGCAGTCCATTATATGAGCAAGACATACGGAATCCGCTCCTCCCGATACGCCTATTACCACGCTGTCGCCCTTTTCAAGCATATTGAATTTTTCTATCGTATTTTTTACCTTTGTAAGCATAATAATGATCCTTTGCCCGGATATACCGTATTTTTACTCGTCTTTTTTTCAATAATAACATAATCGTCTTTTCTCCGTCAATACAAACTTGACACCAGCACAGTCATATCATCTCTCACAATGCCCCGAGAATTTTCAACAGCCTTGCTCAGTATACTTTCAGCCAGTATCTTAGGGTTGTTTGTATGCCTTTGCTCTATTACCTCAACGAGCCAGTCCTCATTGCGCACCACATTGCCCGTAGAATCCAGAACTCCGTCTGTCATCATTATTATTATATCTCCCTTTTCAAGCTGACGGGTCTGAGCGTCCGTATCTACCTGCCCCAGTATGCCTGCGGGCAAAGTGGATGAACGTATTATCTCGACTCCGTGGGGATGTACTATTACTGTGGATACGGCGCCTATCTTTATAAACTCCGTCCTTCCGCTGTACAGATCCACAGTGCATATGTCAAGAGTTGTAAAGCTTTCATTGTCCTCTCGCATTAGCAGTACAGAATTTATAATATCCAAAGTGGTCTCACTTCCGAAGCCTGCGCAGACAAAGTCCTCATACAGCTCTATTGAGGCGGCGCTCTCCTCTCTGGCCTTGCTTCCGCTGCCCATACCGTCTGCCACTGCAAGTATGCACTTGCCCTTTATATTCATAAATGTGTAGCAGTCTCCCGATATTTCGCTGTTCTCCTTGGGAGCCGACGCCGATGCCACACTGAGCCTTATGGGCGGCTCCTCTATAAGATGAAGGAAACAGTCGTCTTTTTCTATTATACATCTGCTGTCCCATCTGACAAAATCCAGTCCCGTTATCTCCTTTATCTCCGGTATTATCATATCCGTACATATATTGCAGTTGTGACAACTGTTGAGCCTTATATATATTTCTGTGGCTCCGTTCTTTTTAACGGCTGCGGCGCTCTTTACAAGAGAGGATGTGAGTCCCTTGTATATTTTGTTGCTGAGCTGCCTGTCCACTCTGCTGTTTTCCATATCCATATAAAGCTCGTCTATGGCGTCTCCTGCGCTCTTCATCTGCTCCGAAACAAGACGCCTTACGGAGGACAGCCTTTCTTTCCAAAGCCTCTTGTTCATATAAAGCTCCACGCAGCCTCTTGCTCTTGTCCTTATTATATCGCTGTAACCGCAGGTATCCTTGAAGCTTTTGGGAAAGTCCTGTACCTCCCCTGTTTTTATCCAACTGTCTATGGCATTGTAGAATACCCTGTATGTAGCTTCGCAGCTCTTATGCCAGCATTCTTCAAGCATGGGACAGCCGCTGCAGCTCTGAGCCGTTACGGTATCCAGTATTTTCTGCTTTTCCCGGGTCTCGTTTATATCCGACGATGCCGTTGCCTCTGCATAGGATTGGGATATCTTTCTGAATACGGAAGCTATGTTTTTAAGTCTGCTTTCGGCTATCCTCTCTATTGCCTCGGAATAGCTGTCGGTATTCACAACAGGGTTGTCCATAATGTTGAGTACTCCTATATTGTCCCTGAGTATCACATTAAGACACACCGCAAGCACCGCCTCTATAAACGCCAGTATCACATAGTACATTGAAAAGTCATAGAATATGGCAAATGTAAGCCCCGAGCATAAGGTTGCCAGACCTCCGCTGAAAGTAAGCCCCTTTCCCTTGCCTCCAAGCATATGCATGGCGCACAGTATAAGTATTGCGCCTATGTATCTGGATATGTATATCTTATCTCTTATGCCGATAAGCCCCAGCATTCCCGAAACCGCCGCCGTATAAAAACAAGGTCTTCCGCAGAACACCGATACATAGCCTGTGATAACAGGATTGATAATGCCGAAAAGCTCCAGTCTTCCAAGCATAAATCCTATTATACCATAGGTCAGCCGATAGCTTTTGATAAAAGCAGCCGCTTCTTTTTTTATTTTGCCTGTCATATAGATTCTCCTTTGTATGGTTGTCACAGATAACAGTATACTTAATAGGCGGTCTGATATTTGTCGAAGCGTAACAATATAAATTAAAATTTTTGCATTAAATATTGACAAAATCAAATAATCAAATACAATTAAAACAGGAGGATAATTATGAGCTTAGAAATTTTATACGAGGATAAATATATAATAACGGTACTTAAAAAAGCGGGTATGCCCGTTCAGTCCGACAAGAGCGGCGATACTCCTCTTACCGGACTCGTATCCGAATACTGCAAAGCTCCCTGTCATATAATAACAAGGCTTGACAGACCCGTAGGCGGCGTTGCCCTCTTTGCAAAGGACAGCAAAACGGCAGCCCTTCTCACACAGATGATAAGGGAAAACAAGGCGGACAAAATATACATCGCCATACTTTGCGGCAGTCCAATGTGCGGCGGACATATTGAAGACTATATTTTCAAAAACGCCTCCACAAACACATCAAAAATAGTAAACAAGGGAAATATAGGAGCAAAAAGAGCGGCGCTGGACTATGATATAATTGAAAGCTGCAGGGACAAGACCCTTGTCAGGATATATCTTGAAACGGGCAGACATCATCAGATAAGAGTGCAGTTTGCCCATATGGGATATCCTCTTTACGGCGATACAAAGTATAACAAGGCATTTAAGCATAAAAGGAACGTACTTTCCGCCCTTTTTGCAGAGGAGCTGAGATTTATACACCCTGTCACAGGGGAAAGGATATGTGTAAAAGCAGACAATAAAGATATAACAGAGCTTTTTGAAAAATTAAAGGAGAATAATATATGAAAAAAATAACTTTGGTTTTGACAGTGATGGCAATGACCCTATGTCTTTTCGGCTGTAATGACAAAAGCAAGGCAAAGGGAAATATATCCGAAGACAACGGGATATCCTCAAGCATAGACGTAGAGGTAGGTAATTGACATGCTTTACAACACGGAAAAGGAAGCGGAAAGAGTTGTACTTGTGGGCATAGATACAGGCGAGGGCATATTCGATACGGAAAGCTGCCTTGACGAGCTGGCAGAGCTGGCAAGAACAGCAGGAGCGGAGGTCGTAGGCAGGCTCATACAGAAAAGAGAGGCTATAAACAAAAGCACTTATCTGGGAAAGGGCAAGATCGAGGAGCTTAAAGCATATGTTGAATTTACGGATGCCACAGGTATAATATGCGATGACGAACTCAATCAAAATCAAATAAGGAACCTTGAAAATGCCCTTAACACCAAGGTAATGAACAGAACTCTTGTGATACTGGATATATTTGCAAAAAGAGCCGGCTCAGCCGAAGGCAAGGTACAGGTGGAGCTGGCTCAGCTCAAGTACAATATGGCGCACCTTACGGGACGAGGCATTGAAATGTCACGTCTTGGCGGCGGCATAGGTACAAGAGGTCCCGGCGAAAAAAAGCTTGAGACCGACAGGCGAAATATAGCCGACAGGATATCGGAGCTGAACAGGGAGCTTAGGGAAATAGAAAATCACAGAAGCGTATTAAGAGAAAAAAGGCTTGAAAGCAATATACCCGTCATAGCCCTTGTAGGCTATACCAACGCAGGCAAATCCACGCTTATGAACACTGTAACGGGATCTGAGGTGCTTGCGGAAAACAAGCTTTTTGCCACTCTTGACACCACCACACGCTCCCTGGAAACACAAAGCGGAGCAAAATATCTTTTTACCGACACGGTAGGCTTTATACAAAAGCTGCCTCATAACCTTATAAAGGCATTCAGAGCAACTCTGGAGGAGGTAAAATATGCCGATATATTGGTACACGTTGTAGACGCCTCCAACCCTAAGCGCTCGGAACAGATGAACGTGGTATACAACACTCTTAAAGAACTTGGAGCTGCAGACAAGCCCGTGCTGACTGTTTACAATAAAATAGACAGAGAAGACGTGGAGCTTCCTCTTATAAAGGATGAGAGAGCCTTAGCCACAATGTCCGTATCTGCCGCAACGGGAAAAAATATACCCGAATTTCTGGAGAAGGTGGAGGAAACCATACGTTCATTTAAAAAAAGCGTTTGTGTACTCATACCCTATTCCGAGGGCAGGCTTCTAGCCATTATACACGGCAGTTGCGAGATAACGGCAAGCGAAACAAGAGAAAACGGATATTACTTTGAGCTTTATGCCGACGAGGAAACCGAAAACAGATTGAGAAAATTTATAATATAGGTGAATAAAATGGGAAAAATAAATGTTGCGATACTTGCGGGAGGAAGCTCTGTGGAGCGGGATATATCTCTCAGATCCTGTGAGAATATAACGGCAAACCTTGACAATGATAAATATAATATCAAAATATATGAGTTGCCGAAGGACGGCTCTACCAACTGGGCAAGGGAGATAATAAAGGAGCCTCCCGATATAGTGCTTAGCGCCCTTCACGGAGGCAACGGAGAAAACGGCTCCCTGCAAGGCTTTTTACACTGTCTGGGCATACCCTTTGCAGGCAGCAGAGTGCTTTCCAGCGCATTGTGTATGGACAAAAAAACAGCCAAGACCGTAATGGCGGCAAATCATATACAGGTGCCTGCCGATGTGTGTATAAAAAGAGGCGAAAGACTTATAGACTACGCCGATGAAATAAGGCAGATGGGCTTTCCTCTTATAGCTAAGCCCAACAGAGGCGGATCGAGTATAGGCATAGGCATCGCCTACGATATGGATGAGCTTGAAAAGGCTGTGGATTCTATTGCAAAGAAGTATGACGATGACGTTATTGCCGAAAAATATATACAGGGGCAGGAAATAACCTGCGCCGTAGCGGAAAGCAAAGACAGCATAGACGTAATGGCAGTCTTGGATATAAACAAGCGGGGAGATATATTCGACTATGAGGATAAATCCAAGAGCAGCTCTCCCCTGGGCGATATAAGCAATATGCCTGTCTTTATGCAGGATATGGTCAAGGCAATAGCCGTAAAGACCTTTACGGTACTTAAGTGCAGAGGCTATGCCTGTGTGGATATGATAGTCAAGGATGAACAGATATATGTTATAGAAGTGAACACGCTCCCCGGTCTTACGGACAAAAGTCTTATACCCAAGGCAGCTCAGATATCCAATATGAGCTTCGGCGAATTTCTGGACAGGCTTATAGAATTTGAACTGAGATGATATACCGTATAAATTTACAGAAAAAAGGAGAAAGTTATGAAATACGGATTTATAAGAACTGCGGCGGCAACACCCGATATAAAAGTGGCTGACTGCGACTTTAACGGCAGCAGCATTATACAAACCATTAAAAAGGCTGCGGAAAATAATACCGAGATAATAGTATTCCCCGAACTGTGTATAACGGGCTATACTTGTGGCGATCTTTTCAATCAAAGGACACTTCTGAGTTCAGCTTTGGATACTCTTGAAAGGATAAAAAAGGATACCGCAGATATAAATATCATATCTGTTATAGGTCTGCCCTATGAATACTGCTCCGATCTGTACAACTGCGCCGCCGTGCTGTATAAAGGAAGCATATTGGCTCTTGTTCCCAAGTCCGTTCTTCCCAACTACAACGAGTTTTATGAAATGCGCTGGTTCAGAGAGGCATTTAAGGATACGAAGGTCATAGAGCTTTTAGGCGAGAAGGTGTACTTCGGCACCGACATAATAATAAGGTCTGTCAATATGCCGGAGCTAAGCTTAGCCGTTGAGATATGCGAGGATCTCTGGAGCGTTATACCTCCTTCCTCAAGGCATGCAACGGCAGGAGCAAATATTATTGCAAATCCCTCTGCGGGAAATGAGATAACGGGAAAATCCATTTACAGAAGATCTCTTGTAGAAAATCAGTCCGCAAGAGCCATATGCGCCTATATATATGCCTGTGCAGGCTACGGAGAAAGCACTACGGATGTTGTATACTCAGGACATAATATCATAAGCGAGAACGGTATTACCCTCAGCGAATCCCAAAGATTTACAAATTCCACAGTATATGCGGATATAGATGTTTACCGTCTTTCCTCGGAAAGGCAAAGGAATTCCTCATTCAGGAGCGATAATGCCGACTACACCCTTGTGGAAATAGATATTGCCGAAAACCAAGGCGATATAAACAGATATATAGATCCTGCGCCCTTTGTACCCAATGATATCAAAAAGAGGGAAAAGCGCTGTGAGGAAATAATGAATATACAGGCTGTGGGTCTGAGGAAACGAATAGAGCATATAGGCTGTAAAAATGTCGTAATAGGCATAAGCGGAGGTCTGGACTCCACACAGGCGCTTATTGTATGCGCAAGAGCCTTTGATATGGCAGGTCTTGACAGAAAGGGCATAATAGCGGTAACCATGCCCTGCTTCGGCACTACGGACAGGACATACAACAATGCGGTAGAGCTTACAAAAGCACTGGGAGCAGAGCTGAAGGAGATAAATATAAAACCTGCTGTACTTCAGCATTTCAAGGATATAGGTCATGATGAGAATGTAAAGGATCTTACCTATGAGAACTCCCAGGCAAGAGAAAGAACAATGATACTTATGGATATGGCGTCTAAGTACAACGGTTTTGTTGTAGGCACAGGGGATCTGAGCGAGCTTGCCCTTGGCTGGGCAACTTACAACGGCGACCATATGAGCATGTACGGAGTAAACTGCTCTATACCCAAAACGCTTATTAAATACCTTATACAGTATGAAGCGGACACCACAAAGGACAAAAAGCTCAGAGCCATACTTAAGGATATACTGGATACGCCCGTATCTCCCGAGCTTCTGCCTCCCGATAAAGAGGGAAACATTGCCCAGATAACGGAAGATGTTGTGGGACCCTATGAGCTTCACGACTTTTTCCTATACAATATGATGCGTCTTGGCTTCGAACCCGACAAAATATATTATATTGCAAAGATAGCGTTTAAAGATAAGTACGACGATAAGGTCATATACAAATGGCTGAGAAATTTCTATTGGCGATTTTTCACTCAGCAGTTCAAGAGAAGCTGTATACCAGACGGACCCAAGGTAGGCTCCGTAAGCCTAAGCCCAAGAGGAGACTGGCGTATGCCAAGCGACGCTGTTGTGAAAGTATGGATGGATAAGCTGGATAAGGCAGAATAAATATAAATAGCTGTCCCATTATGATCTGTGATAAAAATGGATCTTAATGGGACAGCTTTGTTTGGTTTAGGGATTTTGGGTTATGCGAGTATCGACCCTTCAGTCAGGCACGTTCAAAAATATCTTATTCTGAAATTTTTGACGTGCCTGCCAGCTCCCCTTATCTGAAGGGGAGCTTTGGTTTACGCTTTACAAAGGCTTTAATAATGTTGTAAAACTAAATTTATCACTAACTAAGAAATGAGAAAAGCGTAATACTAAGCTTCCCCTTCAGATAAGATTCAGCACTTTGCCTACGGCAAAGCCAGCCCCTCCCCACCTCCAGCCTCCCCTGCAAAGGGGAGGGGGACCGCCGTTAGGCGGTGGAAGGGTCGGGACTGTCAGATACATCTTCTGTGCAATGGAAGTGGCAGCCCAACCATTTCTGTGAGTTAAAAATACCTTTGCTTTGGGCTGCCGATAGGGTCGACTCTACTACGCATAAACAATAAATTTATACTTATTTAAAAAATACTCTCTCTACTGATTCTTGACAAAGAAATAAAATACCAACAAAATCATCTAAAATTAAAACAAGCGGCAGTCCGAATTTGTTTTGGGCTGCCGCTTATTTTGTATAACGATGGTAAATCTGCCTCTAGCCGATCATGTAACGGCGGAAAGCCTTGCACCGTCCAAGATCGGCGCAGTCCCAAGTATAACAAACAAAAAGCATTGCCGTTTTTTTAATGGGTCACAAGGAACATGAGGGCAAAGAGCGTTGCTATTACCCATGTTCCTGCCTTTACGTTCCTTGCCTTTCCGATAAACACGCTGATAAGCACATGAGAAATCACGCCGAAGGCAATGCCGTAAGAAATATTGTAGGTCATAGGCATCATCGCCAAGGTCAGAAACGCCGGTACTGCATCCTCAGTTTTAAGCCAGTCTATACTTCTGGCGCAGTTCATCATCATGATCCCTACATATATGAGCGCCGCCGCTGTTGCGCATCCCGGTACAAGCATTGCGATCGGGCTTAGAAACATGCTGACAAAAAACAGCGCTCCCGTTACCATGGCAGCCATACCTGTCCTTCCGCCCTCCGCAATGCCTGTGGAGGCCTCCACATAAGAGCTTACCGTAGATGTGCCGCAGACTGCGCCGCACACAGTAGCTATGGCGTCCGCAAGCATTGCCTTATCCAGGTTGGGTACTTCTCCCTCTTCGGTCAGGATATTTCCTCTGGCGCAGGCTCCGTACAAGGTACCTATAGTATCAAACATATCCACCAGACAGAACGCAAGAGCAGTAGTCGCTATCAATATAGCAAGCTCCATTCTGCTGTGCTCCGCCAGATATGGCGAAAAATCAAAGCCTTCCGTAAAGACCCTGCCGAATGCCTGAGTGCCAAAGTCCCCAAATGCCGCAAAGGGGTTAAAATTCAAACCGTCCGCAAAGCCCTCATAAAATCCGGGAACGGTAAAACCAAGAATATAATAAAGTATGGTTCCTCCAAGTATGCCCCAGAGCACAGCACCCTTTACCTTCCGACATGTCAGTACCGCTATGGCAATTAAAGCGGAAATCGTAACAAGCATAGGCATAATATCCTTCCATGCAACATTTCCGGAAAGAAGGTTAAAGGAAGCAAGGCTGACATAAGTGGAGGCATCTGCCACCACTATCCCGGAATCCTTAAGCCCGATAAAGGCAATAAACAGTCCGACTCCTGCAGGTATCGACACTCTTACAGCTGTAGGTATCGCCTCAAATATTTTCTTTCGCAGTCCTGTTACCGTAAGCAGTATGAACATAATGCCGTCAAGCAGAATAAGTACCAAAGCATTGGCATAGCCTAACCCAAAGCCTAAACACACCGTATATACAAAGAAGGCATTTGAACCCATGGCAGACGCCTGTGCCAAGGGCAGATTTGCCAGAAGCCCTATCAAAATCGTACCTATACATGCGGAAATTGCTGTTGCAATATAGATCGCATTGTAGGACACCCCCAGCTCCGCAAACATTCCGGAATTGACCATGAGGATATATGCCATAGTCATAAATGTTGTAATTCCTGCCAGAACTTCCGTTTTCATCGTAGAGCCCGATTCCTTTATGTGAAATATTTTTTCTGTTGATAACATCGCTTTTTGCACCCCTCTCTCTTTCAAAAATCATTCTGTCGTATACTATATTTTTATAACAAGGCTGTTTGCGCCGTCCCTATGATCGTAACCGAATCCACTGACCGAAGCCTTTACTATCATAACGGAAAGCTCGTCGCCGCTCTCCATAGGATCATAACGCTCTCCGCGCCATGCAAAACGCATTTCAAGACTGTCCTCCTTCTCCGAATACTCTGCCGAAACTGTGATAGGAAATTCCACTTCCTTTGCCGGAACAAGATTCTGCGCCAGAATTTCCTCATACACACGGCGAAGATTTTCCACTCGTTTTTTAGACAGCAGATTTCCTTCTCCAAACTGACGTATGCTTTCCGACATACCTATAAAATCATAGTCCAAGGAGTCCACGGAAAGTGTAAGGGTCTTCAGCCTTTTTACAAATGCCCGAGTTTTATCCCGTTTCGGGCTGTCAAATATCTCGTCGGGAGTTCCTTCCTCGTAGATAATACCCTCGTCCATATAAAAGATACGAGTGGAAACATCACGGGCAAACTGCATTTCATGTGTGACTATCATCATGGTAAGCCCTTCCGATGCAAGCCGCTTCATAACGCTAAGCACCTCTCCTACCATTGTAGGGTCAAGCGCTGATGTGGGTTCATCAAAAAGCACTATCTCGGGATCCATGGCAAGGGTGCGGGCGATCGCAACCCTCTGTTTTTGTCCTCCCGACAGCTCGTCGGGATAGCTTACTGCCTTCTGCGCCATTCCCACCATGCGCAAAAGCTCCATTCCGTACATGAGCGCCTTTTGTCTCGGCACGCCTTTTAACAAGGTGGGCGCAAGTATAACATTTTCAATTACCGTCAGATGCCCAAACAGGTTAAAGGACTGGAATACCATGCCCATACGCTGCCTGAGTAAATTAAGGTTCACTTTTTTATCAGAAGTATCCTTTCCAAAAACCTTTATCTCTCCGCTCGTCGGCGTCTCCAAACGGTTGACGCAGCGCAGCAGCGTGCTTTTTCCTGTGCCGGAGGGTCCGATCACCGTTATGACATCGCCTTTAAAAATTTCTGCGTTGACATCTCCCAGCGGAGTAACGTTAGGATAGACCTTTTTAAGGTGTGAAATGGCAATGACAGGTTCCTTGCCGCCTGTCACTTCCGTGGTATTTGCTGTTTTACCCTTTGTCTCAGGCGTTTTTTCGGCGTTCTCGATCATTGCCATGAGCCTATCCGCCCGTTTGCGGCGGGCTTTCGTACCTGTACGCCTTTCGACGATACCCAAAAGCGAAGTCAGCGCCCATGCCAGTACGAAGTATATAGCCGCCGACGCTATAAGCGGAAAGAATGCCTCAAAGGTTCGGCTGCGTATAAGGTCGGTAGCTTTCGTAAGATCCTGCACTGCAATATATCCTACCACCGAGGTCATCTTGACCATGGAAATAAACTCGCCCTTATAGACCGGAAGGATATGCTTAAGCGCCTGCGGGGCAATGATTTTGGTAAATGTTTTTACACGGTTAAAGCCTATTGCCGTGGCTGCCTCCCACTGTCCCCTATCAACGGCGTCTATGCCGGTACGCATCATTTCAGACACGTACACCGCAAAATTAATGGAAAACGCCACAATAGAAACAATGATACCGCTAAGCTGCGCCTTTGCAAATACCACATAGAACATAAGCATAAGCAGTACAAGTACGGGTATGCCCTGTATCAAACGTATAAATACTGCGGTAATTCGGGAAACTGCCGTAAAACGGCTCCTGCGCAAAAGACACAGAACGAAGCCCAGTATTGTGCCGAACAGTGCCGAAAATACGGATATGGCAAAGGTCACCTCAAGACCTGAAAGTATCATTTTCCAACGGCTCTCCTGAATAAACGTCTTGTTAAAGCTGTTGTGTAAGCCGTTAAGGAAACTGCCGCCTTCCTGCTGAGAAGCGATCCCAATATCCTCTGCCCGAACAAGAAGTACCGTTCCGCCTATATAGTGGGGTTCTGTAAGGTCAATGCTCTCCCTGCGTTCCTCCGTTATACTTATGGAGCCTGAAACAATATCGGCACGTCCGCTTGCAAGCATGGGGATAAGCGCATTAAAGGTTCCCTGGGTAATATCAAGCTTCATGCCAAGCTCCTTTGCTATCAAAGAAACCAGCTCCACCTCAAGTCCAAGGGACTGACCGTTTCCGCCAACATAGCTCATAGGCTCAAGAGTGGAATCGTGAACATATCTAAGGGTACCGTTGGGCGCATCATAAGATCCTATGTCTATTGTCTTTTTGCTCTCGTCTGCACCAAGCCATTTTTCACGAAGCGCCTGCAGTGTACCGTCCTCTTCATATTTTTCGATAATAGCGTTTACCTGCTCCGTAAGAGGGCTGTTCTTCTGAAGTCCAAGTCCGTAGCTGTCAGGCGCTATCGTTTCGGGGAATATTGCAAACTCCGGCTGACGCGCCATAGCAAGCTCGGCTATAGGCATATCCGTTATGAGTGCATCAAGTGTTCCCGTACTCAGCGCCAGCAGTTGTGAAGAAAAATCATCATAATATTGGTGTATCGTACCGTCCACAACTCCGTCAAGAAGCTGGTCTTGAATCGTTCCGGTTATCATTCCCACCTTTTTGCCTGAAAAATCCTGAAGACTCTTATAAATCGGACCGTCGGAGCTTTCCGCAGCAGCCGCATCGATACCGTTTATCGCCTCGTTTTTACCGCCGCTTTCCGCGCAGCCCCCAAGAAACAGACATATAATAATAATTGTCAAAAACCGATAAATACAGAACTTCTTATTCATTCGTGTCACCCCTTTTATTTTTCGAAAATTTTATTGTTTTCCCTCATAACATACCCTTTTCTCAGCTTCTTTTCATTAAGCATTCCGACACTCTCCGCCGCAAGGGCTACCTGGATCTGCAGGCAGGCGACCCCGGCAGAAGTCATAAAAAAGTCGAGTACCGCATTGACTGCCACCGCCAGAGCTACCGCTCCGCTCGGAATGCCAAACTGTGCAAACAGAACGGTAAATACGGAAAGCGCACCGCCCGGAATAGGCGGTACCGCCATGGAAAGAAGACCTACAGTCAAAATCAACATAATGAGGAACTGGGGCGTAACGGTAATGTCATAATACTCAGCCATGCACAGTAACAAAGTAAAAAGACCTACAAAAAAGCCCGGCTTGTAAAGTACCTGTCCTAAGGGAATGGCAAAATCCGCTATCTTTTTTGGGATGCCGAGTTCCTTTACGCAGGTCTCCAGATTTGTTGAAAGGGCGGCAGCCGAAGAAGCCGTAGTCAAAGCGATCATATAAGTCGGCAGCATTTTTTTGATCAATAGGATCGGGCTGACCTTCAGGCGCACCGCTGCTGTAAGGATATAAAACAATACCAGCAGAAATATCTCCGGTATTGCAATAGCAAACACCTTGAGCAGACTTAAAATTCCGCTGCCGACGTCGGACAGCATAAGGTCGAAAAGGCTTAAAAACACAAACAAGGGAATGACCTTTCCCAATGCTCTCATAAGAAACTGTACTGCCTCGTTTGCCTGAAGCAAGGTATCCTGCACTGCCGATACACGCTCGTTCAGAATTAAAAGGGCGGCTCCCATGCATACCCCCAGGAAAACAAGCTGCAGCGCATTTCCGTCAATAAAGGGCGAAACAATATCCGAAGGCACGATTTCCAGCACCATCTGAT